>CAIQWD010000076.1 GCA_903875445.1 uncultured delta proteobacterium | reverse complement strand
TCCAGCTTCCTCCGGACGGTTCCTCACGAAACCGCCCTTGCTTTCGGCTAGTATTTATGTTCCTGTCATCACGACAGTAACAGGGTTTACATACAGGGGACTTGCACCCCATAAGATCACGCCCATGCCGGGCGTACACAATTCAGTAAAGCGGACGGCGGGAGATAGGCGCGTTTTTCAAGGGAAGTTGAGTGGCCGCCGCCGCTTACCCATAAGTTATGCATAGGAGTTGAAACAGATTGGAAACATTCGCTGCCACATATGCCAAAGCAATAGATGATCTATCGGCAAAAATTTTTATTCCAGCATTTATTTGTTCGCTATTTGTAGAGTTTGGCCCAACATTAAAAAATAAATTCCAATTAGATTTTATTTCTACATATACATTAACATTTGTGATAGGTCTTATTCTTTCAGGGATTATTTTATTGTTATTGGTATGGATTTCCATATTTATATTCAAAGGGAAAGAAATTAATCCATATATCGGTTTCTTTATTATGCCTTTGGGATTTATTGGGATATTCCCGGAACACTTTGGTTTAACCCAACCACTATACTCACAAATCACTGGAGTTTCTATGTTAGCGTGGTCTTTTGTTTTAATTAAAAGCTTCTCTGCTAAAACAAGCATATCGGATTACTTTAATTAATAATCACATAACCAGCCGTTTAAGGCGCTCCATTTCATTCCGTTCGGACGCCGTTAACGGCGCCGTCTATGAAAAGAAAGTGAGAAATGGTCAAGTCTGCTCTTGACTCTTTTAACAAAAAAATGCACCAGGTGCGACTGTGATTTTCACTTTCGGCTGAATAGGAGCGCCCTACTGCAATGTCGAAGGATCTAGAGAACGTCTGCGAAGAACTCAAGCATCTGGAGCCTGTTTTCCACACTGCGGCGACCGGCCCGGAGAAGCACAAATACCAAAGGGTGATTGCTGCCGATTTTTGGTAAGTTGGCGCGTCGGGGAGGCGGTATAACCGAGAGTTGCTTCTGAGGACTCTGGCCGAGCGGGAATCCGCAGGTGTTTATGAGCTGCTCTCGACTGAAGATTTTGACTGCACGGCTCTGGGGGCGATTGCTACTTGGTTAGGTATGTGCTGCGGCAAGGAGAGCGTATGACTCGGCGAGCGAGCATCTGGAAGCGTACAAATGTGGGCTGGCAGATAGTTTATCATCAGGGTACGGTAGGCCTGTAGATGACGAACCAAGAAAATTCAGTGCTGACGAGGCCGAACTTTTCGGTGGAGCGTATGGCGGCGGGCGACGTGCCTTTCCCAGCTCGAGCGTCTTGTGGCCGCCGCCATTCGCTCACCTCCGTGTTGCTAACTGATAAGGTTGAATAATGAAAAACAGGACTATTCGATATAAGAAAGGGTCAAGTCTGCTCTTGACTCTTTTAACAAAAAAATGCACCAGGTGCGACTGTGATTTTCACTTTCGGTTGAATAGGAGCGCCCTACTGCAATGTCGAAGGATCTAGAGAACGTCTGCGAAGAACTCAAGCATCTGGAGCCTGTTTTCCACACTGCGGCGGCCGGACCGGAGAAGCACAAATACCAAAGGGTGATTGCTCCCGATTTTTGGGAAGTTGGCGCGTCAGGGAGGCGGTATAACCGAGAGCTGGTTCTGAGGATTCTGGCCGAGCGGGAATCCGCAGGTGATTATGAGCTGCTCTCGACTGAAGATTTTGACTGCGCGGCTCTTGGGGTCGATTACTACTTGGTTAGGTATGTGCTGCGGCAAGGAGCGCGTGTGACTCGGCGAGCGAGCATCTGGAAGCTTACAAATGTGGGCTGGCAGATAGTTTATCATCAGGGTACGGTAGTCCTGTAGATGACGAACCAAGAAAATTCAGTGCTGACGAGGCCGAACCTTTCGGTGGGGCGTCTTGTGGCCGCCGCCATTCGCTCACCTCCGTGTTGCTGACTGATGAGGTTGAATAATGGAAGACAGGACTATTCGATATAAAATATGACCATGGAGAGTCCAGTGCGAAAGAAATTACAAAAACAGATTGACCGGCTCATGGTGGCAGGGGCATCCTCCGTTGATGCGCGCTGGTATCCTGTGGAAGAAACCAGCCAGCTTTTAATGTGGAATGGCAATTTGAAAAATGCGTCCTCATCTCGTGAGAGCGGGGTTGGCGTTCGTGTTCTTTACAAGGGGGCGTGGGGCTTTTCTGCCTCGTCGAATACCGACAATCTTCAAGCGCTCTTTGATAAAGCACTGGACAATGCCCGTGTTGCGGCGAAACGGGTTACCTTTCCGGTTCGTCTAGCCGGGAAGGTGCCAATCCGGGCCTCTTTCACCAGTCCAAACCGGATTGATCCGTTTGCCGTGCCGCTGGCGGAAAAAATAGCGTTTATGAAAGAGCTGGATGGGCAATTAAACCGAACAGGCGTCACCCAGCGGATTTGCGAGCTGATCTTCATGCGCAAACAGATCGTTTACCTTGATTCTGAAGAGAGCGAGATTGAGAAGAACATTATCGAAGTTTTTCCCACAATTCAGGTCATGGGGGTCGATGCGCAGGGGGAGTCCCATTCGCGGAAGTTCAGCCCATCGCTTACTGGCGCAACACGGGGTTGGGAAACGCTTGACCCGCACCTGTTCAGCGAAAATGCCGCACGAATTGTACGGGAGATGAACGAAGTCCTGGTGGCTGACGTTTGCCCCAAAGACGAACGTTCGGTAATTTTACTCCCCGGGATTATGTACCTGCAAACCCACGAAACCATAGGCCACGCACTCGAACTGGATCGCATTCTTGGCTATGAATTGGCCTATGCGGGCGGTTCGTTCGTCAAGCTTAGTGATTTCGGCGAGTTGCGTTACGGCTCTAGCAAATTGACTGCCCGCGCCAATGCCACTCTCCCCAACAGCCCCGGTAGTTTTGGCTTTGATGATGATGGCGTTCCCGCACAGGATAACGTGCTGATTGATAAGGGCCTGCTGGTCGGCGCGATTACCGGCCGCCAGATGGTGGAAGAGGCCAACGACCGCATAGGCAAAAAGATCTTCAGCGGAAGCAGTGGCGCCAACCGCGCGACGGCATTTTATCGGGTGCCGATCGAACGGATGACCAACATCAACATCGACCCCGGCAGCGATGGCTCGCTGGCTGAGATCGTCAAAAACACCGAAAAAGGAATCATTCTGGATGGCGACAAGAGCTGGTCGATCGGCTCCAATCGTGAGCAATTTCACTTTGCCACCGATATTGGCTGGCTGGTGAAAGACGGCAAAGTTACCCGCGTCGTGAAAAATTCGACCTACAAAGGTGAGACCGTCAAGTTTTACAATTCGCTCTCCGCCGTGGGCAATAAATCCACCTGGGAAGTGCGCAGTGTCGATAACTGCGGCAAGGGACAACCCAACCAGATCATGCAGTTGGGACATGGCGTGCCGGTCTGCCGCTTTGACAATGTGACCATAGGAGAGTAACTGTGAAAGAACAAATTCTGCAAGTTTTGCGTGACCTGCGCATCTATGCTCTTTCAAAAAACGTTGAAGCCACGTTCTTCTATCACGAAGAAGAGAGCTGTCTGATGCGTTTTGCCAACTCGGCCATTTCGCTAAACACCAACGAGCATCTCATTCGCCTGGAAATTACCGCCTATGATAAGAGCAAACACGCCAGCTATGAAATGATCACCGATTTGAATAAATTGGCCGAGATGAAACAGGGGGTTGATATTGCCGCCGAAATGGTCAAGCACGTCCAGCCTTTGAATTACCAGCCAACCGTGCCGGTCTACCCGGAAACATTTATCGATGAAAGCGTCTTTGACGCGGCGCTGGCCGGGATCGCAAGTGATGAGCGCCTTGAGTATTTCAACCAGGCGGTGGCGGGTCTCGAAACGGACGAAATCAAACTCTCCGGGATTTTCTCTTCAGGCGTGAACACTACCGCACAAATCAATACCCGTTCGGAACATCTCCAGTATTTCAAAAGTACCGATGCGCAGATCAGCATCGTCCTTTCGCATATTACCCTCAAATGGGAAGTGATTGCCGAGCAGTCGGCCCAGAAGAAAACCGATCTGAACCCGTTCGCAGTGCGCCGCGACCTGACCTTCCTGCTGGAGCGTTACCGGCACGATGCGCCACAGCAGCTGCCTTTGGGCAGGTATGACATTGTTTTTGGCTCTGCCGCCATTGGCGATCTGCTTACCATGATGAACTACATCGGTTTTAGCGGCGGCTCGATGAAAAGAGGATTTTCTTTCATCGCCGGGGATCAAGTCGGTCGAAAAGTGTTCTCGAACAAGTTCAACCTGACCGATGACCCGACCCGTCCGGAGACTTTCCCCTTTCAGCGGGATCAGATGGGGATATCCCGCAAGCCGTTCCCGATCTTTCTGAACGGGATCTTCAACTCATTTACCTGGTTACAGGATGATGCCGACGAGTTCGGCGCATCGCCCACTGGCCACACGGTCATGCACAAGAGCCTTGTATTGGGCGGCGGCGATAAGGAGGCCGCCACGCTCGAAGAGCTGGTCAATCTGCCGCGCGAAAACGACCTGCTGTACATCCCTTTTCTGCATTATATGAACATCGTCAACCCGTCAAAGGGGCTGATCACCGCCAGTTCACGTTTTGGTGCGCTGCTGCTCAAAAAGGACGGCTCAGTAGCTGTGCCCTACAATGTGCGTATCACCCAAAGTCTGTTGGATATTTTTGGCGACCGGCTGGCATGGCTCTCGCGGCCTCTGGTTGTCAACAATACATCGATGAGTTATGGCGCACGCAACCCGACAGCAATTGTCCTCCCCGCCTTTCTTCAGGTCAATGATTTGGAAATTTCACACTCCAATTCGACATACTAAGTATCGGGAAAAGGGGAACGAGCTAATATTCAAGAGGATATTTTAGGGGGGGAAACTTTTATTAGCAAGACCATGCACCGAATAAATCGATGATCATCGCGTTACTAAAGTTTATCATAAATAACCTTTTGGCCAATTTTCGTCGCATCAGGTGACCAAAACATATGAAATAGAAAGCTATAATTTCAGAATCTTACGACACGGAAACTGGGAAGCAAGAAGAAGATTAACACGATGCCCAATTGAATCGTCGGCTACTAAATGGAAGGAACAAGCATGAAGAAACTCTTTTTCGGTTTATGGTTGGTATTATTGCTCTCAAGCACAGTTCAAGCCGATGATTCCACTGGCATCACAGTTGCTACATTGGTTAAGGCAAGCTCAAGCTGGGACGGAACGCCATTGCCCCCATATCCGAAAGACATGCCTGAAGTAACGATTTTGCGAATAACAATTCCAGCAGGAACAACTTTACCTTTGCATCAACATCCGGTGATAAATGCTGGAGTACTATTAAGTGGAGAGCTTACTGTCATAACTGAAGACGACAAGAAATTGCTTCTCAAGGCTGGAGATCCAATCATTGAAGTTGTGAATAAATGGCATTTCGGAAAGAACACAGGCAATGGTCCCGCAGAGATAGTGGTTTTCTATGCCGGTTCTCCAGATACACCGATTTCCCTTAAAAAATAGACACTCTTAATGCAAAGAATGGGGTCTTGAATTATCATTATTTATAATGCCGGTGTTTGGGACTTTAAGTCCAACTACCTAGCCCAACCGACACCGGGAAGGCAGCGGTTTTGAATTCTTAGGTCAGCTTACCGGTACGACGGACAAGTACGTTAGTGTTTCAACATCTTACAAAAAGGAGGTTCGTTATGTTCAAGACATTGATTTTGGTAGTTGCCAGTATTTGTTTTGCATCAACTGCAGCTCTTGCCGATACCGTAAAGCTCACGAGTCCAACTATTAAACCTGGTGCTACCCTCACCGAGGAACAAGTATTTGATGGCTTTGGTTGTACTGGGAAAAATCAATCACCTGCATTGAAATGGACGCCAGGGCCAAAAGGAACAAAAAGCTACGCAATTACTGTGTATGACCCCGATGCACCTACAGGTTCGGGCTGGTGGCATTGGGTTGTCTACAATATTCCAGCGAATATTACTGAATTGGTTTCTGGTGCAGGAGATGCAACAGGTAAGCTCCTGCCTCCAGGAACTCTCCAAGGTCGTACAGACTTCGGCGCCCATGCATTTGGCGGAGCATGCCCTCCAAAAGGCGACAAGCCGCATCGTTACATTTTTACAGTCTATTCACTGAAAATTGAAAAAATTGATGTTCCTGCGGATGCATCCGCTGCATTAATCGGCTTCATGATTCATGCGAACACCCTTGCAAAAGCGAACTTTACGGCAAAATATGGTCGCTAACCACAGAGCAATAGATGCACAAGTTAGATGACATTGCACTGATAGCGCCGTGTGGCGTGAACTGCAGCCTGTGCCGCTCATTCATTCGAGATCACTTGCCCCGGTTGCCGAGGGGGGTGATAACCACAAGTCGAACGCGTGCCTTACCTGTGCCATAAAAAACTGTGAAGACCTTGCCGCCGGTGGCCATCAGTTCTGCTTTTCCTGCGCCAAATATCCCTGCGCTGATCTACTCCATCTTGACGATCGCTACCGGACCAAATACGGAGTAAACGTCATTGCAAATTTAGAGCGCATCCTGGCCATCGGAGTAAAAAGCTTTGTTGCCAAGGAAAAAGCCAAGTGGTCCTGTCCAGAATGTGGCTCACGCCTTTGCATGCACAAGCCACAATGCGTTAACTGCGGTCACACATGGCACAACACGTGATTGTGGCAATCAGCTAGGGGTATGACCTCAATCAAGTCAATAAACCTGACTGGAAATAGCCCCGTTGTTAAAAAGGGTGATCCCTCCACCGGCAGGTTATTGCACCGTTAGCCTGACACAAGGAGCAGTGGGGGAAAATGAATGTTGTACGAGCGATAGAAGTTATTACCAACGAACTTGAAGGCGCATATAGCTACTTAGGCGCTTTGTGTAGAAAAGACGATGACTACTTAAATCAAAAGCTGCCGTATGATGACTCTTGGACAATTCTAAAGCATGTGGAGCATACTTATCTCACTGGCTATTTTCTTTTGCTCACCTTGGATAAAAGTGTCTCAAAGTGTTTAAAGAGGAAAAAGGAACTGCAGTACTCAGAAGACGTCGGGAGTCTCGAGGAAATAAACGAAATTTCCATGCCTGGTTTTTTCGAATGGAATCCGCCGAAGCACCTGATTCCTAAGAAAAAGTTACCCAAGACGGAAATCGAGCTCAAGTTGAAAGAGCAAGTGGTGCAGTTAGAAAATTTGTTGGATCAGATTTCTGACGGCAGCGGAACGCTTTGCAAAGTGACTATGACTGTGCATAAACTAGGGAAAATAGATGTCTACCAATGGGCGTATTTCTTAACGCAACATGCGAAGTTTCACATAAAATACATCGTAAACATAGAGGAAAAAACGGCTCACCGGCCCCCGCAAACCGCGCGGGTCCGGTGAGCCGGAGCGAGTCTGCAGAAAAAGCCATTTCGAACCTGATAAAATACCATAGGATGCGTGTTTGATGGATCTAGTAACACAAGTTAGGGCATTCCGCTCTAGGGTAACTTTCCATGCTACTTACCCCTGGGAATAATCGTTTCGAAGAGTTTCAAGGGTGACTTGATGGTCCGTTCGGCCAAGTTATAAAGGCTTGCACCGACCGCCGAGGCTGACATGACCTCGACCTTGGGATCGCCCAAAACTCCGGTGATACTGATTGGAATTGCCACCAGGCTGCCGCCCAGCAGGTAATTGACCCCGGGAATGTATTTTACTATGGTATCGACGGTCTTAAATGGTGCAGCCAGCAATTGGACCTCGAGATTCTTTTCTTCCAGACGGATTTCACCGGAACCTATCAGGTTGAGGGTCTCTCCATCCATAAAATATTTATGAATGAGCAGTTTGCCGTTTTTGAACTCACCCTGCAGAGTCATGGTGGTGTATGCGAGGCCGGTGGTGTCAAGGTTCGGCAGTCTGCCTTTGACGATCTCGGTGACATTGAGCACCTCCAGGGTCCTGGCCACCAATTTGTCCCGCTCGATCACACCGTTGCTGAGAGTCATCTGCAAAGGGCCCTTCAGGTCCTTGACCAGTTCAGCCATTTTTCCCTTGGCGGTCACCCTGCTGGAGAAATCGAGGCGACCGGTTGCCTTGACCCGGCCCTCGGTCAAACAGGTGTAGCTGGTGGCAACGTCGAGATTTTTCCCCTGCAGGGTCATATCGAGAGAGAATTCATCTCCGGTATAGGAGAACGAGCCAAGCGAATGAATGCCGCATAATTTGGCTCCGGCAAGCATGAAATCGGCCCTATCGCCATCGAAGGAGACTGTCCCCTCGACAGGCTCCCAGGTAAAGTTCTTCCAGGTGAGTTTCGTGATGTCGACTTTCACCTGTGGACCATCTGCTTTCAGGGCGATCTGTTCAAAATTTACTGTGTCGCCCGAGGACAAGAGCACCGGCAGGTTCTCTCCGGTCAGCCGGCCCGTGGTGGTAACCTTGGCTTGCCCGCTTTGCGGGACGGTGACGGTAAAGTCCCCCTCCAGTCGACCGCTTTTGAATCGTGGATCGACGAAGAGGGTTTGCAGGGTTTCATGCTGCAGTTTGCCGGCAAACTTGAAGTCGTGTTGATCCTTATTGAGGTCAATGACCATGCCGGCATCGGAATACTGATCCTTGATATGCAGCCGGTTGACCTGCAGTTGTCCCGGCCGATAGTCGACATCGGCCACGATTGCAGGCCCTTTCTCTATGGATACCGAACCCTTAAAAGAGGCGATAGACTCCGGCTGCCAGGAGATCTGCGCGGCGCTGATGCTAAGGGGCGCATGGATCGCGTAGGACCTTGGCATCTTGAGTTTGTCCGAGAGCCATTCGACCGACTGTGGTCCCATGGAGCCGTCCAGTGAGAGGTCGATCCGTTCGAGCCGATGGGGAAAACCTTTGAGGCTGCCGGACAGGATGAATGCCGCATCCTGGCTTGAAGTCTTGAATTTTTTGAAGGTCAGCTGGTGCGTATCGACTTTAAAGCCTCCGCTCGCCAGATTGATGCCGTTTGGAAGGAGTGCCGTATCGACCGAGAGGTCTTGCACGGTGCCGGTCGAGGTGAACTTCCACTCAGATGGCCGGTCGACCTCGCCTTTAAGATTCAAGGCAGATAATTCGAGTCGGCCGGTCATACGTTTAACCTCCTTCAGCTTCTCACGCAGTCCTTGCAGAGAGGCAAGCCAGGGATAGAGCTCGGCCATGTCCAAATCGAACCGACCGGAACCGACGTCGAGGGATAGGTTCTTGTCCCAGAGAAAGAGACAGGAGAAATCGGCAAACCGCGACTGTCCCAACGAGCCGCTGAACTTGTCGAGACTCAGCTGCTTTTTGCTGAAGGTAAGCCGTCCCTCTGCGATTGTGATCGGCAATGGCACCCTCTGGTAGTCGGCGGACAACCTCAGCTCGCTGACCTCGATTTTGGCGTTGATGTCGCTTAGCCTGTCTCCGAGGGTCAATTTCCCCTGGCCGGTGCCCTGCAGGTTGGTGATCTTTTCCAGTTCGGCAGTGAAGGCCGGGGCACGGACCACCCGCTGCAGGATCGACCGGGTGTTCGCCAGGTCGGCGCCTACCATCAGATCCAACTGAAACAGGTCGTTCTCTTTGGTCAGACCCATCTTCAGCGAACCTTCCGAGCCGGTTGATTTGTCAAGGTGGGCTTGCAGTCCGGTGGCTTGCAGTACGCCCTTGCCGATGACCACCTCGCCGACGACCTCGGTCAGGTCGAGATTGATCTCCGGGATCGAGACTTTACCGTCCTGCAATTGCCCCTTGATCAGGATATTGTTCAGATCGCCCAATTCAGACGGGTTCTCACCGTGGAAGGTGAAGCTGATCTGCGGCACCCGACCACCGCGCAGGTAATCGAAGATATTCTTGATGGGGCTGGTGTCGCCTGCCAGGGCCAGAGCGGTTCTGCGGGTGGCATCGACATCGATGTCGGTGCCTGACAGGTTCAATGTGATTGCCGGGGTGGTCGGTGCCAGAGTCAGGTCTCCGGTCAATGCAAGGGCCGGTTCGGCGAGGGCCAGTCGATCGAGTCTGACGGTTATCCCGTCGCCCACCATTTGGACGCTGCCGTTCAGGCTCAGGCCTTTGAGTACGACCAGCTTTTGTTTGCTCCTGGCGATCACCAGCTGGCCGTTATCGATCTGTAGCTTCAGGCCGGCGATTACCAGGCCGAGCGGTGCAATGGCCGAAGGCAGATTCTTGCCCAATACGATGGACGGAGAAGGTTGCGATGGGATTCCTTCTGGCTTTTGGTCAGGAAGTTCGAGGCTGAACTGCGGCGAGTCCAGCTCGAGCTTGGCCAGGTGCAAATCGCCAGTCAACAGGGGAAAGAATTTTGGCGAGAGGCGCAGGGCGGCAATTGTGCCCTCTGCCACGTCCGGAATCGCCAGGGTGACCTGATGCAGTTCGAGGGACGGTCGGGGGAAATAGGAAAGGCCAATCCCTTGGTAGTCAACCCGACCGCCGGTCTGTTCGGTCAGCACCGTCTGGATTTTTTGTTTGATCGAGGCGGGATCAATGAGCCACGGAAGGAGCAGCATTGCCGCCGCCATCAGGAGCGACAGTGTTACGATACTGCCCAGCAGCCAAGTACGGATACCCTTAGAAATTATCTTCTTCTTCACTCTTTTTCTTGATCCTGACAGCAATATCACTTTTACAACATTCGTTCCAAAGTTCGATTATCGCTGCCGGCCCGTCTTCTGAAAATATATGATAGGCGAGACTGCTGTCACGGAGAATCGGGACAGACACAAGAGGTAAATTCAGGTCCGAGAGATGCATTGAACACGCCTTCTCGTCAAGCGGAGCGACAAGATCAACAAGGTGAGCAATACTCCGCACCCCATACTTAAACTTACTCATGACCACAAAACGAAGCAATGCCCATGGGATGGTCTCCAATCTATTACCGAATCGTCTCTGCAGCAGGGCGACGGTGAGACAGACTTTATCAACATTTTTGCCGCTATCGCTGGACGTCGCATCGAGAGCGGGTATCTCTAAGGCGCCACCATTGATGCGTGACAAAAGGTCCACTAGTTTTGTTTCTTGTACTTCCGTGGCCAGTTGCATCGCCTTGGCGGATTTCATCGCCTGCTCAATATTTTTGCCGCTGGCGGCAAGTATGATGACGATTTTTCCAAGTTTCAAATCACGATGTCCTACATGCAGTTCGCCATCCCACATAAGTGGCAGTAACATCGCATAATTAGATGGGCTGCTGTCGAATTCATCAAGAAAGAGAATAGGTAATCGATCGATAACTTTGAGATTTCGAACCTCATCAAGTGGTTGAATGAGGTCATCGATAGACTGCAGGCTCGCCATATTGAAATCGACTGCTGCTGCATGATGAGCCTCAAGTTTCTTTGCCAGGCACTTTACCAGGTGCGACTTGCCGGAACCAGGTTCAGCCTGCATTATAATGTTGAGTGGGCGTCGACGAGTATCGTCATTTGCATAGAGATTGATCTGATTGATGAGCCGCAAGATATCTTGGCGATGTTGCCAGTCAAGCGTAACATAATCCATCAGGATAAGACGACTTTGCTGATAGGAATCGGATATATCGACCATCTCCGATGGTGGTGTTTCTTCAAGAATTGCTCCCGCAATATTTTCACGCGCTTCCTTATAGCGTTCATCCATTCCTTTCTTGTTCTCTCGGGAGGCTTGTTTTCTTGTTTTTTGTGGTTCCATGATCTGTCCTTTTTTGCCCATGCAAGAATCAGAGAGGTCCGCATCTGGTTGTCACAAGGAATAACAGTAATACCAGTAAATGGTATGCAAATTCTCCGGCTCTTCCTTACGACGGTTATCGAAGACCAAAAGAGACGGACCATTCAAACTACTACTCATGCTAAGGATGTCCCATTAAAAATGCAAGGTAAGAATACTAATTCTTATTCTCTTTTTTATCCCTGATATTCACTAAGAACTATCGATAGAGGGGATGCGATAAGGCGATCATCGTCTGAAAAAAAGCATTCAATCCAATTTTTTTTCAATGAAGTCCTTGCCAGTAAGATATTTGTAAGAATTCGAAGTTTATCATGAGAAAAAATAAAGGTGAAAACCATGAACGAGAACAAACTATCAACATAAGTGAGGAGGAAATGATCGCCATGACCAAACATCAACAACAGGATCTGTTTATTGAGTGGGATCTCTACCCACCACAAAGGCAAGAAGCAATGATCTCCGAATTTCTCTTTCGATTTCGAGGGAACTATACCAAGAAAAACTTTCTCGATTACCTCAAAGAGAAGCTCCAGATCGAGGGTTACTGGAAAAAAATTGGATTAGCTTAAAACCGGAGGAACAAACCCATGTCACTTCAAACAGCCCACAATCACCTTTGCCAATGCTCCATAGTTCCAAGAGATGTTTTAAAACGTTTTTCTGAAGATATCAAACTGACTGAAAAGGAACGTAAATGTTTTTCCGACACCGCATTAATCGATGGAGAATTGCGCAAATTACGCGCACAGGCGGGAAAACTGACAAATATTATCAATACACTCTCGCTCGCACCGGTAGTAATAGCCGGCACTCCTGCGATTACCGTTGCCAACTGCAATCATAGTCAAACTTTGCCAGGCACCCCGATCTCTACCCCCGGAAGTTCTACAGATTTAACAATCAAACGAGCCTATGATGAAACGAAGGCTGTTGCTCAATTTTATAAAAACGTTTTCGGACGTAATTCAATCGATAACGCCGGAATGACTCTCGGGTCGTCAGTCCACTACGGGACAAATTACAACAACGCTTTTTGGAACGGTATGCGAATGGCGTATGGCGATGGCGATGGCAACATTTTCATCGATTTCACCCAATCCACCGACGTTATCTGCCATGAACTTACGCATGGTGTCACCCAGCATACCCTGCAGCTCGCCTACAGCAATGAGGCAGGAGGCTTGAACGAGAGTCTATCCGATGTGTTTGGCAGTATGTTCCGTCAGTGGCGTCTTGACCAGATGGTCAATCAAGCTGATTGGCTGATCGGTCACGACATCATGGGGCCCGGTGCGACGGCCCGCCATTTCACTTGTCTTCGCGATATGGCAAACCCTGGAGCTGTGCATTGTCTTGCACCGCAACCCTCGCACTTTTCCGAATATAAACCTGGGATGGATCCTCATTATAGCAGCGGTATTGCTAATTTTGCTTTCTATAAAATCGCCATGGCAATTGGTGGTAAGAGCTGGGAGAAAGCCGGTCAGATATGGTATAAAGCCATGGTCGACTTCAAACCCAGTCCAAACATGAAGATGAAAAGCTTTGCTAACCGTACCCGTAAATTGACTGCCTCGATGTACCCGGCTAATGCTGCCCTGCGTACTGCAGTTGATGCTGGTTGGCTTGCGGTGGGACTGTAGCAAAGCGCAACCACCTGGGATATCAACTATGGGCTTAATAAAAATTGAGAAGATTGGCGGTCTTGGCGGTTTTGGTGGTCCCCACCTGAAAAGTTATGGAGAACGAGATGTTGCTGAATTGTTACTAGCCGACCGTACTGCTCTCAATTTATTATTTTCACGCCGAAAAGGGAAACTGCTCAAGTTACCAAACAATATGCAGATACGTGATGGATTTAACTATCGAATATCACGCGAAACTGAAGCAGGTATCGAAACAATAGTGGTTCCCGAAAGCATGGTGCCCGCGGCTTTAATTGCATGCATCAAGGATTCGATTGAATAAGTTGCCGCCGAGGCCCAAAAAAGTACGGTTCGAAAAATACAAGATCGCCCGGCGGCAATAAAACCCCATTCCCCGCAGGAGTTCCGTTTCGCGCCATGCAAACAAGATAAATTCCTTGTCAAAAACTGGAGGATCTTGATCATGAACAACCGGATTTTATTGCGATTATTTCAATTATTATTAATCGGCATTCTCCTCTACCCCGCCACAGTGTTTGCCCAGGCCGGCCTCGACGACGACCGGGTCATGCTGCAGGGTTTCTACTGGGAATCCTACCGCCATGGCTCCCCTGAACGGTTTCAGGGTCTCGGTGAAAAAAAATGGTACGAGATCGTTAAAGACAAGGCTTCCGAGATCCGCGATGGCCGGTTCGATCTCGTCTGGTTGCCCCCTCCCTGCTTTGCCGGTCAATACAGTGCCGGATACAATCCCAAGGAATATTTCAATCTCAACAATAGCTACGGCACCTTGCAGCAGCAGAGGGTAATGCTTGAAGCACTGCTGCAAAACGGCGCAGAGCCTGTGGCCGACATCGTCATTAACCATCGTGATGGCAGTTCCGGTTGGGCGAACTTCAAGAATCCCGACTGGGATACCAGGACTATTACCAAAAACGATGAGGCCTTTACCAATCCTGATTCCGATATCTTCAACACCCCTCTGGAAATGCGGGGAAACGACGAGGAAAGGCCCAGCGAATATACCCAACACGGGGGCACCACCTATGGCTATGCCTCGTTTCGGGACATTGACCACACCAATCCCCAAGTACGGCGCGACATCATCCGCTATCTGCTGCAACTGAGGTCGATAGGCTACCGTGGCTGGCGCTATGATATGGTGCACGGCTACCACGCCCATTGGATCGCCACCTATAACCGGGCTACCCATCCCACGTTTTCCGTAGGGGAATACGATTGGGATAAACACGCCGAACAGCGGGGATGGGTATGGTATACCGCAACCACACCGAATGATTTCCGAACAACCAGCAGCGTCTTCGATTTCAGCAGCCAGTTCACCCTCAAAGACAATAAGGGCAACTACCTCGCCCTGTACGGACCTTTTGGCACCGGGATAGGTCTGGTGGGCGACGGCACCGACGGAATTGCCTGGCGGAACAGGGCTGTCACCTTTCTTGAAAACCACGATACCGGCTATCGAACCGACGAAAGCGGCAGACCGGAGCTGCACCACGAACACGACAGCTTCCTCAACGATTGGCAGGTGGAACAGGCATACGCCTATATCCTCACCCACCCCGGCGTCCCCACCGTTTACTGGAAGCATTATTTCGATTGGGGCAACGACCTGAGCCAAAGGATCAAAGCCTTGATCAACGCCCGCAAGGTGGCCGATGTGCACTCCGGCAGTCAATTTCACACCCAGCAGAACGCCCGCGATCGTGGCGTTTACGCCGCCTATGTAGAAGGCAGGAAAGGTGCTCTCTACGTACGCATTGGCGGCAGTGACGGGGAGTGGACCCCTGCCGACTCAAGCTACCGAGATTACCGGGAATACGCCTGGGGCAGCGGCTGGAAGGTGTGGGTCGGATTACCGGGCAATCCGGAAGTACAGCAGGCCCCTCGTAAAGTCGGGCTACCGATTCCACAGTATCAGGAGGCACAGGAGATTGCCGTAAACGACGATCTCCTTAAATAATGAGTAAAGTTATACGCATACTGCTCGCAATAGCTGCAATCGCAGCGCTGACGCTCGCCTTCGCGACCGTATATTATGGAAATGAAGTACGCGTGGCGCGTCGTGCAACCCCTGCTCTGGTAGAAGCTGCATTGGTACGTTACGGCTCGCCCTTAAGCCTAGCGGATCTCTCAGTTGAACGACGGGCCATGCTACTCGCAGTCGAAGACCCAACATTCGCCTACCACCGTGGTGTCGACCTGGCGACACCCGGTGCGGGGATGACCACGATCGCGCAAGGACTGGTAAAACTCCTCTACTTTCCCGAAGGTTTTCACCAGGGTATCGCCAAGATTCGTCAAACCCTTATCGCCCAGTACGCCCTGGACTCGCTTGTCTCCAAGGATCGACAACTTTTCTTGTTCCTTAACATTTGCTACCTCGGTGACGAAAACGGCAAAGCAGTGCACGGTTACGCAAGCGGCGCCCGAGTATACTTCGGCAAGGACTTCGCCATGCTAACCGACGAGGAGTTTCTTGCTCTGGTGGCGATGCACATCGCTCCTAACAATCTCAAACCAGGTACTACGGCAAACTTCGAACGGCTGCGGCGCATTCACGCATACCTGGCAGGCGAGTACAACCCGGCTGGTTTGTTGGACGTCGAGTACAACGGCAAGCAACGCGGTACCCTCGCGGAAGAAGCGCTCATTGCCTTCTTGCGACTCATCACCGATGCCAGCCCCAGCAAAGACAATCGGAGCAGTACCTAAAAATGAAAAAATTGGACAATCAACAAAGAATGCGGCAAAGTAATTGAGGACAACAATTAACAATTTCCGGGGATAGGAGAGTGATCATATGGCGAGAAACCGTTTCGTATTATTACTTTTTATCGTTCTCGTTTTACCGCTCCAAGCCCGGGCCGAAGCCAAGCGAGACAACTGGTTCCACGACCCGTTCTTCCAGATTTCCGATGCCGTACCTGCCTGCCCCATGCCCGTCGGACCCTTTGTCACTGAGGATCAGCGACTGACCGATGCCCATCATCGGGCGGAACGGGGAACCACCTGCTGGCTTGTCGGCAAGTGCGACCGACCCAACTCCTATGCCTACGACCAGGATATCGCCAGTGCCTTCAAGGCCGGCTTGAAGGACAACAACCCCTTTGCCGATTCCACCCTGTGGGTGACCGTGCAGGGACGGGTTGTCTATATCGAAGGCTGCGCGACCGACAAAGGCATGACTCAGAAAATTGAAGCCTTTGCCAGGGCTTTGCCGTATGTCGAGATAGCGGTTGCTAAGATCCTTTTCGACAGGTCGGCACCGCTGCCATACCCGGCACTGCCTTAAGCAGAAAGGTGGCACAGGGTTGAGCCTCAACCCTTGCGCACCACCATCGTCGAAAAATAGTGGATCTCCTGGTCAACCGCTTCCCGCACATTGCTCCAGATCTTCTGGTCTTCCAGACTGCAGCGTTCAACCAGTACCGCCTTGTCGGCAAGGCCCAGTTCCTCCAAGAGGCCGACCAGGCGGGGCATGACCTTGTGTACTTTCATGAACACCGCCACGTCGCAGAGATTCAGCAACTCGCGAATACGCTCATTTTCGAAGGTCGCAGGGATCACTACCAGCCGCTCATCGCCGAGGCAGAGCGGCACAGCGGCGGCGGCGGAAGAGGCGCCGATGGCCGAGACCCCGGGGACGATCTCGACATGAAAGGGCGAGCCGTATTCCTGAAGGGTCTCACAGACATAAAAACCGGTTGAGTAGATGGCCGGATCGCCTAAAGTGGGAAAAACCACATCCCGGCCCTCCTTGAGGCAGGCCATGATGGTCTTTGCCGCCTCCTGCCAGGCGCTTTTCACTTCCGGGTCGGGTGCTTGTCCCCGATGCACCTGCTTCATGGGAAACCTGTGACTGAGGATGGTTTTGCCTTCTTGACTGACGGCTCCTGCGGCAATCGAAAGGGCCATGCTGCCCCCATTCTCAAAGGCCGAGGGCACAAACCAGACCGCGCATTTTTTAAGGATCGCTGCAGCCTTCAAAGTCATGAGCTGCGGATCTCCCGGTCCTACCCCGACCACATAAAACGTTCCCTGCATGTTCCACCTTCCACCTAAATTTTGCCCTACCGACCAGGGCGGCCAACCACACCGGCCACCGTGCTTCTTGCAATCTCCTGCCCGATCCCCGATCTATTTCAGGGTGAGTCCCCCTTCCTTGGCGGCATCGGCGATATTTTCGACGAACAGGGCGACAAAGGCCTGGTTCGATCCCAGGCCTTCAAGCACCGGTTGCACGGTAAAACCCGCGGCCGTCAGCATCGATTTCCAGGAGTTTCCCTCCGAGCCCGCCATATCATTGGTCGCATGATCGCCGGCGGTAATCAAAAAGGGCCGGAGGATGATTTTTTTCGACCCGGCGCGCTTTATTTCCGGCAGGAGATCAGAAAGAGCCGGAGTGCCCTCCACCACGCCGATAAAGGTCTGTACCTCGGGATAAGCTGTACGCATTTTCTTTTCTGTTTCGGCATAGATACCGGTCGACCAGTTCTCGTTGCCATGCCCCATATACAAAAGACTCGCCCCTTCTTTTCGGGCCATCTCGACGTCACCGGCCAGCGACTTGACAACCCGGTCGATATCGTCGTGGTAACTGTACCGGTCGCCCGGCATGCCGAGGGCCGGCCTCCCCATGACCACCGTGTCAAAGGGCCGCCACTTGCTTTTCAGGGTCTTGATCGAACCAAGGGCAGTGATATAGCTGTTCAGATCATACGACTGCTCCATATAAAACATATGGGTGGGTTGGACGATGATATTGCGATAGCCGTCTTCCTGCAGGTCACCCATGGCCTGGATGATATTTTTGACATTGAGAATCTCGGCGGAAATGCCCTGGTCGAGCCACTTCTGGGCCTCGGCCCGGCGCTTTTTCC
Organism: uncultured delta proteobacterium; assembly: GCA_903875445.1. Classification (GTDB taxonomy): domain Bacteria; phylum Desulfobacterota; class Desulfobulbia; order Desulfobulbales; family Desulfocapsaceae; genus Desulforhopalus_A. The sequence continues at coordinate 14,649 of CAIQWD010000076.1, read as the reverse complement.
ACACTGCGCGGACCATATTGGAAGTAAAGGTGATCCGCACCTCGGTCCCCGGATAGGCCTTTCGCACCTGCTCGGTGATATTGTCGAGCGCCTTGATGCCGGACGGGACGGTGGTGCCGAAACTGGCGAGAAGTATCGCCGTTTTCCCTTCTACCGGCGGATTACCCGCGGCAACCGCGGGGCTGACGGCCAAGAACAGGGCGAGTAGGACAACTTTTACAACAGTCTGCAACATGGGATATCCTCCTTTGATAAAACGTTGATCCGGAGAATAAAAAACCCCGAATCATCATGATGATCCGGGGAGTCCCTGTTGTCCTCGTATCTATTGAAGCATCCTTTTCCACGGGATAAGCCAATACTTGCATTTCAGGCAGGTCTTCTGACTTCCGGATCATCCATCTTTCACACCTTCCCAGGAGAGTCCCCAGTGGTTTTCCGTGAAATTTGTACCCGGTTACAGCGGCGGGCCCGTCCTCGACTTACACGAGGTTCCCTTTTGAGCTTTGGTGTTCATCCCGGTAAACGGGCGAATTCCAAAAAAGCACCTGAAACGTGGCAGCAAGTTAACAAGCCGGACAAGAGAAAGTCAACTGTTTTTTCCCAGGCAAAGAAGCCCCCGACAGCCGGATCATCCCTTGCCCAGCCCTCTACCGGGCAGCGATAATATCTGTTTTCTTTCTTCTTCATGAGGTGTAGTATCGCCGTGAATTACCCTAAACGCCTCCCCTCCCGGCACTCGTCCCAGGTCGGAATTAAGAACGGGAGGCAACCCGAATATCCTCAATGTATCCCCCATGGAACAGGTCCTCCTTACCCAACTTTGGCCGCAGATCATCCTGCCGATTGTCAGACTCGCCTTCTTCATCACCCTTGGCCTTTTTATCGCCAATTTCATCGAAAGCCTGAACTGGACGCACCGACTGGACATTTTCGTGCGTCCCCTGCTGAAAATGGGGCGCTTGTCGTCGGTTACCGGCGCCAGTTTTTCGATCGCTTTTATCTCCGGCGTCTCTTCCAACGCCATGCTCGCCGAAGCCTATGATAAGGGGCAGATGGGTAAGACCGAGCTGTACCTTGCCAACCTTTTCAATTCGCTGCCACGCTTTTTCCTCCATCTGCCGACGGTCTTTTCGCTCACTGCACCGATGATTAAAGGTGGAGCTTTCTTGTATGTCGGGTTGACCTTCGCCGCCACAATTCTCCAGACCTTTCTTGTAGTCTTCGGCGGCCGCCTGCTCCTGCCGGAGAGTGATGGTGCCGCTTATACAGCCATGCCAAGACAGGGTAAAATCACCTGGCGGGACGCCTTGGTCAAGAGTTTTACACGACTGAAAAAGCGCATCGGCAAGGTACTGCTGTTCATGATTCCGGTGTACATCCTCTTTTTTCTGTTCACCAAATATGGTCTCTTTACCCGACTTGAACACTACATTGCCGCCAATGCCTGGTTTTTGGCCTGGCTCAATCCGCAGAGCCTGGGTATCGTCGTTTTGCATGTGACCACCGAGTTTTCTGCCGGCCTGTCGGCTGCCAGCGTCCTCCTGGCGGCCAACAGTCTGACCACCAAGGAGGTGGTGCTGGCCCTCCTGGTCGGCAATATCCTGTCGACGCCGATCAGGGCAATTCGCCATCAATTGCCCTACTACACCGGCATTTATACGCCGCACCTGGCTCTGCAGCTGGTCGGGGTTAGCCAGGTGGTACGAGCGCTTTGCGTCGTCCTGGTGGCCATTTGTTACTACTTTCTCACATGATTCTTCGCTAACGGCCTGAAAATACCACCCTATGCTTCGTCACTCGGATAAAAAATTCTTTCTCCTGACCCTCGTCCTTGCTGTCTGCACGGGGCTGGCGATCATTGTCTCGACCGGCATGGGCTACATGACGATCAGCGCGGAAGGCATTCTCCGGGTGATCGGTGCCCACCTTCTGGGCAACCCGTCCTTGGTCGAGGGCTTGGAAAAAACCGTGCCCTATGTAGTCATGGACGTCCGCCTGCCGCGCATCCTCACCGCTGCACTGGTCGGAGCGGGGCTGGCAATGAGCGGTGTCATCTATCAGGGCATTCTCCTCAACCCCCTGGCCGACCCTTACACCCTGGGGATTTCCAGCGGCGCCGCCTTCGGTGCCTCGCTTGCCCTCTTGGCCAATGTCACCCTGTTCGGCCATTTCTCCACCCCGCTGTTCGCCTTTGTCGGCGCCATTCTTACCCTTCTTACGGTCATGCGCCTTTCTACCTTTAACGGCCAGATCTCGGCGCAGACCCTTATTTTGTCCGGGGTTATTGTCGGTGCCATCCTTTCCGCCGGTATCAGTTTTTTGAAATATTTGGCCGATGAGCAGGTGGCTATCATCATCTTCTGGCTGATGGGCAGCTTTGCCTCCAGCACCTGGAAGGGGGTGATGCTGGTCGGTTGTGCGGCCCTTTTTGGGGCGATAGTGGCTCTTTTTTACGGTCGCGATCTGAACATCATGAGCCTTGGCCGCAGGTCCTCCGACTCCCTTGGCGTCGATACCGCCAAGGTGCGGAAAATCCTTCTCCTCACTGCCTCGCTGGTGACCGCGGTCTGCGTGGCGGTCACCGGCATCATCGGCTTTATCGGCCTCATCGTGCCGCACCTGATGCGCTACCTGGTCGGCCCGGACAACCGCAAGCTGCTTCCGGCCTCGGCATTTGCCGGTGCCATTCTGCTGCTCCTGGCCGATACCGTGACCCGCGCCGTGCTACCGGTCGAAGTGCCTATTGGTGTCCTCACCGCACTCATCGGCGGACCTTTTTTCTGTGTGATTTTCCGCCAGAAACAGAAGGGCCGAAGCTATGAGTAGCCACTGTCTGTTCAGCATTGAAGGGGTATCTTTTGCCTATACCGGCCCCCTGGTTCTCGACGATATCAACCTTGTTCTCCCGCCCGGCAAGTTTTACGGCATCGTCGGCCCGAACGGCTGCGGCAAGACGACTTTTCTTGATCTCCTGACCGGCTGCAAAAAACCTCACAGCGGCACCATAAGGTTCCAAGATAACCCGTTGTCTTCCTATGACAAGCGGGAGTTAGCCCGCCAATTGGCCCTCGTCCCCCAGGAATTTGACACCGGTTTCGGCTTTACCGTCGAAGAAATTGTTTTGATGGGAAGACATCCGCATATCGACCGGTTTTCCAGCCCTGCCGAGAAGGACTGGCAGGCGGTCGATCACGCCATGGCGGCAATCGGCATTGAGGAGCTGCGCGATCGCTATACCAATACCCTTTCCGGTGGCCAGAAACAGCGGGTGGTGGTGGCAAGGGCTCTGGCCCAGGACACGCCGGTGCTGTTTTTTGATGAGGCAACTTCGAGCCTTGACATTAAATATACTCTGCAAATATTTAATCTTGCGCGTAATCTCGTCTACAATGAAGGCAGGACAGTCATCGCCGTCATCCATAATCTCAATCTGGCGGCGGCCTACTGCGATTTTCTCATCTTTATGAAGGATGGACGGCTGCAGCAATATGGGCCGACTCCGGAAACGATGACTGCTGAGAATATTTCTGAAGCATTCGACGTTCAGGCACAGGTTACAATAGATCCATACAATCAAGCACATCATGTAAGTTTTCAATATTTTAAGTGAAGGTTCAAGATGATTAACCGACATACATATTTTTCTACAAATCGAACACCTTCCATCCTGTTGGTTCTGATCCTCCTCTGCTGCCTCTGCCCCACGCAGGTCACCCATGCGCAGAACGAAACAATGGTCATCGACAGTTCCGGGCAAAAGGTACAGATAACTAAGCCGTTCACCAGAATCATCTCCCTCTATTCCGCCCATACCGAAAATCTTTGTAGCCTGGGCGCCGAGGACCTGCTGATAGGAGTCGGCAAGGGTGACGACTATCCGTCCGCCGTTGTCGGCAAACCGGCCTTTTCCTACCGGGAAGACCCGGAAAAATTCATCGCCGCCCGCCCCGATCTGATCCTGGTGCGGCCGATGATCGAACGTTCCTATCCGGAATTTCTCAACAAACTGCGGCAGGCGGGTATTATGGTATTCTCCCTGCAACCCAACACTATCGAAGAGAACTTCGCCTATTGGCGAACCCTCGGCACGCTCACCGGCCGTGAAACACAAGCGGAAGAGATGATCGCCGCCTTCACCACCCGTCTCGCCAAGGTGCAGGCAAGCCTGCAGGATATTCCACTCGACCGTCGCCCAAAGGTCTATTTCGAGTCGATCCACAGTAAGATGAAGACCTTTGCCGCGGACAGCATTGCTGTCTATGTTCTGGAACAGGCCGGCGGCGTCAATCTGGCCGCCGATGCTGAGCAGGTCCGGGAAACCAATATCGCCGCTTATGGCAAAGAGCATTTGCTCAGCCGAGGCGACGAGATCGATATCTTCCTCGCCCAACAGGGGACGATGAATCCAGTGGAGGAGAAGACCATCAAGGATGAACCGGGTTTTCAGGCGATTAAGGCGGTGCGCGAGGGGAAAATCCTCCTCATTGCCGAGGCCCTGGTGTCGCGCCCCACCCTGCGCATCCTCGACGGCATTGAGCAGTTGAATGCCGCCTTTTACCCGCAACCTGAACAGAAGGCGCCGGGTCAACCATGAGCAGCTCGACCCCACCATCATTCATTATTTCCGGGACCTCCAGCGGCTCCGGCAAAACCACGGTGGCCCTCGGCCTGATGGCCGCCTTCCGTGCAAAAGGCTTGCGGGTGCAGCCCTTTAAATGCGGCCCCGACTTTATCGATCCCGGCCTGCACCAGCTGGTCACCGGCACAGTCTCGCGCAATCTCGATCTGTGGATGTGCGGCGAGGAATTCACCCGCTCAACCTTCCATGCAAACAGCCGGGACGCCGACATCGCCATTATCGAAGGGGTGATGGGCATGTTCGACGGTGGCCTGTCGTCGAGCGGCTCGCTCGCCAAAACCCTCGGCCTACCCGGAATTCTCGTCCTCGACGTCCGCTCCATGGCCGAGAGCGCTGCGGCCATCGTCAAAGGCTTTGAGACTTTTCTGCCGGAGGCGGCGCCCAAAGGGGTGATCCTTAACCGGATCGCCGGCAATCGCCACCTGCAACTGGTAAGCGACGCCATACGCGAACACTGCAAGGCCGAGGTTCTCGGCTATCTGCCGCGGACCGTCGAGTTCTCCATCCCCAGCAGGCACTTAGGGCTCCTGACCGGCGACGAGGCACCACTCAGCCCAGCAGCATTGCAACTGCTCGCCGACACGGTTGCCCGCCACATCGACCTGGAGAAAATTTTAACCCTCTGTTCTTCCATTGCCGAGGTGGCAAACACGCCAACGCCTGCGCCGCAAGAGGCGAGGTGCCGAATAGGTGTTGCCAGAGACAAGGCCTTCTGTTTTTATTATGAGGACAATTTCGACCTGCTGCGGGAGGCCGGGGCGGAACTGGTGTTCTTCAGCCCGATTGAGGATCACGAACTTCCCGAGAACCTCGACGGCCTCTACCTCGGCGGCGGCTATCCGGAACTCTATGCCGGGCAGTTAAGCGGCAACACGGCGATGCGTACGGCAATCCACGAGTGGATAGAAAACGACCGACCGGTCTATGCCGAATGCGGCGGTTTTATGTATCTGACCAAGGGGATCGTCGATCAGCAAGGAGCCTTCCATCCCATGGTCGGCGCCTTTCCAGTTAAGGCGCGGATGCAGGAAAAAAGAGCCAGCCTCGGTTACCGCGAGGTACGGACGGCGTGTCCCTCTTGCTTTGGGCCGGCAGGAACAGTCCTCCGCGGCCATGAATTTCACTATTCAAACATCGACCCAATGCCTGACCATATTGCCCTTATCTACGAGGTAAGCAACGGCACTAAAGAAGGTTACGTCTACCGCCGGGTCCTGGGCGGCTATATGCATCTCCATTTCGGTTTTGCGCCGCGGGTGGTGAACGAATTTATCAATTATTGCCGAGAGGGTTACAAAATCATATGACTGTGCAACTGCAGCAGATAGCGCCGACGGAAATCGAGGCGGAGAGTTTTCGCATAATCAGCGCCGAATTCGGCCCGCATGACTTGGACGAAAAGACCTTCCGGGTCATCCAGAGGGTCATCCATGCCACCGGCGATTTTACCTTCAGGGACTCCATGCGCTTTGCTCCAGGAGCGATAGAACGAGGTATCAAGGCGATCCGTGACGGCAAGGACATCCTCACCGATGTGACCATGGTGGCGGCCGGAATCGGCAAGGCGATGCTCGGCAAATGGGGCGGCAAGGTCATCTGCCGGGTCGCCGACCCGGAGATTGCTACCCTTGCTGCGACGAGAAAAAAGACTAGGTCGGAAGTGGCAATCGAAATGTGTCTCGAACCGAACATCGGCATCATCGCCCTCGGCAATGCGCCTACCGCCCTGGTCCAAGCCATCCGCAGCGTCGCCTCTCTTAATCCCGAAACCGCACCGCTCATCGTCGGCGTGCCGGTCGGTTTTGTCAACGCCACCGAATCAAAGGCCCTGCTGATAGAAGAAAACAACTGCTATATTACCAGCCTCGGCCGCAAGGGCGGCAGCCCGGTGGCGGCGGCGATCATTAACGCCCTGCTCCGACTGGCGGCGGAGTAACCATGGGCAAACGTCTCCGCAGCGGCTTCACTACTGGTTCCTGTGCGGCCGCCGCTGCCAAGGCGGCGGCTTTGGCTCTCCTGGAGGGCATCTTCCCCGAAGAAATCGCCATCCCCTTTCCCGACGGCAGCCGGAAGAGTTTTCGCATTCATGCCTGCAAAACTGCGGAAGGTGATGCCACCGCTTCCGTGATCAAAGATGCCGGAGACGATCCCGATGTGACCAACGGTGCCGAGATCATCGCCACCGTCAGCTCCGGCCGCAAGCGGCAAGCCGGCGGCAACTGCGTGCTCCTCGGCAACATCCGTCTCTGCCGGGGACCGGGCGTCGGCCAGATGACCAAGCCGGGCCTGGCGGTTTCAGTCGGAGAACCGGCCATCAACCCGGTCCCCCGGCAAATGATCTGTCAAGCGGTGCGTGAAGTTACCGGGAGTGAAAAGCTCACCGTCATCATTTCCGTTGCCGGCGGCGAGGAGCTGGCGCTGAGAACCCTCAACAGCCGGCTCGGCATCGTCGGCGGGCTGTCGATTCTCGGTACTACCGGCATTGTCCGGCCGATCTCCGCCGATGCCTGGACCGCAACCATTAAGGCCTCCCTCGATGTGGCTCGGGAGGCAGGACTTTCCGAGGTGGTGCTGTCCACCGGCAGAACCTCCGAGAAGGGGGCGCAGCAGCTCCTCAACCTGCCGGAAGAGGCCTATGCGATGATGGGCGATTATCTTGAGTTTTCCCTGAAGGAGGCGGCACAGAGGGGTTTCTCGACCGTGCATCTGGCCGGAATGTGGGCAAAAATCATGAAGGCTGCGCTACGCATCCCGCAGACTCATGTGCGGCACGGGGCACTGGAGGTGGCCGATGGAGCCAGGCTGCTGGCAAGTCTTGGGGCCGAGGGTGCGCTCTTGGAAAAATTTGCACAGGCCAATACCGCCAGGGAAATGTACACGCATATCGAAGAGGCCGGAAGGCACGACCTGACCGAGGCGGTTTGCCAAAAGGCCCGAGAGTATTGCCAAGAGGTGACCGGCGGAACGGTGCACGTCTACTTAGTCAACCACAAGGCGGAAATCCTCGCCCATGTTTAAGATTTTCGTTATCGGCATCGCCGACTCGCTGCTCTCCACCTGGCAGGAACAACTGCTGCAAGGGTGTAGCCTGATCGTCGGGGCCAAGCGCTTTACCGAGTTGGTCACCGGCTTTGCCGACAGATATGTGGAAATCACCCCACTGAAGGAGTCCCTGACAGCGCTGCGTAACGCCTTGCCGCACGGCAATGTTGCGGTATTGGCCAGCGGCGACCCCCTCTTTTTCGGCATCGGCCGTAGGTTGCTCACTGAATTCCCCGAGGAGAGGATCGCTATCTTCCCCGCCCTCTCGGCGGTGCAGAAAGCCTGCGCCCTGTTTCGCGTTCCCTGGGACGATGCGACGATCACCAGCCTGCATGGCCGTAATGCCGCCCATCTTCCAGGGATCTTACTGAGCCGGAGCAAACATCTTGTTCTCACCGATGCGAACCATAGCCCCGATCGCATCGCCGATGAACTGCTCGATTACTTGACGCTGATCGGCGAAACCGAGCTGCCGAACAGTATCAGGATGCTGGTCGCCGAAGATATCGGCCTGGCGAGCCAGCGGGTGTTTCGTGGCAATCTGGCGGAGGCGTGCAAACAACGCTTTTCCGCCCTCAACATCGTCTGCCTGCTGATCCCCGACGTTCCCGCCAACCCCGATTACCGTTTCGGTTTGACGGAAGAGCTCCTCCACCACAGCAGGGGCTTGATCACCAAAAACGAAGTGCGGGCAGCAACCTTGCACCAACTTTGCCTGCCGGAGACCGGCGTGCTCTGGGATATCGGGGCCGGCAGCGGCTCGCTGTCCATCGAGGCGGCGCGTGCCAACCCGCGACTGACGATCTACGCCGTCGAGCAAAAAGAAGAAGAGTTGGAAAATATTAAAAAGAATATTGTCAAATTCCGCTGTTTCAATATAGTGCCGGTCTTGGGTCGGGCGCCGGAAGCCCTTGCCGGCCTTCCCGACCCGCAGCGGGTTTTTATCGGCGGCAGCAGCGGCGCGCTCCCGGCCATTGTTCCGGCAGTGGCGTCTCGGCTTACCGAGGGCGGCATCCTGGTCATTAACGGGGTTGTCGTAAAAACTGTGCAGATGGCACCTCCGCTAATGCGAGAACATGGTTTTACCGTGCATACCTCGACGCTCCAGGTCTCCCGAACAGACCCGGACGGCAATACAAAAATTTTCAATCCGATAACCATAATGACGGGAACACGATGAGCAAAGCGAGCGACAAGCAACCGGCAATGGCCGGCAGCCACCACCCAGTCCATTTTGTCGGCGCCGGTCCGGGCGACCCGGAGCTGATCACGGTCAAAGGCCAACGCCTCCTGCGGGAAGCCGACCTGGTTATTTTTACCGGCAGCCTGGTTCCCCGGACACTGCTTGACGGACTAAAGGCGGAAATCCACGATTCGGCGGGCATGAATCTCGATGAAGTCTTTGCTCTCATTTTACAGGCCTGGCAGGATGGCAAACAGATCGTCCGTCTGCATACCGGCGACCCCTCGATCTATGGGGCGATCAATGAGCAGATTGCCCTGCTGCGCGGCCATGCCATCCCCTTTTGCGTTGTCCCCGGAGTCAGTTCCGGCACAGCTTCGGCGGCGGCCCTGCAAACCGAACTGACCTTGCCGGAGGTAAGCCAGACGGTTATTTTTACCCGACGCGGCGGCAGGACCCCAGTGCCGGAGGGGGAAAGCCTCAAGTCGCTAGCTGCCCATCAGGCAACGATGATGATTTTTTTAAGCGTCGGAATGATTGACGAGGTGGTGACCGACCTGCTCGCCGGTGGCTATCCACCAGATACCCCGGTGGCCATTGTTGAAAAGGTCAGCTGGCCCGATGAAAGACAGCTGCGCGGGACGCTGGCGACCATTGCCGCCCAGGTAAAAGAGGCCAACATTACCAAAACCGCAATTATCGCCGTCGGCAGGGTTCTGGCCGAAGGGCCGCCACCGGCTTTGTCGAAACTCTATGACAGCGCCTTTACCCACGGCTACCGCCAAGGAACCGGCAATTGATGAAAATTGCCCTTATCGCCATAACCCGGGGCGGAAAAGAGCTGGCACTGGAACTTGCCGACCGGCTTGACGGCGCGACCCTTCTTGCGCAGGCAGAAGGGCAAAAAGTTGCCGAACTCATCGCCGCCAACTGGCATTGCTATGACGGCCTGATCTGCATCATGGCTACGGGCATCGTCGTCCGGGCCATCGCCCCGCTGCTGCGCGACAAACATATCGACCCCTGTGTCGTCGTTATGGATGAGAAGGGCCGGCATGCCATCAGTCTTCTTGGCGGACATGTGGGTGGCGGCAATGACCTGGCCCGGAGAGTTGCGATACTTACCGGCGGAACCCCGGTCATCACCACCGCCTCCGACACCCTGAGCCTCGTCGCCCTCGATCTCTGGGCGGATGAGCAGAATTTACTTCCTCCCAGCCGGGAAAAACTCACTGCCGCCGCCACTCTCTTGGTGAACCACGGCGAGTTGCACATCTATACCGATGAAACGGTCCTCTCCTTGCCGCCGGGGCTGACCCGGGTGAACGAACCCGAGCAGGCCGATATCATTGTTTCCACCTCGACACGCTATGCCGATGGAGCGACGATCTTTCGCCCCCGCACCCTGGTAGTCGGCATCGGCTGCAACCGTGGCACCCCGGCCGGAGAATTCGAGGAAGCCCTGGGCGAATTACTGGCAGACTTGCAGCTTTCCAGGGCAAGCATCCGCAACCTCGCCTCCATTGACAAAAAAAACGACGAACCGGGCCTTTTGCAATTTGCCGTCGACAATCGCTGGCAGATCGAGTTTTTTCCCGGCGAACAAATCAATACCCTGAATAATCTAGTAATATCCTTTGTCGCTTTGAAGGCGGTCGGGGCAATCGGCGTTGCCGAACCGACCGCACTTCTCAGCGCGCAAAGCAATCATCTTGAGAGCAGGAAAAGAAAATGGAAAAATGTAACCATGGCAATAGCCCGGGCACCCTTTTCGTTGTCGGAACAGGCCCCGGAGCAGTAAAACAGATGACCCTCGCGGCCTGCGAGGTCCTTGAAAAGGCAGAGGTGATCATCGGCTATAAAACCTACCTCGAACTGATTCCGGCCTTTCTGGCAGGTAAAGAAGTGATTTCTTCAGAGATGATGAAAGAGGTGGAGCGCTGCCGCACCGCCCTGACAATGGCCGAATCGGGAAAGAATGTCGCCCTGGTTTCCGGCGGCGATCCCGGCATCTACGCCATGGCTGGGCTGGTGTATGAACTGGCAAAAGAAACTGGTTGTACCTGCAAAATCGAGATCATCCCAGGCCTTGCCGCCATCAACAGCTGCGCTGCCCGTCTTGGGGCGCCTCTTATGCACGACTTTGCGGCAATCAGCCTGTCCGATCTCCTGACTCCCTGGGAGCTCATCGAAAAGCGCCTCACCGCCGCGGCCATGGCCGATTTCGTCACCGCCATCTACAACCCCAGGTCAAAGCGGCGCACCGACCAGATCGTCCGCGCCCGGGAGATCTTTCTTGCCCATCGCTCGCCGTCCACCCCGGTCGGCATCGTCACCGCCGCCACCAGGGATAACGAAACCATCGTCGTCACTACCTTAGAGAAAATGCTGGAAAGCGAGATCGGCATGCAGTCCACGGTCATCATCGGCAACAGCCAGACCTTTACCTGGAACGACCTGATGATAACGCCGCGCGGCTATCGGGGAAAATACTCCTTGTAATTCTCAGGGTGCACCACAGTTACCGATTCTCTCACTTGGCGTGGGGGCGATGAGCATTCACATAAGCTTTGAGAACAGCTTGCATCCGTGAAATGTGTCCCTTGCCGCTCGATTTGAAAAAATTAATGACATCTTCCTCAAGACGCAGGTGAATCGATTGCTTGGCTTGAGGCAAAATAAGTTTAGCCCGCGTCCAGTCAGGCCGAATGTCACACTCGTCTTCGGCAATCAAGTGGTCGAGTTGCTCGTCCGACAGAGCGTCAACCTTGCTAAGATCAGTGGCACTTTCGGCGCTTTTCGCTTTAAGCTCTGCTGCCGCATATCTCACTATATTTTTGTCTTTCTTCATGGCGCGCCCTCCGAAAAGAAATAATCCTCATTGACTCGCCTCGGGTAGTGAAGATAATCGTCACGTAGCGACCCTTTAACAAGCCTATGGCAAGAAACCGCTCTTCCTCACCGCTATAGGCTGAAGGAACCTTAATATGCGGAGCCTCGAAAACTTCAGCGACATCGAAGAAATCGAGGCCATGCTTTTCAAGGTTGGCAAGACGTTTTTGTTCGTCCCATTCAAAGCTTATCATAGCTTATAATAATGTACACAAATTGTATCCCTTGTCAAGGATCGAGATTTTAATCGCCCATACAGGTGCCTACCTTGCGGGCAGCCAACACCCACGGATGATCCTGGGGCACCAGCTTCTTCTTGCCGACCACCTCTGCCAGCGGCACCGCCCTGGTACCGTCGCGATCGGCGGCGATCATTACCCCGCCGATGCCCTGGGCAATGTAATCGACACAGGCGCTGCCGAGGCGGGTGGCCAGCATCCTATCGGCGGCGGAGGGTGTCCCGCCTCGCTGATAATAGCCGAGGATGGTCACCCGTGACTCCAGGCCGGTCATTTTTTCCAGCTCCTGGGAGAGTCTTAGGGTGTTAGTGCTGCGGTGGGCGGCGAATTCGAGCAAGGCCTCCTCCGCCTTTTTCAGGGCTTTGCCGTCTTCCTTTTCCTTTGCCTCGCTTTTCGCCTGCTTAAGACCGACGTAACGCTGATACTCGGCAAGGCACAACGCCCCCTCGGCGACGGCAACAATGCTAAAATTGGTGCCCCGTTGTTTTCTCTTGCGGATGGCGTTGGTAATGGCTTCCAAATCGTAGGGAATTTCCGGGATAAGAATTACATCCGCACCCCCGGCCATGCCCGCCCCCAGGGCCAACCAGCCGGCGTTATGGCCCATGATCTCGACGACGATTATGCGGTGATGGCTGTGGGCGGTCGAGTGTAACCTGTCGATTGCTTCGGTGGCGATCTCCATGGCGGTATGAAATCCGAAGGTGACGTCGGTCATCGCCACATCATTGTCGATGGTCTTGGGAAGAGTCAGGATATTCAGGCCCTTTTGCGCTAAGCGGTAGGCATTTTTTTGGGTGCCGCCACCGCCGATACAGATCAGGGCATCAAGGTTATGGTGCCGGTAATTGTCGCAGATGACCTGGGTCATATCCATAATTTCACTACCGACCGGCATCTTGTGCGGCTTGTCGCGACTGGTCCCGAGGATGGTTCCGCCCCTGGTGAGGATCGAGGAAAGAGTCTCCAAACCAAGACGCAAGGTTCTATTTTCCATCAGCCCGCGGAAACCATCGCGAAAGCCAATAACATGCATCCCTGAGGACAACGCCGATTTGCCGATGGCGCGAATCGCCGCATTCAGCCCAGGGCTGTCTCCACCTGCTGTTAATATCCCTATATTTTTATTCATTTTACTCCTTTAGTGATAATTCAGCTTACCGGACGACCATGTTTCGGCGCTATTATGCCCGCTTCGGCTCTTTTCTTCAATTTAATAATGGGCATTGGTGATGCGACTGCCAAGCTGTTGTCTTAGATAGGCTGGCCCCTGTTGAACAGGGAAAGGGTTAAGATTGAATACTAACGTCCCGAAGACGCGTCAGGCATGAAAGACAACAAGATCGGATTAATAGTGATTTGTTCTTGGCAATACTTCAGTAACGTGTTAAAAAATGTAGCAAGGTGAGGAACCCCTCTTGTAAACGTGAACAGAAAACAGGTCGAGGTTGCGAATTGAATAAGTCAATATCATGGAAGCCCCTTCTGACTCTTTTGAAACGTGCCAGTAATACGGCGGGGCTGGGAACAATGGGAAGCTCTCCAGAAGTGGTTATCCTTCCAGTCGGAAGGTTATGCAGAAAAGCAATAATTCGGACGTAGCCGGGTTTTAAAATTATTTTTATAAATATTGGACCATTACCAGAAATACCTGTCTTGCACCTGAAGGGTAAAGATTTTTTCGGCATGAAAAAACATGCGGCAGACCCTACAATTCGGGATGATACACAGGTCGGCAGAATAATTTGTTGGGCTGGGTAATTTCCGGTTACTTCAAAATTGTGGTTTAAAAAGAAAATACGATGAAAGACCAATATTTCGGAGACATCAACGATTATCGAAAGTATGGGTTGCTCCGGTCAATAATCCAAGTAACCAAACTTCGAATGTTGGTCGCCTGGATGCTCACACCTGATGACGGGAGCACTGATGGCAATTTCACCTTATATCTTGAACAACCGAGTAAATGGTCAAAATACGATCCGCAGTTGTTTCAGGGAATCCGTGACATTCTGTCCAATAAACAACAACGGCGAGTTAGTTTATTGGAAAACACTGGGCTTTTGCCGGAAACCTATTATTTCTCAAATCGTGTTCCAGATTCCTCGCCAGAAAGAAATGCATGGTTCTCGTCACTTACCGCTCACTCACAAGAGTGTGAGTTTGTTTTTCTAGACCCTGATAACGGCTTGGAGGTTAAGTCAACGCCTTATGGCAGAAAATACTCCTCAAAGTTTGCTTACTGGAGAGAAATTGAAAAACTTTGGTCTTCAGGAAAGTCTCTTTTGATATATCAACACTTTATCCGAGAAAATCGTATCAACTTCATCCAGCGAATGATGGGAGAATTGAAAAACACAACGCCAAGCTCGCTTGTTGAAGCATTTTCGACACCACATGTTGTTTTTCTCATGGCATTACAACCGAAACACCATAATTTCCATTCAGAAATCGTAAATTCAGTCCAGAGTAACTGGAAAGGGCAAATTCAACATTGGGATCTTATATGCCCAATCGGGTAGCCGGGGGAATCTCTCCCCCAGCCCCCACACCACCTGGCATGCGGGTCCGCACCAGGCGGTTCCCAAGAGCTACCGAGCCGTAGCCGGGTAATGGATGTTTACCCACAGATCTTTGACAGAAAGCAAACC
>CAIQWD010000075.1 GCA_903875445.1 uncultured delta proteobacterium | reverse complement strand
CTGGGCTTTTGCCGGCCCTTGAATATGATATTTAGCATTGATGCAAAAATACAAAACGCGAACAGAAGCAATACAGAGGACGCCGGAAAACACCGTTGTTTGATTTAAGCCTTCTTTGCCGGGTCCTCTGATCGCAACGTTGGGTGCTCCTCGTGCGGATACTCGGCAGTTCTAACTGGTTGTTTTTTCTAAGATCAACCTATCACCAACATTTCATTAAATAGGGAGGAACCAAATGGGAGAAAAGGCTAGGTTAGTTGTTATGAAAAGATTTGCAACGCTGGTATTATTTGTTGCTACTGTCATGCAAGCAAATATATTGGCAGTTAAACCTGCAAGCGCTTCGTTTATAGGTGACACAATTACAGCAACTTGGCTAACACATCCCCCAGACCCACCGGGTCATGAACCGATTTCTGTAGTCGTTGGAGATGGGATTGAGTTTTCTGGAACTTTTGTGAATCCTGTTACTCTTGATTTCGGCGCTAATTTCATAAATATAATTTCACCCGGTAATGTAGGTTGGGGGGTGCCTGGTCAGGATCCGAATGACGGTCAGATCATAGAATTCAGCGGTTTTTCTGATACTATCACAGGCATCTCGGTTTCATACAGTTATGGTTTTCATTGGGATATTGCGCCTACCTTTAAAATTTTGAGTTTTTCGCCCCATAGCATATTCATGCAGGTTACCCCAGGTGCTATTGGGGGCGATACACCATGGGAAGAGTGTAGACTAACTTACGACATCTCAACAGTTCCATCCTCCTCCGGCGATCCAGTCCCTGAACCAGCCACAATGCTCCTTATGGGCACCGGATTAGCTGGATTTGTTGCTACACGGAGAAGGAAAAGAGCTTGATTCACCCAGAAAAACAGGTCTATGTAAATTGGGGGTGTTGTTACTTATATTGCAAAATAATTATGACAAATGCCCCCAATCAAATAATTTCCAACAGCCATTCCAGCCGACACCGGGAAGACTTCGTTTTGAAATCACACATCAGTGGCCCGGTGCGGCTGACCTGCACGTTCGCTGCAGAAAGAAGCTTAGTTGACACACGAAACCCAAAGGGTTACATTAAAGCATTATGATAAAATCTTTTAACCATAAAGGATTGGAACGTTTTTTTCACGATGGCAGCAGGAAAGGTATTAAAACCGAGCATACCAGCAGACTGGCGAGGATTCTCGATCGTCTTAATGCCGCAAGTGACATCAAAGATATGGACTACCCAGGGTCATTTCTTCATCAGTTGAGAGGAGATAAGGAAGGCCAGCATTCAGTACGAGTTTCTGGCAACTGGAGAGTATTCTTCGAATTTAAAGATGGGGACGCATATATCGTAGATTATGGCGACTATCATTGAGAGGTACACATGAACAGAATGACAAGGCAACCAACACATCCAGGTAATATTATAAAAGAAGACTATCTTTCACCATTATCTATCAGCATAAAAGATATGGCTTCTACCCTTGGAGTTTCAAGGAAAACCCTCTCAAAAATTCTTAATGAAAGAGGTTCAGTAACCCCTGATATGGCACTGCGGCTGTCAAGAGCTTTTGATACTACACCTGATCTTTGGATGAATCTGCAAAAGAACTATGATTTATGGCAGGCTGAAAATTCATCCAGCTCATGGAAGACCGTAAAGCCATTATCTTCTAACCTCCTACATTCACATTAAAATTTCAGCGAACAGCCATTCCAGACGACACCGGAAGGCCTTCGTTTTGAATTCATACATCAACGGCCCGGTGCGGCTGACCCGCACGTTGAGCAAGGGATATTGAAAATGCAGAACTGCCAAAATTGAAAAGAGAAGGTATACGGGGCAGGTCTACATTCAACATTAAATGGAAAATGTAGACGTGACCCCTATATTCCCATCGTGTCTTTTACCACGGGAGCAATAAGGTTTCTCAGACCGATGCAAATCGGCTCTACAAGATGTGTATGGAGTCGAAGGGCTGGCGAGTGAGCGAGAAGTATGTGGCTACCAAACTGTCTGTAGCGCAGACTGTAGGGGGAGCATATGGGACATTCTAAAATCTTTATTTTAACGGTTGTTTGGCAACGTTGATTAACGATTTTAGAATGTCCCCATTGATGCCTCTCCCACCACCTTCGTAGCCAAACTGATTAAAAGCTGAGGGGAGATCTTGCGATAGAACTACAGATCAACAATAGAAAGGAGTTCTTATGCGAGTAAAAATGTTTCGTGCCTGGAGACTGGCTCAACGGTTCATCGCCTTCGCATTGGCGATGGCCATTTCCGCCTGCTCCTGCCCCACGAGGACCATTCAGGTTTTCAAAATCAATGAGGCATCCACCGGAAGTGCACAAGGGTGCGCGTATCTATTCGTCAACGACAGTTTTATCCACTTGCTCACTGTGGATGGGAAAGCGATACCACAGCCTGATTTTTTCAACAATCAACTGGCTACGGCCTATACACTCGACCCGGGGCTGCACAGCGTTGTCACCGACTATGCAGCGTCTTCTTCATCGACAGTCGGCACGAACAGGGCCACAACAACGTGGCAAGCAACAGCGGTCACGACCCCCATGTCTGCGGAGGCTGGCCACATTTATAGTGTTACCTATGACAAACAGGCGCTCTTGAATCAAAATTTATATAAACCGGTTATCAATGATTGCGGTGCGCAGCAGTTGCCGGCACAGGTTGTAGGACAGTGCGCACTCAACGATTACATGCCCCTATGTGAACGGCTGAAACAATAGAACGGTAAGCGCCAAGGGATACACATCTACCGGAGCAGCAGGCGAAACAGTTAAGGGGTCGCGTCTCCAAGTTTCAAAAGAATTTCTCAACTCACGGCTGGACCGGCCCTAAAACGGGCCGGTCAGCCTTGAGTTGGACGGATATAGAGGATGTCCCCGATTTCCACAACGTCCCCGATTTCCGACGTGTAATCACGGAGGGAAAAAAATGAAGGAACTTCGATCGAGCAATGCATCACGGAAGAAATCATGGTTGAGCATTTTTTGGGGATTTGTATTGGTTTTCGTGTTTACCACCAAAGGAATGGCAGCGAACGAGAAGATTGTCGTGTTGGCATTTGAGTATCCGCCTATTTACCAAAACGACAAAGACAAGGGGTTGAGCGGTGATCTCGTTGTAGCAGCATTCAAGGCGGTGAACATTGATGTTGATATGCAATTTTTCCCGGTTGCGCGGATGGTTCGTCTGGTCAGCAATGGTGAGGCCGTTTGCGGGATCGGAGGAGCGATATTGTTCGCCGCTCCGGAGATTGCTACAAGCGTCACGGTTTCTTCGAAAATACAATTTGTGTCGCAAACGTTTCTTTATGACACCAGAAAATATCCGAACGGAATACTATATGAAAATCTCGCTAACATGGCAGAATACAACATCGGTGGTCTGTTTGGCAGTGGCATTATGAAGTTCCTGGAAGAGACACAAGGGTTGAAGCTTTTCCCCAATACAGTGCATGAAAGTAGCGCAAAACAACTACAAATGGGACGAATCGATGTCTGGGCAATTGTTGACCTGACAGGAATAATGTACATGAAGAAACTTTTCCCGGGCGAAGCTGACTATTATAAGTTTACGAAGTCGTTCAATCTGGGAGATGTGTCCGTCGTGTTCTCAAAGAAAATGGACCCGGACAATATTTACAATACCAAGTTTCAGGAAGGTCTGGCGACCATCAAGAAGAGCGGGATATATATGCAGATTATGGCGAAGTATTATGGCAGTGAAGCCGCCATTAATCGGGATGCGTTAACTGAAGACATGCGGTAAAGAGTTCATCTCTGGTTGTGAAAAGTGAACGATGGCTAACCAACGGCGTAGACTCTGACACGGCTAACCCCGCCACGCAGGTCACGCCAAGGCCCGTCGGCACGGAACAATATAGGGGGGAATGTGATTGAGGAATCGCAAATGGATGGAGGAGAAAGGATTGAGCAGAGTGCAGATGGTTATGGCATCGGGTTTGAGATCGCCTGAGGTAACGGCGAATCAATGATCACTAGACTGGTTCATCTGACACGCAGTTTACTCTCGCCTCTGTCGCGTCGATATGCTCGGGCACGTAAGCGACATGTATGGGAGAAATATTGGAGTCGGGATGACTTCTCGCCCGCTTGGGGCGGACGTGCAATCTCTCCGGAAGTGGAGGAGGCGGTCGACGAGGGCTGGCTGCCGGCTGAAGGGCCGGTTCTCGACATTGGCTGCGGTCTCGGAGATATCAGCGCCTGGTTTGCGCAACGCGGGTATCGAACTCTTGGTTTCGATATCGCACCATCTGCGGTAGAGCGCGCTCGGAAACGGTGGGCACATATGGAAACGCCGCCGGAGTTTCACCCTCTGGATGCATGTATCATGTCGCCCCCAGACTGGCAGTACAAGATTTTGATCGACCGCGGGTGTCTCCATCAAATCTCTGAGAACGATCACGGCAATTTCCTGGCAAACATCCTGCGGGTGTCAGCCCCTGATGCCCGAATGATGCTCTACATCCGGGCCTTCCGCGATGGCATCCCCTTTGGAGATCCTGAAGAGCAGCACATGAAGGAAGAGAGGATTCGAGATACTTTCTACCCGTTCTTTGAAATCGAACGCATAGAGAACGTTTACATAGACAAACACTGGGGTGCGGTTCCCGAGGAAGCACTTCCAGGGATGGTTTTCCGGTTGATCCGCAAGTCGTAAGAGAACCATAAAAACAAGGACAGGATAAGTTATCAAAACAAAATATAAGCATAAAAAAATCAGAATTGAAGCATCATCTGTGTGTCAACTCAGATGTCCTTCCTGTCCAATGGCAAGTAAAGTAGTATCGCCGGCTATTGGAAGAGGATTTCTTCGATTAAAAGATTTTAGTAAGTTACTTGATGAAAATACATGGATTGAAGAAATCGAGCTTTCTAATTATGGAGAAGTGTTCCTCAATCCAGATCTTTTGGAGATTATGAGATATGCGTCGGAAAACAAAGTCATCCTGACAATTAATAATGGGGCAAATTTCAACACTGTAAAGCAGGAAGTGCTTAATGGGTTAGTTAGATATAAAGTTAGGAGCATGTCATGTTCTATAGATGGGGCAAGTAGAGAAACCTATGCGAAATATCGTGTGGGTGGAAATTATGATGCTGTGCTTAACAATATACAAATCATAAATGACTTAAAAAAGAAATATCACACAAAATATCCGCTGCTGTCGTGGCAATTTATTCTTTTTGGGCATAATGAGAACGAATTAATAAAGGCAAGAAGGTTGGCTAAAAGCCTTAAAATGGATTTCTACCCTAAACTTTCTTGGGACAGTGCATTTTCACCCTGTAGCCCGGAAATTGCCAAGAAAGAATTTTACGTTTCTTCACGAGAAGAATACCAAGAGAAGTATGCTGCAAATTATATGCACCGGATATGTCATCAATTATGGGATAATCCGCAAATAAATTGGGACGGAAAAGTACTGGGGTGTTGTCGGAATTTTTGGGGGGATTTCGGGAGCAATGTGTTTAATGATGGTCTTGCTGACGCACTCAACAATGAAAATATTAATTACGCTAAGGGCATGCTTCTCGGAATAAATGAGGCAAAAGATGATATTCCCTGCACTCATTGCGATATTTATTTGACAATGAAAACAAATGCGAAGTGGGTGGATAGAAGTCTAAGCAGGAAACTTTATATGGTATTGTCCAGGTTGATTCCTCATCAGTTTAAATATATGGTTTCGGAATATATCTAAGGAATATTGGAAGACCCCGTGGAGGGGTGGATACACGGCTTTTTAACGTCCCTGAATCGGCAAGCGGAGGGTAAAGATCGTCCCTTGGTTTTCCTCCGAGGTGCAGGTGATCGTCCCGCCGTGTTTTTTGACGATGACATCATGGGCGATGGCCAGGCCTTGACCCGTCCCCTGGCCGACCGGTTTGGTAGTGAAGAAGGGATCGAAAATCCGGTCGCGAATGCCGGCCGGGATACCGGTTCCGGTATCCTCAATGCGAATCTCAACCTGATCCCCGGAGAGGCGGGTGGAGATGGTGATCCTTCCCATTTCACCGCTGTCCTTGTTCTTTTCGGCTATGGCATGGGAGGCATTGATGATGTTGTTGAGGATAACCTGACCGATTTCATCGGCGAGACAAGGTACCTGGGGCAGTGCATCGGCAAAATCGGTGACCATCTCCGCGTGATACTTCCATTCATTCCTCGCTACGGTAATGGTGGTATCGATTATCCTGTTCAGGTCATGCAAGGCCTTTTCCTTGCCGCCGGGATGGGAAAATTCCTTCATTGCCCGGACAATGGTGTTCACCCTTCCGATCCCTTCTCTCGATTGCCTGACCGCCGCAGGAATCTCCGTATCCAGATATTCCCAATCCACTTCCTGGAGCAGGTTTTCTGCCTCCCTGGTCGTTTCGATAATGGCGGAGCCGCAAGCGACTGCCGCCAGAACCCTCTGCAAGGCATGGACAAGGCGGCGGAAATCGCCGAGGGCACCTTCGAGAAAATCGATGTTTGAACCAATGAATTGGGCGGGGGTGTTGATCTCATGGGCGATTCCGGCGGCAAGTCGACCCACCGATTCCATTTTCTGGGCGTGGAGCAACTGCGTCTGGGTGAGTTGCAGATCCTGCATGGCGTTTCTGAGCTGTTCCCCCTGACGCTGGAGGGTCTCGGTTTTTTGTTGGACGATCCGCTCCAGGTTCAGGTTCTGAGAGAGCAGTGCCATTGAGGACTGCCCTTCCGAGAGACGCTGCTCGGCGGCATTCATCAACACGTCGATGGTCTTCTGTTGTGCCTTCAGCTTAGCCTGTAATCGGGCGATGATGGCGGGGCTGTCTTCCTGCTTGTCTTTCTGGTCCATGGATCAACCTACAATCGCGACCCCCGTAAAGGTCTGATTGACATGTACGGAATTGAATTGTTCACCGTAGGTACTGAAGCCGACCACCTTGCTGCCGGCCATTAACCGGCCCACGGTGTCGTCGATGCCGGCTTGCTCCATCTCCAGTCGCCTAAGAATGCAGTCGCAGCCGATGATAATAGTCGGTTCACCCATTTTACGCTTCATGTCCTCCAGCTCCTGGTCCAAGGCCTCAATAGCGGAATTACCCTTTCCTATGGTCAGGACAAGCCCGGCCTCGATGGCACAGAAAAACTTCAAACTGCCATCCGGTTCGGTATTGGAGACCGACCGCACATAATAATCGTCGCCGATACGAAGCATTAGTGGATGTCGTGAAAACACCGCGGCATCCAACTGGTCGACGGTGGTGCCGATCAATTGCGCATACGCCTCCGCCGCCGGTTCACCGTTGATTTCATGAACCAACCGTTTAACCGGGTCGGCCGCCGTTACCACCAACCTGTTGGCGGTAGGAATAAAATGTTGATGTTTGAAGACATGGAACGGCAAGGTGGTCTGAAACAGGGTGAAGACCGCCGCATCCTGCAGGAGTTTGCCGTCGTAGTAAACGAAGGTCTGTTTGAATTTCAAGGTGTCACCCGCAGACCCGCCAAGGATCGGCACAGCGCCGAGCGACAGGTAGAGAGCCGATATCAGCGACTCCTCCTTCATCGACAAGCCGTCGACCAGTAAAAAACCAAAGGAAGGCGATGCATCGCCGGCAAGTCGTTTTCCCACATCCAGTGCAATACTGTGCACCTGCGCCGTGAGCATAGAAAGAGGATGAACGAGATAGGGAACCACCGACAGCTCGTCCGAGGCGAGTGAGGCCCCGGAGATGCCGCCGCGCTGGAACCCCGACTCCGCCAACTGTCCGGCGGTGGTACAGCCGATCACCGGGCCAGGAAGATGCTCCTTGATGGCCCGGCCAAGTTGTTGCGGATCGTATTCATCCGAAAAAAAGACCAGACAGATCTTGATGTTCGGCTGCATCAGTTGCGCTGCCAGCTCGCGCACCGCCTCGTCCGCATCCGGATGGGTGGATGTTCCCTGCCGCACTTGCAGGCGCGGTTTGGCATTACCGTTTGTCTTTAAATCATCTCGTGATGGCGTCATATTTATAGTCGCAGAGATTTTTTTCATTGGAGGCTTAACTGCAATTTGAGAGGATTCACCGATCCCGTTGCCAATCCGATAATTGTTTAATATCTTCGTTGATCATTGCGCTTTTCTCTCGTAATATCCCTGTCTAATCTGTCAAGATTACGATTGATAATCTCCCTTTCCCGTGGGTCGAGACGACCATCTGCTTTCATGCGATCGATTTTGTCGAGAATGTCTCCCAATTCCCTCTGGAGCATTCTTGCTTCATGTCTTGTCAGGGATCCATGCTCTACTCCCCGTTCTATCCTTTCTTGGTCTTCTATAATCCGTGACCGTATTCCACCATGCCAATCCCCCCTTTCTGCATAGCTTGTCGCCATGGTAGCAAAAAGCATAATCGCAAACATCATTGCAAAAACCATTTTTTTCATATCCAGTCTCCTTGTATAATTTCGAAAATGTATCCTCACCAGGGAAAAGTCGACGCTCTGCATCTCTCCGCTGGTGGGATGCGAATCTCTCAGTTCACTGCTGCTCTTTCTAGTGAAGCATTAAAACTTGCTGGAGGCAAGGGCAATTTTGCAAGAAGCAACCGGCGCTATTTTGCCGCAGGCGGCGGTTGCGCTACCGACGCCGGAGCGGTGAGCTTTTGGCCGTGCAGTTGCGGTTGAAGCCGCCTTATAGTACCTCCTCAAATTAGAGGACTGCAAAGTCTGCTAAGTATGGCATGAAGGATATCAGCAAGACGAGGTTCATAAATTGCGAGAAATTTAATCGTTGATATCTGCAAATCGGTAGAGTTAAAAGATGTTGATGGTTGTTACAAACGATAGATGACCTAGGCGGAAGAGTGAGATTATACAAACTTTAAGGAAAGAAGAATGCGCAGAAAATTTAATGAAATGACGGACAAGAAGGCAATCGAGGCAATATTGCTAGGTTCGAGAATCGGCAGGTTGGCCACCCTCGGGCAGGACGGCTATCCCTACATCACCCCGGTGAACTATGTCTACCGGCGGGGGGCGATCTATTTTCATTGTGCCCTGCAGGGTGAAAAACTCGACAATTTGCAGCGTGATCCGAAGGTCTGTTTTGCCGTCGACCGACCTCTTGCCTACCTTGATGGTGGCTTTGATGCGAAGATGGCGGTCTGCGATGTGAGCCAATATTATCAGTCGGTGGTTATTCGCGGTCGAGCGGAACTTATCGTCGATATTGCAGAGAAGGTGGAAGCTCTCAACGCCCTCATGGCCAGCCATGAAAATGTTCCGGAGTTTAATGCGATCACCGTGAGCACTCCGGCCGTTGCCCGCTGTGCCGTTGTTGTGGTACGGATCGAGTCGCTTTCCGCAAAAGCCAATCTGGCCCAGAAAAAGTCGGCAGCCGATAAGGAAAAAATTTGTGCCTATCTGCAACAAAGAGGATTGCCGGGAGACAAAGAGGCTGCGGAACTTATCGGTGAGTGACCGTCGTCTCGTCGTCGGCCAGGTTGTTGGAATGTCTGCACGACCGCATTCACAGGTCGATTGCGTGCAATCTTAACAACTTGGAGGCATGACCCCAAATTAATTTAAGCGAAGGAGAGGAATAATGCATCTGATCCTGGGAATGGCGATTGGCATTCTTGCAATGCTGCAGTTCGGCATCTGGGGGGCTCTTCTCGGTGGTCTGGTCGGCGCTTTGATAGCCGAGGTCCTGGCCTTGCGCAAGCGGCTTGAGGTTCTTGAGAGAAATTGGTCCGGCAGGGAGTATGGGGCAAAAGAGATTGAGGAGGTGGTTTTTACCCCGGTGGTGCCTCCCACGCCGCACCCTGTTACCGGCGTTGCTGCGCAGCCGCCAAAGCCGACACCCACTGAAGGGCCGACAGCTTTCCCTGGTCCGGTGTCGGATATAAACCGGGAACCGTCTTTTGTCGATCGCTTTTTCGTCTCGCTTGGCCAAGGTGCTGCCGGATTTTTCACGAAAATCAAAGACTTTTTCAGCACCGGTAATGTCGTTTTAAAGATCGGGGTGATCATCGTCTTTTTCGGCGTGGCCTTCCTCTTGAAATACGCCGCCCAGCGCAATATGGTGCCTCTTGAACTGCGTCTTGCCGGCGTTGCTCTCGGCGGGCTTACGATGCTCGCCACCGGCTGGCGGCTGAGGCGCAACAAAACCGGCTACGGGCTTGTCCTGCAGGGCGGTGGGGTAGGGGTCCTTTATCTGGTGGTTTTCGGTGCTGCCAAGCTTTACGGCCTTCTGCCCATGCCTCTTGCTTTGGCGGTCATGGTCGCTTTGGTGGCCCTCTCCTGTTTTTTGGCAGTCCTCCAGGATGCCAGATCTCTAGCGGTATTCGGTATTATCGGTGGTTTTCTCGCGCCGGTGCTGATGTCTACGGGCGGTGGCAGCCATGTCATGCTGTTCTCCTATTATGCTGTCCTCAACGCCGGGATTTTCGGGATCGCCTGGGCAAAATCATGGCGGGAATTGAATCTCATCGGGTTTATTTTTACTTTCGCCATCGGTACCTTGTGGGGCAGTTCCGGCTACCTGCCGGAGCATTTCGCTTCGACCGAGCCCTTCCTGCTGCTCTTTTTTGTTTTTTATGTGCTGATTTCCATCCTTTTTGCCCATCGTCAGCCGGTGAATCTCCGGGGTTTTATCGACGGCCCGCTGGTCTTCGGGCTGCCGCTTGTAGTCTCCGGCCTGCAGTATTATCTGGTACGGGACATGGAGTACGGCATGGCTTTGTCGGCGCTTGGTTTCGGCCTCTTTTATCTGTCGCTGGCTGTATTTTTGTGGCGCAGACTCAGCGATTCGCTGCATCTTCTCTGCGAGGCTTTCCTTGCCCTGGGCGTGGTTTTCGGCAGTCTGGCCATCCCCCTTGCCCTTGACGGCCACTGGTCGGCATCGATCTGGGCCCTTGAGGGTGCCGGTATGGTGTGGGTCGGGGCGAAACAACAAAGGGTACTTGCCCGCCATTTCGGCCTGCTCCTGCAATTTGCCGCCGCCTTTATTTTTCTTGATTCGGTATGGTATCCCTTTGCCGCTCTGCCTTTTGCCAATCGCTATTTCCTCGGTTGCCTGTTTTTGGCATTGGCAGCCCTTGTTTCCAGCTATTTCCTTGATCGTTACGCCCAGCACCTGAAAAAATGGGAACGCTTTTACCCCATGCCCTTGCTGATTTGGGGACTTGCCTGGTGGTATCTCGGCGGCATACAGGAGATGGACCGACAGTTTACGGTGCGCGAGAAGGTACACGCCTTTCTCCTCTTCTGTAGTGCCACGTCGGTGCTCCTCGGCATGTTTGCCAGAAAACTGCAGTGGTCGCGCTTGACCCTTGCCTTGCTCCTGCAATTGCCGACCATGGTTCTTCTCGTGCCGGGCAGCTTTTTGGCATTCCATGACACGCCCCATCTGTTTTCCGGCTGGGGCGGGGTTGCCTGGAGCATCGCCTTTATCGTGCAGTACCGGCTTCTTTACCTGTTTGCCGGGGAGTGGCCGAAAAACTGCGAAGCTATCTGGCATGTTGGTACCCTGTGGCTGCTGTTCTTTGTCATAAGCCATGAGACCGCCTGGGCTGTCGGGCAGGTGGCCGGTTTGTCGCCGGGCTGGTCGCTGATCTGCTGGGCACTGGTGCCGAGCGGCGGGCTTGTCCTTCTCATGCGACTAGCGAGGGAACCCCTCTGGCCGGTCGGCAAATTCCGCGCCGTCTATCTGGGTAGCGGAGGGATTCTGCCGGCTGTTGGGCTTTGCCTGTGGCTCTTTGCCTCTTTTGCGGTTGCCGGGGATCCGGCGCCGCTGCCCTATTTGCCGCTCATTAATCCTTTAGAGATGAGTGGTGTTCTGGTAATTCTCATACTCTTTCGCTGGGTGTCGCATTGCAAGAATAATGACTACGCAATTATGTACTTGCCGGAGAAATATGTGTTGGCAGTGGTAGGTATCCTGCTCTTTTTGTTACTGAACAGCATAGTCGCCCGTACCGTCCACTTTTATGCAGGGATTCCCTACTATCCTGATTCGCTCTATCATTCGGCAATTTTCCAGGCGGCGATTGCCGCGCTCTGGGGCTTTGGCGCCCTGGCGATAACCATCTGGGCGACCCGGCGAGGGAGCAGGCCGCTTTGGGCGGTTGGCGCCATACTTCTTGGCATGGTGGTAGTGAAACTGTTTCTCGTCGATCTCTCCGGCACGGGGACCATCGCTCGCATTGTCTCCTTTCTGGTGGTTGGCGTCTTGATGCTCATCATCGGTTATTTCTCGCCGATACCGCCGAAGACAGGGGAGGATAAAACATGAAATATCTGCATATCTTAGCCATTCTTCTCATGCTGCCGATGTCGGTCCATGCCGAAGAGATATCGACCTCCGATTTTGCCGCCGGATATTATCTGGAGGTCGAGGGCACCGGGCCATTCCATGCCCTGGAGGTGCCCCTTGAGGTGTATCGAACGGTGCGCCGTGCCGATCTCGGCGATATCCGGGTGTTCAACGGTGCCGGCGAGGTGGTGCCGCATGGACTGAGGAATGTGGCCGTGGAACCCGAGGCGGTGCGGCAGAAGGAGGCCATCCCCTTCTTTCCCCTGTACCAAGGCGTAGCGGCGAACAGCCAAGCCGATCTGGCAATGCGTGTGGTCCGCAACAGCGCCGGCACCATTGTCGACATCAATGCGCTGCCGCCGGAGACCGTGGGCGAACCGCGGATCACCGGTTATCTCCTCGATCTGAGCGGGCTCAAGTGGCCGACCGGCGGTTTGGAGTTCCAATGGGCGGTCAGTCAGGAGTCTTCTGTCATCACTGTCACCCTGCAGCACAGCAATGATCTGCAGCGCTGGAGTCCGCTGGTGGCCACGGCGACCCTGGTCGACCTGCAGCATGGCGGCGAGCGGGTGGAAAAAAGGACTGTACCCCTGGCCTACAAACCGCAAAGATATCTGCAACTTACCTGGCAGGGTAACGGGCCGCCCCTGCGTCTCACCCAGGTAACCGGTTTGTCGCAGGTTATTCAGTCGCTGCAACGACGCCAATGGACCGATCTTGGCAACGGTGCCGTCCATGCAGGCGAAAAGGAGCTGACCGTTGAATATGAAACCTCCTCGCACCTGCCGGTGAGCAGCGCGCAAATCCTTTTTTCCGATAAAAATCCCTTGGCCAGGATTGCCCTGCAGTCACGGGCAAATGCCAAAGATCCCTGGCGAACGCGCTGCGAGCAGGTGTTTTACGCCCTCAGTGTAGATATCTCGGAGGTGCGCAACGAGCCATGCACCTTCTCCTCGACATCCGACCGTTTCTGGCGGGCGATGGTGCGTGAGGACGGGGCGGGGATTGGTGCGCGACGTCAGGTGCCGGTCCTGCAACTTGGTTGGATTCCGAACGAATTAGTGTTCGTCGCCAGGGGCGCGCCGCCCTTTCTCCTCGCTTTCGGCAGCGCGAGGCTGGAACAGCAGGAGGGAAAGACCGAGAGCGAAATGATCCTGCAAGCAGTCGGTACTGCCCGGACCAACCAGGGTGTCGGCGCGGCTCGTCTCGGAAAACGGATTGAACTGAGCGGCGACCAAGCCCTGCAGCCGCCGCCCCCGCCACAGCCTTGGAAAAAGTGGCTGCTGTGGGCGATCCTCATTCTCGGGGTCGGTCTCTTGGCCGGCATGGCTCGAAGCCTCATAAAAGAAATGCAGGCCAGGGAAGAAAAGCGGACGACGGAAGAGGTGTAATCAACTATGAGGTCGCCCGTTTCGGCGGGTTGCAGATCGGACAGGCCTGCATGCGCAGGGGTTTTTCCAGATGACTGGCAGCCAGCAGGCCCTCGTCCTGAAAGATGGCGGCGGTCGGGCCATCGGCGGTGATTTTACCGTTGTGAATGACGATGGTTCTCTCGCAGAGATCGAGGACCATGTCAAGATCGTGGGTGGCGATAATCTTGGTGTGCTGAAAGCCGCTCAGCAGCTTTATGAGGGTACGCCGTGCTTTTGGGTCGAGATTTGAGGTCGGCTCGTCCATAACCAAGATGTCCGGACTCATGGAGAGCACGGTGGCAATGGCCACCGCCCGCTTTTCCCCGCCGGACAGCTTGTAGGGTGGACGATCCCGCAGATGCGCCACGTTGGTGCGGGTAAGCGCATCGGTGACCCGCTGCTCCACCTCTTCCGGGGGCAGGCCAAGGTTCTGTGGGCCGAAGGCGACATCTTCGTAGACTGTCGGCATAAACAGCTGGTCGTCCGGGTTTTGGAAGATCATTCCCACCGTCTTGCGGATATTGGTCACCGTCTCTTTGGTCAGCGGAAAATCGCCTATGCGCACTCTCCCGGTCTGGGGGGTGAGATAGCCGTTGAGATGCAGGAGCAGGGTCGATTTCCCGGCACCGTTGGCCCCGACCACCGCCACCGATTCGCCGTGATGGATGCGAAAGGAGATGCCGCGCACCGCCTTGGTGCCGTCCGGGTAGGTATGATTGAGGTCCTGGACCTCGACGATGTGATGGCTCATGATGAAAGTCCTGTAACAAACCGGCCAAGCATTTCCGGCAGATCAAAATAACGCATCAGGTAAAAAAGAGCGGCGCAACCGGCCAGTGCCATGAGGTCGGCGGCTTTGATGCAAAGGATCTGGCGGATGCGGATGGTGCCGTCAAAGCCGCGGCAGAGCATGGCCAGATGAATCCGCTGCGCTCGGTCGAGAGTCCTGAGGAGCAGTTGCCCGACCAGATGGGCAAAGGTTTTCAAACCCATGGCCCGCCGCTGAAACGACCGCAGGGTGCGTGCCCGGTGCATGCTCAGGCCCTCGTCGATGAGGACAAAGATATAACGGTAGAGGATAAGCAGCTGCACCGCGAAAATCTTCGGCATTCCCATTTTCACCATGGCCAGGCAGACCGCGTTGAAACCGGTGGTGGCGATCAAAATCAGCACGGCGCTGACGGTGAGGCTAAAGCGCAGGAGGATGGAAAAAAAGGAGATCCAGCCGCCGGTGACGGTGAAGGTGCTGAGTTGCAGCAGGGGTTGCTGGTCGAGAAAGGGGTTGAAGATTCCGACCATGACGGCAAAAGGCGAAACCAGCAGCAACTTTTTCCCGAGATAGCCGGCCGGGATATTCGCGAGGCCCATGATAACGATAACAAAGAGGCCAAAGGGCAGCATGGCCGAGATGATGTATTTATCAAAGGAAACGACGCACATCATAAAGAGTGCGGCCGTTAATACCTTTATTCGCGGATCGAGGCGATGGATGAAAGTGTTGCCGCCGGCCAGGGCCTCAAGGTAGCTCAGATCAAAAAAGGCGGATTCGATTTTCGCCATGCGGCATCTCTTTGTGACGGGTCTTCAAAAAACGAGCAGCGGTGGCACCAACCACCGCTGCCCGAGGATGTTTTGCCTGAAGATCTTAGGGGCCGTTAAGAAATAACTCAAACTATTTTCACCATTTCTTTACGGCCCCTTATGCCGTTCATGACATTGAAACGGATTACTTATTGTTGAACGACGGCCTTTGGCTAAGCGGGTCTCTGACGTTTTCTCAGGAGGATGCCGATCATTAGGGCTAAAGCCAAGGTCAATGCGCCGCCTACAAGGCCCGAGGTGGTTTTTCCGCTGTCGACAACCGACCATTTCGGCGATTCCGCTTTGCTTGCAGTTTCAGCATCTCCGGATTTGAACGAATAATCCGGCAGGAAGGCAATTTTTTTCTGCAGGGTGGCAAGGCTCTGGTGAATACCTCGGTCCGGGCCTTCCAGCTCTTGTTTGCCGGAGACCTTGGCCATCGACCATTCCAACCCGTCCGGCGAGGATGAGGCGAACCAGGACAAGGCCCCGCCGATGACCATCGCGGCAGCAGCGAAGGCGGTGACAATCTTGCCGGTGCGCAGGCCGCCGAGAGGTCTTGAGTCTGCCGTCAGTTCGAGAATTTCCGGCCGTGCCCGCCAGATAAAGGTGACCACTGTAGTGGTAACAATGCCTTCCACCAGGCCGATAGCCAGATGGATGGGCAGCATTGCCGAGAGAAAGGCCGAAAGGGGCAATTCGGAAATCCCGGAGGCAACAGTCTCGAAGACCACTCCCAGCGCCCCGAGTTGCAGGCCGACAATCGCCGCGATGGTTGCCCCAAGGCTTATGCGCAGCGGCGTAGGTTTTTTCCCGGCAAGCGGTTTATAGAGGAGAGGATAAGCAAGAAAACAAGGAAAGATCCCAAGATTAAAGATATTGCAGCCAAGGGCCAAGAGGCCGCCGTCGGCAAAGAACAGGGCCTGCACGGTGAGCACCGAGGCAATAGTCAGAAATGCCGCGTAGGGCCCGAGGAGTATGGCGAGGATCATTCCCCCACCCAGATGGCCGGAGGAGCCCGTTGCCGGAATGGAAAAATTGATCATCTGGGCGGCAAAGATGAAGGCGCCGAGCACCCCCATCAGCGGTACCTTGCGGTCATCCTGTTCCTCTTGCACCTTTTTCGCACAATAGGCAATGGTGCCGGCGGTAGCGACCCGCATGGTACCGCCAACAGCGGGGGAGAGGAGGGCGTCGGCCATATGCATACTGTTCGTCTCCGAGAAATACTTGATGTTGGCGGGGTGTTTCCAGGTGTTAGCCTTCGTGGCTGAGAAAATGCTCCGCGCTTCTTGGTGCTATAAAAAAATATATTGTAACACCAGAGTTATTACAGAATTTTCGATTGTGTGTCAAAGAGAAAATACTTCGGAGGGTTTTATGTCACAGTTGTGTTCAGGAGGCAGGGGAATAGACATATAAGAGGATGGCAAAAAAGTGCGCCGCACTGCCGGCCAGGACAAAGAGATGCCAGACGGCGTGGTTATAGGAGAGTTTCTCCCAGGCATAGAAGATAACGCCGAGTGAGTAGAACAGCCCACCGGCAACCAGAAGAATGAGGCCTCCCGTTGCCAGAGTCGCCAGTAGCGGTTTCCCGGCTATGACGATCAACCAACCCATCCCCAGATAGAGGATAATGGAGAGCCAGCCAATTCTTCGTGGCAAAATTACCTCCAGCAGCAGACCACAGAGGGCCATACCCCACACCAGGCCAAAGAGGGGCCATCCCCATCCGCCGCGCAGTGTTACAAGGGTCAGCGGGGTATAGGTGCCGGCAATAAGAATATAGATCATCGAATGATCGAGCTTCTGGAATATCCGTTTAATGCCGGGGTGGGAAATCAGGTGATACAGGGTTGAGGCCAGATAGAGGAGAATAAGGCTGCCGCCGTAGACCGCCGCACTGACAATGTGCCGGCTGTTGCCGTAACGGATGGCGGCGATCAGCAGGAAGACCAAGCCGACGATGGCCAGTCCCGCACCGATCCCATGGCTGATACCGTGGGCAAGTTCTTCTCGGAAGGAATATTTGGTGGGTTGTTGGGGGGCTGCCATAGGGTGATGTTTGAGGTGTTATAATACCTTCGGTTCGGAATGGTGGCGGGGCAGCCGCCACCTTGGCTATGCCGATTTTCCGGTCAATTGTCAATCAGCTTGCTCGGCGTTCGTGCAAAGAGAGCAAGGAACCCCTCGGGTTTACTCTCCCGGTTCGAAACCAATCTTGCTGATGGCGGTGCGGAGTTGCTGACGATCCACACCATTGTTGGTAAAGGTGGCTTGCCCGGCCAGAAGATCAACAGTAATCTGCGACAGGCCTGGAAATTTCTCCAGGGCTTTTTTCACGGCGCCGACACAGTGCTGACAACTCATTCCTTTAATTTTCAGGGTATCCATTGATTGCTCCTTGTCCCGACTAGCGGGGTGAGATTTTTGGTAGTAGTTTCCGCAGCATTACGAGAAGTTGACTGGGTCAAAGGGGTTTTCTTGCCCGAAACAGAGCCCCGACGGTGTATTCCGAGGTCTTGATCGGAGTTTTCCCGAGTTCTGTAACTTCGATAAAACCGGCTTTCTCCATCAACACGATTTGATCCCCTCCGGGGATCGCACCGCCTATTCATTGCGACCACGACTCAACCCCTGCCGCAAGATGTGGCGGAAGCTCTTTTTCTAAAATTATATCGGCAAATTGGAGCCGTCCTCCCGGTTTCAAAACCCGATGAATTTCGGCAAAGAGCCGGGCTTTGTCCGGGCTCAGGTTGATAACGCCGTTTGATACTACCACATCAAAGGTGTGGTTCGAGAATGGCAGCGTTTCCGAGGTTATCTCCAAAACTTCATAATTATTTGCCTGCAAGGCCGCAAGGTTGGCACGAGCCCTGGCCACCATCTCCCGGGAAAGATCTACCCCGAAGACCCGGCCTGTGCCCCCTGTCAGGCGTGATGCGGCAAAAAGATCGAACCCGGCGCCGCAGCCGATATCCAGTACACAGCTCCCCGCTGCAATATCTTCTATGTTCAGCGGGTTGCCTACCCCGCAGAATGCGTTGAGGAGGGTGTCGGGGATTGCATCGAGCAATTCCTGCGAATAGCCCAACTGCAAAGCGCCCTCCTTACCTACCGGGTACTTGAAAAAACCGGCGGCGGAGGAGGAAACGGCGGCATATTTTTTGATAACCGCAGAGCGTATCCGTTGCATCTCCTCGGCAGAAAAGGCCCCCGGCTGGAGTTGATTTCGTGGTTTGGTCGAGCCGATGGCCGTCTGCAACTGGCGTCCGCCAGCTTTGTTTGTCGGCGGTCACCCGCCGCGGTTGAGATCACATGCATTGCCTGTAGACATTGTTTCCTCTTGCAGATCGGTTTACGGTATTGCTCTTTTGCTTCTTTTGGAAACTATAATAAATGACGTTTGCTTATGCGAATACTAACTGCAGGATTGATGGTAAAGAACGGACGATTTGCTTTTTAGGACCGGCATGCTTACCCTGGAAAGACGATTCCCCATAACAACAACACCGCACTCGGGAAGTGGCACAAGTGCTCCGAGAAAAATAAGGCATCTTAGCATTATGGCAAAACAAATATATCTGGCGAAAATTCACGGCATGCATTGCGCCGCCTGCTCGACTCGCATCGAGAAAGTGGTCGGCAACCTGGAAGGTGTGGCCGCCTGCTCAGTCAATCTGGCAACTGAAAGAGCCAAGATCGACTATGACCCGGCAGCCGTCACCCTGGCAGTGATCGCCGAAACCATCAGCGATCTTGGTTTTACGGCGGAGAGTGCCGACGATGCCCCCGATTCGGCACAGGCGGGGGAAGAAGCGGCAAAAAGGCTGTCGGCAATGAAACGGCGTTTGCTGCCTTCCTTTGTCCTGGCCCTTGGTATCATGGGGCTTTCCATGGCCCATATGCTCGGCATTCCCTTGCCGGGGTTTCTCGATCCGGGACGTGCACCTTTTACCCACACCCTCTGCCAATTTCTTCTTCTCCTGCCCGTGCTTTATCTTGGCAGGAATTTCTACACGAGCGGCCTTCCGGCACTCTTTCGCGGGATACCGAATATGGATTCCCTCATCGCCATAGGAACCGGTGCGGCCTTTATTTATTCAACCTGGAATCTCGTTGAAATCGGCCTGGGGATCGATCCGGTCGGCCGTGCCCATGATCTGTATTTCGAGTCGGCGGCGATGCTCATTGCCTTAGTATCCCTGGGAAAATATCTGGAGGCCCGTTCTAAGGCCCGGACCACCGATGCAATCAGGCAACTTCTCAAGCTTGCCCCCGACACCGCCACTTTGCTTGACGATGATGGCCAGCGACAAGTCCCGGTCGAGGAGATCCGGGTGGACGATCGTATCCTCATCCGCCCCGGGGAGCGTATTGCCGTGGATGGGATAATTGTTGACGGCGAATCGGCCGTCGATGAATCGATGCTCACCGGCGAGAGCATGCCCGTCGGCAAAAAACCGGGTGATTCTCTCTATGGCGGAACGCTCAATAAAAACGGGGCACTCACCATGATTGCCGGAAAAGTCGGACGTGACACCATGCTCGCCCGGATTGTCCGACTGGTGCAGGAGGCCCAGGGTACCAAGGCACCAATCGCCAATCTGGCTGACCGCATCAGCCTCTATTTTGTCCCGGCGGTTATGCTCATCGCCACCCTTGCTGGCCTCAGCTGGTTTTTTATCGGCGATGCCGACTTCAGTTTTTCCCTGCGCATCTTTATCGCAGTCCTGGTGATTGCCTGCCCGTGTGCCATGGGACTGGCAACGCCAACCTCGATCATGGTCGGTACCGGGCGCGGCGCTCAACTCGGCGTTCTGGTGAAAACCGGTGAGGTCCTGGAACTGGCGGAGAAAATCGGCTGCGTGGTCTTTGACAAAACCGGGACTCTCACCGTCGGCAGACCGACGCTGACCGAGGTTCTTCCCTTGGCCGGCTATGATGAAAAGATGCTTCTCACTCTTGCCGCAGCCGCGGAAAGCCGATCCGAGCATCCTCTGGCGGAGGCGATTCTCAGGGCGGCCGAAGCCGAAGGTTGCGGAGGTTGGCGGGTTGAATCCTTTGTTGCTCTGCCCGGTCGAGGAATTGAAGCGGCGGTGTCACTTGATGACGGCTTATTCGAGGTGCATTTGGGCAATAAAGAATTTTTTAGGGAAAAGCAGCTTATCGGCCTGACGGAAAAAATTGCCGGCGATGCCGACGAACGTTCGGAACAGGGTGAAACGGTGCTCTTTCTTGCCATCGATGAGAAGCTTGCTGCCCTTCTGACCATCGCCGATCCGTTAAAGCCGGAGGCCATCGATACCGTCAAACGTCTCGGGGAAATGGGGATCGAGGTAGTGATGCTTACCGGCGACAATGCAAAAACCGCCTTAGCGGTAGCAAAGCAGGCCGGGATTGACAGGGTAGTGGCCGGAGTCCTGCCGGACAAGAAAGAGCAGGAAATCGTCCGGCTGCAGAAGGAGGGGAAAATTGTCGCCATGGTCGGCGACGGTATCAACGATGCCCCCGCTTTGGCTCGGGCGGACGTCGGCATCGCCATGGGGACCGGTATCGATGTGGCGGTCGAATCGGCCGATATAGTGCTGATGACCGGCCATCTTTTGGGTGTTTGCCGGGCTATCGGACTCAGTCGGGCAACGCTTGCCAATATTCGCCAGAATCTTTTCTGGGCCTTTGCCTATAATATTGTGGGAATTCCGGTCGCAGCCGGGGTACTGGCTATCTTTGGCGGGCCGACGCTTAATCCGATGATCGGCGGAGCGGCCATGGCTCTTAGTTCCGTCTCGGTCGTCAGCAATGCCCTGCGTCTGAGATGGTATAAGCCGGAGGTGTGACGAAGGGAGTCTCTGTCGTGCGTTCTTCTCTTCTAAAACTTCTTTTTAATCCCGTAGGTCAGTTGGTTAAAGCCGAGCCATTTTTTTAAGATATCGATGATAAAACCACCCCAAATTTTCTCCGGTTTGGCGGCTTCGGTGCTGGGGTTGGCAATTTTTGTTTCTTCGTCTTTCATTTTTACTCCTTTTTTGCGTTAGTAACAAGCAATAGAAAGTTCTTCTCGACACTGTTCCAGGAAATCGGGGAAACTGCAACAATATCTAGCAGAATTGGGCGAATTTAAGAAGTGGTAAAATATCCATATGGAGAATCCCATGACAACGACCATACAGCAATTGAAAAATGTGAAACTTGCCATTCTGGCAGGCATTGAACCAGAGGGGTACAGCCTGACGGCCTCTCCGGCAATTTTTGAGTTTATCTACGGGATTGGTACAGAGGGCCTGGAGCCTTTTGAGGTGGTCCTCAGTGATAAATGCGCGGGAGACAATGTGGTATTGACTCTTACAGCAGATGAAGCGCCGCAGTTTTTTGGCCGTTTTCTCAGGCCAATCCGGCAACTTCTTGGGTTACACCTCTTACCTCCGATCCTCTTTTTACAGATGACGGTGACGGTGGTGGCTGATGCCGATAACCGGGAAGTGGTCCAGGCGCTGGCTAAATCGACCGGGCATGGCGGCTGTGGTGGTTCCTGCGATTGTGGCTGCGGCTCTGCGTAGCCATGTAAAAAAGAGGGCGGCAACTGACAGGCCGTTATAAAGGTTCAGCCGTACCGATACGGGTACACACCTCAAACGCCAAGGCAAAGACAATATCCAGCGGCAGGGGTTCGGAAATTGATTTGTCATAAAGAATTTTCGCATCGGCCGGGAAATCCTCGTCTCCGGTCCAATACAACACCGCAACCCTTATATCCTTGGTGATTGTGAACGAGTAGGCCGCGTCCGCAAGGTTGAGTTTCGTGCCGCCCAATCTCTTGCAACAGTCGCAAAACCCCTGCAGATCATTGGCGAATCGCTCGCTGATAAGGCTTGTCGGCAGGAGGTGTGGCCCACGGAAAAAGGTGGTACCGCCCGGTAAATCCTTTTCCGAGATCCATTCCCCCCGTGGTGTAATATCCTGCGGCAGGAGCAGATAGTAGATGATGAACAGATCGAAAAATGCATGGTGTGGCGGTACGCTCGGGTCGCTTGCTGCAATCCGGCCCTCTGTCCAGTCGATGGTATACTCATTTCCCCAAATAGACAGAGCATAGCACTTGCCGGTCGGATCGTAACGGCAACGATCCTTGCGACAAATATCGGTGGGGGTCGCTTTTCCCAGTTCCGCGAAATAGTTATGGTCAACGTAGGTTGTCACTGTTTTCTTTCCTCTAGTCCCTGGTTTGGTGGTGGGGTTTGATTATCCTCAGCACGGCTGGTCTAGCTGTGTCAATCGAAAGAATTATTTTTTTTGGCAGAAGATTTTCCCTTGGAATTGCCTGCTGAAAGACTATCTTCGTTTTGAATTTCAGATGGGCCGCGGGGTTGTCGCATATCACTTTTGTCCGATGATGTTGAATCTACCACGTTGCCACTTTTCTTTATACGTCCACCAAGTTTCGGCTTGGGGAGAGATGGAGGTGTGGAACCGGTTGTTTCTGTTTGTGAAGACGCCTCTTCTACGGCTTTTTGAGCCGGTGATTGTACCCTTGCGATACCGACTCTGCTCGGTGCTGGATCGGAAGTGACTGTTCGATCCATTTCGCGAGAGGCCTCAAGCGTATTCGAGGGTGCACCTACGGCAACCTTGGTACATATCAAGGCACCAAAAAGGGTAATGCATAATGCTAAAAATTTGGGCAACGGTAACAATAAGCTTCTTTTGGCCATATTTGACCTCCTCTCTATTATCAGTCTCATCGATCCAATAAGGTATTGGCTTAGCACTATATTCCATGCTGGAAAGAAGATCTACAGAAACAATATTACATGCTTTGATGATTTTTTGATATCTTTCGCTTGTTTTTTGATTACATCTTTATGTCAAGCATGCTAATGAGGTGCTTGCAAAAAGTTGAATTTTTCCCTATCAGGTGCTCCGACAAATGCCGGCACCTCTCCTCGCCATCCTTCAAAGGAGCTCTTGCCCCGGAATACGGCAAAAAGTAATGTCAAGTCAAGCAATTACGGCAATGTTCATGGCCCTCTTCTGTCAGAACCAGATATATCTTTTCTTTGAGCACATCATCGTTCTTCTGGTTTCTTTGCTCGCAAATAAATTGACTTTTCACGAGATTATCAAATTTGAACAATGGAGGAAATGGGTATGAAGTTTGCCAATGGTAAGGAGCGACGTGCAATCTTTTGGAGCATAGGGATCGTTGTAGGATTGCTCCTTTTCCTTGTTATTGCAAAATATCAGACACCTTCTGTGCACCTGGAGGACACCTTTCGGAATATCTTGGAAAAAAACGAGATCCTCTCTCAAATACGTACGCATTTTCTTCAATCCGTAGAAATGGAGAAAAACGCAGTTATGGCCCAAACGGATGAGGAATCTCAGAAGTTTGCCGATGAATCGTTCGCATCCTCGGCGGTAGTAGAAAAAAATTTGAAGCAACTTCAATCTCTTATCGATGCAGCTCCCCTGCAAGACGAGAAGAAGATTGTCGTTGAGTTTGCCACCTGTTGGACAGAGCTGCGCAGGCTCGATCAAACCATTTTGGAGCTTGCTGTGCAGAATACCAATCTCAAGGCTGCAAGCCTTTCCCGGGGAAAAGGCGCCGAGGTGATGCAGCGCTTTGAGGATGCTCTTGAAGACGTTATGCGGTCATATTTGGGCGATCCGAATGAAAGCAGAGTAACCAGACTTTCATACCACGCAATTACAGCGGGCCTGAAAATTTACAATCTGCACAGTCCCCACATAGCCGAGGCAAGCGATGAGAAAATGGACCAAATCGAGGCCCAGATGAACACGGAGAAGAATGAGGTTTTAAAGTCCCTCGATGAACTTTCCGAAATCGTAGGAAAAGAAAATATGGATGCCTTACCGAAAGCGAAGGCGGCTTTTTCTGAATTTATAGAAGTGACTGCCAAGGTGATCATCCTGTCCAGACAAAACAGCAACGTCAAGTCTCTCGACCTTTCGCTTGGAAGAAAGCGTAAAGTTTCGGCTCAATGCGATGAGATCCTTGCTAATCTCCAAGAGATTGCCCATAACAGAACCTTCAAAGCGACAAGGTAGGTTGTCATTCTCAAAAAAGTTTGCAGTGTGAACACAAGAAATTAGTCTTGAAATCTAAGAAATCCACGTTTCAAGAACTGGTCATAATATTTTTGATTTTCATACCCAGGGCCGAAGGTCATCAACCGCAATCAGTCAAGAATCTGACTGAGAAACAGCTTAGTGCGATCATGTTGCGGATAGTTGAAGAACTCCTCGGGGGTGTTTTGTTCGAGAATTTCGCCGCCGTCCATAAACAGGACCCGGTGCGCCACGCTTTTGGCAAAGCCCATTTCGTGGCTGACAACGAGCATGGTCATACCGTCCTGGGCGAGGCTGATCATGACATCGAGAACCTCCTTCACCATCTCCGGATCAAGGGCCGAAGTCGGTTCGTCAAAGAGCATGACATTCGGTTTCATGCACAGACTGCGGGCGATGGCCACCCTCTGCTGTTGGCCTCCCGAGAGCTGGTTGGGGAATTTCTTGGCCTGTTCGGCGATGCGGACCTTTTCCAGGTAGTACATGGCCCTTTCTTCGGCCTCTTTTTTCGGGGTCTTGCGCACCCAGATCGGCCCGAGGGTCAGGTTTTCGAGGATGGTGAGATGGGGGAAGAGGTTGAAGTGCTGGAACACCATGCCGACCTCGGTCCTGATCTTTTCAATATTTTTCAGATCGTTGGTAAGCTCGGTGCCGTCGACGACGATACGACCCCGCTGGTGTTCTTCAAGGCGGTTGATGCACCGGATCAGCGTTGATTTTCCCGAGCCGGAAGGGCCGCAGATGACGATGCGCTCGCCTCTGTCGACCGTCAGGTTGACATCCTTCAGAACATGGAACTCGCCGTACCACTTATGCATGTTTTCGATGGTGATAATCGGCGTTTTGTCTACATTCTTCTGTCCTGCTGCTTGCGGATTCATCTATTCTTTTCCAGGGTTCTGATCATCGTTGATCAATTAGTAGTGAGTAAAATGGCTACAAGCTCGTATCGAGTTCCTTTTCCAGTCGCCGGCTGTAGTTGGACATGGCGTAGCAGCAGACAAAATAAATAAGCGCCACAAAAAGATAGGCCTCGGCGGAAAAGCCCATCCATTTCGGGTCAGTGAGCGTGGTCTGGGTGGTTTTCAGTAAGTCATAGAGGGCGATGATCACCACTAGAGAAGTATCCTTAAAGGCCGAGATAAGAATGCCCATCGAAGGTGGAATAACAATTTTCAAGGCCTGGGGCAGAATGATCAAACGCATGGCCTGGAAGTAATTCAGCCCAAGAGATTCGGCCGCTTCATATTGTCCGCGGTTCATGCCCTGCAACCCGCCGCGAACGACCTCTGCAATATAGGCGGCGGTAAAGAGAATGATGGCAATCTGCGCCCGGAGGATTTTGTTGAAGGTCACCCCTTCCGGCAGAAACAGCGGGAAAACCACCGACGACATGAACAGCATGCTGATCAGCGGCACTC
Organism: uncultured delta proteobacterium; assembly: GCA_903875445.1. Lineage (GTDB taxonomy): Bacteria > Desulfobacterota > Desulfobulbia > Desulfobulbales > Desulfocapsaceae > Desulforhopalus_A. The sequence continues at coordinate 2,374 of CAIQWD010000075.1, read as the reverse complement.
CTCGTATCAGTTCGATATACACCACAGAAAAAGATTTGATGACCGGCATGTCCGACTGCCGTCCAAGAGCGAGAATGACGCCAAACGGATAGGCAGCAGTGAGACCGAACACCGAGAGCAGCAAGGTGAGCGGCAACCCGCCCCAGCTGTCACTGTCAACGACCTCAAGACCGAGGCCGCCCTTCAGGAGAAGCCCCATGGAAAACAGGCCAAGCAGCCAGACATAGGCAAGGGATTTTTTCCAATATTTGCGGTTTTGGCTGAAAAACAACAGCAGAATCAAAATGAGCACCGCCAGCAGCGGTCGCCATTGCAGCTGGTGCGGATAAAAGCCGAAGAGGATAAAGCGGATATTGGCGGTGATGACCGACCAGCAGGCGCCGCTCCCTGCCTTGCACTGCTCACTGGTGGTAAACCAGTTGCTGTTGATAAAGGCCCACTTGACAAAAGAGGGGATTGTCAACAAAAGCAGATAGCCAACCACCAGGGTGAGGATGGAGTTGAGCCAGCCGTTGAACAGATTGGCGCGCATCCAACCGATAACGCCGATACTGGTAGCCGGGGGCCGGATGCTGTTGGCTGCTTTGCGGTGCGGGGTCTTTTCCATGGTTGCCATTATCTTTCCACGATTGCGATTTTCTTATTGTACCAGTTCATAAGCGCCGACGTTGATAGACTGAAAGCCAGATAGACGAACATTATCAGGGCAACACCTTCAATGGCCTGCCCGGTCTGATTGATGGTCGTGCCGGCAACCGAGACAAAATCGGGGTAACCGATGGCCACAGCCAGCGAGCTGTTCTTGGTCAGATTGAGCATCTGGCTGGTCAGAGGCGGCACGATTACCCGTAGTGCCTGGGGGAGAATGACCAGATTGAGGACGTGCGCCGGTTTCAGGCCGATGGACATGGCCGCTTCCTTCTGGCCCTTGCCGACCGACTGGATGCCGGCTCGGACGACTTCAGCGACGAAGGCCGAGGTATAGAGCACGAGACCGAGGAGCAGCGCGGTGAATTCCGGGCTGATGGATAATCCGCCCTGGAAATTAAAACCGGTCAACTTCGGTACATTCATGGCGGTCGGTGCGCCGGCAAGCCACCAGGTGATCAAAGGAAAACCGATAAAGAGGGCAAGCGATACTTTTACTATCGGAAAGATCTGCCCAGTTGCCGCCTGGCGTTTTGCCGCCCATTTGCGGAGAAAGAAGATCATCAGACAGGCGAGGCCCAAGGCTACGAAGGCGTAGAAATATGCCGAATGCGCTTGCGGAAGACCAAAAATGAGCCCTCGGTTGCACAAAAAGAGTCCAGGTATGGGGTTGAGTGCCAGACGTGGTGCCGGAAGCATCTCATAAAAAAAGGCATACCAGAAAAACAGTTGCAGGAGTATTGGAATGTCCTGGAACACCTCAATGTAGATGGCCGAGAGTTTGGCGAGCAGCCAGTTGGTGGAAAGCCGTGCGATTCCCAGGATCGTTCCGAAAAGGATGGTGAGGACCACCCCGATAAAAGCGACGACCAAGGTGTTGAGGAACCCAACTAAGAGCGCGCGACTGTAGGAGTCGGCAGCCGAATAGCTGATAAGTTTTTCGCCGATTTCGAAAGCAGCCTCTTTCTTGAAAAAGCCGAAGCCGGTCGAGATAGACTGTCTTTCAAGGTTGGCTAGGGTATTGTGGATCAGATAATAGCTGAGCAGCCCGACACCGAGTATGGTGAGGCACTGATAAAGAATGGCCAGCTTGGCCGGGTCACGCAGAAAGGGGATTTTCTCTGGTGCTGTCGTGTCCATATTCACCTGTTTAGGGGCCGTTAAGAAATAACTTTTACCATTCACTTCATTTCGTTACGGCCCCTTATACCCCTCAAGGGGGTACTAAAAAGAGTGCCGTTCATGACGTGGAAATGGATGACTTATTTTTGAACGACGGCTCAATAGGTCCTGCCCGGCAGGAGCCGGGCAGAACATCGGGGTTAATTCGCTACTTGAAAGGGGGTGAATACATCAGACCACCATTGTTCCACAGGGCGTTCAGGCCGCGTTTGAGCATCAGCGGGGTGTTGACGCCGACGTTACGTTCAAAGACCTCGCTGTAGTTGCCGACCTGCTTGACAATATTGTAAGCCCATTTCTCGTCAAGGCCGAGGGATTTGCCGTTACCCGGGGTAACGCCGAGGAACCGCATGACAGCAGGGTTGGTGCTGGTCATCATTTCGTCGACGTTCTTCGAGGTTATCCCCAGTTCTTCCGCCTCGATCATCGCCAGGACCACATAGTTGACGACATCCTTCCATTGGTTGTCGCCATGCCGGACAGCTGGGGCGAGAGGTTCCTTGGAGATGATTTCCGGGAGGATGGTATAGTCGGCGGGATTGGG
>CAIQWD010000074.1 GCA_903875445.1 uncultured delta proteobacterium | reverse complement strand
GCGAGGTTGGTTGCCCTGGAATTATAAGGAAAACTTCACATCTCCCGCTTGTTGAACGAGATCCAGCACCTACTCCCCCACCGGACTTTACCAGCTATTGTTCTGGCAAGATAGGCAGGCTTGCCGAAAGGACACGATAAAGGAAAGCTCTCCGAACAGGAAGGGGAAAAATTTGTAACGGAGATGCGGAAACGGGTCGAAGAATCCAGGGAGGCTTTTAAGAATCAAACGGATAAGGTAGTTGAGGCGGCTTTAAACAGGATGCAACTTGCAAGGGTTTCGGATCTGGAGAAGCTGCAGTCCGAAATAGCAGGTCTGCGTAAGGAGATTGAGGCGTTGCGCAATAAGGAATAGTTTTGCGGTAATTTTCCTTTATCGACGCTGTCTATTGTCTCTTGAAGCGGGATTTAATTTTTTCCGTAAGGATGTTCAATTCGGTAAGGCCCAGCCAGTCGAGTATGGCTGTATAAAGGGCTGCCGCAGAGAGGATGACGAGAAAGAGTACCGCTGCTTGTTGGGCAATGGTTCCTGTAAACCACCCTGTAAAAAGATTCCGGGTGAGGAGCAAGAGAGCGATGAGGGCAAGGGTGGCAGTGCCGATCTTCAAGCACCCCTTGCCCAGATAGGCGAGGGAATATCCGTGCAGGTTTCTATAGAGCACCACCATAAGAAACACGAAATTGATAAGCATGGTGCAGGAAGTGGAAAGGGCAATAGCCCTGTGCTGATAGATGTCTATGGTGAACGTTATAATAACGATGTTGATAATGATCGCCAGAAAACTGGCAATAACCGGATATTTGGTTTTGTTGAGGGCATAAAAAGCAGGTACAAGCACTTTGTTTGCCGAATAGGCAAAGAGGCCTATGGCGTAAAGGCTGAGGGTATCCGCCGTAGCCAGAGTATCTGCAGCGCTGAAGGCACCGTGCTGGTAAATCAGGCGGATGATCGGTTGGGATAAAATGATCAGACCGGCGGTTGCCGGTATCGTCAACGCAAAGACCATGGTCAGAGAAGCCACCATGGTGTCTTTCATCGCTCCGATATCTTTGTCGGCGGCCTGTTTGGCGAGAACAGGCAGCATAGCGATAGACAAAGCAACCCCGAACACCCCGATCGGCAATTGTACCAGTCTAAAGGCGTACAGCAGCCAGGAAACCGAACCTTGGGCACAGGAGGCGGCAAAATTGGTGTTGATAAAAAGGTTGATCTGGGTGGCCGAGAGGCCAACTGTTGCCGGTATCATCAGGGTGACGACTCGGCGGAGACCGGGATCGGTGAATCGTACCGTCGGCGTATAGCGGAAGCCGGTTTTGTAAAGGGTCGGAAGCTGGACGCTGAGTTGCAGGAAACCGCCGATGAGAGTGCCGATAGCCATACCGACTATTGCCGGGTGACCATAGTGAGGCAGGATGAAAGCAAGGGATGTACCGCCGACAAGAGAACCAAGATTGAAAAAACTGGAGGCCATAGCCGGAACGAAGAAACGTCCCTTGGTATTCAATATCCCCATTATCACGGCAGAGAGAGAAATAAAAACCAGGAAGGGCAGCATTATCTGCGTGAGCTTTACGGTGAGTTCGGTTTTGCCGGCAATGAGAGAAAAATCAGGGGCCAACAGGGTAACAATCTCTCCTGCAAAAAAAAACAACAATAAAGTAATGATGCACAGGAGAATAAGAATAAAATTCAGTACATTCACCGCGAGTCGCCAGGTTTCCTCCTGCGTGCGTTGTTTGTCATAAGCGGAAAAGACTGTGACAAAAGCGGCGGAAAGCGCCCCTTCGGCAAAAAGATCTCGTAAAAGGTTAGGAATCCTGAACGCCACGGCAAAGGCATCCGAGGTAAAGCCCGCACCAAATAGCCCGGCAAAGACCTGCTCTCTGACCAGACCGAGAACACGGCTGCACATAACGGCAATCCCGACGGAAGCGGCAGATTTTGCAATGGTTCCGCTATTTTTTGTTTGTTCTGTCAATGGGGTTTTGTCCTGAAAAGTTTAGAAGCCGACCAACGGCGTGGGCAGAATACCCTGATCGGGAGTATTATGCCACAAAATCATCCTTTTGCTTCAAGTCAATTTTTTCCTTGGAAATATTTCCTTTGAAACCCTGATCCCCGGCTAATCTTTCTTGACTTTGTATTTTGAAATTGAATATATGAGTATGTCGTCCGGAAGGCCAGAGGAGGCGGCAGGTGGAGTTTTTTGGTATTTGGAGAGAGCATTGAAAAATCGTCGTTTTTGAGGAGATACGAATGCAGGATACAAATATAGTTAGAAATGTTGCAATCATAGGTCACGGAAATTGCGGGAAAACATCCCTTGCTGAGGCAATGCTTTACAGTGCCGGCAAAATTAATAGACTAGGTAAGGTGGATGACGGCAGTTCGGCGATGGATTATGAGGAAGAGGAAATCAGCAGGAAAATCTCAATAAACTCCAGCTTCCATAACTACACCTGGAAAAAGCACAATGTCTTCTTGATCGACACCCCTGGTGATGACAACTTTCTCAACGAAACGGTATTCGCCTCATATGTCTGTGATAATGCACTCTTCACCATTGGTGCCGTACTTGGGGTAAAAGGGCAGACCATTAAGTTTTCGAAGATAATTAAGCAAAGGAATCTGCCGACAGTCATTGCTATCAGTAAAATGGATCGGGAGCGTGCTGATTTTCTCAGCACGGTTGATCAGATCAAGGAATCGCTGCCGTTCAATTCGGTGATTCTGCATTTGCCCATCGGCGCGGAGGATGGTTTTAAGGGATATGTCGATCTTGCCAGTGGCAAGGCTTACCTGTTCGATGGCGATAAGGGGAACCTGAAACCCATCGATGTGCCGGCGGAGATGGAAGATGAAGTGGCGACATTACGGGAAGCTCTAATGGAATCGGTGGCCGAAACCGATGACGACCTGATCGAAAAATTTCTTGAAGAAGGGGAATTGACCTACGAAGAAATTACCACCGGCTTGAAAAAAGGACTGGCAAAGGCGGTAATCTCTCCCATTTGTGTTTGCTCGGCAACCCTCAATAAAGGTGTTACTCCTCTGCTCGATGTCATTAACATGTATATGCCTTCTCCCGCAGAGCGGGCACCGATTCCGGCGACCAAGGAGGGAAGTGGCGAGGTGATCGAGATGCAGCCGAGTGACAACGCACCGTTTTCCGCCTTGGTGTTCAAAACCATGGCTGATCCCTATACCGGCCGTCTGACCATTTTTAGAATCTTCAGCGGTGTCTTGAAGGGCGACACTTTTTACAATGCCAGCAAAAAGACTTCAGAGCGATTCGGGCAACTCTATGTCCTTGAAGGTAAAGAACAAAAGCCGATTGAATACGCCGGTCCGGGCATGATTATCGGCGTTGCCAAACTGAAAGAAACTGTCACCGGCGACACCCTCTGCGATTCGGCGAATCCGATTATTTTTGCCGCTCCCGAGCCCTTAAAACCGGTTATCTCTTTTGCCGTCAGTGCCAAAAAAGGCGATGAAGAAAAGGTGTTTTCATCGATCAGTAAACTGCTTGATGAAGACCTGACCTTAAAAATTACCCGGCAGCAGGAGACAAAACAGGTACTCTTATCCGGCGTTGGCAGGGTACATCTCGATGTGGTCGGTGCACGGATCAAGCGGAAATTCGGAGTCGAAATGGAACTCAGCACTCCGAAAATTCCCTATATGGAAACCATCAAATCCACTGCCAGGGTGCAGGGCAAACACAAGAAACAAAGTGGTGGCCGTGGACAATTCGGAGATTGCTGGATAGAGATTTCTCCGCTGCCCGGCGGAAAATATGAATTCGTTGATCAGATTGTCGGTGGGGTTATTCCCCAGAATTATCGACCGGCGGTTGACAAAGGAATTCAGGAGGCCATGGAGAAGGGAGTGCTCGCCGGGTATCCGGTTATTGACATCAGGATTGCCCTGGTGGATGGCTCCTTTCACAATGTTGACTCGTCGGAGATGGCTTTCAAGATTGCCGGATCGCTGGCCTTTAAAAAGGGTGCCCAGGAGGCCGGGCTTATTTTGTTGGAACCTTATGTAAATATGGAGATACGGGTTGGCAAGGACAATGTCGGCGATGTCATGGGTGATCTCAACTCCAGGCGAGGAAAAGTTATGGGAATGGATTCCAGCGATGGAATGGAAATTATCAACGCCCAGGTTCCCCAGGCTGAGGTACAGTCATACGCCACCGATCTGACATCAATGACCGGCGGTCTTGGCAGTTTCAGCATTTCCTTCTCGCATTACGAAGAAGTACCGGGGCAGATCGCTGAAAAGATAATCGCCGAGGCCAATGCCCAGAACAGTTAGTCGAGATCGATTTCCATGACCCTTGACAAAGAAGAGAGCTACGCCTTTGCCGTCCTAACCATGAGTGACAAAGGAGCGCGAGGTGAGAGGGAAGATACCAGCGGGGCATACCTGCAAGAGCGTCTTGCCGCTGAAGGGTACATCCTGCAAGCCTATGCGGTTATTCCAGATCAGAAGCAGGTGATCATCGACCGGTTGAAGGCGCTCGCCGATGACCTGCAGGTGCCCCTCATCGTTACCACTGGAGGCACGGGGGTATCTCCTTCTGATGTTACCCCGGAGGCGATGAATGAGGTGCTCGACAAAGAGATTCCGGGGATGGCGGAGGCAATGCGCAGTGCAAGTCTTTTGAAAACGTCGCGGGCAATGTTATCCCGCGGCAAGGTGGGCATCCGCAAGGGCAGCCTCATCATCAATCTTCCCGGCAGTCTGAAAGCGGTCAAGGAGAACCTTGAGGTGGTACTGCCTGTACTGGTGCATGCCTTGGAAAAAATCAGGGGCGGCACCAACGATTGCGGAGCGGCAACGGAGTAAAGATGGGTGATGGCGAGAAAGACCGCCATCACCCATCTTTTGTTTGCCGGTTTGTGCGAAATATTTTTTCAGCGTTATCCCAAGATCTCAACCCGGGCAGTCTCGCCTTCTTCCATCGGAGCAATCTCGCCGATGATGGCGGCTTCTTCGCCTACCGCCGCGAAATGGTGGCGGATATCGTTTGCTTTCTCTTCGTCAACCACCACGAGCAAGCCGATTCCCATATTGAAAGTTCGGTACATTTCGTCTATCGGAATTTCTCCCAGGCGTTGCAGGAACCTGAAAATCGGCGGCGTCGTCCATTTGCCGGTATCAAGAACTGCTTTATATCCTTTCGGCAGGATTCTTGGAATGTTATCGATGAAACCGCCGCCGGTATTATGAACCATGCCGTTTAACCGAAAATTTTTCAGGACATTGAGGACCGCTTGCACATAGATTTTCGTCGGCTTCAACAGTTCCTCACCCAAAGTACATCCCAGTTCGTCGATGTATTGATCGACAGTCAGCTGATGATCGGCAAAACAAATTTTCCGCACCAGAGAATAGCCATTTGAGTGAAGTCCGCTGGAGGTGAGTCCGATAATCTTGTCGCCGGCACGAATATCCGATCCATCGATAATGGCATCACGATCGACTATACCGGTAACAAATCCGGCTAGGTCATAGTCCTCGTTTTTATAGATACCGGGCATTTCGGCAGTTTCACCCCCGACCAGCGAACAGTGTGCCTGTCGGCAGCCCTCGGCTATGCCGGTGATGATCTCTTTTGCTACGGCAAGATCGAGTTTTCCTACGGCAAAATAGTCAAGAAAACAGAGGGGGGTGGCACCACCAACGATCAGGTCATTGACACACATGGCAACCAGATCGATACCGATTGTGTTATGTTTGTTGCAGAGCTGGGCGATTACCAGCTTTGTTCCCACTCCATCGGTCGAATTGACGATGACCGGCTTTTTATATTTGTTGATGTCAATGGCGAAGTGGGAGGAGAACCCGCCAATGCCGCCAAGAACACCGCGTTGGTGGGTGGAAGCTACAATATCCCTAATTTCCTCAATGAAAGTGTTACCTTTGTCAATATCTACTCCGGCTTCGCTATATTTGCTTGGTTTTGCGTTGGTCATGTCGGTAGAATGTCTGGTGCTCGATTATGATAGGAAAAAGTTAATTGTCGGCTGTTTATAAAGATAAACTATAATATTAATGCAGTTCGGAAAAAGCAATGCAATTGCATTATTATTTTGTGAATTGATGGAGGCTGGGAGAATGTCAACAACAACGACGACGAGGTTGAAATTATTCAAGCCTTCTGGTAGAAAGATCGGCTATGAAACTTCTCACACTCCTTCTCGGCCTGGTCATGATTGTCGAAGGGTTGCCCTATGTGGCAGCCCCTGAAGCCATGCAAAATTGGCTTAAAAAATTGAGCGAAATCGATGCAACTCACCTGCGGGGTATGGGGCTTGTCGCCATGCTGCTTGGTTTGGCCATATGTTTTGTCGTGCAAAAAACCTCCTTATTTTAAGCTATCAACTGAGCCCCTGATTTTTACTCGTTCTTTTCAGGTTTTTGCGGGATTCGATATTTCTTGCACGGGCAAGTTCACGCATGTCCTTGGCTTTATCCGATTCGTCTATGATCTCCATGCCAACGATTTCTTCAAGCACATCTTCCATGGAAATGATCCCTGTCATGGTGCCGTATTCGTCGACAACGATAAAAAGATGCTGTCGGCGATCAAAGAAATCGACGAGAATTCGGTTCAGTCTCGCTGTCTCCGGGACAAAGTGGGCCGGATGTTTAAACCTTGCTACAGTCAACTTGTTTTTGCCTTCAGCTGCGGCCTGAAGGATGTCCTTGCGCATGACGATGCCTGTGACATTATCAGGCCCCCTGTTGTAGATGGGAATACGGCTGTGAACACTGAGCTCGGTCAACTTGGCCACGGCATTGCCGACTGTCATATGCTCGTTGAGAGAGAAGGTGACAGTCCTTGGGGTCATTACTTGTCTGACGATTTTATTTTTCAGATCGATGATATTGTTGATCACTTTCTCCTCGTTTTCCTCAAGATCTCCGGATTCGCGGGAAAGCGCGGCAATGGTCTGAAGCTCTTCCGCCGAGATTGTTTCTTCTGCTTTTTTGGGGAACAAACCGGTTATGGCTCGACACAGCCAAATGATGGGCTTAAGGAGGATAACCATTGTCCGCAATGGATAGGTGACGTAAGGTGCCAGTTTGAAGGCGTAGTTTACTCCTAAGGTTTTCGGTAAAATCTCCGAGAAGATAAGAATGGTAAGGGTAAAGGAAGAGGAGAACAGGATAAGGTTTTCTTCACCGAAGATTTTTGCCGAAGCCGCACCGGCAACCGAAGCGCCAATCGTATGGGCAATGGTGTTCAGCGTCAGTAATGCAGTAATGGGTTCGTCAATGTCCGACTTCAGATTTTGCAGATGTTCAGCGCTGGCATGCCCACTTTTTTTGAGCATTTCAACCTGACTGACGCTAATGGAATAGAGAACCGCCTCGCAAAGCGAACATATGGCGGATATCACCACGGCAAGGGAAACGGATAGAACAAGGCTTTGGATCACCGCGTAAAACTCCATTTAAAAACGAATGTACCCGCCTGCACTGAAGGAAGGTAACAGTGGTTGAAGCGCCTGGTTGCTGAAGAAATATGTAAATATTCTGTAATGATGTTTGAATTATACTGTAAATTGTCTGAGAATAAAGGGCGAAGAAGATAATTTTGTCGAAATCTCCAGCGGATATTCCATGAAAAATACAAAACTTGTTGTTTCCACTAAGAAAATCGAAGAATATTCGGGAGACCTGCTGGTCATCCTTGTGGCTCTGGACGAAAAGGGAAACTTTATCGGGGATGACCGTTTTCGCCCGATTCTTGAGTCTTTGGCTGAGTATAAGGAGTTTACCGGAAAAAAAGAGGAACAGCTTCAATTGTATCCTCCCTTTGGACCAATGGCTGAAAAATTCCAATGCCGAAGACTGCTCCTGGTTGGGTTGGGATGTGTGAGCAGTATCACCGATAACAATGTGAAAAACGAAGTGATGCGCACCGCCGGCGGAGGGATTGCCTCGCAGTGTAAAAACTGTAAGGTGGCAAGTGTTGGTATTTGTATGCCTGCCTATGACGGGTTGCCTGATACTGTTATCGGCGAATTTTTAAGTGAAGGTGTCCTTCTTGGTGACTATCAATTTCTCAAATATAAGACGGAAAACACCCAAGAAAACCCCTACCAGGGCCTTACAAAGGTGGAATTGCTGGTCACGACTCGTTTGCAAGCCATTCGTCGTAGCGCTGTCAAGGCAGGCAACAGTGCAAATTCGGTGATTACCGCACGGGATATGGCCAATGAGCCGGGTAATGGTTGGACTGCCTCACATTTTGCCAAACATGCTATGGAACTTGCGAAGAATCTTCAACTGCGGTGTACGATTCTCGAAAGAAAGGATATGGTCGATCTTGGTATGGGGGGGATAGTTGCCGTCAATCAGGGTTCGGAGGAACCGCCGAAAATTATTATTCTTGAATATGTTCCGGAGCGGCAAGGAGAAACCATACTTTTGGTAGGCAAAGGACTCACCTTCGATTCCGGAGGGATCAGTCTCAAACCCGCCCAGGGCATGATGGACATGAAGTACGATATGTGCGGCGGGGCCGCCGTCCTCTCGGCGATGGAGACCGTCGGTCGCGAAAAACCGGGGGTGCGGGTGGTGGCGATAATTCCGGCCACGGATAACATGTCTGGTGGCGGAGCCTTGAAACCCGGCGACATTATAACTCACTATGGTGGGATTACGGCTGAAATTGAAAGCACGGATGCGGAAGGACGGTTGATCCTCGCCGACGCACTGGCATATGGGATTGAAAAATTTCGACCGGATTGTGTCATCGATTTGGCGACACTTACCGGGTCGGTGATTTTTGCCCTTGGACACCACTATTCCGGCCTTTTCAGTAACAACCAGCAACTGGCGAAAGAACTGATCGCGGTCGGCAAGGCCTGTGGCGAACCTCTCTGGCGCTTACCCTTGGGAGAAATGTACGTCAAGCAAATCAAATCGCAGATCGCGGATATTAAAAACACCGGCGGAAAACCGGCTGGATGCATTACGGCAGCAGAATATCTGCACAAATTTGTTGGAAAAACTCCATGGGCGCATCTCGACATCGCCGGAACAGCTTGGGATTTCACAGAAAAAACCTATATACCAAAGGGGCCTTCCGGCTTTGGGGTGAGGATTTTGATTGAGTTTCTCAGGCGATGGGAAAACGGTAAGTTGAAGGATGAAGGTTGTTAATCGACGGAATCGAGACATCAACGTAAAACTGGTCCCATAAATACAGCTTCGTCACAAGGCTGTTGTGATGCACCACGTTTTGTTGCCGAAGGTGATCTCATCCAACGCCTGGAGTTTTCTGCCCCGTTTGGTTTCTGTCTTGTTATTTACCTTTACTTCACCATTTTGTATTCTCATCGTCGCTTCGAAGCCATCCTGAACAACATTGGCAAGTTTGAGAAACTGGCCCAAGCGAATAGGGAGTTTTGTAATCGCAACCTTCTCGAATTGATCGGACACCGTTTGCAACTCCTCGGAAATTGCTACTAACAACACAATTTCAGTATAGTTTTAACTGAGTAGCCACCTGCGTTGGGTATATGCTCATTTTTAAAAGAAACTCATTGCCGAAAACTGTTGCATGAGGAAGAATTTATTCAGTGTAAAACAGTTCGAATTCTCGACAGAGTATGGTATAAAGCAAAAAACCGTTTCTTATTGATCTGTTACATTTTTACCTCAGAAATCAATGTTGGTTTTCTGAAGTATTTCGACTCGGATGGTTATTTCAGTACGAAGTGAAAGGTTATTTATATAATAATTTCCAAAGGGGAGTATACATTATGCAGATGAATTCAGTAGTGAAAAAAATTGGTTGTGGATGTGCTTTGCTTCTCATGCTGAATATGCTGTCCGGCTGTTCCACCGGTCGTCCTACAAGCGCCCAACCCATAAAAGAAGATGAATTATCCCCGGTATCTACCCTGGTCGAAGGTTACGGTGACATCGAATTGCCGATCGAAATGGTTCTTGACCCTGATAAAAGCATGGCGATGCGTACGGATTCATTCCAAGGCGGTATACATGTGTATAGAGGCAGAGTGCAGATAGGCTCGTTACGCGACTATATGATCGCTTCCATGCGCAATCATAAGTGGAAACTGGTGGGCGAAGCGTCTTATCACAACTCCATGCTTGCTTTTTCCAAACCCAATAGAATGTGTATGGTAGTGCTGTCTGAAGATCCCACCGGTATCTTGGGGAAAACCCAGGCCAACCTGTATGTGACGGTTGATGTAGCAGCAGCGGGGCGTCTCAATCCGTTTGGTGAGCCGGTTACTCAATAACCGCTTGTTCTACTGATTCTATCGATCTGGTCCGACCTGGAGTTGATACAAAACAATTGGGAAGGATCAGATCGAATTCCGCAAATACGGCAGGAGCTGGTTGTAAGAGTATCGGTATCCATCGAAGCATCTCCGCTTTTTTCATGAGGTATTAAACTCGTGAATAATTGATGCTGTCCTTCTCGAACTCTTCAAGCACTTCATCACTCAAAGACGGCTGTACTATCGGTGTGATGTGACTAAATGTTTCTGCAGTTACCAGATAATTTTTTTTACTGGCAAGCTCCTGTTCAAAGGCAAAATGGGCAACTTGCTGGAACAGGTACTCTATGTCCGCCGGAGTGAATCCTGATGTCATTTGCACCAGGCGATTCAGATCAACTTGTCCGGTATTGAGCTTTGCAAGAAAATGTTTGAGAATAGTTGTCCTTCCCTCTTTGTCTAAGCCGCCAACCGGAATGATACAGTCAAACCTGCCCGGACGAAGCATTGCGGCATCCAAATCTCGGATGTAATTGGTGGCGCAGACCAGCAGAATCTTGTTCTCCTGCTCCTTGAGTAAAGGAATTTGTTTGAGAAATTCGTTGGTGATGGATTTATCAATCCGATCAGCCATATCGCGACTGCCGGCGATCTCTTCGAATTCATCAATAAAGAGAACCACTTCGTCAAGGTTTCTTGCCTCTTCCATTACTTCCCGTAAGTTGGCACCTATTTTTTCTACCCCGTCTGCCATGAGCATGCTGGGCACGACTTCTATGTAGCGCCAGGACAAGACACCGGCGATGGCCTTGACAAAATGGGTTTTCCCTGTACCGGGAGGTCCGAAAAAAACGATAGCCTTTGGTGGCACAACCCCGTGTTTTAGCGAAAGTCCTTCTTCCATAAGGGGTAAGATGATTCTGCGTTGAACCAGCTGTTTGGGGGGTTGAGAGTCGGATATGGTATCCCACAGTTCTCTACTGATAGTTTGCGCCCCCATCTCTTTCAGAATATTGCCCCGTTGAGGGGTTATGTTCTCATCAGGAACCTGCTCCAAATTTTCCAGAAAGTCGATGCAAGCAGTTCGTAATCCGACATCTCGTTCGAGTTTTTCCGAGAGAAGCCATTTATGCTTTAAAATGTTAGGCCAGAGGTCAGCAGCGATAGCCGGCTCAAATGCTACCCCGCTCAGTTCAAGAATTCTATTGGTACAGTCCTCCGGCGATAAGAGTTCCTGTGGATTGTCATTCATAAAAAACCTTTGTTGAGGATTCCGAAAGCATTGGAGGTGATAAAATGAGATGTGATGAACTGATTTTCTCTGTGGGCGCTTGATAGGCGGCTATCCACTCCCTTTTGGCTATGGGAGGGGAAAGAGGTCAGTTCATCACGAGTGTTAATCCAACAATATCAGTTAAGGCTTCGCTTTCGGTTGTTTATCAATTTTTTCCTTGTCTTTCTGCTTATGTTTTTCAATTTCTTGTTTTTGGTGTTTATCTTTGCCTTTTTTACCGCCCTTATCTCCCATGGTTTTTCTCCTTTGTAGGTTTTTCAACATCATTCTCTCCCTTGCTATGTATCAATCCCCGTGCCATACATGGAAATATTCATCGTAGCGTGTTCATCGTCTTAATATTGAAAGGAAAATAGCTCGAACAATGGGAGTATTGAAATTCCGAAATACCGTTGTGGAAAGGCCGAATATAACCAGTGGGTCGCATATAACCCCCAAAACCTCAGATTAATGTCCTTTGGTTTTGTCCTGTTTCAACATACTGAGAGTGGTTCTTGGCATAACAATCATTGGTTGCAGCCGGTGCAGGCATGATTTTGGGGGAATTAGAAAATATGGTCATATGTGACCACAGGTTAAGTGCAACCATTTTTGCTGATTGATACTGACTGTCTTTCGGTTTTAATGTTCATGTATTTATTTAATAATCTCATATTGGTAGATGGCATGTCTTGATAGAATTGCAGCCTGGCACAAGAATTGAATTATAAGAAATGAGTAACGGGAAAAACGAATTTCCAACCAAAGTTATAAAGGAACCAAACAAAAGGAGTGCTTCATGAAAGAAACAATCGAGAACCCATTAGCCATGTACGGTTTTGTCAAAGCATCGAAGATCATCGGCGAGTCTGTGGTCAACCGTCAGAATGAGAATATGGGTAAGATCCTCGATTTGGTGATTGACGCCAAAAAGAACCGCGTAACATATGCAGTTCTCAACTACGGCGGTTTTCTTGGCATAGGCAACAAGCTGTTTGCCATACCGTGGGATGCCTTCGAGTTCTCCGGGATTGAAAACAAGCTCATTATCAATGTTGAAAAAGAGAAACTGGCAAGCGCTCCCGGATTTGACGAGAACGAAACATGGCCTGATTTCTCAGACACACTCTGGGGAGAATGCATCTACAACTATTATGATTTCACCCCGCCATGGAGGGAAAACCACGAATGTGGCTGCGTATCAAGTAGACCGATAGGTCATACATCCGGTTGCAGTTCTCATTCATACCTGAGGAGAAAAACATCATGCTAGCCAAACAACATTTCTCGACAGAACAGGCCCGTGAATTCGGTGATAAGTTCGGCATTGATTGGGATTGGAGTTGTTCCAACGATGATCAGTTACTCATAGAATTTGGCATTGAGTTGGAGTGTGGCTTGAATTCTCCGTTTGCAGACGAGGCAGGCAAGCCCCCACTTTCGCGACGGAATCGCGATCGATCATCGCAACGTGGGCATAGAGTACGCAATATAGTTAGAAATGTTGGTGCGGAACGTTGCCAACACTCATGCAAACATGGTTGTATCAGCTGACAGTATTTTTTTAAAAAAAACCGAGGAAAGATATTGCAGTGCAGGTTGAGGTGAAAATGAAAGAAAAATTCAATGACACTCACCGCCCGTCATCCTGTGTGAGCAAAATTTGCAGAAAAGTGGATTCCCATTGGGAAAAAATCAGGCAAGAGAGGTAGGCATGAAAAATATTCAGAATTGCCACTTCACAAATGAATTCCTTACAGAGGTCAGACAATTGATCAGTGAAGGGGAATGCTTTGTTTCCTGATTTCAGAATACTCCAAGGCGTTCTCCTAGTCGTCTCACTGTTTTCTGCATTTGTTAACTTGGCTTGCGCAACACCAGGAATCAGCGATAGGGCGGTTCTGGAGGAGATTAACTTGGCTCGCACTGAACCGCGTTTATATGCTGGATTTCTAAAAGATTTTCGCAGTCACTTCGAGGGGAAATTCTATCGACTTCCGGGAGTGGTCCCAGTTATAGAGACCAACGAAGGGGCTATCGCGGTTGATGAAGCGATCAACTTCCTCGTCAGCCAAAAACCACTCCCAGCTCTCGGTTGGTCGGCGGGTCTTGCTGCCGCCGCCGCAGAGCTGGTCGAGGAGCAGGGTAAATCAGGTGCCACCGGCCATAATGGTGTGAAGAGCGGAGGGATTTTAGTACGGGTCAAACGTCATGAAATAGAGGGGAGAATGATTGGCGAAAACATCGCCTATGGACCCAACTCGGAGCGGGGCATGGTTATGCAGCTGCTTATCGACGATGGTGTGCCAAACCGGGGTCACCGAAAAAATCAGTTCGATCCTATTTTTGACAGGGCCGGAGTCTCTTGCGGCTCCCACCCCCGCTACGAGACCGTGTGCGTCATTGATTTTTGGGGTCGGCCCGGGAAGTGAAGATGCGGCAAATGTCAAAACTGCTATGACTGCCTTTAGGAAATGGCTAAATGTAACCAACGGTCAAATGTGACCACTAGCAAGAGGTTGATAGTGACTGTTCTTGCAAAACTTGGTTTTCTCTTTGTTCCATCAAATCGGTGTGATAGATGGAATGATTGATGGTGTTGGGTATCTGGCGCAAAACTTGCTAATACAAACAGTATATAAAAAACAGTCTCTTGCGAGTTGGTAAAGAATGTGTCAAAGCAATATGTAAGAAAAATACGCCTCATCCCGATACATGGGAAAGGTACGTTCAAGACGTCTTCACTTTTCCTGATAGCAATAGATACCGATAGATTATAATTTCAAGGTACCGACGGGGAAAATGGGACATGGCAATGAAGTTTAGATGAGGTTGCAAAGATGAAAAAAATGATTTTAGGAACGTCACTGTTGGCAATGATGTCTTTATCTCCTTTACCAACGATGGCTGGGGTATACATAGACTTTCCTCCGCCTCCGAGTATCCACATCAACTTTCCAAGGCCTCCGAATGTCCGCGTAAACTTTCCTATGCCTCCGCATATCGAATTTTCAGCACCGCCGAGGTTGGTGGTGGTGCCTGAGACCTATGTCTATGTGGCTCCCGACGTCGAAGAAGAAATCTTTTTTTCAGATGGCTGGTGGTGGCGTCCTTGGGAAGGAAGGTGGTATCGCTCGCGTACTTATAACTCCGGCTGGCAACACTATAGAAGTACGCCTTCTTTTTATCGTGAAGTACCCAGTGGCTGGAGAAACGATTATCGAGAAGGACATTGGCGCGGACAACAATGGAACATTCAACCAATATCTCATGTTGAAGTCCAAAGGAATTGGAGAAGCTGGAAAACGAGTAATCATTGGGAGAAGAATCAAACCTGGGGTGTTGAGAATTTGCAACGCCAAAGGGAATCGCGACACCCGTCTGAAAGGGGGAGAGGAAATTCGTCTGAAAGAGGGAGGGGAGATCATTCAAATCGTTCAAATGATCACGAAGGAAATCAACGCTAATCAATCACCCCTTCATTAGGATTTTCTGCCACCGGAACCCTGTTGCTGAAAAAATACCCAAGGGTTCCGGTGGAGGAAAATTGCCGATGTCGACCCGGACTTCCACCGCCGCGATATGTTCGAGGCTGTCATCATAGGCACCGATACTGGTGGCTGACGGACAACCGGTCGGCACTCCTTTCATGCTCTAGAGTTAAAACGTATAAGAAAATACCAGCTGATGCATATTCAAGCTGGCATTACAGTCGTACAATCCAGCATTTGATTGGTGAAAATAAAAATACCCAATATTCCAATGCTGCCCAAGCATGAACTGAATGCCAATCTTTGAAGCGAACAGCATCGGCCCACCCAGCTTGTGGCGTGTAAACTCGGTGTTCCCTAGCATAAAACCGGTTCCAAGGCCAAAAATACAATTAATCTTCCGATTAGGGCTAAGAATCAGCTGAGGCATGACAGAACTCCTTGCAACCTCATCATTTTTGCTATGGGCCTCCCCCCCCCTGATCATTGCCACGCCAATCTCAATGGCAGACAGAATCTTGAAGTCGTAATCGAACTCCCATTTTATAGGCAGTGGCTCTCGAATATACACCTCATGTTGCTCTATATTGGTGCTATCTCTAAATTGTATTCCATGCCCAAATCCTAACTCTGTTGACATCGCAGGGAAGGGGTTTTATGGCACAAAAATAGATTGTACAAAAGGAAGATTTTTTGAATGTTACTAAATTACGGCTAATCAATGGAAATTATGCTTACCCAACCTTTGTATTCGCATATGGTAGCCAAAGATTTTCCTGTCGTTTGTGTGGGCGGTTCGGCCGGTGGCCTCGATGCCTATATCCGGTTATTGAAGCATCTGCCGTTCGATATGGGTGTTGCCATCGTCATTGTTAATCACCTGAGAACCGTGGCTACCATGCTCCATGAGATTCTCCCGCATTACACAAAGATGCCGGTTGAGTTGATTACGGAAAGATTGCTGATCCAACCGGGCCATGTGTTTATCATCCCGGAAAAGCGTGATTTGCACGTTCTTGATGGAGAATTCCGTCTCAAGCCGATATCAAAGCCCAGAGGTTGGCCCGACGTGATTACGGTTTTTATGCGCTCCTTGACAGAGCATTGGGACGGCAGACTGGTCGCTGTCATTGTTTCCGGCTTTGATGGGGATGGAGCAGCAGCGCTGGGGGCTATAAAAGAAGTGGGCGGCATTACCATTGCGCAAAAGCCCGATACAGCCGGGCAGCCGGATATGCCTGAGAGTGCAATAGCAAGCGGCTATATAGATTCTATTCTTTCATCTGAGGATATTGCAAAAGAAATTATCGGAATCGCACATGCTGAGGAATAATTGGAATGAAACCATAATGAGGTATTTCGGGAAGGTGATAATATGACGAATACAAACGACGGACAACACCATTCGATCCTTCAACGAATTGCCCATCGGGCGATGCTTGAAAGAGGGCTTGTTCCAGATTTTCCACTCCAGGCGATCGCAGAACTTGACGAAATCCATGGGCCAGCGACGCGGACAGGGGGCTCCACGCGCGATCTCAGAAACCTTCTTTGGTGCTCCATCGACAACGATGATTCGCGCGATTTGGACCAACTTACCGTTGCCGAAGCCCTGCCCAATGGGGCGGCAAAAATCTTTGTCGCCATTGCCGACGTTGACGTGATCGTAAAAAAGCAATCGGCACTTGATCATCATGCGCAGCAGAATACTTCCTCCGTCTATACGGCTGCCGGGATTTTCCCGATGCTGCCTGAGAAACTCTCCACGGATTTCACCTCCCTCAACTATGGATCAGACCGCCTTGCCATTGTTGTTGAAATAGTCCTCACTGGAGATGGATCGATTCAGAGTTCGAGCATTAATGGAGCGACAGTCCGTAATCGGGCTAAGCTGGCTTACAACAGTGTTGCCCTCTGGCTCGAGGGAAATGGCCCGATACCGCAAGAGATCGAAACGGTCAAAGGTCTCGCTGAGAACCTTCGGCTTCAGGACCGTCTAGCCCAGAAACTGAAAACCCTCCGGCATTTGCACGGTGCGCTTGATCTTGAAACAGTTGAAGCACGTCCGGTATTTGACGGTGATAAACTCAAAGCCCTGGAGGCCGAAAAAAAGAACAGGGCCAAAGAAATTATTGAGGACTTCATGATCGCTGCCAACGGTGTTACGGCACGATATCTTGCTGCCAAAAAGTTTCCGTCGCTGCGCCGTGTGGTTCGCACTCCCAAACGCTGGGACCGGATCATGGAGCTTGCTGCAGAGAGGGGTGTGGTGTTACCCAAAGGACCCGACGCCAAGGCCTTGGAGCAATTTCTAGTATCGGCAAAAGCCGCTGATCCTCTTCGCTTTCCCGATCTCTCTTTGAGCGTCATCAAACTCCTGGGTCCGGGTGAATACGCCGTCCAACTTTCGGGAGACAGTGCCTTCGGTCACTTTGGTCTGGCAGTCAAGGATTATACGCACTCCACCGCCCCGAACCGCCGATACCCCGATCTCATTACCCAACGATTGCTGAAAGCAGCTATGGCGGGAGGTTCCCTGCCCTACGAGAACGACGAATTGGCAGCGCTCGCCAAGCACTGCACCGAAAAAGAAGACGCAGTGAAAAAAGTTGAAAGACAGGTCACAAAATCCGCCGCGGCAATGCTCCTGGAGTCGAGGATCGGAGAGCAGTTCGATGCCATTGTTACCGGCGCATCGAACAAAGGCACATGGGTCCGTCTTCTTCACCCACCCATTGAAGGAAGATTGGAGAGCGGTTTTGAAGGTATGGATGTTGGCCACGGACTCCGAGTGCAACTGGTCAGTACCAATGTGGAACGGGGATTTATCGATTTTAAGAGAGTGTCATAAGGAGCCAATATGCATTGCACCTTGATGCCGGTTGTGCACGATAGTGAAAATCATGCAGGAAGGCGCATCAGGTTGATCAGCCGGTTTTTTGTTCATACACCCCTAGGAGCCGAAGCAGGGCCATGTTCGATTATTTGATCAATTTTGTCAGCCACCTCGGACATTGGGGTTACCTTGTGATATTTCTTGTCGTGGCGTTGGAGTGCCAAGCATTGTTGGGCTTATTTATGCCGGGTGAAAGCCTGGTGCTGGTGGGAGGCTTTCTTGCGGAACAAGGGGTGTTCGATCTGGATGTCCTTATCTTTGTGATCGCTGTCGCCGCTATTCTCGGTGACAGCATAGGCTACGAACTGGGGCGGTATTTGGGACGAGGCTGGTTAGTAATACATAGTGGGCGTTTTGGGTTGCATCAGGAACACCTGGCTCGTGTTGACAGTTTTCTTGAAAAACATGGCGGTAAAGCCGTTTTCAGCAGTCATTTCCTACATCTGTTCCGGTCGTTGATGCCGTTCGTTGCTGGGGAAAGGCGCATGCCCTATCTGAAATTTCTCATCTTTAATGCGCAGGGCTGCATCGTCTGGGCTACCGTGTTCATTTTGGTTGGTTATTTCGCAGGGGAAAGTTGGCGTGTTGCCGAAAAATGGATCGGTGTCGCCGGCAAAATCGTCGGTGGTGCGCTCCTGCTTGCCATCGCCTTGGTTTGGCTTTGGCGCTGGCTGGGGCGGCATGAAGACGATATCAAGCGGCGCTGGCAGGCGGTAACGGCGCATCCGCATATGGTGGCATCGCGTCGACGATTTTTTCCCCAACTGGAATTCTTTCTCGATCGTCTCTCGCCGCACGGCTCTATGGGACTTCATCTGACGATTGGGGTTTTGCTCATTGTTGGTGCATCCTGGCTGTTCGGTGGCATCGCCGAGGACGTAGTCACCGGCGACCCGCTGACGATCCTCGACAAAAATATCGCCGAGTGGTTCCACGAGCACCGGACTCCCGGAATGATGGTAACAATGCAATTCGTGACCGCTCTCGCCGCGTCAACGTGGGTGACGGGCCTTGCGACAGTAACCGCGCTTGTCTTGTGGTGGAAGCGGTGCTGGTATCGGTTGCTGGCCATGGGACTTGTCCTGCCCGGTGGCATGATCCTGAGCTTTTTCCTTAAAATTGCCTTCCATCGTAACCGCCCTAGTTTTGAAGATTCATTGCTAATTTTCTCCGGCTACAGTTTTCCTAGTGGCCATACTCTTCAACGCTAATCAAAATTGAACCACCTCTGCTAACGAAAACTGAGCCACCTGCGCCATCTCTTTTTTTCTGAAATCCTGCATTCCCCTCCTTTTTATTTTCCCATCTGATTGCTGATCTGCTCAAAGAGATGAATTTG
>CAIQWD010000073.1 GCA_903875445.1 uncultured delta proteobacterium | reverse complement strand
GGTTGATGCGCGCATAAGCCGTCTTGAGCAGGAACTTACTGAGCTAAAAGCAATGGTAAACACCAAAAGCACCGTCAGTCAGGGACAACCTGAAGCAACAAAAAAAGCTGAACCAATTTCAGCTCCTCTGGTCTCAACCGCCTCGGGCACAAATGTTCAATTTTACGGTTTTGCCCGTTTTGATGCCTCTTATGATACCGGACAGATCTATCCAGGCAATATCGCACTCTGGGCTCAGCCAAAGACAGCGGGACAAAACGATGCCGAGTGGAACCTAACGGCAGGTGCCACAAGGCTTGGACTGAATCTCAGCGGCCCTGATACCGAGACCATGAAGCTTACAGGAAACATTGAATTCGATTTTCTTACCAGCGTTTCGTCTGAAAACAACCAGACACCCCGCCTGCGTCATGGCTACCTCAAAGCATACTGGCCAGCTTCCGACTTCAGCATTATCGCCGGACAAACCTGGGATGTCATCTCCTCGCTCATCCCCTTTGTGGATGATCCGGCCCTTATGTGGGATGCTGGAAATATCGGTACTCGTCATCCGCAGGTACGCTTCACCAAAGGATTTCCGGCTGGTGAAAAAGGGCGCATCGAAGTGGCTGCTGCGGCATCAAGGACTATCGGAGAGAAAAACAACACTGTCGGGATTGTAGCGACTGATCCCCGCAAGGATGCTGCTATGCCGACTCTCCAGGGAAGAATTGCCTGGTCAACTCCATTGTTGGTGAAAAACCAGCCCGCGACGATTGGTGTCTCAGGCCATTACGGTCAGGAAGAATGGGATACCGACACTGCGGGTAATCACAAGACACTCGATTCCTGGTCGTGCAATCTTGAACTTACTATGCCCATCTGTCCCAAAATAACCCTTGCAGGAGAATACTTTACCGGCTCCAACCTTGATGACTATTATGGTGGCATCGGACAGGGAGTCAACCCGTCTCCATCTATGATTAAAGAGCTCCGATCCAAAGGTGGATGGGCGGCACTCAGGTTTGCCTTCAACCCCGAAACCACTTTCAGCCTCGGCACAGGTATTGATGATCCTAACAACAGTGATCTGAGTGTTTCGCCTTCTATGCAAAATCCCAAGACAAGAAACCAGACCATTTTCGGCACTCTCGTCAATAAAATAACGCCGAACCTGATTCTTGGCCTGCAGCTTGCACAGTGGAAAACCGACTATTATAACGGAGACAGGGGTAATGCCCTGCGTGCGCAGAGTTCTCTGACGTACAAATTTTAATCCACCATTCTTCGGCAACTGAGAAAGTTTTGCCTGTGCAATTATTCTCTTCCTCGACAATCGGGGAAGAGATAAAAAGTCAGTTGATAATGACCTCACAAGGCATAACCGCAAGTATACTAAACTGATCCGAGGTACTCAGCATCTCATAGAAAGCCTCCATTGAGGAAAATTGCCTTTGGGGAACAATCTCATGCAGCAACTGTTTTTTGATGGCAACCACCACTCTCTCGGAGAAACTCGCATTATTTCCTTGCAAAAGAGATTCATACCAGCTTTTTTGAACCGGATAAAGCATGATTTTAGGCTTTTTGGTCATATCCATTTTTAGCGTAAAGCTGTGCGGCATGAAGAGCGTCAAAAAGTCC
>CAIQWD010000072.1 GCA_903875445.1 uncultured delta proteobacterium | reverse complement strand
CGTAGGCCACTCAGCAAATCTCATCTCACCTGACCCACCCGTATCGCTCTTTCCTCTCCCTCAAGACACTCCCTGCTGCGCACTCACTGGCTCAGTTTTCATTAGCAAAAGTGGCTCAATTCCTGTTAGCGCCGAAGAAAAATGGAGAATAATTTAATAATTATTGATTTAAATCAGGATATTACAACGATTTTTGGTGGAAAAGTGTAAACGGGTCAGGCAAGACCACTGGGCAGGGCGTAGCTTTTTGCTACATTATAGAATCGGTCTTTGAAGGAAAAAATGGTGAAAGTGCGATGGACAGGCGGGTTTGACAAGTGTTGCCAAAAGCTACTTGCTTGTAGTGTTTTTTTTCACCATCTAAAGGTTCAATCCATTTCAACTGATATTTGCTATGAATCACCACTGGTTTTGTAGACTCTTTTGAGTTCGGCACTTTTAAATATCCTCTTCTCCGCTTGGAATTACAGAATGGCAGTCGTTCCCAGGTTCTCGACTGATGATAAATCGGCAACACTGCCTGACAATACCATCTCAGGATTTCCGCACCGATTTGAAGCTCAACCATAAGGCTGCAGCGCTCCGTCAACCGATAGTGACAATGGATCTTAGGATCAATGTCAAGGCGAACTCCATTACGCATGGCAGTCCGATTGTTTTTGCCGGCAGAACTTTTTCTCAACCCATCCGAATCGTTCGGCATCGCATATATCAAAATCGGCCAGGTATGGCTTAATATCAAGAACCCGATATATTCATAGATGGACCTCAAATTATGTCTCTTACCGTTCGGCTGTAGAGTACGGGGGAATGGAAGGCACTTTCTGTTCCCGTAGAGGCACGACTTAAAAGCCAAGCGAACAGGAAATCGACTGCTTTCCATGTTGGCCCCGACAGGTTATTTTTTCCTCAAAACGATCAATAGGACGAGCATCGAGCTGATACCATTCGGCAAGGAATGTTTGACGCAATTTCAATAAAATCCTTGCCCGCTTACCATCTTTATCGCAAAGAGCCTGCAAAAGATCGCAATGTTCGGCATGAATCTTTTTGATCTGCTCCTCTTGCAGTTGCTTGTCATGCAATCGAAGATAGAGTTTTCGGCAGATATGTCGATATCCATTGGAAAGAACCGGATTGTCGGCCAAATCGAGAATTTCAGCATGGAATAGAATATCGAGGAGAAAAAGTTTTCGATCCTTGTGATCAACAACGGCTTTTGTGTAATCGTCTTTACACATCCTGAGTTTCTGCTTATCCACTTCGGTCATATTGTCGATCGCCTGGTCGATGAAACCGACTTCAAGCACTTCTTGAATTCCGCGGAGATGTTTTGCTTCCTTGGTCGTCAGCTTGTGCATGGTGTAGCCGCGATTTGGAGTGAAATCGAGGTACCCATCCTGCGCCAGGAGACTCAGGGCATTGTTGATTGGTGTTCTGCTGACCGCAAACTGCTTCGCTAAATCGATGAAAGTCAGTTTTTGCCCCGGAATAATCTCGCCTTTAACCATCAGTTCAAGGATTTGATTGCAAACTTTTTCGGTGAGTCCGGTGTGTTTTTTCATGCCTGTTCCTTCAGGTAGGTGTGGGTTGGTTTAGCCTTCTGCATGGTTTACGGCTTTTCTCCGGACTTAATCTGCAAACCTTGTCCTCTGCTTTTTCGTCCCATGCGCAGGCTGAATTGATTCTCGATATATATGAAAATATATAACGAAAAGTTTCACGCTCTGCAACATGTATCATTAAGCCCTCTCAGCTTCAATAGTGCCTGCTTCGCTCGTCGATAATGGAGAGCCATACCGGTTCGAATTGCCGCCAATATGACAGGGCAACCTCTTCTCCTTTGGCGGTCAGTTGCACCATGTCGCAATCACTGGGATTGCCGTGAAAGATGATAAGAGGTTGAGAAAAATCTTGATTCATCTCAAAGATAATATCCCGAGCATGGCCTGTGTCCAACCGAGAAGTTTTTGCAGCCTTTGCCAGGGAGCCAAGCGCTCCGATTTCGTTAAGCAAAACGGCCTTTCTGTAGCCCAGGGACGCCCCTTGTTCCATTTCAATAATGACACAACATTCCGGTGGTACTATCCAACCCTTTTTCATAGCAGTTTCCTCCTTTGTACGTTATTAGGAAAATGAATAACGATGAGCATCGTTTGATGATAGATGGTTAAGCAAGAAACGGGCCTGATTTTGTTTTTGTTGCAAATGGTTGAAAATGTACATTATATTTGAGATGGCATTTAATTGACATCTCGGTGCTCCCTGCTTGAGAAAATGTAGCAAAAAGACAATTTTGCCGTGAAAGGCTACACGAAGAGACATATTTGTATTGCAGGATAGAACTCCTGTTTTTTTCATTGAATGAAAAAACACGGCAAGAAGTTGTGTTGGATGGACTAATGGCTTAACGTTGCGGTTTTTTCTTCATGTGAAATTGCTGGTTCGAACAACATGGCATGCAATTTGATAGTCTCATTACAAGTTCCTGTTTGTTGCGTTATTCGAATTTTGGATAACGCAACAAACAAGAATCACGTAACAATAAGAGGGATGATGTCTCAAATATCTAAAACGTTGCAGCATGTACTCGGCTGGTCGGGAGGGGAAAATCCGGCGATCCGGCTCCTGGAAAGCATTGCATCCTGTGGTTCCATCAACCGTGCGGCCAAGGAAGTCGGGCTCAGTTACAAGGCCGCTTGGGAAAAAATTGAGAATCTCAACAACCTCTCCGAGAAGCCTCTGATTATCCGCCAGGTTGGCGGCAGCGGGGGCGGCGGTACGGTACTGACGGAAGAAGGCCGGGAGTTGTTGCAAAAGGTCGCCGTTCTGCGGCGGGAATTTGCCGCCTTTGTCGGTTTTTTTGGCGAGCGCCCGGAAGAGGCGCTGAATGCCCTGAAGATGCTGAGGAGGTTTGAGATGAAGGTGAGTGCGCGCAATGTCTGGGCCGGAGCAGTAGCGCAAATCGAAAAGGGTGCTGTCAACAGTGTGGTGACGGTTGCCTTAAAAGGTGGTGACACGGTGGTGTCGGTCATCACCGAGGGCAGTGTGATCCGTCTCGGCCTTGAACCGGGTACCGAGGTACTGGTGATGGTCAAGGCGCCGTCGGTGATGCTCGGTCGCGATATCAAACGGGAGAGCCTGTCGGCTCGCAATGTTCTCATGGGTCGGGTTGCCCGGATAGTTCCCGGCGTGGTCAACGATGAGGTGATCATCGATCTCCCCGGCGGCAGCACGGTGACCGCGATCAATACCAGCGAGAGTGTCCGCCGCCTCAATCTTGTCCCCGGGGTCGAGGTGGCGGCAATCTTCAAGGCATCGAGCGTTCTGCTGGCGGTTGTCTGAGGTATGTAGAGTTTCCCAAAACTATTTAGTGAAGATGAAGGAGGATAACGATGAGAATGAGAAAGATGCTGTTCGCCGGAGTTCTATTAGTCTGTTCAATGGTAACCGTCCCGGCCCATGCCGGTGATATCAGTTTGTCCGCTGCTGCCAGCCTGAAGGATGCGATGCAAGAGATCATCGGCGGCTTCAAAAAGACGCATCCGGATACCGCCGTCCTCACCAATTTTGGTGCCTCCGGCGCCCTGGCCAAGCAGACCGCCCAAGGAGCGCCGACCGATATCTTTATCTCCGCCAATGACCAGTGGCTTGATTTTGTGGTCAAAGAAGGCAAAGCCGACGCGAAGAACAAGGGAGTCTTAGCCTATAATAAACTGGTCTTCGCCGGCAAAAAAGGACTTGCCGTCAAGTCCCTTGCCGACCTGAAATCCCTGCAGTATATCGCCATCGGCACCCCGGCCAGCGTCCCGGCCGGTCAGTACGCCGAACAGGCAATGCGCGGTGCCGGCATCTACGAGGACTTGGCAAAGGATAAAAAACTAGTTATGGCTCAAGATGTTCGCCAGGCCTTGATCTATGCCGATCGGGGCGAGGTGGACGGTGCCTTCGTCTACCAGACCGATGCCATGCTGGCCAAGGAAGCGCAAATCCTCCTGGTGGTCCCCGAGGAGCTCTATGACCGTGTTGCCTATCCCATGGTCATAACGGTCGCCGGCGAGGCGAAGGCCGAAGCAAAGGCCTTTTACAACTATCTTGCCGGTCCTGAAGCCCAGGAAATTTTGCAGAAATTCGGTTTTGTGCCGGTCAAATAGTCTTTTTTTTACAATGCCGGCGGATTATTTTTTCTCATAACTCATGGAAACATTAGTCAATCTCTCCGCCCAGGATACCCATGCCATCTGGCTGTCGATCAAAGTGGCCTGCGGCGCCACCCTGATCGCCACCCCCATCGGTTTTGCCGTAGCCTATGTCCTGGCCTTTTCCCGGATGCGAAGCAAAGCGCTGCTCGAAGGTGTGGTCAATCTACCCCTTGTCCTGCCGCCGGTGGTGGTCGGTTATCTGCTCCTCCTGCTCTTCGGCCGCTCGGGCTTTCTCGGACCGCTGCTGCAGCGCCTGGATATTCGCATCATTTTCACCCTGGCGGGTGCGGTGATTGCCTCGGCGGTGGTCGGTTTTCCACTTCTCGTCCGAGCCATCCGTATCGGCATGGAAGGCATCGACCGCAATTGTCTGCAGGCGGCGCGGACCCTGGGGGCGGGCTGGTGGGACGTTCTTCTGACCATCACCCTGCCGCTTTCCGGGCGCGCCGTTTTGGCCGGCATGACCATGATGTTCGCCCGCAGCCTCGGCGAATTCGGGGCGACCATCATCCTCGCCGGCAATATTCCCGGGGTAACCCAGACCATACCCCTGGCGATTTACGAATATACCAATACCCCCGGTGGCGACAGGATGGCTCTGAATCTCTGCCTGGTATCGATTCTTCTCTCCTTTACCGTATTGCTGCTGAGCGAAGCGGCGACTCGGACCATGCGGAGGAAATGATCGCATGCAACTCGAAGTCGATATCGAAAAACAGAACGGCAGTTTTCATTTTTCCGCCTCTTTCTCCCTCTCCGCCAGCCGTTGCGGCATCTTCGGCCCGTCCGGCAGCGGCAAGTCAACCATGATGCATCTACTGGCCGGGCTGCAGAAACCGGATCGCGGCATAATTCGCCTGGCGGGGCAGACCCTCTTCGATGGCACCGCCGGGATCAATAGGGCCTCGGAACAACGGCGCATCGGGGTGGTTTTCCAGCACGCCCACCTCTTTCCCCACATGGACGTACGCGGAAATCTCTTCTATGGCTGGAAAAGAACAGCGGCCCCGCAACGGCGGATTGCCCCGGAGGCGCTGATCGAAGTCCTGAACCTTGGCCATCTTCTTGACCGCGGCATAACCAGACTCTCCGGCGGCGAACGGCAACGGGTGGCTCTTGGTCGCACCGTCCTCGCCTGCCCGCAACTCATCCTCATGGACGAGCCCCTCACCGGTCTTGATGAGGAACTGAAGTATCAGATTATCCCCTATCTGAAAAAGGTCTTTGCGGAATTCGCCATCCCCCTGCTCTTTATCAGTCATTCCCTGCGGGAGATGCGCCTGATGACGGAGGAAGTGCTCGTTTTTAAGGATGGGAGTCTGCAGGCGAAAATGGCCACCGAAGAGCTGGCCCGCAGTAGTATGGCCAGCGGCGGTTATGCTAATATGCTCAGTTTCGGTCGCCCGAAGCTTGCCGGAGATCTTTGGGCCTATCGCTGGGGTGATAGCGAGCTTATTCTCACCGAGCGGGGAGAAGATGACGACAATCTCTTCGAGCTGGATGCCCGTGACATCGTCCTCTTTAAACGCCATCCCGAAGCAACCAGTGCCCGCAATCTCCTGACCTGCCGGGTGGCGGGCCTCTTCGGAGTCAACAACCGGATAGGTGTCGAGCTTGTCTGCGGCGGCAACCTCCTGGTAGCGCAGATTGTCCCCGAATCGGTGCGCGAACTGGGCATCGCACCGGGGGTCGAGGTGGTGGCGGTGATTAAGGCATCCTCTTTTCGGAAACTCCTCTGAAACTTACACCGCCAGAAGGATCTCAGTGTCGGCCTGCCATATATCCTTTACGGGCAGATGGAATCGTGGAAGGTGAATACGCCCTTGTCGTCGATTTTAACAATTACCGCGCATTTGTTGGGATCGCCGTGGCCATCGAAACCTATCTTCCCGGTTACCCCTTCAAAATCCTTGGTCTTCGCCAAGGCCTCTTTGACGGCGACCCGATCGGCGATCAGGTTGCCGGAGAGGCCGCCGGTATCCTTGATCGCCTGAATCATCAAGCGTACCGCATCCCAGGTCAACGCCGCCGGTTCGTCGGGGTAAGTGCCAAATGCCTTGGTGTAGGACTCGACAAAGCTCTTGTTTAATCCCTTGGCGTTGCCGGGGGCATAATTACCGGTGAAGAACAAGCCGTTGCAGTCGCTGCCGCAGGCGCCGATGAGATCTCCACCGGCCCAGGAATTGCTGCCAATGATCGGAATGGTCAGCCCCGCTGCCTTGGACTGCCGAACAATCAGCGGGACCTCGTTGGAATACTGCGGAGTGAAGAGAATACCGGCACCCGAAGTCTTGATCCGCTGCAGCTGTTTGTTGAAGTCGGTTTCTCCGGTCCGGAATTCCTCAAAGGCGACCACCGATCCGGAGCCATTGGCAGCTTCGAAGGCCTCCTTGAAGCTGTTGGCCATCCCGCGTGGATAGTCGCTGGTGATATCGTAGAGCACCGCTGCTTTGGTCGCCTTGAATTGACTGGCGGCAAACTTGGTGAGCACCGGCCCCTGAATGGTAAAAACGAAGCAGGTGCGGAAAACAAAGGGACGGTCCTTGGTGGTGAGCGGCGAGGTGGACCAGGGGGTGATCATCGGTGTGGCATAGGCCTGGGCCATCTGGGCGACCGGAATGGCCTGGCGGCTGATCAAAGGTCCAATGATACCCAAGACCTTCTCCTGACTCACCTGCTTTACCGCCAAGGCTGCGGCGACGGTAGGATCAGAGGTGTGATCGCCGTAAAGAAATTCGACCTTGTAGGTTTTATTGCCGACTTGCAGTCCCCCGGCCTTTTCAATCTCCTGCCGGACCAATTCCCCGGCATTTATGGCATGTTTGCCGACGAGTTCGAACATCCCCGACTGGGCGATGTTAAAACCGATACGAATGACATTCTCGGCTGCCCGAGCATTGCCGCCGATTACAGTGAGAACACATGCCAAGACCAGGGTGCTTTTAAGTCTCATACATTCTCCAAAGTTACCTGTAAGATTATTTTTCCTTTTTTAACCGGGCCGTTAATGCCTCGGCGGTATGCTGGACGATAATTTTCGAACCGCGTTTCTGCAGGCCGCCTTTCAACTGCATGACACAGCCGGGACAGTCGGTCAGCAGGATCTCGGCGCCGGTCTTTTCGACATTGTCGAGTTTTTTGTTCAGAAGTGCCGCCGAGAGTTCGGGAAACTTCGCCGAGAAGGTGCCGCCGAAACCGCAGCAGACCTCCGATTCCTCGGCCTCCTGGTAGTCGAGGCCGGCAGCCCGGATAAGCTCCCGCGGTGCCTCGTGGACTCCCAGGCCGCGGCAGAGATGGCAGGGCGAATGGAAGGTTGCCCGCTTGCCGTCGCCTAAAAAATTCTCGGCGGTAAGACCCAGGATGTCATGGGCAAAGGTGGAAAAATCGACGACCTTTGCCGTAAAGGCGGTGGTCTTTTCCAGGATCTTCGGATCATCGGCGAGGAGAACCGGATAATTGTGTTTCAGGTGCGAGGCGCAAGAGGCGCAGAGGGTAACGATGTAGTCGACATTTTCCTTTTCGAAGGCCCGAACGTTCTGCAAAGCCACATCGCGGGAGGTTTTTGCCTCGCCCATCATCTGCAGGGGCAGGCCGCAGCAGGACTGGGCCATGGGAAAGGACATGGCGACCTGGTTTTCGGCAAAGAGCTGAAAGGCGGCCTCCATCTGCTCCGGATAGACAAAGTCCTGGACGCAGCCGGAGAACAGGCCGACCCGCAGGCGGGGCTTGGCGATTGGTTGCGGCAGTTCTGGAAAACGGTCGCGGAAGGGCTTTTCGGCGACGGTCGGCAGGGCCTTGAAATCATGCTCCTTGAAAAATATCATCGGTAGATGACGCATAAAACCATCATTCCCGGCCACCGGCTTCTGTGCCCACTTGGCGGTGCGCAAGAGGGTATGGAAGAGTTTGCGGTTTTTCATGACCTGGCCGAGGAGCAGACTCGGTAGGGGATGACCGGCCTGGTCCTGGATGCGTACATGCACCTGCTTGATCAACCGCGGTAGATCGATGCCGCCGGCACAGATATCCTTGCAGGCCTCGCAGTTGATGCAGTTCTGCACGATATTTTTGGCCTTTTCCGGTCCGTGGAAAAAATAGGTGAGGATCAGGCCGATGGCCCCGATATAGATGTGTCCCATCTTATGCCCGCCCACCAGGCGATAGACCGGGCAGACATTGGCACAGGCACCGCAGCGCACGCAACGAAATACCTGGGAGAAGAGCGGGTCCTTTGCCATCTCCAGACGGCCGTTGTCGAGTACGATGAAGTGGATCTCTTTTTTCTTGCCGGCCGCCGACAGGCATTCGTTGGCCCCGGTGATCCAGGTGACATAGGAGGTGATGTTCTGGCCGGTGGCGTTGCGCGGCAGAACCTTGAGGATCTTCAGCGCATCTTTAAGGCTCGGCACCAGCTTGTCGATACCCATCAGGGCGACGTGGACCCTTGGCAGGGTAGTGACCAGACGGGCATTGCCCTCGTTGGTCACGAGGCCGATGGTACCGGTATCGGCGATGGCGAAGTTGGCACCGGTGATGCCCATATCCGCCTCGACGAATTTACTGCGCAACTCCCGGCGCGCCACCTTGACGAGTTTCTCGATATCCGGCTCCTGTTTGGCGCCGGTGACATCGGTAAAGAGGTCGCCGACCTGATAGCGCGACAGATGAATGGCCGGCATGACCATATGCGACGGGCCTTCATGCCTCAGTTGGATGATCCATTCACCGAGATCGGTTTCGGTCACCACAAGGCCTTGGTCTTCAAGGGCATGGTTGAGGAGGGTCTCCTCGGCGGTCATCGATTTCGATTTGATGATTTTTTTCGAGCCGGTCTCTTTGGCGATGCCGACGATCAGGGCATTGGCCTCGGCCGCATCTTTTGCGAAATGGACTTTAACTCCGGCGACCTCGGCATTCTTTTTAAATTGCAGGAAGAGTTCATTCAGCTGCGACAGGACGGCATCCTTGGCATCGGCCACATCGGTAACCAGCCGGTCGACTTCGAATTCGGAGAAGGCCCTGGCTCTACCTGCCCGGTAGGCGACGGCAAAGGTGTCAAGGGCCTGGCGCAAGAAATTGTTATCGAGGGATTCCTGCATCTCCTGGCGGTATTCTTTGAGGTTTTTGGCTTCTTGCATGATTAGTCCTCCAGGAGAAGAATATGTAATTCAAGCGGGCCATGCACCCCAAGGGCGAGGACCCGTTCGATATCGGCGGTACGACTGGCGCCGGTTATAAAGGCGGTGTAGTCCGGGGTTTTATGCAGGTATTTGAGCAGGTGCTGCTCGGCTGCGA
This sequence comes from uncultured delta proteobacterium, assembly GCA_903875445.1. Classification (GTDB taxonomy): domain Bacteria; phylum Desulfobacterota; class Desulfobulbia; order Desulfobulbales; family Desulfocapsaceae; genus Desulforhopalus_A. Next base: position 190,427 of record CAIQWD010000072.1, on the reverse strand, counting down.
AGGCGTCTTCGACGATGGTCGAACGGTACACGACGCAAACATGGTATTCACTGAGCATGGTGGCGAGACGGAGTTCCTCGCCCGGGCAGTTGATCACCAGAGTGCCGGTCTCGGCGATGGCCAGATTGGCGATGGTAAAGCCGATATCGACGCCGCTTAAATGCTCCCGCATCCCCGATTTGATGCAGGTGAAACCGCTGACGGCACAGGCGTCCTGCAGTTTGGCATACTGTGCCGGATCGAGTCCCGGAGCCGCCACAATTTTTTCCTGCTTCATCTCGCAGAGGCTGTCCGTCGGTGGGGAAAGCTGTTCGTCACAACCGGAAATTCTGATCCTGCAGGCGCCCCGGCGGCCACAGAGATCAAGGCAATAGGCGAGGGCCGCCTCAAAGGTGGGAACCTCGCTGACAAAGGCGGAAACTGCCTTGGCCTTTTCGCTAAAGCGGGAACTAAGAGCATTCTGCCGATCCTTGTTGTCTGTCATGGTCGTCATGCCTTTGTGGCACGCCTCGTGTTGTTCAGGTTTTTACCTTGCACTTATGGGTTGGCAGGCAGGCTTCCCGGAGTTTTCCCCGAGAGGCCTGCCTGTAGCCGGTTGTCATTTACTCAAACGATTTTCTCTCTGTTTTCAATGAAAGTGAATGGCATCCGTACCGGCGGCATTCATGACCTTCTTTCCGGTGACGAGTGAAATGGCGGTGATTGTTAGAGCCAGGACAAATGTGCCGATCAAATAGTTCATGCCGGCGGACGGTGGAGCTGCAGCGACCGGAGCGGCAGCGGGCGCAGCAGTGGCAACGACTTTCTCATAGGTTGGGATTATCCAAGTGATCACGTAGGCTTGCAGATAAACCATCAGACCGACGATTGTCGTCAGGAGCAAGGAATGTTTCAGGGTGAAGCGGAAGATATCGCCTTCTTTGCCGACCAAACCTGTTGCCGAGGTGGCCACAGCGATGGATTGCGGGGAAATCATTTTGCCGCAAACGCCGCCGGATGAGTTGGCGGCAACAAGAACCACCGGATCGACACCGATCTGCTGTGCCGTTACCACATGCAGTTTTGAGAAGAAGGCGTTTGAGGAGGTGTCCGAGCCGGTCATGAAGACGCCGAGCCAGCCGAGGAAGGCGGCGAAAAACGGAAAGAGAACGCCTGTTGATGCGAAAGCCTTACCGAGGGTGACCACCATACCGGAAAAGTTGAAGATGAACGAAAAACCAAGAATGAGGGCGATGGTAAGAATCGGAAACTTCAATTTATTCAAGGTGTCGATGGCAACTTCAACAGCGACCTGGATGCCGGCACCCATGACGGGTATTGAAAAAAGGCCGGCAAAAAGAATGGCGGTTCCTGCGGCGCTGAGCAGATTGAGGATATAAACGGCATGGATAGGGGCGTCGCCTTTCAAGACCATATCATTCAACCCGTCTATCGGAATCTTGAACAGCACGATCTTGTCCAGGGCGACCTTAATTGCCGGAATGCCCCAGGCGGCGACGAAGATGGAGAGGATGATGAAGGGTGCCCAGGCCCTGAAAATCTGCCCACCGGTAAAGCGGAGCTGTTCCCTGCCGAGACTGGCTTTTTCTTCGGGAAACTGCCAGCTTTGTTTGGGGTGCCAGAATTTCAGGAAGGTCACGACGCAGATAATTGAGGCGATAGAAGCCAGGATATCCGGGAGCAAGGGTCCGAGGTAATTGGCAGAGAGAAACTGCACTATTGCAAAAGATGCTCCGCATACCAGGCAGGCAGGCCATACTTCCAGACCTTTCTTCCAGCCGGAAATGAGGATGGTCAGATAGAGAGGGATCAAAACACTCAGAAACGGCAGGGTACGTCCGACCATCTGACTGATGGCCATTTCGGGCAAGCCGGAAACCTGACCGGCAACGACGATAGGTATGCCTATAGCACCAAAGGCTACGGGAGCGGTGTTGGCAACCAGACAGACACCTGCTGCGTAGAGCGGGTTAAAGCCCAGGCCGGCGAGCATTGCGGCGGTAATGGCGACCGGGGTGCCGAACCCTGCGGCACCTTCAAGAAAGGCTCCAAAAGAAAAGGCTATCAAGAGGGCCTGCATACGCCGGTCATCGGTAATGGAGGCCAGGGAGTTCTTGATCACCTCGAATTGGCCGGTTTTAACCGAGAGATTATAAATAAACAGAGCGGTCACAATGATCCAGCAGACCGGGAAGAGGCCGAAAATAGCGCCGTTGAAAGTGGCAAGAAAGGCAAGCTTTACCGGCATCTTGTAGATGATGACCGCAACCGCCACGGCCAGGGATACTGCTCCCAAAGCGGCCCAGTGGCCTTTCATCCGCTTCCAGGCCAGGGCCCAGAAGAGAAAGAGAATGGGAATAGCTGCAAGAAGTGCAGATAATCCGATGTTCCCGAGTGGATCGACGACTTGTGTCCAAGGCATGGTGTGTTCCTCCAAGTTGATATTTTTGATGCACGTTTGTACGTCCCTACAGCATGAAGTCTGTTGCTTGCTCAAGGAACAAAGCAACCGGCATGCCAACTGGAAATATGCAAAAAAAATATATTTATATCAAAACGTTATGATATTCACAAGAAGGGCTGGCGGCATTTGGCCGGGACCGGTCTGAAAAAACGGACAATGCACGGAGGTGAGGATCGGCAAAAGAGACAGGAAAGGTTGAATACATTTCATAAATGTTACTATCGTATTGATATGGCAACATTAATTTATGTCCAAAAAATCAGACTTGCAGGCGATGGGAGATAAGTAATCGGAGGCTGTTTCTGGAAAATTGCTCTTTTTGCGGCTTATTCGCTCTGGATTGTAAGGTCATGCTTTTTCAGCAATGCGTAGAAGTGAGAGCGAGAAAGGTGTGATATCTTGAGGACTTGAGAAATATCACCGGCGCATTGGCGGATAAGTTCACCGAGGTAGATCTTTTCCGATGTCCCTTTGAAGGCCTTGAGTGATGGAAGAGGGCGATCAAAAATATCCTGGAAGATTTCCTGTCCTATATTTCGGACATCCTCGTCTCCTTCACCTTCGGTGCTTTTCGACAGAACCTGTGAACCAGTCATCTTCCTAATTTGTTCCTGGGCCACCTGGATGCGCAGTTGCCGGGGAAGATACATGGTAAACAGGTTCTTTTCCATTCCGGCAGCGATAATGGAACGCTCGATGATATTGAAAAGTTCCCTGACATTGCCCGGCCAGTCATAATTTTCCAGGGTCTCGCAAAAATTTTCATCCATGGTCTTCTCAGGCATCCCGTACTGGAGGCAGAGTTGCGTTGTCTTGAAGGCGGCCAGGGCACGGATATCCTCAGGTCGCTGGCGGAGAGGCGGCAGCGGCAGACGCATGGTGGTGATCCGGAACAGCAGGTCGCTGCGAAACTCTTGGTTTTCTACCATTTCGTCGAGATTACGGTTGGTTGCAACGATCAGACGGAAGTTGCTGGTCTGCTCGACGGTGTCGCCCACCGCTCGGAAAGTCCGTTCCTGTAGGACTCGCAGGAAGGATTTCTGGATGGAGAGGGGCATTTCGCCGATCTCATCGAGAAAGAGCGTGCCGTTGTCGGCCAGTTTGACGAGGCCGATACGGCTGTCTTGAGCCCCGGTAAAGGCTCCCTTTCGATGTCCGAAAAGCGTCGATTCAACGAGGGATTCGCTCAAGGAGGCGCAATCGACGAAGACAAATTTGCCGCCGGCGCGACTGCTGTTGTCGTGGATGGTTCTGGCAAAGAGTTCCTTGCCGGTGCCGGTCTCGCCGGTGATCAGAAGATTTGAGTCGGAACGGGCCGCCTGGGCCATCAATTTGAAACAGGCATGCATGCGTGGGCTCGTGCCCACGATCCTGCTGACATTGAGGTTTTCCCCCTCGCTCCTGGTCTTCTTTTCCTCGCGGTATTTGAGTGCCCGGCCAAGGGTCAGGGTAATTTCCCTAACGCTTGAAGGCTTGAGAATATAATCCCATGCCCCGCCCTGGATTGCCAGTTCGGCACCGTCCGGATCGCCTTTGCCGGTGAGGATGATGGTTTCCGGCGGATCGGCCATCTCCGTGAGTTCCGGCAAGAGGTCGAGGCCGTTGCCGTCAGGCAGACGGACATCGAGAAAGAGAATGTCGAAGGGACTCCGGTGAATCGCCTGGCGGCCGGCACTCAGGGAATGGGCGGAAAGACAATGGTGCGACAGCCGGGTGCCCAGGCTGCTCAGGGTCTCGCAGATCTCCTGGTCGTCATCGATTATGAGAATGGTCGCCATGGCGCTAGTCCTCTTCGAGAATGGTGTTAATGGTAAAGGTGAGATCGATCGTGTCGTAGGGTTTAATGAAGACGCGGCGGATGGAGGGGATGGAGTGGGCGGCCTTGATTGCCTCCTCTCTGCCGGAAATGAGGATCGACGGCAGTCTGGGGTTGACGGCATGGATACGCTGGATGAGTTCAATGCCGTTGATCACCGGCATGTCGTAATCGGTAATCAGCAGCTCGAAGCGGTCGGGGTCGGCTATGACCAGGTCGAGAGCCTCCTCGGGCAGGCCTAAGGCGGTGACCGAGTAACCGACATTTTCCAGGATGCGCGGGGTGGTGTTGAGCTGGTCTTCATCGTCTTCGACGAAGAGGATACTGCCGCTTCGGCTGCCGAAGAAACTCCTTTCCTGTTCCGGGCTTTCATCGGTCGCCGAGATTTTCGGGAAAAAGAGCCGGAAGGCGGTTTCCTGTCCCGCAAGGCTATCGACCCGGAGTCCTCCCTGATGGGCCTTGACGATGCCGTGCACGACGCTCAGGCCGAGACCGGTTCCTTCCGTCTTGTCCTTGGTTGAGAAAAAGGGATCGAAGATCTTGTCGAGGATGGACGGGGCAATGCCCGGCCCGTTGTCGGCAACTGTCAGTTGAATATATGCCCCGGCCTCGAGGTTGAGCGGCTTAGCTTCCTCCTCAGGTAGGTTTGTGTCTTCCAGACGGAGATGCAGGGTGCCTCCTCCCTCCCGCAGGGCATGGAAGGCATTGGTGCAGAGATTCATCACCACCTGATAGATCTGGGTAGGATCGGCGAGAATGCAGCCGATGTTCGGCGAGATATAGGAGCGCATTTCAATATTTCCGGGAAGGGAGATGTCCATGAGGCCGACAACTTCAGTGATGACGGCGGTGAGATTAGTCGGACGAAATCCTTCCTGGGAAGGTTTGCTGAAGGCCAGGATCTGTTTCACCACACGACCGCCGCGGCGGGCGGCTTTCAGCGCCCTCTCCAGGTCTCTGGCGGTCTGCGACTGCGGGTCGACGTCGCCGATGGCAAGCTCGGTCGAGTTGATGATGGATGTGAGGATATTGTTGAAATCATGGGCTATACCGCCGGCCAGGGTGCCGATTGCCTCCATTTTCTGAGACTGCAGCAGTTGTTTTTCCAGATCAAGTTCCCGAGTGATATTCTCGGCGGTACTGAGGATACCGACAATCTTGCCGGATTGATCCCGCAGGGGGACCTTGTTGACCTCGATCCAGGCCACATTGCCCTTGTGGTCGGTCAGTTTCTTGCGAACTTTGCGGAAGGCCTCCCGGTTGTTGATAACCGCGACGTCGGCACTCTGCGACCATTCGACATATTCCTGGTCGCCGATGACATCACTTATCGATTTCGATATGACTTCGCTGGGATCGCTTAAGCCAAAAAAGGTGGCGAATGTGCGGTTCGCTCCCAGATATTTGAGGTTCAAATCCTTCCAGGAGACGAGTTGCGGGTTGGTGTCCATCAGGGTTTCCTGGAAGGACAGCTGATCCTTGATGGTACGCTCTACCCGCTTGCGACCGAGCATGGTGAAGATCAGCGAAATCAGAGTCACCAGCAACAGAAACAGGCTGATAATGATGGTCCAGAAGAGTTCTTTCGGGAGTTCGTAAAAGGCCTTGGGGGCATTGATCAGGGTGCTGCCTTTGGGCAGCAGGCTCTCGGAGATATCGAGATGACGCATTACCAGGTAATCAAAGAGATAGGTGCCGGCCGGTTCACGGATCACCGGAATGGAGTCGGCGGGAGTGCCGCCGAGAATACTGAGGGCCATTTCTGCCGCGACCTGGCCGTGTTTTGAACCGGACAGCATGCTGCCACCCACCGCCCCATGGCCGAGGAGGAATTCCCAGCAGGTATAGATGGGGACGCTCGAATGATTGTAAAGGGCACGCATCACCTCTTCGGCAGTGTAGGTGTGGTTGTCGATTATTTGATAATAAGGGCTAAAAAAGAGGAAGGTGTCATCCGGCAGCTTTTCTACCCGGCGTTGCGCCTCGGCGAGATCGATCTGCACCCAGTAATCCACCTGCAGTCGATCCCGGTAGCGAGGGACCAGGGCCTCGATCTGCTTTTTAATAGCCCGTCCGGCGGTGGAATCGTCGCCGATGACAACCATTCGGCGCTTCTTCGGATGGAGCTTGAGAACCACATCGATGGTTCCCAAGAGATCGAAATTCTCAACAACACCGGTCAGGTTCCCTATTGCCAGTTGTTCTTCCCGCAGGTCATTGACTCCGCAAAAAACGATCGGTACCCCGGGAAAAAGCTGAGGACGGGTGTTGAGGGCGAAATTGAAGGCATCATCATCCGAGACGATAACTACATCGAAATGCTCGCCTGTGTATTTTTTGAGAAAAACTTCCAATAAACCCTGGATGACCTCGGGTGTATTGTATCTTTTTGCATCCAGATACTCGACCTGCAGGTCGATTTTATAGGGACTGCTATTCAGCGTATCACGGATGCCGTCGTGTATCGAATCCGACCACTGATAGCCGTGATGATAGGAGTTCAGGTAGAGAACGCTCTTCTTTGTCCTTTCGCCACTACCGGGGTGCGGAGCAAGTAAGATCAGGAGGAGGGTGAAGAGAAGGACCTTTCTTGAGCTGTGCTTGGTTATATTCATAAGCCACACATAGCAATATTCGCTCCATTTCCGACGTTGTCCTCAGCCCCGCAGCGTTGTCTGTTATATCAAGGATATCCGCTTTCCGCTGGGTCGCTGACGACTTCGATGACCCGCCAGACCGGAGTATACCGCGAGGCGTTGGAAAAAATGATCCGCCCTTTGCCCTTGTAGAGGGCAAACATGCGGGTCGTGTCGCCTCCGTAGTAGAAGGGTGCCCAGGCCTTTCCGGTGATGCGCGAGGTGGTTGCGGTGGGCTGGCCGAGGAGGGCGAAGACCTCCTCCATACTCATGCCGTTGCTGATCCGGTCGAAAGTGGCATTGCCCGCGGTTCCAGAGGAGGGCTGGCCTGTTTGTACACTTGTCTTCGGTTGTTCCTGGGAATTTATAGAGCCTTCTCGCAGTTTCGCCAGGTCTACCGTGCCGGCAGTATAGGGTGGAGCAGCACCTTGGCCAAGCATGCCGAGCGACTGTTCCGCGTATTTCCGGACTTTTCTGTCCGAGGCTTTGTCGGTGATCTGTTGCAGCACTCCTTTGTAGCGCACGTTGCCGGACGATCCCAGGGCTTTGCACAGCCAGGCGGTGGCATCCGCCTCGATAAATCCCGGTCGCTGGTAAGTTTGCAGCAATACCTCGGCAACCACGTCCAGCACCTCGGGGTTACGGTCCATGCCATTACAAATGTTTTGGGCTGCTTCACGCTGCGATTCGGGGCCACCCCGCACCAGCATTTCAATGGTTCTTTGGCCTCCGCTCAGGGCAAAGCAGGTATTAGCCGCGAGAAACATGGTAAAGAGCGCAGTCACGACTGAAAGACGAAATTTCATTTGAACCTCCCGATAGAAGATTTTTCATGCAGACACCGAGTCAGGCTTGGGTGCCGAGGATCACTTTTGATACATCTTGCTGTAGCAGTGTAAATAGGGTATCTTACATGTCTGCAAATGACGAAGAGGAAAGGTTGTCCGTTTATCCGCTTAAGTGTGTCCTTGCATTCTTCCTTACGACACTCTCAGGCTGCCCGTCAACATTAAAAAACTCCATGCCAATCGCTTTTCCCCAACCTTCCCGCAGTTTTCCCCGAAAAACAGGCATAAGCCGCCATCAGGTATGGCGAGCAACAGCCCCATTTTTTTTTATTGCTGCGGTCGTCCTGACTATTTCCTTGTCCTTTGGTCTGATCGGCGGCATCGATGAATATATGCTCGCTTTTCGCTATGAGCTTCCTTTTGTCTTAGTTGCTTTTGCCGCCTTACTGTACCTTATGCGACCGACCCTTTGGCGGATTCCGGTGGCGGCCGCCCCGATCATTGTTATCTATCTGGGCATGGATCTTTACTATACCTTCATGCACAGTATCGCCAAATTGGATGATCTGCTGCTTTTGCCCGAGGGCCTTATCGTGTCTCCCACCTGGGTGCAGGTGGTGTTCTGGGTAACGTTCGGTACCTGGGTGCTGGCATTGCTGATGCTTCTCAAGCGCCGCCCGCGGGATCTGCTGTTGCCGCTTGTGCTGATTGTCGTGGCTGCAGCCCCGCCGATCATGGCCTTTAACGCCCCGACGCAGTTTCTCAAGATGGCCGATAGCCAAGGGGTGAACATTGTGCCATGGTCCGATCGCTGGACGGTAGCCCTCATGGGTCGAGCGACCTCCCTCATGCTCTTTGCGGCAGCCAAACACAAGGCCATGGACGAGCTGGTTCTGTTGCCGATGATCGACGATCCCGACCGGGATCCGGCCCTCTTGAAAAGCACCTTGCAGGACAGCCGCAACATTCATATCATCGTTCTCGAATCCTTTCTCGATCCGGAACGGTTCAAGGGTCTGAAATTCGTTACCCCACCTGCTCCGCCGCAGTTTCAGGCTTTACGGAAGAAGATGCATGTGGCTACATCGCCGGTCTTCGGGGGCGGTACGGCCCAGGCTGAATTTGAAATTCTCTGCGGTGTACCGGCCCTCGAACTCTACACCTCGGCGGAATTCAACATGCTTGACGGGGCCAAGACACCTTGTCTGCCCAATATGCTGGCCGAGGTCGGATACCGGACCATTGCCACCCAATCGTACAAGCCGGATTTCTTCAATTCGGAGAAGGCTTATCACTCACTCGGTTTTGAAGAGATCAATTTTCCGACGGTCTTTGCCGGCCAGAGGCCAACATATTTGAAACATGAGGATAGTGAAAATTACATCTTTGACGGCGATCTTTTTAGTCAAAACCTCGCCTATATTGAAAAGGTCATAGCCGAGGGGCGACCTTTTCTCAACTATGTGTTGGGTGTCTATGGCCATTTACCGCATGATACCGATTTTAAACGTTTTCCACCGAAGGTAGAAATTGTCGGAGTTGATAAAAAATCCCAGACCGATTTGGCTATTAATCAATTCTATTACCGTGCCGGAGCCCTTGTCGATTATCTGCAAAAGCTACGAGCGCTTGATCCGAAAGGCCTCATCTTGGTGACCAGTGATCACCTTCCGCCGCTCGATGGTGGACCACGGGTTTACAAAGAATTTGGTTACAGTCTCACGGCAAACGGCGAATACAAGGAAAATATCTGGTTTTATGACGGCCCGGAGCGCAAAAATCTCGCCTGGCCCGATCATTACTATGCCTATATGGACTTTCTCCTAGATATTCTCACCGAAGAGCGGATTTGTCAGCAGATGGTGTGTAAAAATCGGGAGGCATGGACTCCCGAAAAAATTACTGCCAGTTATAATAACATCATGAGCCGGGGCGCAGGTATCATAAGGCAGCCGGCACCTCTTGTCGCCGCCGATGTTTCCGGCGGCCGGTCATTGACACCTCTCCAAGGCGCACCGGTAAGCCGGCAGGTGCAGTAGCAGGTCGAAGCCCTCGCAGCGACAATGGATGATGCACAGTAAGTCTATTGTGCCGACGTTTTAATCAAATAAAAAGGCCATGATCTCGTGCGAGATCATGGCCTTTTTTGGTTAATCCTTACCGGCAAAGATTAATGTTCATGGGAATAAAACGGCCATTTGTGGAAGAACCATTCATTCCAAAGCAATGGAATAATCCACCAAAAATTCCAAATAAGGGATTCGCCATGCAGCACCCTATCGGCCACGCTATGCTCCATATGATGGTTGCCAAGGCCCCAATGACCGAAGTTGATATAATAGAAGAAGATATAGTTGATGACACAGAGAACACCGATCCCGGCGGTTCTATACCAGAAGGCCGACCAGGAATCGACATCCGGCATCGGCACCATATCGTCGAAATAGTGATGCCAGGCAAGGAAGGGGAAGAGAGTGAAACCGGCTATTTCGGCTGCGTGGTACCACAGAAAGCGAGCCATGCTATCGTTGGCGTTGGCCTTCAGGGCCTCGGTCATGTCAGGAAGCCAGAGGGGGGCAAACTTGACGCATGCCGAGCCAAGGAGATAACCGAGAACGACAATACATAGGAAGGACACCAAGCCTTTCAATGGTTGGGCGAGTTTAATGGCCGACCAAGGTTTCATCCGCCAGACGTTGGGGGTCATGAAAAGAACAACGATCATCCATTCCCACCAGCCGAATACCCAGTGAACATGTGGAGTCCCGGCGATTGACGTCCACCAGGGAAAGTTCATGCCGTAGGAGGTGCCGAACATTTTGCCGTAAAGCATTCCAAAGAAAGGAACGATGAGAACTACGTAGAAAAACATGGTCCACATTGAGCACCAACCGAATTCTGCGAGTCCGGCCATCGGCTGTTTCAGATCGCTGGGACGGACCGGCCATTTACCAAAGAGGATGGTAACGAACGGGTAACTGAAGAATCCGATGAGTACAAAACAGACCACTGCACGTTCACCATACCTTGCTGCGCCGGCAACCAGCTTTTCAAGGGAGAGCTCCCTGCCGCAAGTTACCATGGCTCCGGCCGCATCCTTAAACTGGGCAATGTACGAACCGCCACTCGCTAAGTCCTCAAGGTTACTCTGACTGAGAAAATTAAAGCCAAGCCCTAAGACGCGGTAAAAGATTACATGGATGACCAGCCAGACGAGGGCGAGATTGACAAAGGTCTCAATTATTCCTCTGGCAGGTTGCGGAAGATCTTGGAAGGGCCAGTCACCGAGAAACATGTGTTGCCACAGTCCGACGAGGATCATCATGGCAAGATAGAGCACAAAGGGGTAGGGGAAGGAGTGAATAGGTCCCCTCGGATCGCTCAAGATATACCAAAGTATCAAGGCAATGCCAAAAAAGGCAATAGACGAAATGATCCCGGTAAGGGGTTGTCCCCACCGGGGCTTTAACTCTCCTGCGGCCATACGCTCCTCCTTCTGAAAAAGATGTCTTAGAACTTCGCTTCTACAAAAAACGGCCCCAAACAAAAGCATTCAAGGCGGTCCCGAATTGGCGGTTGCAGCAATGGAAATTTTAAGCTTTTGGTAAGCGTTCGAGCGCTCAGTCGATATTTTTCTCGGTTTACAAAGAGGTTTCGCATAGCGGCAAAAAATCCTTGGCAATCATATGAGCAAGCGCTCAGTCGCATCGTGATGATGAACCGGAACGCTCTAATTGTCAATCATTTTTTCAGCAACTTCGGCCTTTTTCTGTCTCTATTTTGGAAATGAAAGAGGTGTAAAGGGTGTTTACATGTTGCGATGCAACATGCCCCTCACGGACTTCGTTATCTTTGGGTAAGGTACACGCCTCCCATAATGACGACTCCGGCGGCAGTTTGGCCAAGACTCAAGGTTTCTCCGAGGAGCAGCCAACCCAAGAACACCGAAAAAATCGGGATCAGGTTGACAAAGGAGGCGGCTTTGTTGGCGGGAACATGTTTCAGACCATAATTATAGAGGCCATAGGCGCCTAAAGTGATAACCGCGCCCAGATAGACGATGGCAAATCCCGGTGCCGGGTGGAAGGCTTTCGGGAGTTTGGTTGACGGCAAGAAAAGCAGTGGAAAATAAAAGAAGCAGCCGGTAACGGCCTGCAGGGCGGTGAGAAAAAAAGGAGTGTAACTTTTAGTCAGGGCCTTCAAGGCGATGGTATATCCGGCGGCGCAGAGCATTGCCAAAAATTCGAGAAAATTGCCGAGCAGCGGGTTGGGGGCTTCATCGGTCGGAACGCTCAACAAGGTAAGCCAGCAAACCCCGCCGACGGCGGTTACCGCGCCAAGCCATGATCTGCCGCCGATCCGTTCCTTGAGGATGAGTGCGGCGGCAATCATTACCAGAATCGGCAGCATGGCGGTGATCATGCCGGCTTGGGAGGCGGTAGTGTTTTCTACGGCCTTGGCTTCAAAGAGGAAGTACAGGCAAGGCTCGGACAGGGCCATAAAGAGGAGCAATTTGTAATCCCCGGAACGGTATTGGAACGCCTTGGTAACGCGGTTGGCGACGATCAGAAAACAGATGCTGGCAACAAGCATACGACCGAAGATTACCACGAGGGGATCATAGGTGCGAAAGGCGTATTTCAGGGCGATAAAGGAGCTGGCCCAGAGGAACATGGCAAGGATCAGGGCTAGGGAGGCCAGGGAGGGTTTCCGGCCGAAAAAAGGAGGCATCATGTCGACCGGAAAAAGAGAAGGAGGGTGATCGAGCCTCCTTCCGTTCATGCGAGGAGGTCGATCACCAGTAAAAAACAGCTAATTTTGTAATTCCCAATTCCCGGCGTTGTTGCGGCAAGCGGTGGTGTAGGTCTTTTCGGTTCGGCCGTCGATGGTGGCGAGAATCTCAGCTCTGCGGCAGGGTTTGTCCGGCTGACTGGGTTGGACATACGCCTGTTGCGGGATTACCTCATAACTCTTGCCGTTGTCCGGGTTGCGCCAGGCCGTGCTTTGTCCGGACGGTCCGAATTCATAGGCATGATTGAGTTGCAGCCGATCGTACTTGTCCATCTCATTGCCGACGATATAGCCGAGCAACGTACCCACTGCGACGCCGATCAGGGTTGCCTCTTTGTTGCGACCGATGGCCTGACCGATGATGGCCCCGCTTCCCGCACCGATCAAAGCGCCCTGTTGTCCCTTACTGTACTCATTGGCACAGGACATAAGGCCAAGAAGAAGGAACGGCAGTAAAAACCTCGATATATTTTTCATTGCATTCTCCATTACAGAAGTATTCACATACAACCTGATCTCAAAAACTGATTGCCTATTGGCAGTCATCTTGACTCACCTTGGCAACTCCAATCGCCGCACGCCCTATTCGGGCAACATTCTTTCCGGTCGCTCTGTCTGCTCGGTGTCCGGCAGGGCCGGGCGGGGGAGATTAAGGTTTTTAAAAAAAGGCGGCAGATCGTTTTGTGGCTGTTGCAGTTCTTCTTTTACGGGCGGCAACTCTTCTTTTTGCGGTGGCAATTCCACTTTATTCTTTTCGGATCGTTGCCGGAGGAGGCGTTGTACCTCGGCGAATCTGTCGGTATAGATACCGTCGATCCCTGCTCGGGAAAAATAGAAATCAATCAGAGCCGGAAAATCCGCGGCAATGGATGGCAAGTTCGAGGTGTTATTGAGCAAAAATGCCAGAATCATGAGGCCATGCCGGTGTGCTTCGTCAATGTATCCGGCAAGAGGTAAATTACCTTCACGGTCGCTAATGGCCTTGGCCGGGAGGGCGATGGCTACTGCATAGGAGGCCGCCATGCGCAGACCGGTATTGGTAAACAGCCAGTCGTAATTATAAGGCTCCATGTTGCCCTGGGTTCCTTGCTTGGTCTCCAGGCCGTCATTGGCACCGACCAATTGGATAAGGGGCAGAGTCATTTGCCGTTCCGGCATGAGTCGGCTGTGGATCCGTTGCAATTCGTCAGGATCATAACACTGCAGGTAAAGTTTGCTCTGGGCGGTTGTATATCTAAATCTTGCGAGGGTATCGAGGGTTGCGCTACTGATATCCTTGTCCGCCTGCAGGTGGAACCATGGCTGGCGGATTTCCAGGACTATCCCCAGTTGACGTTCGAGGATGTTTTCCAGGCGGCGGAGCAGGCGGAGTTCCTCGGCCAGGGTCGGAATAGAAAAGACCAGTGGAAATTCGTTGTTGGTGCCGTCGGCCGAGCCTAAGAGACGGAGTCTGCGGAGTTCGTCGAGGGTGAAGTCGATCACATACGAGGCACCATCCTGGCGCTTGCGATCGGGAAAAACGTGGGCAACATCGGTCAAACGATCGAGGGTTAGATCGTGGAAGACGACCAGTTGATCATCAGCGGTCATGACTACATGCAGTTCAAGGTATTCGACTCCCGTAGCCGCAGCAAGCGTTGCCGCGGGCAGGCTGTGTTCGATGAGATTTTTGCCGGCACCGTTTTCGGCAATAACCATTTTCGCTGCAGCCCGGGCCTGGCCTGCGAGGGCACAAAAAAAGACAAGAAGGATAGAGATGCGCGTCAGGTACATTGTGTTTTTGAGGAGAGAGTGGATGATGGAAAGAAATCAAGGGGACATTTTCTTGCCCCCACTATAAAGGTCCGGCAGTTTTTTTCAAGGCCCAATGCGACTCTCCTGAGACCTTGAATTTTACAATAATCCGGAAATTGCGAGAGACACTTGGGTAAAGGCATTATTGGCGGTGTCTTAAAACATCAACTCCCGGAAAGAGAGGATCGACGGGTAGTGGCGAGAATGCTGCGCCTTTCGCCGGGAACTCGGTTGAGCGATATGAATGAGGTGTCGTATCCCGTACCCCGCGGCAGAGTGCAAAACTTTTTCGGTATCATCGGCAAAAAGGGTGGTTTCTTTGTCGTACGGCAGGATGTTGTGGAGTTTATGCCAAAATGCAGGCTCCTCCTTGGCAACTCCGATCTCCTGGGAGCAGATCAGGCGTTGAAAACACGTTTCGAGCTGCACTCTCTCCATTTTCACTTGCAGAGCCTTGGGATGGGCGTTGGTAACCAGATACACCTTTTTCCCCAGGTCTTCCATGTAGGCGAGGAAATCGACAACGTGGGGAAGGATGTTCACCAGGTGGCTGATTTCCTTTTTCAATTTTGCAATGTCGAGACCAAGACGCTCCGACCAATAATCGAGGTCGGTCCACTGCAGGGTGTTTTCGACGCTGCGGTATGTCCCGAGAAGATGCTGCCGGGCCGCGGGGTGATCGAGATTGTTTTTCCTCGCGTACACTTCCGGAACATAGTGTTCCCAGAAGTAGTCGTCATAGTATTTATCGAGGAGGGTGCCGTCCATATCGAGAAATACTGTCTCGATATCCGGCCAGGTAAAACCTGGCCGAGCCTGTCCCCCTGTCTCAAACTGCTCTTGGAATGAGTTTGCTGAGTTCATGAAGAGTGGTTGCGATGGTGTCGAAAACATGTTCGGTGGAGGCTAATTTGCCGTTGATAATCAATCGCCCGTCGGGTGCCAGTTTCGGAGGGATACGGTTTTTCTGCCCGGCCCCTTTCTGAAGAAATACCATAAGCATTTCGGGGGAAAGAGGCGTGTCGTTTTGAAAGGTGAAGACCAGATTGTCCCGGCCCTGTTCGAGCCTTACGATACGCAGGACGGCCAATTCTTTTTTAATGGCGATGATGCGAAACAGGGTGAGGGTTTCAATTGGCAGGGGACCATATCGATCGACGAGTTCTTCGCGCAGGTCATCTTGACTTTCGGGTGCCGAGTTGGAGAGTGCCGCCATTCTGCGATAGGTAATGTAGCGTTGGCTGATATCAGGAATATAGCCCTCGGGGATATAGGCGGAGAGCTGGAGATTGACTTCCGGGTCCAGGTCGGAGGGCTTCGGCTGGTCACTAAGACCGGTCTGGGCCTTGAGATCGGCAACGGTTTTTTGCAGCAGGTCAAGATACAGATCGTAGCCGATGGCGGCGATATTGCCGCTCTGGGAAATTCCCAGGAGGTTGCCGCCGCCGCGTATCTGCAGATCGTTCATGGCGAGCTTAAAGCCGCCGCCCAGATCGTTGCAGTCCATAAGGGCGCGGAGTCTTTCTTTCGAATCCTTGCTCAGGCCATCGAGCGATGGAACGAGGAGATAGGCGAAACTCTGGATGCTCGATCGTCCGACCCGACCGCGCAGTTGATAAATTTCCGCAAGGCCGAGCATGTCGGCACGGTTGATGATAATGGTATTGGCCGAGGGGATGTCAAGGCCAGACTCGATAATCGTCGTGCTCACCAGGACATTGATTTTCTTGGTGACAAAGGAGACCATGATCTCTTCCAGTTCCTTACCGGCCATCTGGCCGTGCGCCACGGCAATATGTGCTTCCGGCACCAGTTTTTGGACCAGGGCAGCCATCTGGTGAATGGAGCGCACCCGGTTGTGGACGAAGAACACCTGCCCGCCGCGCCGCAGTTCTTTACTGACCGCTTCTTTAATAACCAGTTCGTCGTAGCGGGCGACGAAGGTTTTCACCGGTTGGCGGTGTACCGGCGGAGTGGAGATTACTGAGAGGTCGCGGATGGAAAGGAGCGACATCTGCAGAGTTCGCGGAATGGGTGTGGCGGTGAGGGTAAGGATATCCACTTCGGCCCGTAATTTTTTCAGTCTTTCCTTGTGTGCCACGCCGAAGCGGTGCTCTTCATCGATGACCACGAGGCCGAGATTCTTGAAAATCACGTCTTTTGACAGCAGTCGATGGGTGCCGATGACGATATCCATCCCGCCCTTGCTCAGGTCCTTCAAGATCTTCCGTTGCTCCGACGGGCTACGGAAACGATTGAGACAGGCGATATTGACCGGAAAACCCTGCAACCTTTCGGCAAAGGTTTTGGCGTGCTGTTCGGCTAGGACGGTGGTTGGAACTAAAATAGCCACCTGATACCCATCTTCAACGACCTTGAAGGACGCCCGTACCGCAACCTCGGTTTTGCCGTAGCCGACATCGCCGCAGACCAAACGGTCCATGGGGCGGTCACTGGTGAGGTCGGTTATCACATCGTTTATCGACTGTTCCTGGCCGGGGGTTTCATCGAAGGGGAAGGACTCCTCCAGCTCGTGAAACAAGCGACCCGCCGGAGAAAACTGCTTGCCTTCCCGAAGCTCTCGTTTAGCATAGATATCGAGGAGTTCCTGGGCGACCTTCCACACCTCTTCCTTTACCTTGGTGGTGGTGGTCTTCCAGTTCTGCGACCCGAGTTTGTCCATTTTCGGTTCCCGGTCGGCGAGCCCCTGGTACCTGGTGAGCAGAGTGAGCCGGTCGACCGGCAGGAAAAGTTTGTCGCCGTCGCGGTACTCGATGCACACGAAATCGTTGATAACCGACTGGAAAGTGACGGTTTCAAGACCGCGGTAGATACCCAAACCGTGGTCGCGATGGACGACAATATCACCAGAGTTGAGTTCGGTAAAGAGCAGAGGGTCTTCTTTCTGCTTCTGTTTCTTTTTGCCGCCGAGGCGCATTTCGCCGAAGAGTTCACTCTCGGAGAGGATGTGCAGTTGCCAGTCGGGTAGGGAAAAGCCTTCGGATAAAGAGTGGTCGGTAAGATACAGGTGCTGTGTATTGCTTTCGACTCGGATTCTTTCAAGATCAAGCGGCGGTGTAAGCATTTCCACTTGATGCGAATGTTTACTGAGGAGTTCCGCAAGATTTTTGGTATGCCGTGCGGAACGGCAACAGATAACCACTCGGTGGCCATCATTTTGCCACTTAAAGATCTGCTCCGAAAGTGGGGCGAGGATGCCGAGTTTTGCTCGATGGAGGGCAATTTCCTGCTTCAGGAGTTGATGATTGCCGGTGCCGAGGGATATGACTGGGTCGTCCGGTCGGGTGAAATCGGTGACCAACAGCTGTCGGAACTGGCCGAGTTGTCGAAGCATTTCTTCTTTTTCGACAAACAATTCGGCGGGCGGCAGGGCGGGGGTCGATTTTTCTCCGGCGGTTTGGTAATTTTTATAGATCCGTTCCAGGGTGAGGTCCATGCTCTGGTGAATGCCTTCCGGATCAACGAGAAGAAGAACGGCATTTTTGGGGACAAAATCGAGGACCGCCGAACTGGGACGACCATGGCCATGGTAAAACAGAGGGAGAAAAAATTCCATCCCGGCAAACCGTTGGCCGGTGGCTATCCGTTCGGCGATCCGGGCGGTCTCCTCGCTGTCCCAGTCGTATTTGGCGGCATACTCATGGAAGAGGATCGTTGCCTTTTTATATATGTCCGGGGTGCCGGGGTCGAGGAGGATGTCGGTTACCGGAAGGAGGGTAACCTCGGCGAGTTCTCCTATTGAACGTTGGGTAAACGGATCGAAGGCACGGAGTGATTCGATGGTTTCGCCGAAAAAATCGAGCCGGACGGGACCGTCATGGACGGTACCGGTTTCCATGGCAAAGGGTGGAGGAAAAATATCGATAATCCCGCCGCGCACCGAAAAGTCGCCGACCGATTGGGCGAGGGCCACCTTTTCATATCCTAAGTACTGAAGTTTTGTCAGCAGATCCTCTCTGTCGCAAGCCTCGCCGGCCAGCAGATATTCGGCAACTCCGGTAAGCACGGTCTCCGGCATGATCCGCCGAAGCAGTGCCTCGATGGAGGTGACCATGATGCGTCCGGCTGAGGTTTTTAACCTGTAGAGCGCTGAAAGACGGGTTGCGGCGATACGTTGGTCCGGCGACAACGGGGTATAGGGGGGGATTTCATGGCCAGGGTAAGTAAGTATGTTTGCATTGGTGAAGAGGCTGAGATCCTGTTCAAAAATGGGGATGAGGTGTTCATCCGGGACGATGACGCAACACGGCTGTTGCTCGGCCAGTCGAGTGGCCAGCCATGCCGGACTTGCCCCGCGGAGGCCGGAGGCAAAAAGAAGGCGAGTGTTGTTAAACTGTTGAAGGAGAGTTTGTAGAATCATCAACAAAAGTGCCGGTTATGCAG
Organism: uncultured delta proteobacterium; assembly: GCA_903875445.1. Classification (GTDB taxonomy): domain Bacteria; phylum Desulfobacterota; class Desulfobulbia; order Desulfobulbales; family Desulfocapsaceae; genus Desulforhopalus_A. The sequence goes on along the minus strand of CAIQWD010000072.1, from coordinate 171,734 downwards.
ACGCATAACCGGCAGCTGGTAAAGGATATGGGGAATTTGGGGCTAAAAAATGCCGCCGACGCTGAAGTCCCAGACGGAGCTGTCCTCGCCATCTTTAGGATCAAGATTGTAGCCCCAGACCAGGCGGAGTGGTCCCATGGGGGAAAGCCACCTGACCTCCACGCCGGTTCCCTTTTTAATCGAGTTGCCGAAATCTCCCCAGCTCTCGTTGTCATTCAAAACCTGACCGGCATCCAGGAAGATAACACCCATGAGTCCTTGGTTCTCCAAAAGCGGGAAGACAATTTCCGTATTAGTATACCACATTTTGTCACCGCCGATGCGGTCACCGGTTGCCCCATCGATCGGACTGATCTTGGCGTATTTGAAACCACGCATCGAGCTAAGCCCGCCAAGATAAAACCGCTCGTAAACCGGCAGTTTATCGGTTTGATTCTCAAATACCTGACCCGCCGATAAATTGAAATGGAAGGCACTTTTGAAGGGGATGGGAAAGTACCAGCCGGATGATCCCTCAAGTTTGGTGAACTCGGCGTCACCGGCAAACGGTCCGCCGGCGTATGTGACACTCATACTGTTTCTAGAACCTTCAGTGGCACCATAGCGTTTGTTGCGCGTGTCGCGCACCAGACCTAGCTTGACTGCACTGGTAATATGGAGATCAACCGACTTGCGGATGATGTAGGAGGCAGTGTTCAAAACATTGGTAAGATCGGTGTCGGTGTAACTATAAGTGCCGTAGACTTGCCATTTTTCAAAGATCGGATAACCAAGGTGAATGTCGCCTCCCTTTGAATCCTTGGTGTAATCGTCATATACACGTTCGGTACTGAACAGGTCAGCTCCCCAGGATAGAGGTGAATCGTTGAGATGTGGATCGGTATATCCCAAATTGTACCTGTGGCTGTTGGCGCTGACATTGGCGCTTAAAGAGAGGGTATCACCCCGACCGAGGAAGTTATTCTCGGCAATTTGGCCCATGAGGATGAGTTTATCCGCCGAGCTATAGCCGGCACCGATGCTGAAGGAACCGGTGCTCTTTTCCTTAACCTGGACGATGACGTTCATGCGATCGGGGTCAAGGGACGGCTCGGGGGTAATGGTCACCTCCTCAAAATACATCAAGCGCTGGAGGGATTGGGTGCTTTGGCGTAAGGCCTTCGAGTCGAAAACCCCTCCCTCGACGATGCGCAGTTCACGGCGAATGACGTTGTCGCGGGTCCGAGTATTACCCTTGATGGCTATTCTGTCAATGTACACCAGGTTGCCCTTGGTTACTTTCAAGGTCACATCCATGCGGTCACCGGCAGGGGATTTGGTGGTTATCGGTCTGATGCCGGCAAAGGCATAACCGAATTCGGCATAATAATCGGTGAGGGCAAGAATATTATCGCGGATTATCTGGCGGCTGACGTATTTTTGCTCGCGAATGGAGAGTAGGGCCAGCATTTTCTCCTTGTCGCCGACCAAATCCCCTGTGATATCAATCGTTCCGACACGAAAACGCGGGCCTTCCTCGACGACAAATTTGACGAACAGCCATTCTTCTTGCTGGGTGATCTGCGGCTCGCCGACTCTTGCTTCAAGAAAACCGTTGTTGTTGTAATAGGTAACAATTTTCTGGGCATCCTGTTGAATTTTGTTCATATCGAGAAGACCACCATCGGTGAGCCAGGACATGAACCATTTTTCGCCGGTTTCGATTTCCCCGAGCAGTTCTTTGCTGGTAAAGGTTACATTGCCTTCCACACTGATTGCCTTGATGAAAATCTTCTTTCCTTCGGTGATGATAAAGCGGACGTTGGCACCCTTATCGTCCGGATAGGTGATGGTCGAGGTCACCTTACTGTTGTAAAAGCCCTTTGTTTTATAAAGATTTTTTATTGCTTCTTCAGCCGCACTGATCTTTGTAGGGTTGAGAATGAAGTGTTCTTTGATGTTGGCGGCAGCCTTGACATCCTCTTCCTTCAGTTCGCTGGTGCCTTCATAGACAATAGTGTTGATGACCGGTTTTTCGACAACTCGGAAAACGACTTTTTTCCCCTGTGGGGTATCCTTGACGTCGATCTGGACATCGTTGAAGAACCCCATTTTAAAGATTTCCTTGAGATCATTGCGAAGCCCGGTTTGACTGTAAGAGTCACCCACCTTTGTCAGTATTTTTCCCAAGATGGCACCGGAATCAATGCGTTGGTTGCCTTCCGGAGCGATTGTCGCGATGCGCAATTCTCGCACGAGGTGGTTTTTCATCTCGGTTGCGATTTTGGCAAACGCATCTTTCAAGCCGTCGAGTGAATCAGCGGTCTGGAAAAAGAAGGTAGGATTATCCGGCGAGAGGAGGTCAAACAGTTTGATATCGATACTGATTTTGTTGCCGATAAAGGTCAAATCACCGGCGGCTATATTGTCCGAATCGGTTTTTTCGGCCAGTTCTTTCAGAATTTTGGCAGCAGGGGGCCAAGTGCCTTGGTAGTTGGCAAGCTTTTCTGCGTCGTTTCGGGCAATCAGGGTGATACCCGTTGAGGCAAGGGCGGTCTGTAACTCATTATCGGCTTTTGCCTGAAGAGCTTTAGGATCATTGGGACTATGGACGTTGAGCGGCAAGAAGCTGGTCTTCTGGCCAGCAGACCACGCCGGCATAACATGGAAAAACACGAGAAACAACAAGAGGGCGAGGCGATGCGTTAGGGAAAGCCTTGCCGGAGCGCGACGGACTATCTTTCTGGACACAGTCATAGAGTACCTTCCTGTAAATGACCACACATCCGGGTGAAAGCAACAGCCGACAATTTCCGGAAGGGATGGTTAATTAATTGATATTTAACGGCAAGAAGTGTTGTTTGGAGTTTCTGATAATTAATTTGCTTAAAAAAACCTGCGTATTATGCCATGTTTCTTGGCAATTGCAAAGGATGCTTATGGGTATGAAGGAAAAATGTAAGAAATGAACAGTATTGTGCATTTTCGAGCAGAGCCGCATTGGGTTTGGCGAGAGGAGGAGAAAATCGCTAATGCTTGGGGCTAGAAAAGATAGGTTGAAAAATGGTGCGAGGTTAAGAAAATGAAGGTGGGGGCGCAGCTGTTAAAAGACTTTATGAATCTTGTCTTTCCGCCGGTATGTGCGGTCTGCCGGGTAAGACTTGATACTCCTCGGCAACAGAGTCTCTGTCCCCGATGTTTCGGCAGCATCGGTTACCTGCAGCGACCATTTTGCCGGGTCTGCGGCATGGAGCTGGCCGGCGAGGAAGATCGGGAGTATCTCTGTGGCGAATGCCTGCGAAACCCTCCTGCCTTTTACCTTGCCCGGTCTTTGGTGCGTTATGAGCCTGCCGTGCAACAATTAGTGCGAAGATTGAAATATGCTGCCGACACTTCGGTCGCCAAGGGAATTTCGGCTGTCATTCGAGGCGGTGATTTGTCGGAATTCGTCGACTGTGACTGGATAATTCCGGTCCCCCTCCATGCTCAACGACACCGCGGTCGAGGACTGAATCAGGCGACTCTTCTTGCCGGCTTATTTTTTCCCGAGAAAAAAAAATTGATTCGTTCCGATTGGTTGTTTCGAACCCGGAATACGACCGCACAAACCCGGCTGAGCGGGCTGGAGAGGCGGAAAAATCTGGTGGGTGCCTTTACAATTCGCCATGGCATACAACTGGAGAAGACTATGGTCTGTTTGGTTGATGATGTTTATACCACCGGAACTACGGTGCAGGAGTGTGCCACAGTCCTTGCGCGCCATGGAGTGCGTGGGGTGAAGGTTCTTACCCTGGCAAGAGTTGTGGGGCCACAACGTGGCAGGGTGCGGTGAAGATTAAAGAAGAAAAAATACGTATTTTTATTGGTGCTTCGAAGGCCGCGAAATGACGTGAATACGCCTGATGAGAATATGATAATTTGAGTAATATAGAGAAAAATGCAGAAAATAGAAGGAATACAGAAATTAATCATTGTCTTAAACTGTTGATAACTTTGTGCATAGCCACCTAAGGGTGCTATTTGCTGGAGGAAAAGACGATTGCCGGGAAATCCTTGGGAAACCAAGGCCTGCAGGCGACGGGGCGGTGCCGCTTCAGTGAATTCGCGGGATGCAGGGGAGTGTTCATAACAGGCCGCCTTCAAAAGAAAATATCTTATAACCGGCTTTGACTGGGTAATGGAATTAGAGTTTATTCCTCGCTTGAAAACACATGTCGTGTGGTTCCACGCGACACTTCTACGCGACAAGAGTATGAGGCTGTTGAACAGTCATTTCCATGCAACACTTAAGGCACACGGCAAGGGTTTTTTTGCCGTGTGAATTGCCTCATTTGGTTGATTATTGCTTTTTTGTGTTCTCACGGGGGAAGGGATTCGTATGGTCTGGGAGAGAGTCAAGGCAGGTTTGAAAGAGTCGATGGCGGAAAATATTTTTTCGCTGTGGATAGAGCCGATAGAATATATGCAGATAAAGGAGGATTGTCTCTATCTTACCAGTCCGGACAGGTATTTCAGTGCCTACATACGCCAGAATTTTCTGGGTGTCATAACCGACAAACTCCGGGAAAACGGTTTGCCTGCAATCAAGGTGGTTTTTCGTGAGGGAACGCAATCGAATGAGATGATCAGGTCGACGAAAAGACTGGTCGGAACCCCGATGCGACTGCCTTATCTTCCCGAAAATAATTCGAAAAGCAAGGCACTGCACCCGAAATACACCTTTGACGAATTTATGGTGGGCGAGAGTAATATCCTTGCCGAATCGGCTTGCCGGTCAATGGTCAACAAAGATGGGATGGTGGGACCATGCCTCTATATAAATAGCGATACAGGGCTTGGAAAGAGCCATCTGACCCATGCAGTTGCCCATCAGATCTTTGCCGAATCGCCGATGACCCGGCTGCATTATCTGACCGCGAAGCAGTTCTCGGCGGAGATGGTGCGCGGGATTCAGCACAATTCGATGGATGAATTCAAGCGTAAATACCAGGAAAACTGCGATATCTTGCTTGTCGAGGATGTCCATTCACTCACTGGAAAAAAGAAGACCCAAGAAGAACTGAACGATATTCTCGACATCCTGATAAAGTCGGGAAAACGTGTCATTCTCACCGCCAACCGTGCACCGCGCGATTTGATCGGCATTGATGACGAGTTTCGCTCACGAATGACTTCCGGGCTGGTAACCGCCATTAAGGCCCCGGATATCAACACCCGCTACCGCATTGTCGAAAAGAAAGCCCTGACGCAGCAACTGGTGCTCGACGAAGAGCTGGTCGGTTATCTGGCCAATAATGTTCGAGGCGATATTCGCAAGATCGAGTCGGCACTGATTGCCGTCCGGGCCAAGGCCTGCCTTCTCGGCGGTCATGTGGATATGGATTTGGTGCGTGAGGTGGTTGCGTCTATTGTTGGGGTAAATCAAGTCCTTACTGCCGCAACTATCGGTGAGTTGGTGAGCGGACAGTTTAAAGTGAGCCTTGAGGATCTGCGATCCCGTTCGCGTAAGCGATCCATATCTTTCCCGCGACAGGTTGCCATGTTCCTGGCGCGAAAGTATACCGAAGAATCTCTGGCGGATATCGGCAGGGTCTTTAACCGCGATCATTCCACTGTTTTGCATGCCATCAAGGTGGTTTCGAGCCAGGTGGTGCGAAACAGCTCGGTCAGTGCCCAGCTCGAAATTCTCGGTAACAAGGTGAAACAACTTTAAAAATAGATACCTTTCACTTCCACATTGGCACGGGGTGTCCCGGTGTCCCTGAGAAGAGCCTCGGACACTCGGGTGGCGTGCTTCATCATGTCGTTCAGACCAATACCGTCCCAGCCAAAACCACAGATATGGAGGCCTCGGCGAGTACCGAGAAACCTTTCCCGCCAGGCAAGAAGGCGAGGGTAGTTCCGTTCCAGCTGAGGAATACCGCCGCTTGAACGTAAAACCGTGGTGTAGGCCGGTTGCTCTGGCAGGTCGAGGATCTCCCGGACATCTTCGAAGGCTTTATGGGTTAAGGTTTTGTCATCCAGTTCGACTCGCTTCGGGTGCCTTCGACCGCCGATGAGGGTCTCAAAGACCATATGTCCTTTTGGGGCACGACCCGGGAACATATTCGAGGAAAAGAGTGCCCCCAGGGTGAAACGTTGTTCCACTTCCGGGGCAAGAAAACCGAAGCCCGGTGGAAGCTTGACAGTGTCTTTAAAGCCGAAAACCACCGTTGCCAGCCAGGTAGAGGGAAGAGACCTTTCCGGGATACTCGGGTCGAGGCCGGCGAGGAGTGGCAGGGCCGCATTTACCGGTACGGCAAAAACCACGTTTTTCGCCTGGTATTGTCCCTCGGATGCTTCGACCAGCCAGCCTTTTCCCGTAGGTTGCACTCCGGTGACCGTAGTATTCAAAAATAGGTCGCGACCGGGACAAAGATGTTCTGCCAGTCTTTCCGGGAGACGTTGCATCCCTTGAGGGAAGCTGGTCATTGCCGGCATCCTGAAGGGAGTCTTTGCATCACCGCTTTTCCTCTTGGCAAGCACTCCGACCAATAAACCGCGCAGGACCGAGCCGTATTGTTTCTCAAGCGCCCGTACTCCGGGCATGACGCTATCAATTGTCAGTCTATCGAAATCGCCGGCGTAGGTGCCGGTAAACACCGCATCGAGATACGGAAGAAGGGCCGGCCCGAAGCGATGGTGTGCCCATTTGGCCACCGTCGGCTCCCCATCGACTACCGGTTGCCACAACTCGGCGAGAACCCGGAGTTTGGCATGCCAGGGAACAAGAGGTGCCAGGAGGATCTTACCTGGCGTCTGGGGGATGAGGTTGAGCTTGCCGCCCAGACGCACATAGCGGACAAAATCGATGAGCGGCGCTTTGATACTTTCCCGGTCGAGGCCGGTTTCAGCAAGAATTTGTCGGCTCTCCTCGCAGTTGTCGAGAAAACCGTGCGGCCCGCGTTCGCTCATGTAGCCCTGGTCGCAATGGGTGGCAATGACCCCGCCCGGCCGCTCGCTCTTTTCGAGCACGGCAAAACGATGGCCAGGGTTGTGCAGCCGGAGTTTATGGGCGACGACCAGGCCGGAAAGGCCGCCGCCGATAATAAGGGTCTGGTAGGAGTCGTTCATTGTAAGGCTATCATTTTCATGGTCCTTTTCTCACTTGCAGGGGGGCTGCGCAACAGGAGGGTGAAACTCTTGACAGTCGATCATCGATGCTTAACATTTTCGCCGACTTTCCCGAAAAAATCAATGGAAAGAGGCGCACAGCCCTCTTTCTCCCATACGTACATTGCAAGAGGTGAACCATGACAGGCAAGACAACAACCCACGAATTCAAGGCAGAAACCAAGAAGCTCCTCGATATTGTGATCAATTCTCTCTATACCGAACGAGATGTTTTTGTGCGCGAATTGATCTCCAACGCGGCCGATGCCCTGGAAAAATTCCGCCACGAGAGCCTCACCCATACCGATGTTTTCGACGGCCACTTGCCGCTTGAGATCGCAATCGAACTGGATGACAAGAAGAATACCCTGACGATTACCGATACCGGGATCGGCATGACCGGTGCGGAACTGGAGCACAACCTCGGGACCATCGCCCACTCCGGCTCGAATACCTTTCTCTCTCAATTGGCCGAGGCTGCCAAAAAAGATGTCAGTCTTATTGGCCAGTTCGGTGTCGGTTTCTATTCAGCCTTCATGGCCGGGAATATAGTCAGGGTGCAAAGCCGATCATGGGATAAGAGCGAAGGCCACGAGTGGCTGTCCGACGGCACCGGTTCCTTCACCATAGGGGAGATGCCCGGACTGCGCCGGGGAACCAAGGTCATTATCGAATTGAAAGAAGATGCCAAGGATTATGTGCAGAAATGGAAAATCGAGTCGATAATTAAACAGTATTCCTCCTTTGTCTCCTTTCCGATAAAACTGGCCGGTGAGGTGGTGAATACCGTGCAGGCGCTGTGGACACGGAATAAGAGCGACATCAAAGAGGAGGAATACAGCGAGTTTTACAAATTCATCGGCGGTGCGGTCTCCGAGCCGATGTACCGGCTGCATTTTTCGGCCGATGCGCCTCTTGCCATCAATGCCCTGGTCTTTGTCCCGGTTGAGAATTTTGAGGTCTTCGGCTTTGGCAAGGTCGATCCGGGGGTCAATCTCTACTGCCAGCGCATTCTCATCGATCAGCATTCGAAAAATATCCTGCCGGAGTGGCTAAGGTTTCTCAAAGGGGTGGTTGACAGCGAAGATCTGCCTTTGAATATTTCCCGTCAGGCCCTGCAGGATAATGCCCTGGTTGCCAAACTGCGTAAGGTCATCACCAAAAGGTTTTTAAAACACCTCGATGAAGAAGCGAAAAACGATAGCGAGAAATACCTGGGATTCTGGACCACCTTCGGCATCTATCTGAAAGAAGGGGCTACCTCCGATTATGAATTTCAGAAGGAATTGGGTAAGTTGCTGCGTTTCGAATCCTCCAAGTCGGAACCCGGAAAACCCATTGCGCTCGCCGATTATGTCCTCCGTATGGGGTCGGAACAGAAAGAGATTTATTATATAAATGGGCCCTCCCGAGCCGCCATTGAAGCCGGGCCGTACGTTGAGATGTTCAAGAAAAAAGATATCGAGATCATCTACACCCTGGAACCGATCGATGATTTCGTCCTCAGCCATCTGGCGGAATTTGACGGCAAGAAACTGGTTTCCGCCGACCGGGCCGATCTGTCCCTCAGTAAAGATGAAGAAGAAACGAAGATCGACGAGACGACCGGAGAAAACGAGCGACTAGATAAAGACGCCCTGAGCAAGCTTACCGAATGGATGAAAAAGCTTCTCGAAACCAGTGTCTCCGACGTGGTTGTTTCCAAGCGGTTAGTTGATGCGCCGGCGATGATTGTCAACCCGGATGGCTTTATGACCTCGTCGATGGAACGGGTGCTTGCCGCCAGTCGCAAGGAACACGGCATTCCCGGCATGGGCGAGTCGAAGAAAAAAATGGAAATCAATCCCGGCAATCCCCTGATCAAAAAACTTGCCGCCCTGCACGACAGGGATGAAAGCTTTGCCGCCGAGGTGGCCAGGCAGATCCACGACAACGCCATGATTCAGGCCGGACTGGTTGTCGATCCCCTGGCGATGGTTGAGAGAAACTACCGTATTCTCAGCCGTGTGGTTGAGGGTTGAGGCAAGCTGCGGCTCCAAGCGGCATGTCGTCTCGACATGCCGCTTTCATTACCCTCCTTGAGCCGGTTGCTGAGTTATTCATTGAAAAATTGAAGTCCACAGGCTATAGAGTTGTTGATCTTACTAACACCAATCGTTCATTGGAGATGCGTATGGCTTCACGAATAAATGTATTTCTCTTTCTCTTCCTGGCCTTCTGTCTTGGTGGCTGCTATAGCAAACCCGTTCGGCATCTTGCCTCGGATATTGCCCTTTTGCAGGTCGATAAATCGACGCGGGAGGATGTTGTCATTTTTCTTGGCGATCCGGATGAACAGCAGGTACTTGGCGACGGCGTGGAAAAATGGTTGTATAAAGAAAAAAATGTGAGCCTTCTCCAAAAAACGCCTCTACTTGGCAGTAAATTAGGTTCACCGGAATTCAATCAAGTTGTAGTAACACTCCGAAATGGTGTCGTTATTTCCTGCGACTATTCCTATGCCAACGAAGGTGATATGGGCTGGGCCAAAGATTTTTCCTGGCAAGAGAAAAAGAAGTGATCGATCCGTATGAGACAGGGCGGTTGCGAATGGTTCAAGACCAGCTCCTCGGTCGAGACATTCGTGACCCACGTACTCTTGCGGCGATGGCCGAGGTGCCCAGGCACTTGTTTGTTGACGACGCCATGCAGGGGCGGGCCTATGGGGATCATCCCTTGCCGATTGGTGCCGGTCAGACTATCTCGCAACCGTATATCGTTGCTTATATGACACAGGCCCTGGCTTTGAAGGGCAATGAAAAGATCCTGGAAATCGGTACCGGTTCCGGTTACCAGGCGGCGATCCTTTCCAGATTATGTGCCCAGGTTTTCACCGTTGAACGTGTTAATTCGCTGCTGGCCGGAGCCAGGCGGATCTTCGACAGGTTGCGGTATTTCAATATCAGATCAAAACTCGACGATGGCACCCTGGGCTGGGCGGAATTCGGCCCCTACGACGCCATCATCGTTACCGCCGGCGGACCTGAGGTTCCCGAGCCGTTGATCGCCCAACTCGCCGATCCCGGCAGGTTGATTATCCCGGTCGGCGATCAGCACGAGCAGGTATTGCAATTGCTTGAAAAAAAAGAGGGCCAGGTGGAAATTAGCCATCTGGCTGGAGTCCGTTTTGTAGATTTGGTCGGAGAGCATGGCTGGAGTAAGTGAAACCGCTGGAGTTGCCGGGAGGTTGCGGTGGATTTACAATCCAGGTAGGCTGTAGATCAGCGGATTGCATTGCCATGAGCCTTTTTGTCCCTTCCTCCTGATATTTTTCATATTTAATAAGAATTCTTCTCTAAGAATAATTTTTATCATCTTTTGCTTGAGTTTCTAAGGTATTTTCGATACATTTATTGGATAAATGCCGGCTATTGAAGGGCACCCTATCAATAGCCTGACCCTGGAAAGGATCTGATCACCTGTTCCGGATCAAACGGCGTGCAGGAAGGTAATTGTTTTTTGTCACAAGGAAATATTGCGCAGGGGAGATCTGAGGTGGAAGAAATATTAAAAAAGCGAAGAACGCTCCAAGAAACCATGAATTTCATGGCGGCACTGTCAGCCGGGATTGAACCGATCCTCGGGCGGGGAGCAAGCAGCATGACCATGTCGGCAGGCCGCAATCTCGGACGCAAATTTTCAGCCGCGGCACGGCGGACCGATGACCTTCTCGAGGCTGTCGAGGAAGTGCGCAACATCCTTTTGGCCAATAGTTGTTTATGGGGGTTTGAACCCTTCAAGCCGAAGGACCAGGAGGAACTCATTACCAGAAATGGTAAAGGCCAGCGGCAAATGCTCCTGGTGTTCCGCGATTGTATGATCCGTCAGTCGCTTTTGCGTTTCGGGCACCCCCAGCAGGGATCGCTCTGCAATATGATGTACGGTTTTTTTGCCGGTGCCCTGGAGACGATCATGGGCAAGAAGGCTACCCTGGAAATTCGCCATGCCGGAGAAAATGCCTGCTTAAAGATGCTGACCGTGGAAGGTTAATAAGAGTTTGGAAATGGTTTGGCCATTTTGATCCAAAGAAGAGGAAAACAATGAGTGGGGAAAAAATTCGGTTGAATACCGAGTGGTTGTGCGATTGCGGTGGCTGTCATGTGGCTCTGGTTGACCTGCATGAGAAGATATTAAATGTCCTGGAAGCGGTGCAGATTCTGAAATGTCCGGTGCTTACCGATGAAAAAGGCTATCCGGAGGCGGATATCGGCATTCTCACCGGCTCGGTGCGAACCGAACACGATCGGCATGCTGCCGCCCTGATGCGGAAAAAATGCCGCACCATAATTGCCTTTGGCACCTGTGCCGTTTACGGGGGCCTGCATGGTGCCGGTCTCGCCCACAGTCGTGAGGAGATCATGGACCATGTCTACCGGCACAGTCCGAGCACCCGGACCGATTTTATCCCGGACAACTCCGTCACCAGCCTGGAAAAAATGGTCACACCCATTGATGAAGTGATCGATGTCGATCTGTATCTGCCGGGTTGCCCACCCCATCCCCATTTTATCTTTGAGGGACTCAGCGCCCTTATTGAAAATCGCACTCCCAAGGCCGGCCAGGAAAGTGTTTGTGCCGGTTGCCGCCGGACGATGGTCAAAACCGAGACGTCGGCCATTAAGGAGATCACCGACGGAGTGCCGGACAATGCGACCTGTTTCTTGAGTCAGGGCTATATCTGCCAGGGATCGGTCACCCTCGATCGCTGTCTCGCCCCCTGCCCCAACCATGGCATGCCGTGCAGCGGCTGTGCCGGTCCGACCATGCAGGTCCTCACCGAGCCGACACGGGATATCCGCACCGAGATCAGTGAGCGGATGAGCAGATTGACCAAGATTCCCTACGATACGGTCAAAGACCACCTGGAGAGATCGGCGAAGACCCACTATGCCTACGCCATGGCCAGCAAGATGATCGGCAACAAACCCACATTTCTCATTCGCAAATGGATTGCTGAAGGGGAGGCACGATAATGTCAAAAACCATAAAAATCGATCCGGTTACGAGAATTGAAGGCCATGCCCGGATTCTCCTCGATTGCGATGAAAACGGCAAGATTGAAGAGGCCTTCTTCTGCGTCAATGAGTTGCGCGGTTTTGAGCGGATTCTCGTCGGCATGCAGGCGCATACCCTGCCGCAGGTGACTGCCCGCATCTGCGGCGTCTGTCCCACCGCCCACCATCTGGTGGCGGCCAAAGCCCTCGACAATGCGACCGGCGTCACCATCCCCACGGCGGCCAAGCTGTTGCGCGAATATATGTATATGGGGCATGTCATCCATTCCCATGCCTTATCGCTCTTTGTTCTCGCCGGTCCCGACCTGGTTTTTGGCTTGCAGGGTGACCCGGCAAAACAGAATATCGTCGGTATGGTCGAGGCCGAGCCGGAGTTGACCGGCAAAGGACTACGCCTGCGCAGCCTTGGTCAAAAGATCAACGAAACCATCGGCGGTCGCGGGATTCATCCGGTGACCGCGGTGGCCGGCGGCATCTCCTTTAGCCTCAGCGACGGTCAGTTTCAGCGTCTCTTAGGACTGACGACTGAAGCCGTAACCCTCGCTAAAGAACTGAGCGGTCCGTTGAAGACCCTGCTCCTGCGCCTCTTCGACAGCAATCCGCAGCTTCTCGCCAACCTCAATGTGCCAAGTTGGTATGTGGGCACCGTTGCGACGGATGGGATGCTGAATCTCTATGACGGGCGAATCAGGGCCATGGATGAGTCCGGTGCCATCAAGAGCGAATTTGCCGCCGACCAGTATATCGATTTTCTCGCCGAACGGGCGGTTAGCAATTCCTACGCCAAGGAAGTGTATGTCGATTTTGCCGGAAGTGAGCATATGTACCGAGTCGGCTCCTTGGCTAGGCTGAATGTCGTCGATGGCATTGCAACTCCTTTGGCGCAAGCGGAATTTGAACACTTTCGTGCCAATTTCGGCCGACCCTGTCACAATGCGGTGATTCAGATGTATGCCAAACTCATCGAATTGCTCTATGCCTGCGAACGCGCCGAGGAGTTGATCAAGAACCCGGCTCTGCGCGGCGAAAACCGAGTCCCCGCGCAGTTCAAAGGTGGACGCGGGGTGGCGCATATCGAGGCCCCGCGGGGAACCCTCATCCACGACTATGAGATCGATGAGAAGGGAATCGTACGGGCCGCCAATATGATCATCGCCACCCAGCAGAACACCGCCGCTATCAATAAATCTTTGAAGGAAGGCGCCAATGCCCTTATGCAGGGGGCAGAGGATGAGAAGATGCTGAATGCCCTTGAGTTTGTCGTACGTTGTTATGATCCCTGTCTGGCCTGCTCGACCCATGCCATCGGCAGGATGGCCTTGGCGGTGGAAGTACGACGGGAAGGCCGGATAATCCGTGCAATAAGGAGGAGCTGAGATGCTTGAAATGACAATTAATGACAAGGCATGCCGCGGCTGCCAGCTCTGCCTGGACGTCTGCCCGACCCAATGTTTCTCCTTTGATGTGAATACCAGTAAGGCCAGGGTGGCAATTCTTGAAAACTGTATCGGTTGCCTCAGCTGTGCCTTTATTTGCCCGTCCGGGGCGATCAGTCACAAGCATCATCATGAGGTCAAGAATTTTTACCGCAATATCGAATTCAGCCTGCGGATGGAGAGATTTCTATGATTGGCAAAAGTGAACTGACGCTTGCCCCCGAGGATTATGACAAGGCCTTTACCGAGGTCTCTTTTCTCCTTGATATGCTTGTCGAAACCATCACCACCTTTGTCGGTAAGTCGACACCCTCTCTAGGGATAGCATCCGGCCGGAAGATGGCCCTCAATATGCCGGTGCACATGACCGAGAAAACGCCGTCGGCGGCGCTCGATGAGTTGGTCAGGGTGTTGCGCATTCAGCGCATGGAAATAGATGCCCGGCTTGAAGGCTCGGAAGCGGTGCTGTCGATGCATGACTGCCCGATCGGCAGTGTCTGCAGAAATCGGCAGATGGAACTCGGCAGCGAGGTCTGCCAGATGTTCCATTATTATATTGCCGGCATCGTCGCCGAACTTTCCGGTTGCCCGGCTCGCCCGAAAACCCTTACCGTCGGCGAAAACTGTACCTTCAGTCTAACCTTGAGTGCTCCCCGCCCGCAGCTATGAGCGCTGCTGTCCTGATCGTCTGCATCGGCAACGAACTGGTGGCCGATGACGGGGTCGGGTGGGTAGTGTATGAACGGCTCCGCGACAGTGGCCTGCCGGAGCATGTTCGTCTTGTCTTTCTCGGGCTGGGCGGTATCGACCTGCTTGAGGAGATTGATGGCGAAGATCTGCTGGTGGTGGTCGACGGGGTGCAGTTGGGCGCCACCCCCGGCACCATCCACCGGCTTGGTTGGGAGCAGCTTCCCGCCACCTCGCCGCGGCCGGTAAGCGGCCACGGGATCGGCATCCGCGAGGCGATCGGCGTCGGCAGAAAATTATATCCTGTGAGGGTGCCGAAGGACATCATCCTTATCGGCGTGGAAGGCAAGTGCTTCAATCAACTGGGCGCGGGCTTAACGGAAGAGGTCGCTTTGGCGGTACCGCAGGCGGTTGCCACCGTCCTCAGCCTGGTGCAAGGTTGTAAGGTTGAGGTATAATCATCATTCTCCCTCACGACCGAAAAGCCATTCTTTTTCAGTGGATTCCGCAGCACAGAAAACATAGCCATCCTCACAAAAATCCCTCAGTCTGAGGGGTTCGCTTATCCGGTTGCTGATGACATAATGGACCATGAGACCGCGGGCTTTTTTAGCATGCAAGGGGATGGTTCGATATTTGCCCTGCAGCTTTTCCTTAAAGGAGATGGTTACCATTGTTCCTTGAAATTCCTGTTTGTCGATCATCTTGGCATATTCCGCCGAGGCAAGGTTGACGAGCGTTCGGTCTTCGTGTTCCAGAAGACTGGTATTGAGGATTTGCGTCACCGCGTCACGCCAAAAATGATAGAGGTTTTCAGCACCTGTTATGGCGAGGGGCGTGGTAATTTCCAGGCGATATGGCTGGATGAGATCCAGGGGCCTGAGAATCCCATGCAGTGCTGAAAGAATAAAGAGGTGTTTCTGAGCGTGACGCAGTTCCTCATCAGTGTAGCGATCGGCAGCGATGGCGCTATAGGCGTCTCCCTGGTAGGTGAACAACGCCTGGCTGGCGTTTTGCAGGGTCACCTTGGTAGTGCAACCCTGGATCCTGCGATAGGTCGAATGTGCCAGTTTTTCACCGGTTTTCAGCAGGTCTGCCAGGTCTTCCCGGCTCATTTTCTTCAGCAGGTCGATGAGGTGTTTGGTTTTCATCTGCAATCGTGGCAGGGAGTATTCGCGATACTCCCGACCATTAAATTGCTGGGTTTTCGAAGGCGAGGTAATAATCTGCATAGGATCTCCGGAAAAGGAACTCGACACGGCGAATAATGCATTGTCGTCCGTAAAATTTATACTATTTTTACAATTTTGGCAAACACACGGTTGTAGACAACAGGCAAAGGAGAAAGAAATGGTTGAAGGGAGCGGCGATGTTGAAGAGATAGAGGCTTTTCTTGAAAATTGGCTCGGAGAGCATGTACCGATGCGTGACTGTTTCCGGCTTTTTTACCGGGAACTGTCGACAATGGCCGGGGTGACGCTCAGTTTTAGTGCCAGGCCGGGAGTCAGTTATTCCCTCCGTGCCCGCCATGATAAACTGGTCGGCAGGGAGTTTTTTGCCGTTATTGATGTCATTGATGACGAGCCGGACAACAGATGGTTTTCCGTGTGCTTTTACCAGGATATGATTACTGATCCGGAAGAACGCGGTGAATGCATCCCTGGCGGTCTTGCCGGCGGTGACGGCTACTGTTTCGATCTGCATGGCGAGGATTACGACCTGGCCGGCTATCTTGTCGCAAGGTTACGTGAAGCCCTGGCTACGGCGGCTCGGTGCTTTGCGGTCTGAGAAAAAGCGTAACGAAGATTTGCCGGTTCAGTTTTTAAAACTGTGTACTGGTGCCGGCATCCTGCCGCCCCAGGCGATGAAGCGACTGGACATGCCGACATTTCTGATCGGCATGATCGGACTGGCACCGAACAGGCCGCCGAAGCTCACATGATCGCCTGCTTCCTTTCCGGGTACGGGAATGAGTCGTACGGCGGTGGTTTTGCCGTTGATAACCCCGAGAGCCATTTCGTCGGCAATGATCGCCGAGATGGTATCGGCGTCCACCGAACCGGGAATGGCGATCATGTCAAGGCCGACGGAGCAGACACAGGTCATGGCCTCGAGTTTTTCAAGACACAGGGAGCCGTTGCCCACCGCCTCGGCAAGCATGGCGTCTTCCATCACCGGAATGAAGGCGCCGCTCAGGCCGCCTACGGTCTTACTGGCAAAGATACCGCCCTTTTTCACCGCATCGTTGAGCATGGCGAGGATGGCCGTCGAACCGGGTGCACCGATGGCATCGACGCCGAGAATCTTGAAGATCTCGCCGACACTGTCGCCGACGGTTGGAGTCGGGGCAAGGGACAGGTCGACGACGCCGAATTCGATGCCGAGGGAGAGGGACACGGCGCGGCCGATGAGTTCGCCGCAGCGCGTGACCCTGAAGGTGGTCTGCTTGATCTCCTCCGCCAATTCGTCGAGCTGCAGGGTGCCCGGTGCCGGATGATTGTGGATGAGCCGCTCCAGTGCCCGGGCGATGACCCCTGGGCCGCTGACGCCGACATTGAGCACGGCTTCCGCCTCTTCCACGCCGTGAATGGCCCCGGCCATAAAAGGATTGTCGCCGGGCTGATTACAGAAGACCACGAACTTGGCGGCGCCGAAACCACCCTGCTCGGCGGTCATCTCCGCCAGGTCCTTGATTGTTTTGCCCATCATCGCCACGGCGTCCATGTTGATGCCTTTCTGGGTTGTGGCGATATTGATCGATGCACAGACCTTGGACGTTGCGGCCAGGGCTGCGGGGATGGAGGCGATAAACTCGTGGTCGGTCGCGGTCATGCCTTTTTCCACCTGGGCGGAAAAGCCGCCGAGGATATCGACGCCAACCGCGGTTGCCGCCTCATCAAGGGTTATGGCCAGGCGAACGAACTCTTCTCGATTAAAACCGGCGCCGACAAAGGCCATCGGGGTGACGGCAATGCGCTTGTTGACGACGGGAATGCCGTATTTTCGGCTCATCGCCTCACAGGTGGCGACAAAATTGCCGGCATAGGTGAGAATTTTGTCGCGTATTTTGGCACAGGTCTGGTCGATATTTCCACCCCGGCAATCGAGGAGATTGAGGCCCAGGGTCACCGTTCGGACATCAAGATTTTCCTTTTGAATCATCTCGACGGTGGCAAGGATCTGGTCTGAACGTAACATGGTAGATATTTCTCCTGGTTCGCTGGGGTGAGGTGTGGCGTTTTACTCCTGTCGCGGCAAGGCTGTTGGGCCGTTCAAGGCATGGAAATTTCGTGGGTTACTTGAAAAATGTCGTTATGTTGGATCATGACCGTGAGGTCGCTCTTACGGGAATAGTCGTCGAGTTCTTTCTGCAGATGTTCGAGTTCAAGGCTGCATTTGCGTAAATCCAGTTGCAGAGCCATGGTGTACTGGTCGTTTTTGAGCGTCGTGGCGAGGTCGAGGATATTAATATTGTGGTCAAAGCAGAACTGGCTGATGCCATGGACGATGCCGGCCTTATTCGGGCCTTGTACGGTGAGAATATAGGTTTCCTCCGGGGAGGTCTCGGGGGCATCGGCACCGGCTGCCGACAGTTCTTTGATGGAGACCTCGAATTTGCTGTCGGTTTTGATATGTGAGATGGCAGCCACCAGATCTTCCTTGGTGACTTGCACATCGAAAGAGGCGCTGAGGATCATCGTCAGATAGCCGCAGAGTACGGTCTGGTTTAAATCGGCGAGGTCACCTCCCAGCTGATAGATGGCACCGGTAATGCTTGCAATAATTCCCGGCCGGTCTTTGGACATCACGGAAATGATCATATGTTTCTTCATGGTCTTTACTCCTGCCAGGGGTTGCGATAATTTTTCCGGAGAGAAATTGTATCGTTTTTCGTCTCTGAGGTCTGCGGAATCGGGCATTATTCCACGCTTTGTAAAAATCATCAAGGAGGAAAAGCACCATTTTCTGTCACTTTCATGGCACCAGATCGAGGCAGGTTCAATGTTCTTCGCGAATTAATGGATGTATTTTACCGGTTCCTTGTGTAATTTAATTTCTGGGCAAAGCTGGGGACGCTGAGAGAGCGAAGAGCAAAAGAAAAGAGCTGGATGCGAGGATGAAAAAGAACGTTTTTGTTGCAGATCTGAAAGAGGGTGAGCGGATTGATGATCTTTTTCTGGTCAAGTCGGCAAAGCTTGGGGAAACCAGGGCGGGCAAACCCTATCTGGTAGTGACGGTAATGGACAGGAGCGGCGAGATTTCCGGACCGATCTGGGATAACGTCGAGGCGCTGCAGAATATCTGTGTTCAAGCCGAGGTGATTCGCCTTGTTGGCTTGGTGCAATCCTATCGGGAAAAACCGCAGCTGAAGATCGATGCCGCCCATAAGGTGTCGCAGGAGGATATCGATCCCGGCCTCTTCTACCCGGCGTCGTCAAGAAACCTGGAGGAAATGGCCGACGAGCTGCACACCATCATCCATAGCGTCAGCAATCCCTTTCTTAAAAAGATTCTCGGCCAATTTTTCAAAAAGGGCGAGTGGTGGGAGCGATTTCAAGAGGCTCCAGCCGCCAAAGCGATCCATCATGCCTACGTCGGTGGATTGCTTGAGCATTCGCTGTCGATGGCAAGAATTGCCGATTTTCTCGCCGGGCATTACGCCGGTGTCAATCATTCGCTGTTAATTGCCGGTGCTCTTCTCCATGATATTGGTAAACTGGAAGAGCTGACCATGGCAAGTGGTGGGTTGGTGGAGTATACGGTTAAGGGAAGGCTGAAGGGGCACCTGGTCATCGGCAGTGAGATGGTTGCCGTCGCTGCCGGTAAGATCCGTGATTTTCCTGAGGACCTGCTGGAACAGCTGCAACATCTTCTACTCAGTCATCATGGGCGGCAGGAGTTTGGGTCACCAACAGTGCCGATGACGGTCGAAGCGTTTATTCTGAGCTTTCTTGATGATCTCGATGCCAAAATGAATATTTGTGAGCAACTGCGTCGCAAAATGGCGGGAGACGAGTTGAGTTGGACGGAATACCAACGCTCCCTGGAACGCTATCTGTATCTTGGCGGTCTACACAAAGAGGAAACTCGGCCGGAGGAGACCCGCACCGAAAATACGAACCGGCAACCGTCTCTTTTTTAGCAGGTATCCGCACCGATGTCCGAAACTCCGACTCTTTGTTTTACTGAGCTTTACGGGCAGGAAAAGGCCAAACGCCTGTTCAGTCGGTCTCTTATGGCCGACCGGGTTCCGCATGCGTATCTTTTCCGAGGACCGGACGGGGTGGGGAAACGGCTCTTTGCCCTGGGGGTGGCGGCGGCGATAAATTGTCGTGGGCGTTCAGGGGCGGCAGCCTGCGGCAACTGTTCGTCCTGCAGGAAATACCGCTCGGGCAATCACCCGGATTTTCTGGTCATTCGTCCCGTCAAGGGCGTGATAAAAATCGAGCAAATTCGCCAGCTCGCAGGGGAACTGAGCTACCCGCCCTTCGAATCGGAGACGCGCATCGTGGTGCTCGAAGATGTGCATAGCATGCGGCGGGAAGCGGCGAACAGTCTCTTGAAGACGCTCGAGGAACCGCCTGCCGATAATTTGCTCATCCTGACCGCCGAGTCGTCACAGGAGATCCTCGCGACTCTGACCTCACGATGCCAAGTGGTACCCTTTGGTCCGTTGAGTATCAGCGACACGGCGGCCATTCTTACAGCCCACGGCATTGAGTCCGACACGGCCCTGCTGCTGGCCAGGCTCTCTGAAGGGAGCCCCGGTAGAGCCATGCTCTTTCAAAAAAGTGAAATGGTTACCCTGTGGCGCGAGGTGGTCGGGGTACTTTCGGATCCTGCCATTTTACCGGATCGTGATGTCAGCATACCGCTGCGATTGGCGGAAAAAATGGCAGGGCAGAAAGACGATCTTCTGCCATTTTTAGGACTTTTAAAAATCTGGGTGCGTGATCTTCTTCTCTCTACTTCCACTATGGGGACAGTGGCAAAGGATGATTTCAACCCACGGAAAAGCTGGAGTTCAGCTGAACTATTTGCTAAATTGCAAGCAATTTCCAGAGCGGAACGGGAACTTGCCAGAAATTGCAACCGTAACCTTCTCTGCGAAGTACTGCTGTTTGCTTTGCAATGACGCCGTTTCGGTCGGATTATGGGAGATGATGGGACTACATGACGGAAAATGAAATAGAAAAGAGTGACACTGCAACAGAGACAACACCTGAAGATCTGAGCTATTACCGCATTCAGTTTCGTAGAGGTGGGCAGCAGTTCACTGCCTCTGCGGCAATTCCGGCATGCCTTGCCGGCACCGTGGTAATGGTGCGGACCGATCATGGTATTGAACCGGCTTTGATTGCCGGCTATTCGCCGATGTGCGGTTGCAGGGGAGAAAACCGGCAGGCAACCTATGCTATCGAACGGCAGGCAAACCTTGACGAGCGAGAAAAATATGTAGGTCTTGCGGAAAGCGAAGATCGGGCCTTTGCCGTCTGCAATGGCCTCATCGAAAACCACCAGCTGAGCATGAATCTTGTCAGGGTGGAGCGTTATTTCAACGGCAGCAAAATGATTTTTTATTTCACCGCCGACAGTCGGGTCGATTTTCGCGGTTTGGTCAAGGATCTTGTGCAGGAATTCCGAACGAGGGTGGAAATGCGTCAGGTCGGGGTGCGGCACGAGACCAAGATGATCGGCGGAATTGGCACCTGCGGTCGTGAATTATGCTGTTCCTCCTTTATCAAAAATTTTGATTCGGTATCGATCAAGATGGCCAAGGAGCAGGATTTGCCCCTCAATCCGACGAAAATTTCCGGGGTTTGCAACCGGCTACTGTGCTGCCTTACCTATGAATACGAAACCTACCGGAAGCAGCGCAAAAATATGCCGAAGGCGGGCAAACGGATCAAAATCGGCAATGACGAATACCTGGTCAAGCGCCAGAATCCGCTGCAAGAATCCATAATTGCCGAAAACAGTGCCGGCGAGGAGATTGTTCTTGCCAAAGGCGATTGGAAAATGTTTCAGCAGATTAAGAAAGAAATAATCGAGAAGAAGAAAGAGAAAAAGAGCGGTGAGACGGATGAAATATCTCCACCCAAACCGGACCGGGGTGGTTCGTCGGTCATGCCGGAATAATTGATAAATCTATGACAACCTATATTACAACACCTATCTATTATGTAAATGCCCAGCCGCACCTCGGGCATGCCTATACGACGATCGTCGCCGACACCTACAGCCGCTTCAAACGTTTATGCGGCGAGAGGGTGCGTTTTCAGACCGGCACCGACGAGCATGGCGACAAGATCGTCAAGGCTGCGGAAAACGAAAACGTCCCGCCGCGCCAGTACGTCGATCGGATCAGCGCCCAATTCCGGGACACCTGGCCGCTTTTGCAGGTTGAGGCGGATCATTTCATCAGGACTACCGATGCGGAGCATGTGGCTGTTGTTAGGGCTATCCTCCAGAAGGTCTATGATAGCGGGGATATCTATTTTGATGAATATTCCGGCCTGTATTGCAGGGGCTGCGAGCGTTACCTGACAGAGAAGGAGCTGGTTGACGGCAATTGTCCCGATCACCAGACCCCGCCCCAGGAAATCGCCGAGCAGAATTATTTTTTCCGGATGTCACGCTACCAAGTGCCGCTCATCGAGCATATCCGCAACAACCCCGATTTTATCAGCCCGGAGAGGTACCGCAACGAGGTCCTGGCTTTTCTCAGCGAACCGCTGACCGACCTCTGCATTTCCCGGCCTAAATCACGCTTGACTTGGGGTATCGAGTTACCTTTTGACGATAAATTCGTCACCTATGTGTGGTTTGACGCCCTGATCAATTATCTCACCGGCATAGGCTATCCTGACGGTCAGGATTTTCAAGAATTCTGGTCGGTTGCCGAGCACCTGATCGCTAAAGATATTCTCAAGCCCCATGCCATTTATTGGCCGACGATGCTCATGGCCATGGGTCTGCCGCTCTACCAAAAACTGCATGTGCACGGGTACTGGAATGTCGACGATACCAAGATGTCGAAAAGTATCGGCAATGTGATCAGGCCGAAAGAACTGGTCGAGGCGTACGGCGTTGACACCCTCCGCTATTTTACCCTGCGTGAAATGTCTTTTGGGCTCGATTCTTCTTTTAGTTACGAAGCGATAGTGGCGCGGCACAATGCCGATCTGGCAAACGACCTGGGCAATCTTTTTAGCCGGGCAACGACCATGGTATGGAAATACCGGGCGGGGCGGATACCGACTCCGAGTGGGGCGAGCGAAGAAGACCGACCCCTCCGGGAGGCAGCACAGGCCATGCTCCGTGAGTATCGGCAGACGATGGCCGAGTTCCGCTTTCATCTCGGTCTGCAGGCGATTTGGGAACTGGTCGGTCTGGCTAATAAATACATCGTCGGCAATGAACCGTGGGCCTTGGCGAAAGATGTTGAAAAGACGGAAAGACTTGACACCGTCCTTTATAATCTGCTTGAATGTCTCCGTTTGCTGACCCTCACCCTGCGACCGATTATACCTGGGGCGGCGGCCAAGATGGCGGCCGGACTAGGGTTTGACGCGGATGATATGCTTGTCGCCTCCCTTGACAAGGGCGGGGCCTGGGGGTTGCTCGCCCCGGGAGGGGAACTGACGGCCATTTCCGCCCTTTTCCCAAGAATAGAGGGCAAAACCGACGAATCGGGCGAAAAGATCAAGGAGGAGCGGTCTCAATCGAAAAAACAAAAAGACCCGGTCATGGCCGAGGTCGATCTTGTCGATTTTCACTATTTTCAGAAACTCGATCTGCGGGTGGCGGAGATAATAGCCGTCGAACCGATAAAAAATTCAAAAAAGCTTTTGCAAATAACCGTCCTTGCCCCGGAAGAGAGAACGATCGTTGCTGGGATTGCCGAACATTACCGTCCAGAAGAATTGATCGGCAGTCAGGTCGTTATCGTTGCCAATCTCAAACCGGCAAAATTAATGGGAATAAATTCGCACGGCATGATACTGGCTGCGAAATTTTTAGTCGACGGTAAAGAGAAACTGGTACTTTCCAGGGTGCAAGAAAGAGTCGCACCCGGCTGTAAGGTTGCCTGATTGAAAAGGAGAAGCTATGTTTGTGGTCAATAATTTTATGTCGGCAATCGCTCAGCTCATAGATTTTCTGCTGACCGCTTATATGTGGATCATCATTGGCCGGGCGGTTGTCTCCTGGGTCAGTGCCGATCCTTATAACCCGGTTGTTCGGTTTCTCTACGAGGCCACCGAACCGGTTTTGAGCCGTATTCGCCGATGGCTACCGATAAATTTCGGCAGCATCGATTTTTCACCGATGATCCTTATTTTGGCCATCATGTTTTTACAAAGTTTTCTCGTCCAGAGTCTCAGGCAGTTAGCCATGCGAATGGGTTGAGAGGACAAATTTAACACCTACAATGGAGCCAGCCATGCTAACACCGCAGGCAATAAAAGATCAGGATTTTCAGATTAAATTCAGGGGATATGATGCAATAGAAGTGAAGGCTTACCTGGAACTGCTCGCTGAGGATTTTTTTGAATTGACCGAGCAGAATCGAATACATGGCGAAGAGATTGAATCCCTGAAAACCGAGCTGGAGTTTCTCCAGAAGGAAAAAGACAATCTTGCGGCAGAGGTGCGATTAAGTCAGGAAAATGCCGAAGGAATCCAGTCCGAGATCGATCAAGGCTATAAGCAAAAGGATCAGGAGATCAGCGACCTGAAGGCTCAGGCCGAGGGCGCGAATGCAAGTGTCCAGGCACTTGAGGGAGAAAACCGGGCCTTGCAGGGCAAGGTTAACGTCTTGGAAACAAAACTTGCCGGCGGTGCGGGGGCAAGTATCCATGAACAGGCGGAAATCGAGAAACTTCGGGCCAAAATTGAGCTGCTTGAAGAGCAGAATCGGGAACTGAAAGAGCAGGGACTTGATTTTAAAACCACCATTCTCGCCGCCCAAAAGTTTGCCGACAGCCTACGGCAGAGCAGTGAGGAGGAGGCGCAGCGCATCATGGAGAAGGCCAGAGCCGATGTCCAGAAGTTTCGGAACGAGGCCAACGCCGAACTGTCAAGACTGCCGAAAGAGATTGAAAAACTCCATCAGCAAAGAATCAAGGTGCGGGAGGACTTGCAGTCGATGTTGCACTCCTATCTGGAAGCATTGGAGATCTTTCCCGAAAAGGAATCGACAGAGAAGGAAGATGATCTCTCTGATCTTTTTGAGAGTATCCTCCTGCCGGATAATGAGAACTCCGACCCTGATGATATCAGTAATATTAATATGGATCTTGTTTGAGGAAGGCGTTAGGGGTTAGGCGTTAGGGGTGAGGGGAAAGACCGAAATCAATTCAAGGGTTATGCCGTTTCGTTCTCCTAGTGGAGTTTGGCTCTTCGCATTCCCTCGATTTCTAGTTCCTAACGCCTCACTCCTCACCACCACTAACCCATAACGTCCTTCCCAAATCCCCCCCTATCCATGTAAAGAGAACGACAATTCATGTCCTATCTCTCGCAATTAACCGACGGATGCGTTCTGATACGACTCCATGTTCAACCGAAGGCGTCAAAAACCAGGATAGTCGGGCTCTTTGACGGGTGCTTGAAACTTGCCATCCAGGCACCACCGGTTGACGGTAAAGCCAATGAAGAGGTGATCAAATTTCTTGCGGGCCTGCTTACGATTCCGCTCCGGGATATCACACTGAAGTCGGGGGCACAGGGACGAAGAAAACAGGTGATCCTAAGAGGTGTGGCTGCCGAAGAGGTGCGTCGCAAGCTTTCGCTAAGGCTTGCTGGCGACCCGTAAAAAAGGCAGAGGAAGATGAAAAGGCTCAATCCCATTGTCTGTGTCGATCTACTTGTGCTTACGCGGCAATAAAAAGGAGATGACGAAGATCGCCGTATTGATACCCGCAAGGATGAGCCCAAGGAGGCCGAGGGTGCCGATGAATCCCGGCTGCCGGGACATCCGGTCGGCAAGGATAAGGATGGAGGAGCCGACGATCAGCGCCGCGATGATCATGGCAATGCCCATCAGGCGGCTGGAGGTGTCGAGTTGCTCGGAGAGGTGTTCTATCCTCTTCAGTTCAAGGTTGAGGGTAAAGCGACTGTGTCTGGCATGGTCAAGAAAGCGCTGCAGATCGCCCGGCAAATCTTCGAGAATCTCAAAAGAGCTGGCAAGTGTCTTGTAGATCCGCTCCCTAATCGCCCCCATGCTGTGTCGTTTGATGACAATTTCTTGGATCTGCGGTTCGACGTGCGAGAGAACGTCAAAGGTTGGATCAAAGTGGGCAGCCACTCCTTCGATGGTGGTAAGAGCCTTGGTTAGCAGCATCAGGTCACTGGGGCACTGGATCCGGTAGCGTTGCAGCATGCCGAAGAAATCGGAAAGCAGACCGGTGATATTCAGGTGCTGCAGCTCGGTGTTGCGGAAATGCTCGGTGAGATGCCGCAGCTCAAGTCGGAAATCCCGGCTGTCGGTGACTGCCGGGTCAACTTCGGTGAGTTCGATTACCACCCGGCACAGACGGTCAATATCGCCTTTTACGACTCCCGCCACCAGATTGATGAGCTGGTCGGTGGTTTTTCGGTCAAGTTGTCCGGTCATGCCGCAGTCGATAAAACAGAGCTTGCTCTCCGGCAGGAGAAAAATGTTGCCCGGATGGGGATCGGCATGAAAGAAGCCAAAGCGCAGACACTGTTTGAAGACCGCATCCGTGCCATTGGCGACGATGGTTCGTCGTTCGAGTGCAGTCAATTCCTCGGGCGAGACGGAGGCCAGCAGCCTCCCCTGAATTTCCTGCATGGTAAGGACATTGCGGGTGGTTGCCGTCCAATACACCTTTGGAAAACTGATGTTGGCATCGCCTTCAAAATAGCGACGCAGCCGTTCGGTGGATTGGCCCTCGACAACGAGGTTCAGTTCCTTCAGCAGTTCCCTGGAAAACTCCTTGGCCACGGCGGTCGGGCTGTAACCGAGATCGGAGAAATACTGCTGCAGGAGTTGCGCAAGACTCTCCACCAAGGCCATGTCTTCTTCAATCAGTTCTCGTGCCCCGGGGCGTAAGACCTTGATCACTACCCCTGTCCCGTCCTGCAGGATCGCCCGGTGTACCTGGGCGATGGAGGCGGCCGCCAGCGGAACCTCATCGATGGAGGTGAAGATCAGGTCAAGCCGGCCAGGGAACTCCAGGGTCAGGACCTGATAGATATCGGCAAACGGCACCTGCTGGCAATTGTCCTGGAGTTTTTTGAGTTCGCTTGCCCATTCGGGAGGGATAAGATCCGGGCGGGTGGAAAGGATCTGACCAAGCTTGATAAAGGTCGGTCCGAGTTCTTCGAGAACCATGCGGACGCGAACCGGACGCGGCAGGGTCTCGTGGCCGTTGCCGGCCAGGGCTTCGAGTTCTTCCTTGCTGTTGCCGAGGAGGCGATGCAGGCCGGTGTCCTGCACCAATTGGCGAAAGCCGAATTTCGACAGTACCTTGATAATTTCGGCAAATCTTCGGGTATTTCTGATAGTCCGTTTGATGGAGGTGATCTTCATGCGGAGGCAAAGATACTGAGAATAGCCTGATCATTTTGCCGACTGCGTTTCAGCCCTTCAAACCAGAGACCAAGATTTTCGTCATCCCAGTTGAGGCCGATTTCCTGCCAGAGGGTACTGGTTTCCGGCAGGAAATCGGCAAAAATTTTCGATACGTCTTTGGGCCTGAGAATTTCCGGACTGCAATACATGAGGGCAAGGATGTCGGCAACCTGGATAATGAGGGGATACTGACGGAAAGCGGCGGCATCCTGAGGGGCATGATGGTAGCCGATGGCGGCGACCAGCTGTTCCGGGAGAAGCCACTTTTTTGCCAGCTGCAGCCCTACTTGGTCATGACTCAGGGTAAAATTCTTCCGCTCCTCGGCAATATTGTCGAAAAGAGGATGGTTGGCAAGTTCCTGAAGGATCGGATACTGTTCGGGAAAGGTGAGGAACATTGCCAGCTTGCCGATATCATGAATGAGTCCGGCAATGAACAGCTCACTGGGAGAAAGGTGCTGCTGCTCGCCGATGATTTTCGCCGCCAGGCCGCAGGTGAAGGTGTGTTCCCAGAATAAACCGACCCTATGCCTGGTCTCCTTAGTCATCTTCGGAAAAGAAGAGAAAATTGCCTTGCCGATAACAATATTTTTAATCTCCTCATATCCCAGGACGACAACTGCCCGTTCAATGGTGCCGACCTCCCGGGGAATACCGAAAAATGCCGAGTTTGCCACCTTCAAAATGGTGGCGCACATGGCTTGATCGGGGAGGATGACCTGCATCAGATCATTGGCGCTGCATTGGGGATTGGCTGTTGCAGTCATTACCTTGGTAACGATTGCCGGTAAGGCCGGAAACGATTCAATCCGGGCGTTTATGGAGGTAAGATAGTGATCTGTCATGGATTAAGCTCTGGAAAAGTATTGAAGAGATCCTGACGGGCTTGTTCAAGGAGAGTGTGGTCGAGGTTGAGAAGATGATTTTTTTCAATAACCGTGAAAACCTGTGCAACCAAAGATGGATCAAACTGCTTGCCGGCCTCCTTGTTCAATTCAAGAATAATCTCCTCGGCAGTCAGTTTTCGACGATAGGGACGTTCGGCGTTCATCGCTGCAACGGCATCAACGATTGTGAATATTCTTGCGCCAAGAGGGATTTCGTCACCCCTCAGACCGCGTGGATGGCCGGTGCCGTCATAGCGCTCCCCCTGGCAAAGTAAGATCTCACGCTCATTGGAAAAGTAATCGAACATATTGGTAATCTCAGTCAGTTTGAATGGCAAGTCGTCAATGATTTTTCGCTCTTTGGAAGACAACTGTTCGGGTTTGTTGATAAGGTCACTGTGGAGCAGAGAGCGGAAACTATTGCAAAGAGTAATCGCATTATGGAAGATTTCGATATGTTGTCCTTCTAGGCCGAGTTGTTGACCAAGGAGGGTAAGATAATGGGAGACGGTGGCGGCATGGGTCTGATGGTCGGACCCGGCGACATTTTTGGCGAGCAGTTGAACGGAGGCGATTGCCGCATTTCTCGTCCTTTCCATGATGTGCTGCAACGAATCCTTGAGAAAGGCCATCGATTTTCTGGGGGTGAGCTGACCCGGGCCGCTGAGCGGATTGAAAATCTGCAGTCTGTTGCGTCCCCCGGCCTTGGCCATAAAAAGGGCGGTTTCCGCCATATGAATGAAATCGTCATGGCTTGTCGGATTATGAACCTGCAAGGAAGCAAGACCCATGGAGACGGTTATGTTTTGGCTTATCCGGCCGTGGGTAAAGGGTTTTTCGGAACAGGCCTTACGGATTTTCTCGGCAATTTTTTTGGCTTCATCGAGACCCGTACCCGGCATGAGAACGACAAAATCTTCACCGGAAAAGCGATAGCAGCTATCGTTTTTCCGCGAGGTTGTGGTCAGTCTTGCCGCCATTTCGTTGAGGATGAAGTCCCCGTATTTCAGGCCGGAAGTCTTATTGACGGTATTGAAAAAGTCGATATTAAGAAGCAGGAGAGAAAGCTCTTCACCGTTAATTGGGGCGCTCTCCATAATCTCCATGAGACTCGTGGTAAGATGACGCCGATTATAAAGCCCTGTCAGTCCATCCCGGGTCGAAAGGATATCAAGTTGCCGACTGAGAGTAGTGGAATTGGTATGATGTTCAGCACTCATTTTCTGGATGCGAGTGAGAAAAATTATTCTGTGCCGGAAAACGTCAAGAGGTACAGGGAGCACCATATAATCAAGCAACAACTTGTCGCGATACTGCTGAAAAAGAGGGGGCACGGTGACCTCGGAACCGAGAAAGAGAATCGGGGTGGAAGGCGGCAAGGCAGAATGTTCCAGGAGCGGCTGAATTGGAGCGGCAGGGTGCGTAACGAGGATGAGCGTGGCCTTGCGCAATTCCTCGGAGGAAGGAACAATGCCTGGAGAAAGGCAAAGAACCGACGCACAAAGCGGCTGGACCAGCGCCTTGAGGCGCTGGTCCGTGCCGAGATCCGAGGCTGTTAAATACCTGTTGTCGGTCATAGTGCAAAGGGTGCTTGATTCAGTTGCCGGCGACAACAAAAATGTCGTCATTTCCGGCGTAGTGATCGATCATGTCCTTTAAGTATATATTTTTTGATGAATAAAAAGCAAATTTTTAACCTCCCTTCATCATATCTCTAAATCAAGCTCGGAAAAGGGTGATTTTATCAGAAAGGAAGACTTGATGGGTTTTTGCCATCATGTCGGGCATAAGCCTGTTTGAGGAGTTCTGTGAATTGTTCCTTGATTTGTTTGAGCGGCGGCAGGGGGCTGAGCAAGATCATGGTCTCGGTGATAGGCGCGGGGGGAGCGATACGCAGGTCCTGTTCGAGAGTCTTGTCGGGTTGAAGAGCGGAATTGGAATGAAGAAATTTCAATCGTTCACAATCGGGGGAATCGAGATTGCGGAGAAAGCAGAGGATATCGGCAAGGTCGTTGTGCCGCTGAAATTTTTCAATTTCCTGGCAGATCTCGGCGTGTTCTTCCTGGAGTAGGAGATATGTGTCGCGGTATGTCGCAATTTTTTCTGCTAAGGAACGGTAGACGAGTATCGCTAACCCGCGAAATCTTCGCCAGCGGGTGAATCCTTCACCTCGCAGCGCTTTAAAAAGCTCTTGCACCTTGGAAGGTGCTTGTCGACTGCATAAATTTATGGCTTCCTCCAAGGGCAGGTCGATAAGATGAAGGAATAAGCGGAAAAGGCGTGGTTCGTGTAGAAGGAACTGCATACGGCACAGATCGAGTTGGATTTCCATGCTAAATTCTTTGCTGGTTTCCTGCATCTTTGCCAAATATTCTTTCGACTGCTTTTCAAGCCGGGTACGAAAGCCGAAATAACGGTCGGCAATTTCCTGCTTTACTTCGTAAGCGATGGCGTTTGCGAAATCTTCCATGCCGAAAACCGAGCGGTGAGGTGGAGGAGAAGGGAAATCGCCGGTCAAACGATGGCATCTCCTGGGTAAGGGTAGTATAGTATGGATGCCAAGAAGATGCACCGTACTTTTACATGGATGGGACAATGGCTGTTAACGAATCACGGGATGATATTGCCGCTGTTATTAAAGAGCGGGCCGATATAGTGCAGATTATCGGCGAGTGTATAGAGCTGAAGCGAAGCGGCGTACGCTTTCTCGGGCGGTGTCCGTTTCACGGCGAAAAAACCCCTTCCTTTTCGGTGCATGCGGGTCAGCAGTTTTACCATTGTTTTGGCTGCGGGGAGTCGGGTGATGTTTTTAGTTTTATAATGAAATATCACAATCTTGATTTCCAAAGCGCCTTAAAGGAACTGGCCAAAAGATATCAGATAGAACTGCCGGAGCGCCGTCAGTCAAAAGAAGAGGAGCTGCGGGCGCAAAAAAGCCAACTGCTCTTTGCCGTCAACGAGAAATGCGCGACGATTTTCAGTCGCTATTTGCAGGATGCGCCGGCTGCCCGGACAGCTAGGGACTATTTACACAAAAGGGGCGTCGGTGTCGAACTCGTGACCCGGTTTCGTATCGGCTACGCGCCGGCGGTGGAAGGGGCCGGCTGGAATTTTCTTGGCAGCCAACTCGGCAGGGAAGAGGTGAAAACCGCCGTTGAAGCAGGGCTCTTGGTGGAAAAGGAGCAAGGTGGCAGTTATGACCGGTTCCGCGACCGGATACTCTTCCCGATCTCGGATATCAGCGGTCGAATCTGCGGTTTCGGTGGAAGGATTGTCGGCGAGGGCCAGCCTAAATATCTCAATTCTCCGGAAAGCCTGGTGTTTAACAAGGGAAAGTTGTTGCTCGGGCTGTTTCAACAAAAAGAATTTATCAGGCGACAAAATCATGCAGTGCTGGTCGAGGGTAATTTTGATCTCATTTCTCTGGTTGCCCATGGTTGCCATAATGTGGCGGCGCCCCTCGGGACTGCCCTGACCCGCGAGCAACTCCGGCTGCTGAAACGGTTTGCTGAGAAGGTGACGCTTTTATTTGATGGGGATGAGGCGGGAAGAAAGGCGGCTGTGCGCGCTGTGCCGCTGTTTCTCGCCGAACAGATACCCGGCCGAGTAGCCTTTCTCCCGGTGGGACATGACCCGGACACCTTTGTCCGGGAGAAGGGCTTGGCGGAACTGAATGTCCTATTTGATCAAGCAGTAGCCTTACCTGAATTTGCCCTTGCGCAGATGATAGATCAGCACGGACTCACCCTTGATGGTAAGGGTAAAATTTTGGAAGAGCTGAAACCCTTGATCGCTGCTGCGGTTTCACCCTTACAGCGTTCGCTCTTTGTCTCCCACTTCGCCGAGAAACTTGGGTTGGCGGCGGGACAACTTGATGCCGGTCTTGAACGTGCATCCGTATCGCCTGCCAGACCGCAAGACCAACCTGTAAAAACGATCAGGTCGGAAAAGGGGGCACCGCTAGCTATGGCGCAGCGGCAACTTGTGGAATTCATGATTCTTCATCCACAATATTTTTCCCGACTGGCCGAGAATGGTCTCAGGAACTGTCTCGCTGGGGGAATTGGAGAAATACTGTTTTTAGAATTGGAAAGACTGCTTGCCGCAAATCCCCAGGCGGAGCCCGAAGAATTATTGACTGTATTGCCGGAAGGTGCTGAGCGAAGCCTGGTTGCCGATCTTTTTGTCCGCGCCCCGATGCACTTATCGGAGGGCGATGAAAACATCATCGGCGATGAACTTACCGAGTTTCTTCTCTATCTGCGCAAGTTTCAATTGAAAGAACAGTCCGCAGATGTAATGCAACGCATCCAGCTGGCCGAAAAAGCAGGCGACCACCACCTTGTGCAAAAACTGCTGGTTGAGAAGATCGAAATTACCAGCAAGTTGCATGGTCAAATCCTGTGAACAGGCGTTTAAAGACCCGAGAGTGTGAAAGCGTCCTGAGGTTTGCAATTGCCAACTGCTGTTATTTGCGGGTCAATTTTTTCGATAAATGCTTTGAGTAATCTAATTACTTTCAACATTGCAAGGAAAATTCTTGACATTTCCACCTGTTTCGTTTGATTGGAGGGAGTAAATATCGAATTGATAGTGGATTGTCGCCGGTCAACTGGTTTTTCGGATGTGCGAGGTAGGACTGATTGGAAACATGGGCATAATGGTTTTCCGCGGTTTGCTTAAAGGAGAGTTGCATGGCGTTGGCAGGAAATGAAGACGATATAGTCAGGGAGGCCGATGAGGTCATGAGGGAATATGATTTGCAGGACGACTCATCATCCTATGCTTTAACTGATGATTTCACCGAAGATCTTGCTGAAGAAATGGTTGTTCCAACGGAAGGGTCTGATTTTCCGCAAGAAAAGAGGGCCACCCAGGCGCAAGACCGTCGGAGCACTTCTCTGAGTGACCGGCGCAAGCGTGATCGGCGGAGGGCGGCGAGATATTCCGAGGAACAGGACAAAGTCACCAAGTCAAAGGGTTCTATAGATCCGATGAATATCTATCTTCGGGAAATGGGGACGCTGACCCTTCTCAATCACGAAGAGGAATTGAAGCTTGCCAAGATGATGGAGGCCGGTAAACAAAGGGTTCAGAATGCCGTCCTCAAGGCGCCGCTGGCGATACCCGCCTTGCGTGAGGTGGTTCGAGGTCTTGACACCAATAGTGACAGGATCTGCCAGATTCTTGGCGGGATTCTCGACAATAAGCCCGGTACGGTAAAAAAGGAGAGTCGTGATTTTTTAACCTGCGTCGAGCAAGCGGTCGCCTTAAATAAAAAGAGAGAGGGCTTGCTGGCGATATATCTGCAGTTGCCGGAAAATACCGCCGAAGCCGCCATACTTTTTCAGGAAATTCTGCAGACAGGCGAAGAGATCGCCGGGGTGTTTGCCGAAAAATTCATCTGTGTCGAATGCATCAAAGCGATGGCGGACGGGCTTGAGGAATTGTCGAAGCGCTTCCGGAAAGTTCTTGTCGAGTTGATACATCAGCATAGCAGTAAGCTGCCTGCAGCCAGTCACGCCGCTTTGCCCGAGGCCATTTCGCGGCAGGTCAATCGTCAGATACTTGAAGAGTCGGGCATCGATCACCTGCAGTTGCAACAAGCTCTCCAGGAGATTGATGCCGGTTGGGATATCTATAAACAGGCAAAAGAAGGTTTGGTTCGAGCGAATCTGCGGCTGGTGATCTCTGTTTCCAAGAAATTCGTTAATCGCGGTCTGCAGTTCTCCGACCTTATCCAGGAAGGCAATATCGGGTTGATGAAGGCGGTGGAAAAGTTTGACTATCACCGCGGTTACAAATTCAGCACCTATGCCACCTGGTGGATCAGGCAGGCGATCACCCGCGGCATTGCCGATCAGGGGCGAACGATCCGCCTGCCCGTGCATATGATCGAGACAATTAATAGACTGCTCAGGGTGTCCAAGGATTTTCTCCTCGAAGAGCATCGAGAGCCGACGCCCGAGGAGATGGCCAAACAGCTGGGTACCGAAGTGGGCAAGGTCAAATCGGCACTGAAGATTGCCAAAGATGCGATCTCGCTCGACACCCCGGTGGGTGATGACGGTGAAACATTTCTTGGCGATTTCATTGAGGATAAAGAAAAACCCGGGCCGGACCAAGTGTCGATGGTCGCAAGTCTCAGGCAGTGTTTGAGCCAGGTAATGTCCTCGCTTTCTCCGCGCGAAGCCAATGTTTTGCGGTTGCGGTACGGGATAGATGTCGATTGTGATCATACTCTTGAGGAAGTTGGCAAGTGCTTTGCAGTCACCAGAGAGCGTATTCGCCAGATTGAGGCGCAGGCGATAATGAAACTGAAGCATCCTTCTCGGGTTGAAGAATTGAAAGTGTTTATGACCGATTGATAATCTTCTATTCAAGTATACATTGGACCGGAGGCGGCTCCTGCAGTCGATTGGTTCGGAGAAAAAGGCAGGCGGAAATTGGCAGCCACCCTCGATTGGATAAGTCTTAGCCTGGTACCTGGACTGGGGCTTACAAGCTTCTGGCGCCTGATAGATCATTTTCATTCCCCCACCGCAGTTCTCCGGGCATCAAGAAAAGAACTCCTGCAGGTAAAGGGAATTCGCGAGCAGCAGGTGTCCGGACTTTTTTCCCGGGCGAACACTGCAATTGGTGGGCAGCAGGAACTTGATCGGCTGACGGCAGCCTGTGCCTGTGCACTGTCCTTCGAGGATTCCTCTTACCCTCCTTTACTCCGGCAACTTCCAGATCCTCCGCCGGTGCTCTATGTCCTTGGTCGTAAAGAACTTTTGAGTAGACCTGCGGTTGCCATTGTCGGTTCGCGGGCTGCTACCACCTACGGGCGAAAAATCGCTTATACTCTGGCTAATAGACTTACTGCCTTGGGGTTGACGGTTGTTTCCGGTCTGGCCCTCGGAATTGATGCCGAATCGCATGCCGGTGCCCTCGCCGGTGATGGCAGCACCGTCGCTGTCCTAGGCTGTGGTCTTGATGTTGTCTATCCCCGGCAGAATCTCTCACTTTTTCGAAAAATCATCGAGTGCGGTGCCTTAGTGACGGAGTATTCTCTCGGTACCCGTCCGGAAGGTTTTCGTTTTCCTGCACGCAACAGGATTATCGCCGGATTGAGTAAAGGCGTTGTGGTTGTCGAAGCGGCAAAGCGCTCCGGCTCGCTCATTACGGCGCAGATTGCGCTCGATTGCGGGCGGGAGGTTTTTGCCGTACCCGGTCATATCGATTCCTGCAAGAGTGAAGGAACACACTGGCTGCTGAAACAGGGGGCCAAACTGGTTCAAAGTGCCGCAGATATTGTTGAAGAATTAGATATGGTTATTCCTCATGCTGTCCCTGGACAAGCCGGAAACAAACAAGAAAGTAATTCCGGTCTTGATCCGGACGCACGAGCATTGCTCGCTAAGCTTGATGCCTATCCCCAGATGCGCGAGAGACTCATTGACAAGACCGGGTTTTCCCCGGCGCGGGTCAGTGAATTGCTGCTTTTTCTGGAATTGGATGGGTGGATAGAGATGTTGCCGGGGGACAGGGTGCGTAAAATAACAGCTATAGGGTGACGCCTCGGCTTTTTATGCAGAGGGAAGTGTCATAATACAAGAGGAAAAACCGAGGGAAGTAATGAAGCAAGTTATGTACATAGCACCGTCGATACTGTCGGCCGATTTCAGTCGACTGGGTGCGGAAATACGAGCAGTTGACGAGGCAGGCGCCGATATTATCCATATCGATGTTATGGATGGGCATTTTGTTCCCAATATTACCATCGGCCCGCTGGTTGTGCAGGCCGCACGCGCGGTTACCGGCAAGGTGCTTGACGTTCACTTGATGATCAGCGATGCGGATCGGTATGTCGATGCCTTCGCCGCAGCCGGTGCCGATTGGATTACCGTGCATGTCGAAGCCTGCAGCCATCTGCAGCGTACCGTATCAAGAATACGTGAGCTTGGCAAAAGACCGGGGGTGGTCCTTAACCCGGCAACGTCCCTTGCGACCCTTGATTGTATCCTTGAGGAAATCGATTTGGTGATGTTGATGTCGGTCAATCCCGGCTTTGGCGGGCAATCGTTCATTCCCTCGACACTTACCAAGATCAAACACCTGCGACAGCGCATAACCGAGAGAAAGCTGCAGGTAGATATCGAAGTGGATGGCGGAGTAAGTATCAAGACGATTGCCGAGATCGCCGCCGCCGGTGCAAATATCTTTGTTGCAGGTTCGGCGGTCTATGGCAGTGAAGATTACCGAAAGACCATTGAATCTCTGAAAAAACTCGCAGAAGACGGTGTGACGCGTGGTTGCCGATAAAGACGGGAGAATAGAATGATGGCTCATCCATTCAAAGGACTTGCCGATGCAAAAGTGTTCCCGGAGCTGGTCAGACTGGCCGAAAACCCGTATGATCTGACTGGGGTTCAGGCCCTGCAGACGGATGGACGATTGGCTCGGTATGTGTGTCGCTCGGAACTCTGGCACCTGCATTATGGCGCGGAAAGAATAGATGACTCAGTGCTCGAGCGCTTGCAGGAACTGGCAGATGAATTGCGGTTGGTAGAGCAGTTCAAGATGATGCGGCGCGGGGCGGTACTCAACAAGATTGAGGGGTTTGCCTCCGAGAATCGGCAAGTCCTCCATACCGCCAGTCGGGACCTTTTTCATACCCCTCCGACCGAACTTCAGGCGAGTAATGAGGCACGCAGAGAGATCGAAAAACTGAGAACATTTCTGGCGGCCCTTGAAACCGGCCAGTTGGTCAACAAGCATGGGCAGCCCTTCGACACCATGGTGCATATCGGGATTGGCGGCTCGGATCTCGGCCCGCGATCCATCTTTGAAGCCCTCAAGGCCTACGGTTTGCCAGGACGGAAGGTCCGCTTTATCGCCAACGTCGATCCCGACGATGCAGCCAGGGTTCTAGCTGAGGTGAATCTCGCCACTACCCTTGTCAACATAGTCTCAAAGAGCGGCACGACTCTTGAAACCCTGACCAATGAACAACATGCGCGTCTGGCACTTGAAAGGGCCGGGCTCAACCCCGCACAGCATTGCATCGCCGTGACCGGCGAAAAGAGCCCGATGGATAACCCGGGGAGATATTTGCGCTCTTTTTACATGTTTGACTATATTGGTGGCAGATACAGTTCTACCTCCATGGTCGGGACCGTGATGCTCGGTTTTTATATGGGCTTTTCCAGGGTAATGGAATACCTGCAGGGAGCCGCTATCGTTGATCATGAAGCCGAAGTGACCGATATTCGCAAAAATATCCCTCTCCTCTTGGCATTGCTCGGAATCTGGAATCACAATTTTCTTAGGCACCCGACCCTCGCGGTTTTGCCATATAGTCAGGCACTCCATCGTTTTCCGGCGCATCTCCAGCAGTGTGATATGGAAAGTAACGGAAAATCTATAGACCGGACAGGTGCTGATGTGCGGAGCAAAACCGGACCGATAATCTGGGGTGAACCGGGGACCAACGGGCAACATGCCTTTTATCAGCTTCTGCACCAGGGTACCGAGATCGTTCCGGTGGAATTTATCGGTTTTCGTCACTCGCAGTACGGCATGGATGCTGCAGTTGGTGGCTCTACCTCGCAACAGAAGCTGCTCGCCAATCTTTTTGCCCAGATGGTGGCAATGGCGGTGGGACAGCCATCCGACAACCCCAATAAAAAATTTCCCGGCAATCGGCCATCGTGTTGTCTTTTTGCAGAAAGACTTACGCCGAAGGTAATGGGAGCCCTGCTGGCACTGTATGAAGCAAAGATTGCGTTCCAGGGCTTTGCCTGGAATATAAATTCTTTTGATCAGGAGGGGGTACAACTGGGCAAGGCCTTGGCGACCGGCTTTCTTCGCGCCATGAGTGATCCGCCTTCGACCGATGAGACTCTCGAAAAAGTCTTCATGAATCAGTTGTTTGCTATGCCCGAGCGACAGTAATTATGGCTGAATGGATGTTCATTTAGAGACTGGAAGTCTATTGGATTTTTGTTGACAAAACCATCTCGCACCGCTATTCTCTCACCCTAATTCGAAAATTCATAATCACGCTTCGCCTCCCGATTATGCGCTATTTATATGCCAGGGGAACGGCGCGGTGATTACGAGAAAAAAGATAAGCCGAAGGCTGAATTCCGGTTTTAAGTAAAATTTTTTTGGTTAAGGTTGCAGTATAAACAGTAATTTAAAGGAGGAAATCATGGCAAAACGTGAGACGCCCTTGTTGGACCAATTGGAGAGTGGCCCGTGGCCAAGCTTCGTGACCGACATTAAGCGCCAGGCGGAAACCAAGCCTGAGTGTTGGGATATACTTGGTATCCTGGAACTGTCCTACAAAGAAAGGATCACCCATTGGAAGCACGGCGGTATCGTTGGCGTTTTCGGATATGGTGGTGGTATTGTCGGACGTTACGCTGATGTTCCTGAGCTGTTCCCTGGTGTTGAGCATTTTCACACCGTTCGTGTTGCTCAGCCTGCTTCAAAGTATTACTCAAGTGCCAATCTTCGTCAGCTGATGGCCCTTTGGGAGAAGTACGGATCAGGTATGACCAATTTCCACGGTTCAACCGGTGACATTATTCTTCTTGGTACCCGTACCGAGAATCTTGAGCCCTTTTTCTGGGATCTGACCCATGATATGGGTCAGGATCTTGGCGGCTCCGGCTCGAATCTGCGTACACCCGCCAACTGTATCGGTGAGTCTCGTTGCGAGTGGTCCTGTTATGACACCGAAGAAGTGTGCCACTCCCTGACCCTGCATTATCAGGATGAGATTCATCGTCCTGCTTTTCCCTACAAATTCAAGTTCAAATTCTCCGGTTGTCCGAATGACTGTGTGGCCTCAATCGCTCGTTCCGATATATCCGTTATCGGTACCTGGAGAGATGCCATCCGCATTGATCAGGCTGCGGTGAAACAGTATGTAGCCGGCAACTACCCCGCAAACGGCGGTGCCCATAGCGGCAGAGATTGGGGTAAGTTTGATATTACCAAGGAAGTTATCAATCTCTGTCCGACTGGCTGTATGTGGATGGAAGGCGCAGAGTTGAAGATCGACGAAAAGGAATGTACTCGTTGCATGCACTGCATCAACGTCATGCCCAGAGCCCTGCGCCCTGGTCTTGATAAAGGTGCCTCCATCTGTGTTGGTGCTAAAGCTCCAATTCTTGATGGTGCGCAGTTCGCCACCTTAATCGTTCCCTTTATCAAGGTTTCTAAAGACAATGACTTTGAAGAATTGATCGAGTTCATTGAGAAGGTTTGGGACTGGTGGATGGAAGTTGGTAAGAACCGTGAGCGTGTTGGTGAAACCATGCAGCGTGTTGGTTTGCCGACCTTCCTCTCTGTAATGGGAATTGAACCGATTCCGCAGCATGTCAAAGAGCCTCGAAGCAATCCGTACATATTCTGGAGAGAAGAAGAGGTTGAAGGTGGTTTTGCGCGTGACATCGATGAATTCCGTGCTAAACACAAGGCCTGATGCTGTTTTAATCTGAGCTGATAATTCATATTAGAAATAAGGAGATTTGCCATGGGTTACAATCCACAAAAACCAATGGAAGGCCGTATCTCAGATCTTGGCCCACCCCATTATGAACAATTTTTCCCACCAGTCATAAAAGCCAACAAGGGTAAATGGTTGTGGCATGAGATCACTCAGCCAGGGGTTCTGATGCACAAATCCGAGACCGGTGATGAAGTATACTCGGTTCGGGTTGGTTCCCCTCGGTTAGTATCTGTCGAATATATTCGTGAAGTTTGTGATATTGCAGACAAGCATTGCGATGGCTTCTTGCGTTTCACTACTCGGAATAACATTGAGTTCATGGTTGATTCCCGTGCCAAAGTTCAGCCGCTACTTGATACTCTTGCCAGCTACGGCAATAAGTATCCGGTAGGAGGAACCGGTGCAGGTGTAACTAATATCGTTCATACTCAGGGTTGGGTACACTGTCATACCCCCGCCACCGATGCCTCGGGTGTTGTAAAGTCGGTTATGGATGAACTGTTCGAGTATTTCACCTCCATGAAACTGCCGGCGCAGGTGCGTATAGCACTTGCCTGCTGTTTGAACATGTGTGGTGCCGTGCACGCTTCCGATATCGCCATTCTTGGTATTCACCGGAAACCACCGATGATTGACCATAAACGCATTTCCGGTGTTTGCGAGTTGCCGCTGGCTATTGCCTCCTGTCCGCTGGGTGCTGTTAAGCCCGCAAAGGCTGAGGTAGATGGCAAAGAAATAAAAACAGTCAAGGTAACCGTAGAGCGTTGTATGTTCTGTGGTAACTGCTACACCATGTGTCCTGCCATGCCTCTGGCTGATCCGGAAGGTGACGGAATTGCCATTCTGGTTGGTGGTAAGGTTTCCAACAGAATCAGTGCTCCGAAATTCTCCAAGCTGGTTATCCCCTTCTTGCCGAATACTACTCCACGTTGGCCGGAAACAGTAGCCGCCGTCAAGAAAATCCTGGTTGCTTATGCCGCCGATGCGAAAAAATATGAGCGTATCGGTGAATGGGCTGAGAGGATCGGTTGGGAAAAATTCTTTGAGAAATGTGATATTCCGTTCACTGAGAAGAGCATCGACGACTATCGTCTTGCCTATGACACCTGGCGTACCACCACCCAGTTTAAGTTCACTAGTCATATCAAGTAGTAAGACAAGAATGATGTTTGCGGGCCAGGCAGCGATGAGTTGCCTGGCCCTTTGATGCTTTCTTCTTCAACCTACTTATAGGAGTTATATTATGGCAATGAGTAAAGAAGAACTAAAAAAAGCCATTGAGGAGAAAGCGCTAACGTCTCCGAAGCCGCAGCTGTACATCAAGGATTTTTATGCCGTTGATCCTGATACCAAGCCGAGAGATATGAAAAACGTAGCGAACGAAATGGTACGAGAAGGAAAATTGATGTTTTGGTCTTCCGGTTCGACCACCATGTACGCCATCCCCAGCCGTATTAAAAATGAGGAAGGCGCAGGTGGAATTGGAAATGTAGAATAATCGAGCCCGTTTTTTTCAAAAAAGCATAAGGCAGAATATTCCTTATGCTTTTTTTGTTTGCAATGTATCCAATCCACTTTTTCGAATCCATTCCCTCCACAAATACTCTTGCCAAGAAGCTAGCCGAAAATGGAGCTCTTCACGGCACTGCCGTTATCGCTACCAGTCAAACTGAAGGCCGAGGCCGACTTGGAAAGAGCTGGCATTCAGTAGCCGGTAAAGGCCTCTATTGTTCGATTATAGTGAGACCTAAGCTTACGCCACAGGATTTTCCCAAAATTACCCTCGCGGCAGGGCTTGGAGTTGCGCAGGCGGTAGACCGCATTGCCGGCGGCTTCTCACAACTTAAGTGGCCGAATGACATCTTCCTGAATGGTAAAAAATGCGGGGGAATATTGACTGAATCCTCAGCCATGAATGAACCAGATGGGCGGCGATTTGCCGTTATCGGGATCGGGCTGAACCTTAGTTCTTCCTTGGAGGATTTTCCAGAGGAGCTGTACGGTAAAGCAACATCCATTTTTCTTGAGACAGGAATTTTCTCTGATGCTTCTCAAGTGTTTTTGGCTATCCGTAACGAAATACTGCAATTGCTTGATGTTTTCTGTAACGATGGTTTTCAGCCGGTTCTTACTGCCTGGAAACGCCGTGATTTCCTGCTTGGCAAGGAGACGGAATGTGTAGGGTTCGATGGCAAGATCCTTGTTGGGGTGTCTCTGGGGCCTGACGATGAAGGGCAACTTCACGTTAAGGATCTAAAAGGAGAAATACACACGGTTCTGTCCGGTGATATCAGGCTTGCGGGAAAAGTAATAAAAAAACCGGTAGATGCCTCCTTGTGATGCTGCATCCACCGGTCCAATAAGGGGCTGGGCAATTGTTCTTGGTTAGTACCGATAATACTCCGGTTTATATGGTCCGTCGATTGATACACCTATATAATCGGCCTGTTCTTTGGTCAGCTGGGTGAGATTGGCTCCGATTTTTTTCAAATGCATTTTTGCCACCATCTCATCAAGATGTTTTGGCAGAAAGTAAACCTTATTCTCATAGTTTCCAGAGTGCTGCCAGAGTTCGATTTGTGCCAGAACTTGGTTGGAAAAAGAGTTGCTCATAACAAAACTTGGATGTCCTGTGGCACAGCCGAGATTCACCAGACGACCTTCGGCTAACACAATGATTTTCTTTCCGTCGGGAAAGATAACATGGTCAACCTGAGGTTTGATGTTGTCCCATTGGAGATCGCGGATTCCGGCAATATCGATTTCCGAATCAAAGTGGCCAATGTTGCAGACGATGGCCTGATCTGGCATTCTTTCCATATGCGTGCGCGTAATAACCCGCAAATTGCCGGTACAGGTGACGAAGATGTTACCAAGGTGGGCCACCTCGTCCATTGTG
Organism: uncultured delta proteobacterium; assembly: GCA_903875445.1. Taxonomy (GTDB): domain Bacteria; phylum Desulfobacterota; class Desulfobulbia; order Desulfobulbales; family Desulfocapsaceae; genus Desulforhopalus_A. Next base: position 129,533 of record CAIQWD010000072.1, on the reverse strand, counting down.
ACAACCCTGTATCCTTCCATGGCCGCCTGAAGGGCGCAGATAGGATCGATTTCGGTGATATAGACGGTAGCACCCATACCACGCAGGGCCTGGGCACAACCCTTGCCAACATCGCCGTAGCCGACCACGACGGCGTTTTTGCCGGCTATCATCACATCGGTGGCGCGTTTGATGCCGTCGATCAAGGATTCTCGGCAGCCATAGAGGTTGTCAAATTTCGATTTTGTCACCGAATCATTAACATTTATGGCAGGGCATGCCAGTTTGCCGGCCTTTGCCATTTCATTGAGGCGGTGTACCCCTGTCGTGGTTTCTTCACTAATGCCACGAATCGCTGCCAATTCTTTCGGGTATTTCTGGTGGAGCACCAAAGTGATATCACCACCATCATCAAGTATCATGTTGGGGCGCCAATCATTTGTCCCAAAAATCGTTTGGTCGATACACCACCAGAATTCCTGCTCATTTTCACCCTTCCAGGCAAAGGTCGGAATGCCGGCAGCAGCAACCGCTGCGGCCGCATGATCTTGGGTTGAAAAAATATTGCAGCTGGACCACCGTAACTCAGCCCCCAACTCTACCAGAGTTTCCATGAGCACCGCTGTCTGTATGGTCATATGCAGACAGCCGGCGATACGGGCGCCTTTGAGGGGGGCCTTGCCTCGATATTCTAGGCGCAAGGCCATAAGACCAGGCATTTCCGTTTCAGCGATGGCAATTTCTTTCCGGCCCCAATCGGCAAGAGTCATATCGGCGACTTTGTAATCAGTAAATGTGGGTGTCATTGTAGTGTTTTCCATTCTTTGAGTCGAACTTTGTATAATGTTTAACTTATTGTTATGGGCGCTATTACTTCAGTTTCGCAGCATCCCGCAGCATGGCAGCTTTATCGGTTTTCTCCCAGGTAAAGGTGTCGAGTTCGCGACCGAAATGGCCATAAGCCGCGGTTGCGAGATAGATCGGCCGTAAAAGGTCAAGCTGTTGAATAATTGCCTTGGGCCTGAGATCGAAGTGGGTGGTGATGAGTTTCTTGATTTCCGCATCAGAGATCTTGCCGGTGCCAAAGCTGTTAACATTGATGGATACAGGTTGAGAAATACCTATGGCATACGCCACCTGTACTTCAATTTCATCAGCCAGGCCAGCGGCAATCAAATTTTTAGCAACATACCTGCCATAGTAGGAACTCGATCTATCTACCTTCGAAGGATCCTTTCCGGAAAAAGCGCCGCCACCGTGCGAGCCTTTGCCACCGTAAGTATCAACGATAATTTTTCGACCGGTGACACCACAGTCTCCGACCGGTCCGCCAATGACGAATCGACCGGTGGGATTGATATAGAATTTGGTGTTGGCATCAATCATTTTGGTAGGCAGAATCGGCTTGAGGATTTCTTCCATGACACCTTCTTTGAGATCGGCGTAGCTGACTGATGCATCATGCTGAGTAGAAAGGACGACCGCTTCAATCCTTGAGGGAACACTGTTAACATACTGTACGGTCACCTGACTTTTAGCGTCAGGTCGCAACCACGGCAGGATATTGGCTTTACGCACATCTGCCTGGCGTTTGGTAAGCTTGTGGGCCAAGGAAATCGGCATCGGCATAAGAGTATCGGTTTCATTACAGGCGTACCCAAACATCAGCCCTTGGTCCCCGGCACCTTGTTCAAGATCAAGGCCGGTTCCTTCGTTTACTCCTTGGGCTATATCCGGAGATTGTTTGTCGATGGAGGTGATGACGGCACAGGATTGCCAATCAAAGCCCATCTCGGAGGAGTTGTAGCCAATTTGTTTAATGGTCTGGCGAACAACATCGGGCATGTCCACCCAGGCTGAGGTGGTGATTTCCCCGGCAATTACCGCCATGCCGGTAGTGACCAGAGTTTCGCAACCGACTCTGGCAAACGGATCTTGCTTGAGAATGGCGTCAAGGATGGCATCGGAGATCTGATCGGCGACTTTATCGGGATGACCTTCAGACACGGATTCTGAGGTAAAAAGATAATCTGACATAAAAACTCCACGAGATGAATGGGAAAGTTTGGTGAAATATTCCAAGTGATGAAAACCCCATATTATACACCAAATTCGAAGAAAGTTAGGAAAAAAGCGGAGGTAATATGAAAAAAATGCCGGATGTAGCGATTTGCATCTTTTATCCCCTCCCTTGAGTTGCATTGAGGTGCGCTGCTTGCACTGCTGAAAAACCATGATTATCATGGCGACACTTGAAATCGAATACCCGTCAATTGTCTTTAAGATCAGGAGAATTATACTTCATCACCTGTGGGGATAAGAATAATTGAGTCTAACAATAAGGATTGGCTAGAATGTCTATTGAAGATGCAAGAGAAGTGCTGCGAATAGAAGAAGAGGGACTGGCAGCGATACGTGAGCGTATCGGCATAGATTTTATTAAGGCTGTTGAAATTATTCTTGCCGGCCCCGGCAGGGTGGTCATAACCGGTATCGGCAAATCGGGAATTATTGGGCAAAAGATTGCCGCAACCATGAACAGCACTGGAACTCCGTCGTTTTTCCTGCATCCTGTCGAAGCAATGCACGGCGATCTTGGTATGGTGATGCCTGGAGATGTGATTCTTGCAATTTCCTACTCGGGTGAAACTGCCGAGTTGAATGGTTTACTTATTACCCTCAAAAAACGCGGCAATAGAATTATTGCAATGACCGGCCAGGAAAAATCATCCTTAGCCCTCGCCGCCGACATTGTGTTGGACATCAGGGTTCCGAAAGAGGCTTGTCCTTTAGGATTGGCGCCAACCGCCAGTACTACCGCCACTCTCGCCATGGGAGATGCTCTCGCAGTAGTACTGCTTAATAGAAAAAAATTTCAGAAGGAGGATTTTCGCCTGAATCATCCAGGTGGCAGTCTCGGACAAAGATTGAAGGTAAGGGTAACGGAAGTAATGTTTACCGGTAAGGATATCCCGGTAATTGCGCCTGATGCCTCGGCAACAGAGGCAATTAGGGTGCTTAACGAAAAAAACATGGGGGCTGTGCTGGTGGTTGATGGCACGAACAAAGTTTTGGGGATAGTCACCGATGGTGACGTACGTCGCGCCTTTGTCGGGGCTCAGGCAATTTCCCAGTTGAATACCGCACAATTAATGACCAAAAATCCGATCAGTATAGACAGTTCGCGGCTTGCAGCCGATGCTCTGAGTATCATGCAGACCCATGAGATCACCGCCTTGCCGATAATCGATGATGACGGCACACTTTTGGGCCTTTTACATCTTCATAATTTGTTGGGAAAAGGGGAGTTCCGCTTTCTTGTATAAGCAGTTGGCTTTCCTCAGCCTTTGTAAGAAGGCCAGTTCTCAATGAATTTCCTGACGGCTGCTAAGTGGCAAGGTTATTGTTTCTCGGAAAAGAATTCCCAGCGGTTACCGATCTTGTCATAAGCGTAAAACATGACAAGGGTCAGTGGGCGGCCTCGACCGGTTTCAGTGCATTGCATCTTAAAGATCATCCTGCCATCGACCTCTTTTGCGTAGGTTATTGCCGGATTGTTGAGGTTCTCAGAAATGGCTGATGGATAGTTCGTCACAAAAAGACTGCGAAAATTGTCTTTCAGATACTGTTCTTTTTCGGCCTGATAGATCTTTTCATCAAGCACCTGAATGGTTGCGATACTTGTCTTTTTGGTTTCGAGAAACTCATCTTCAGCGGCAAAGCCGCTGTGATTGATATTAGCTACAATCTGTCGATAAATATTTCTGGCAGCCGTCAGGTCTTTCTTGTCATCCTGTTGGATTTTGGCCGCTTGGCGATCGCGTATTAATGTTGTTTGCAGGATAATTCTGTCGATTTTTTTCCGTGTTACCTGGGAGTCGGCCAATTTGATTGTTTCCTGATTGGCGGTGAGAATCGAACCTGCCTTGTTGTATTCTTTTATTGCCTCATCCCAGGCTCCGTTTATGAAAGCCTTGTTTCCCATGTCGATGGTCGCATAGAGTTCGGCACGGCTGATGTTCTCACGGAGTGCGTCGAGAGTTTCTTGTGATGCTACTTTACCCTCTTCCACGTTTGGCAGGACTGATTTGTACGTAGAAATGGCGTTCAGCCAATCCGCCTTGGAGAAAAATTCATCACCCTGCTTGCGGAATTCTTCAAAATTACATTTTGCCAAAGCTGAACTCAACTCGACAGCATACCGTTGTCAGTCTTTTTCCGGCAGCGATTCAAGGAGGGTTTTGGCTTTTTTAATTTCTGCGGCCGCTTCCTGCCACTTATGCTCCGAAAGCAAAGTGCTGGCAGAGCTGAAAACCATGCTGAAGCGGATAAAACTGAGTTTGCTTTTTATCTCTTCGATGTCAGTTGGGGGAATGAGGGCGCTTTTATCGGCGATGGCTAAAATCTTGGTGAATCGCTCTTCTGCTTGTGTCCAGTTTTCCTGGTCGAAGAAATCTTCGCCTTCTTTCCGCAACTGTTTGTAGGTAAGGACGGTGGCGGCATCCTTTTTGGGAAGGTACTTGCCGTCTACAAGGATTTTCCCGGCAAGGCCTTGGGTGAATTTTTCCGATCCGAGGATTCCATTGAGGCTGTTTTCCAGGTCATTAGCACGATTTTGCAGGATAAATTTAACACTCGTCAAGTTTTCAAGGGCGCTATCACAGAATTTTTTGGCTGCATCAAACTGGCCGTTGTCGATGTTGGTTTTACATTGGTTGAGATCTGCGTTCGACGCATCGAGTCTTTGTAGAGAATTGAAGTAGTAAAACCCGCCGCTTGCTAGGATGACGATAATAATTCCAGCCACTAGTGAGAAAACAAGTCTACCGGTATGGCGTTTTTTTAAAGCGAATGAATCTCGCTGTGCGGTGGGAGTCAGGTGCTGTTTGCGCTTGGTACTGCCTTTTATTGACAGGTCAGGGGTCGGCAAGTCGGTTTCTAGTTGAGAAGAGGACTCCAGAGTTGCAACATCCGGTGCAGGGTCTTGGTTAACTTTTTCGAGGAGGGTTAAGGCCTGCGAAACTCTCTGTTGGTCCGCTTCGAGGTTTGGAAAGTCGGTTGCGATTGCTCCGACTTGCTTGTACAGAAGTCTGGCGTTTTTCAAATTTCCTAAATTTTCAGTCTTTTTTGCCGCCCGATATACTTCTTCAGCTTTTTTAATCTCCCCTTCGGTATGAGCGGAAATCTTCTCCATTTGATCGGAAAAAGTGGTGCTCTTTCCAAGTGATTGGCGGAGTTTGAAAAACTTTTTCTGGTTTTCTAATAGCTGCAATAAACCGAGATCGTTTCCCGAAGGTGCTTCAGGGGTCGGAGGAGGAGCATCATAAGCAAGTTTTTCATCCGGGGAATTCTCAAGAGAGAATACGTCGAAATCAGGAGAAAGATCATCATCATCAATGGTATCAATATGCGGTTTTAATTCCTTGGGAGAGACACCTTCATTACCATGGCCGTCACTCCATTTGATCTCGGCAATGGGAAAGGCATCCTTATGGCTCTGGTACCAGATTGCAGCTTCTTCATTAAAGGCATTGGTGGTAGAGTAACTTTCGCCGTTAATAAGTTTTCCTATGAAAACGATGAGGTCGGGGATTTGACTCTGCTGTTGCCAGAAGTCACCAAGGCAGATGGCTGCGGGGTCGAAATCAGGGTGATAAATGTCACTTTTGGGTTTGCAACTCGGGGGGAAATGTGGAAAACCGAACGGAATGGTCAGTTCAATTCTGTGACCTGTGGTAAGGCTCGCTTCACCTTTGCCGGATTTGCTGAATCCGGCAATTTTAAAGGTGATTTCATATTGTTCAGGAGGATCACCCTTTGTCGGTTTGATGGAAATAGCCGGATGAGAAAGAAAATATTCTCTCAACTGCCGATAGATTTCGCTTAATTGTTCTTGGGAAACTGACATAAATTGTGTTTGCAGAAGTAGTTAAATAGCGTACCATTTTCCCTACTATATCAACTTATTTGAGCAACACAAAAAGAAATTATATGCGGAGCCAATTTGTGCTGAGAATACTGTTGGAAGCCCAAGTGCTGGGCAGGTTCCGGACCTTTCCGCAGGCCGGTTTTTTTTCGTGATGTAGATGAAATTATTGAGCGCTATTTTTTCGATTAGAGCTGAGAAGAATTGCCCCCTCTATAAGGTCGGTGAGCGGTTGCTGCTATCGGAAAAAACCCTTGCCTGCCCGGACGGAAAAGAAGTATGCCTCATCCTCGTTCGCGATATGACCGAGTTGTTGTTCAAATTCCTCCAAAAACAGCCGATCAATCTGGAGGAATATGCCGACACAGTATTCAACTGCAGCGGGTGCAGGGGCTTGATAAAATTTTCCTTGGTCGGACCTGAAACCTTTCCGGGACGAATTCCGGGTGAAGGAGCAGCGGCGGTCATAGAATCAGCGACAAAGCAGATCGGCGGAAAACTCCTGCACAGTCCATTGCTCAAAGTCATTCCTGCTGATGCATTTGAAAGCTTCTTGCAAAATCTGCGTGAGATTTTTGTCGAAGAAGGGGTGGTATTGATCCGGAAAGGTGAAAAGAACCTGAATCTCTATCTTGTGGCAGAAGGAGAACTTCGCGTCGAAGACAACGGAGTTCACTTGGCCACTCTTGTCGAGGGGGAGCTCTGTGGAGAAATGAGCTATCTCGGAGCCGATGTGGCGGTCTCAACCGTAGTGGCAACGAAGAAATCAAAGGTGCTGGCAGTGGCGGGCGATGTTTTTGGCCGATTGCTTGGCAACAACCCGGCAGTTCAAACCTTTATGGCCCAATTGTTAGCTTCCCGGCTACGGCAGACCAATGCCGCCCGGGCTCGGGATTTTGAGTCTTGCATGAGCGGTCGGATCGATGCGATTGTTCCGGCCGAGCTGTTTCAAATCTTTCACATGCATCAAAAAACGGGAGTTCTGACGCTCGATTTTTTCGGAGGACACGGAAAGGTGGCTTTTCGGGAAGGCTGTATAATTAATGCTGAATATGGGGATCTGCGAAGTGAGGAAGCAATTTTCAAGATTCTTGGCGAAAAAAAGGGGCTCTATCGGTTTACCACCGGCCTTTCTCCAAAGGATATGCGGGCCGCCGAGATAGGTGATTTCATGATGCTGCTGATGGAAGGGGTGAAACGGGTTGACGAGGAACAGGAGCGCAGGCTGGAGTAAGGCTGTGTCGGTCTTACTCTTTGAAGGGTGGCAGCTGCAGAATGTCCATGAAGCAGCGAACGTAGTATTGGGCGTGGAGGTCAGGATTTTTAAAAGCGATCAGCGGGACCTTGCAGGCCGCTGCATGCTGCTCGTCGATGATCGAATCGCCAATAAAGATTGCTTCTTCCGGCTGACAGCCAAAGTGTTCGAGTATTTCTAAAAGGGCGTCCGGGGCAGGCTTCGGCCTGACAGCCGTGTCGGCAGTCATAACCTTGCCGAAATACCCTTCAAGCCTGTAAGTCCGCAATAGTGGTATCATGGTGGTAGTTCGGTTTGTAGAAATGGCGAGGTGATATTTCTCTTTGGTTATTTCGAGAAATTCCACAAGGTCGGGTTCCATTTCCATGTAAGGTAGAAAGGGGGAGTAGTCACCTTGTTGCCTGAAAACATGGACTTCATCGAGTGTCGGTTGTCGGTAATGGCGAAAGATATGGTGTACCGAATTGTTGACATTGTTCATATGAACATATTCTTCTTCACCAGCATTCATCTGAGGCAGACCGAAGTGGCGCAACAGGTGGTTGTAATACAGAGTGTTGGCCTTCCTTGAGTCAAACATGACTCCATCACAATCAAAGACAATAAGTTTTAACACGCTTGGTTGCTCCATTAACGGCGCATACCCATTGCAGGCGGGCCGGGATTATTATTTTTCATGCTTTTCCAAACAACAAGAAGAGAACGATTTGCAGGAAGGTGCCATTTTCCAAAATGCTTATTTGGGCATAGAGCAGAAGAACTGAGCAAAAACAGTTCGGTGCAGAAGAGCAATGGCAAATTTCAGCACATTCTCATCATCTGTCAGTTGTTCTTTTTCCTCTTTGTTTAAAATGATGCGCTCCAGCTGGTCCTCAAGCAACAGCCTGCGAAAGGTGTCGAGGTTGTAGAGGGCCAGAATAAAGAGCGCAACATCTTTGTGCGAGGGAATAAAACCGTTACGGATTGCGTCGTGCTGGAGAATCTCAAGCACCGCATCGTTAAACTGGTTATAGAGTGTCAGTTCCTGGTCATGAGTGTAACGTCTCGGCGTATGTGTTGCAGCCTCAAGAAACCCCTGACAGTGATTCTCTTGCAATATCACGAAGTGTTCTTCAAAGCCAAGGTCGGTACGCGTCACGGCCCGCCCAAGGGGATAGGCTCGACAGGCCCCCGGGCGGTGCGCATAGATGGAACAGCCATCTTCGCCGACAAAGACACAACTTGCCCTGCCGTCATCGACCATAGTCAGATACAGCCTGGGGAAGGCTTCCCCAGGCTCTTGCTCGGTGATGATATATTTAGCCAACAAATCCTCCGAAGTGAGTCCGGTGCCTTTCCGCAGTCGAAGGACATCATAGGGGGTGAGTGCGAGTTCGAGCAGGCGACAACATTCGGTAAAGCATTTTACTTTGGGATGGCAGGCAAAGGTAAAGCTTTCGTCACCATCAATCCGGGAAATGTGTTCCGGCAATACCCCAACATCGGTCATGCTCACCCTACGCTGCACTTTTTTTCCATAATGTGAGAACTGGGCTGGCAATAAAAATCGAGGAATAGGTGCCGATAAAGACGCCAATGGTCAAGGAGAAAGCAAAGTCATGGAGGACGGAACCGCCAAAAAAGAACAAGGACAGAAGCGTGAATACGACGGTCAAAGCAGTGATGATGGTTCGACTGAGAGTTTCATTAATACTGGCATTGATGGTTGTTTCCAGGCTGTTTCCAGGAAATTTATGGGTGTTTTCCCTGATTCTGTCAAAGACTACCACGGTATCGTTGAGAGAGTAACCGGCCAAGGTGAGAAGGGCGGTGACGATCAGGAGAGTAAATTCCATATTCATCAACCAGCAGATGGCTATCACCGCGAAGACATCGTGGAAGGTGGCAATAGCCGCCGCTACGCCAAAACTGAAATCAAAGCGGAAAGCCAGATAAATAATAACGCCGGCAAAAGACATTATAATAGCAACCAGAGCCTTGTTGCGAAGCGACGAACTCACCGAGGAACCGATCTCCGACTCGCTTTCCAAGTGAAAACTCTTATCTGCCAACTCGGCCGAAAGTATAGAATCCACTTTGTCTGCCAGCTTGGCAATAAGAGTTTCTGATTTCTTGACTTTTAAAATCAACCGTTGTTCGTTCTCGACCTTTTGCAGTTCGATGTCCCCCATGCCGCTTTTTCTGAAGGCCTCTCGCACCTCCGTCATGGTGAAGTCTTTGCCCGCCTTATACTCTAACAACGATCCGCCGGAGAAGTCGACGCCCAGGTTTCCCTGGCCTCGGGCAAGCTGGATGCAGGCGATCACTCCGATAATCACCAAGGTGCCGGAAACAGCGAAGGTAATGTTTTTAATCCGCAAAAAGTTGATGCTCGATTTGTGTAAAATGCGCAGGTACTTTAAATGCTTTAAAGGGCGTATGGTATTGATCGCATCAAAGATAAAGCGGGAGAAGAACAATGAGGAAAAGAGGTTTAATAGAAGTCCTAAAGAAAGAGTAACGGCAAAACCTTTAATGGGGCCGGTTCCGAACAGAAAGAGGGCGAGTGAGGTTATCAGGGTGGTCACATGGCCATCGACAATGGTGAGGAAGGCTTTGCCGAAACCTGCTTCGACGCTCGAGCGGATGGATTTACCGAGAGCAAATTCTTCGCGCATCCTCTCGTAAATGAGAACGTTGGCATCTACCGCCATACCTATGGATAAGATAATGCCGGCGATGCCTGGCAGGGTGAGAGTCGATCCTAGAACTGCAAGTCCAGAGAAAAGCATGAGGATGTTCACTACCATGGCAATATTGGCGATCACCCCGGAAAGACGATAGTAAATGATCATGAAAGCGACAACAACGATCGTTCCGAAGAGACCGGAATTTATACCTTTAGTAATAGAATCCTGGCCAAGGCTCGCCCCGACGCTCATTTTTTGGATGATATCGACCGGTGCCGGCAGGGCACCGACTCGTAGGACAATGGCCAGATCGGCTGCCTCAGCGTGGCTGAAGCTGCCGGTGATCTGGGCGGAGCCGCCAAGAATACGATCTTTAATAACCGGTGCGGAACGGACGACATCATCCAAGACAATGGCCAGCCGCCGACTGACATTCGTCTCCGTGACATGGGCAAATACCTTGCCGCCGTGGCTGGTCATATCGAGACTGACATAGGGTTCCTGGAAGCTGCCGCCGATGCGAACCTGGGCATCTTTGATCATATCGCCGGTCATAAGGATCTTGTTTTCAAGGAGGATCGGGATAAGGGTTTCCTTTTTGGTTTTCTTGTCCACTTCTTTTTCAAAATAAATAGAAGTGTTGTCCGGCAATTTATTTTGCAGAGCGCGGTTCAATTTTTTCATATTTTCACCATCTTGCCATTCTTTTGCAATTTTGGCCTGATGGATCATTTCCTGCAAATTTAAACCAGCTGTGTCGGCAACTAGTTTAAACTCTAGCTGCGCCGTGTCCCCGAGAAGTTTCAGCGCCCTGTCGGGATCTGTCACGCCCGGTAGCTGAATAACAATTTCATCTTCACCTTGGCGGATGATTACCGGTTCGGCAACACCGAACTGGTCGATCCGGTTACGGAGAATTTCCAGGGATTGGTCAACAGCATGGTTCTTAATGAATTGCCTCTTTTCGCCCTTTAAGGTCAAAACGATACGTGGAAAACTGCCTTCCTTCGCTTCGATTTTTCCGTCAATATCGGGAAAATCATCGGCAACAATTTTTTTGACTTTATCGACGGACCCGGCATTGGGGAGAGTAAAAATGACAGTATCGGCAGAAGGCGCGGAGGTTCGCACGGCGGAAATGGATTGCTCGGCGAGGGCGTCTTTCATGTCATTTGCAGCAAATTCGAGGGTATTTTCTTCGGCTTTCTTCAGGTTGACCTTAAGTACCAGATGCATCCCACCCTGGAGATCAAGACCCAGTCTCAATCCGCCGGGGGCCAGGTAGGTTTTCCACCAGCCTGGAGTGCCGGAGTAAAACGAGGGCAGGACGGTAGTGAAGGAGAGGAGAATGACCATTACGAGAAAGGCGAATTTTATTTTGAGTGTTGTATTCATTTAACTATCCTGAAGTTTTCTGGATGAGAAAGCAAAAAGTGGGTGTCGGCAAGTGAGCTGACCGCCGAGGTGCGATTATAACGCAACGCCCGAATCTTGCAAGGTTTGGCACATAATATTAGGAAAAACCGGTCGATTCTCGTGTTGGAGCCGAGGGTCAGGGGCACACAATTCGGTTGATCGCTTCGGCCATGCATGCCGCGCCGAAGCCGTTGTCGATATTGACCACGGCAACTCCGGGAGCGCAACTGTTCAGCATTCCTAGGAGAGCGGCAATACCTCCGAAGCTTGCCCCATAACCGACAGAGGTGGGTACGGCAATCACCGGGCAGCCGACCAGCCCACCGACTACGCTCGGCAGTGCTCCCTCCATCCCCGCGACAACAATGATGACCGTTGCCTGGCGGAGGATATCCTGCCTGCCAAGAAGGCGGTGCAGTCCGGCGACTCCTGCGTCATAGAGTTTTTGTACCGGATGTCCTAAGGATTGAAGGGTCAGCCTAGCTTCTTCGGCAACGGGAATATCGGATGTTCCAGCAGAGATCACCAAGGTTTGCCCCCTATACCTGCTTGTTTCGGTAGGAGCCGGGTTTGCTATGAGCATCCTCGCGTCGTTGACATAGCGGAACTGCGGTAGTTTTGTTATTACTTTGCCGGCTTTTTCAGCATCAACCCTGGTCGCCAGGACCGGGCCACCTTGTTGCAACATGGCATTAGCTATGGTAGCGATCTGTTCGGCTGTTTTCGATGCTCCATAGATAACCTCCGGTATCCCGGTGCGAATAAGCCGTTGATGATCAAGGCAGGCGCCGGATACTAATTCGGACGGGAAGGTGCCCAGTTTTGCAAATGCCTTTTCAACTGAGGTGGTACCGCTCTGTACGTCTTGCAAAAGGGTCAGGAGGGTGCTGGGGTGCATGGATGCTATCTGTCCTAAAATTACAAAGATGATAAAAAACTGGTAGCAAGGAAATACTTGACTGGAGATCCTATCATGTTCTTTCCCGGAGGTAAAGAAAGGTCGCGGGTCATGTCGTCGAAAAGTTTCTTGCTATAACCATGTCCAGAAAGTACATTCGTAGATCCTTCATCCACCGCATCATTCTGGCCCGGGGACGACATGGCCATGTGGTGTAAGTATCCATCTGCAGCGAGGCAAAAAGATGTACACTCAGATATATATATTACGATTTCCAAAAGATACCAGCGATCAACCATTCATTTACCGCCTGGTCAAGGAATACGACATTGAGTTTAATATCCTCAAGGCGGATATCCTTCTCCAGCGTGAGGGAATAATGATCATAGAATTGAAGGGCAGCACGAAAGCCAATGTAATCGCCGGGCTCGATTACTTAAAAGGAATGGGCGTAAAAATCGAGCGACTGGCAACCCGGATTCGCAGAGACGATAAAAACTGTTTTCAATGCGGGGCTTGCACCGGGGTCTGTTCATCGGGGGCCCTCTACATCCAGAGACCGGCAATGGCGGTAGTTTTTGATGCGGAAAAATGTACCGGCTGCAGTCTTTGTGTGCCTATCTGCCCGGTTCGGGCAATGGAAGTATCCCTCAATGACGACTGGATTCTTACCGAAGGTTTGTTAATTTGATGGTGCTTGGCAGGAATTTCCGATAAATTCCTGAGCAGGAGACCTAGTCAGCACCAAATGCGACCCTTCAGTCGGTTCTGGAGCTGTTTTCCGCAGCGCTCTGTCCGGTGAAGGACCATGTTGTCAGATTAAATTTGGGAAGCCAGGAGGTAAGTATCGATCTCGGTGGATCACCGGCTTCCAAACGAGCCAGCAGATCTTTCGCCTGGCCGGCTATTGCCTTTTCAGGGTATTTGGCGAGCAGGTATTTGAGACGAACCTTGGCCTGATCGTATTTTTCCGCTCTGACGTAATACTCGGCGACAAAAAATTCGTGGTCGGCGAGGAACTCGCCTGCTGCGGCAATGCGAGCCTTGGCTTCAGCGGTGTATGGTGAAGTGGGATAGGATTTGAGGAGTTGCTTGAAAAAATCTATGGCCTTTGTCGCTCCGGCAGTGTCTCGGTCAACACGGTCAATCTGCTTGAAATTACACATACCCTTTTGAAATAAGACATACGGAATGCTTTCGTTGGTAGGGTGGCGATTGGCAAACTCCTCATATAATACCAGTGCTTCCGAGTAGTGCTCCAAGAAGTAGCTGCAGTCTGCAGCTTTCAATTCCGCCAGAGGGGCTTCCGGACTGAAGGGGTGGCGGTTGAGGATTTCTTGAAAGGAAGTGATGGCGGTAAAATATTTGCCGACATTATAGTCATCCATTCCGTTTACTAGAAGAGTCTTTGCCGGGACATCGAGATCGCTTTTGATCTCGTTGCCATTCTCGTCGATGGAGGTTAAATTGAAGGTTTTTTTGAAAGTGGAACAGCCACTGAGAAAAGCCAGTAAGCCGATGGCAAAGATGAATAATGCAAATTGAGGTGGGAATTTTTTGTGTATCGACTTTATCATCGGGCTCATTTCGTAGCTATTTTAAACTTTGAAGGTATTTTTCCGCTGCGAGGACAGCAACAGCCCCCTCGCCGGCGGCGTTAACAATCTGACGGACGTCTTTGCTGCAGATATCTCCGGCAGCCATGACTCCGGGTACAGTCGTTCGTGATTCTCCGTCGATGGGAATAAAACCCCATTTGTCAGCCTGGAGCAACTGAAGCGGAAGTCCGGCGTTATTGGGAGTGACGCCTATGAGGACGAATACACCCTGGACATCCAGGACCGAAGGTGTTCCGTCATTATCGACAAGCTGCAGTCGTTCAACACCTGTCTGCCCTTCGATTGAGGTGACCCGTTTATTCCACAGGAACTCGATCTTTTTATTGGCAAAGGCAATTTCTTGGATGATTTTCGTTGCCCGGAGGCTGTCGCGGCGATGTATTACCGTCACCTTGTCGGCAAACTTGGTCAAATACTCGGCCTCCTGGATGGCTGTATTGCCGCCACCGACCACAGCTACGTGCATGTTTCGATAGAACGGGGCATCACAGGTGCCGCAATAGGACACCCCTTTACCACGCAGCTCCCTTTCTCCGGGGACGTTCAACGAGTTGGCACTCGCCCCGGTACAGATTATCAGGGAATCACAGGTAACTGTGCCGCCATCCTCAAGCCTGAGAACTTTCCGTTTTACGTTGCTCAGGTCGACTTCGGTAACGCATGCCAATTCAGTGTTCAGATCGAATCTTTTGGCGTGTTGTGTCATCCTTTCAACCAGGTCGAAACCGGTCAAGCCTTCGGGAAAGCCGGGATAGTTATCAACCCAGTCGGTGAGCAAAACTTGTCCGCCGGGCGCTCCTTTTTCTAACATTACATGATCGAGTCGGGCGCGAGCAGCGTAGAGACCCGCCGACAAACCGGCAGGACCACCACCGAGAATTACAAGTTCGTAGTGATCTTTCATTTTGCTTTGTTAATGAGTGCAACCAGCTGAGATTTTCCAACCGAGCCGGTAATTTGGTCGACAACCTGGCCATCTTTGAAGAGTATCAGGGTCGGAATGGCACGGATGCCGAATTTTCCAGGTGTTGCCGGATTGTCATCTACATTCATTTTGGCAATGGTCACTTTTCCTTCATATTCGCCGGCAAGATCCTCAATGACGGGGCCGATTGCTTTGCAGGGTCCGCACCAAGGAGCCCAAAAATCAACCAGCGTGGGTTGTGCCGACTTTACTACGCTATCAAACTCTGCATCGTTTAATTGCAGAACCTTATCATTAGCCATTATTATCTCCTTTGGACATGAAAGTGAATGTAGATTTAAAGGCATGGATGGCCACTATCCCCGAACACAACAACCATTTTCCAACTTTACCTGCTGCTCTACCCACTGACAAGCAGAAAAAGGTGTTCGGATGAACGACACAACACCGGTTGTAATGCGATTTTCTACAATGCGCATAATAATGCGGAAATCAAGGGGGAGGGTGTTTGACATAAAAACATCCGCCATGCTATAGTTCGTTCCCTCGTCACATAGAACATCGCACCCGGCAGATCGTCTTCGGCCTGCCGTTAAGACATTTATGCAAAAGGAGTTGTACATGGATTTTTCTGCTTCAAACAAATTATTTGCGCTGGCAAAAAAAGTTATTCCGGGAGGTGTCAACAGCCCGGTCAGGGCCTGCCGTTCAGTGGGATGCGATCCGGTTTTTATTACCCGCGCTTCCGGTTCTACTCTCTGGGATGCCGACGGCAATGAATATATTGATTTTGTCAGTTCCTGGGGACCGATGATTGTTGGTCACGCACACCCGGAGATTATTGCTGCGGTGAATTTGGCGGCAGCTTCAGGTACCAGTTTCGGGGCGCCGACTCCGAAGGAAATCGATCTTGCTTCGATGGTGGTGGAAGCGCTGCCATCGATTGAGAAGGTTCGGTTTGTCAATTCCGGAACCGAGGCAACCATGAGTGCGGTGCGGTTGGCCAGGGGGTTTACCGGGCGGAAAGTCGTTGTCAAGTTCGACGGCTGTTATCATGGCCATGCCGACTCGTTTCTGGTTAAGGCCGGTTCGGGGGTGCTCACCCTGGGCATCCCCGGCAGTCCTGGCGTACCTGAAGATATTGTAAAGCATACCGTTTCCATTCCTTACAATAATGTGTCGGTGTTGGAGAAGACCTTGAGGGATAAAGGGCTCGACATTGCCTGTGTCATCGTCGAACCGGTTGCCGGCAACATGGGGTGTGTTCCGCCGCTGCCAGGCTTTCTTGAAAAACTTCGAAGTCTGACGAAAGAGCTGGGTATTATTCTCATTTTTGATGAGGTGATTACCGGTTTTCGCCTTGGTTATGGTGGCGCGCAGCACTATTATAATATCCTTCCCGATCTGACTTGCCTCGGGAAAATCATCGGTGGCGGATTACCGGTTGGTGCCTATGGGGGCAGGGCTGAAATAATGGATTGTGTGGCCCCGGATGGACCGGTTTATCAGGCGGGAACCCTGTCCGGCAATCCGCTGGCGATGGCGGCGGGGATAGCCACCCTCAAGCTTTTGCAAAAAACCGGTTTTTATGAAGAGTTGCGTGCCAAGTCTGACCGTTTTGCCGATGGCCTTGGGACTGTGGCAAAGAGAACGGGAATGGATGTTCGGTTGAATCGCGTTGAGAGCATGATGACGGCATTTTTCACCAAAGAATCGGTGATCGATTTCGAGTCGGCGATGCATGCCGATACCCAAAGGTATGCTCAGCATTATCGTCAGATGTTGAACGGCGGAATTTATCTTGCGCCATCGCAATTTGAAGTGGCCTTTATTTCTGCGGCACAAAGCGATGATCATCTTGATAAGGCATTGAAAATGACTGAATGGTCATTCAAAAAATTGCTTGAAAAGTGAAATCTTATTGACTTTGCCATGGAGTCATGATACCAAACTCGGTTATATTATGGTGAATTGTTGTAATCAGGGAGCGGGTTGACAAAATGTCGGATGTAAAAAAAGAATTTGTTCAGCTGCTTGCTAATTATGGTCATGTCGGTTTTACCTTTGTTGCTTCGATAATTATTGGCTTGGGAGGAGGTATCTATCTTGATCAAAAGGTCTTTGACGGTCGAACTTCTCCTTGGTTTACGTTTATAGGCTTGGCCTTCGGCATCGCTGCCGGTTATAAGACTCTGCTTGAAATCCTCTGGCGGAATAAAGAGAAACAAGAAAAGCCAAAACAAGAGGACAAGAGGATTGAGTGACTGAAGATTTGTTGACGCTGCAGAAAATGCGGATTATAAGCTGGATTTGTTTGGCTGTTTTGATCGCAGGTTCGGCGGTTTTAGTTTCTGTCGAGTTTGCCGTCGCGGTAGTAGTCGGAGGGCTTATTTCAATAGGCAGTTTTTGGGTATCTCAAACAGAGGTAATGCGGGTTATCCATTCGGTAACCTCGCTACCGGCCCTTGAAGATCGCCAGGCGCAAGCCAAGCAAGGGCAAAAGGGATACTTAGTGAAGTTCTGGGGTCGACTTGTAATTATAGGTGTTGTTCTCTTGGTTATTATTAAAAGCCAGGCGGTCAACATCTTCGGCTTGATTTTAGGTTTGTCAACGGTAGTGCTGGCGATCACGTTCATTTCTTTGAATGTCGCTCGACACTACTTCTTCAGAGGGAGGAGGTAAAAGGAGTTATGGAACATCCGATACTATTTATTTCGATTATCCTTGAAAAACTGGGATTGCCAATCCCGCATGGTCCTGTTGGTCATACGTTTCTTGAACAACTCTGTGCGCCATACATGACATACACCTGGCTGGTAATGGCGTTTCTTTTCTTGGTTTCCAAGCTTACTCTTGGCAATCTGGAAATGGTTCCCGGGAAAGGGCAGAATTTCTGGGAATTGGTCATCGGTGGAATGGACGATTTCTTCGCCGATAATATGGGAAGGGAGATGGCCGACAAGTTTTTCCCAATGATTGCAACTTTTGCATTGTATATTGCCGTTGCCAACCTCATTGGACTTATTCCCGGCTTTATGTCGCCAACCTCCAGCCTCAATACGACCCTCGCTCTGACCCTTATTGTTTGGATTTCCCATCACATAATCGGTTTTAAAGAACACGGCTTGCATTACTATAAGCATTTCATAGGACCGGTATGGTGGCTGATACCCCTGCTCTTACCCATCGAACTGATCAGTAATCTTGCCCGTCTCCTCTCCCTGTCCATACGTCTTTTTGGAAATATCATGGCAAAAGAGACGCTGCTGGCCATTCTGTTCATGCTCGCCGGGAGTTTTTTTGCACCCTTGCCGATCATGATACTCGGCGTTCTTGTATCCGTCGTTCAGGCCATGGTTTTTGTGCTGTTGACTGTTGTCTACTTTTCTCAAGCTCAAGCACACGCCCATTAATGCAATATCGAATTTAGAAAAAATAGAGAAGAAGGCCAAAACCCCCAAAAATAAATTTCAAGGAGAAAAAAATGACTGGAAATCTTATGTACGCTCTCGTTTGCATTGGTGCTGCGCTCTCAATTGGCCTTGCTGGCCTAGGAGCCGGTATCGGTATCGGTTCCGTCGGAAATGGTGCATGTCAGGGTCTTGCTAGAAATCCTGAAGTTCAGCCGAAATTGATGGTTTTCATGATTCTTGGTATGGCCCTTGCCGAATCAGTTGCTATCTATGGCTTGGTTATTTCTCTGATTCTTCTTTATGCAAACCCGCTTGTGAAATAGTAAAATGAGAGTATAACGGTCGTTCGTCGATCGGAGAAAAGGGCCGCAGAGTATTCTGCGGCCCTTTTCCTTTTTTATAATTTGATCTTCTGGGGGATTGTTATGAGTCAGGATATCGATACCAATATTCTTATTCATCCGAGAAAAAGAAAAAAAGAAAAAACACTCCCCCCAAACGGACTATTACTGGTAAATCCTACAGAGGCTTCCCGGTGTCATCTACAACTCAGGCAATCGGGGGGAGTATCCCAATCTCTTTTTAATTCTGACTTGACCGTTGCCGCCGGACAGTCATTCTTTCTTGCCGGCCCTGCAATCGGAGCACCAATGGCGGCAATGAGTATGGAAAAGCTCATTGCTCTCGGCGCGAAAAGAATTATCCTTTTTGGCTGGTGTGGCGCTATCTCGAGTAATCTGAAGGTTGGGGACATCCTCTTGCCTACTGAGGCGAAATCCGGTGAAGGTACCTCACAATATTATCCCCTTCCGATGCCTGCGGCACCGTCCAAAACCTTTCGCGCATACCTTGAAAAGGCTATTCGTACCAATAACTTGATGGTGCATTCCGGCTGTGTGTGGTCCACAGATGCGGTATACCGGGAGGAACGTCAGATGCTTCAGGAGCTTAACAGAAGGGATAAGGTAACCGCTGTCGACATGGAGTTTTCTGCACTTTGTTCCGTCGCTTGTTTTCGTAATATCGAGTTTGCTGCAGTTTTGATTGTCTCGGATGAGCTGTGGGGTGCAACCTGGCACCCTGGTTTTTCCTCGGAAGTATTTCGTGATACTAAGAAAAAGGCACTGGATGTGGTGCTGGCAGGCATTGATAACTTTGGAGAGTAAGAATGGCTTTTTTTCATTTGGTCAGTCTTGGCTGTGCTAAAAATCTTGTCGACTCGGAGGTTATTCTCGGGTCTATGACGTCAGCTGGTTGGCAGCTTATCGAAGATCCGGAAAATGCAGATGTTTTAATTATAAATACCTGCGGCTTTATTCAGGCGGCGGTGGAAGAGGCAATCAGTGAAATTTTTGAATTAGTGAAAATTAAAAATCGATTTCCGGAGAAGCGTCTGGTTGTTGTTGGTTGTCTGGTGCAACGTTACAAGGAAAAACTGTCTGATGATCTTCCGGAAGTGGACCTTTTTGTCGGAACCGAGGGGGCTGAAAAAATTGCGACACTTATTGAACGGTTGATGAAAGGCGGCCTTGCACAGCGAGTAATTTTACCGGATCTTTATCTGATGACTCATGAAACCCCTCGCGTGATATCGACTCCGCCTTTTCGGGCGTGGCTGAAAATTACTGAAGGCTGCAACAACCGCTGTTCCTATTGCATGATTCCCATGATCAGGGGTGGACTCCGCAGCAGATCTCTAGATGATCTGGTGCGAGAAGCGCAAAAACTAGAACGTTCCGGTGTCAAAGAGCTTTCTCTCATCGCCCAGGACAGCACCGCATACGGGCGAGATCTCGACAAAGATACAAACCTTGAAAAGCTGGTTCGACAACTTCTCAAGCACACTACTATCCCTTGGTTACGGCTCTTGTATCTTTATCCCACGGGTGTGACCGATGAGCTGCTTACATTGATGGCCGAAAATGATAGAGTGGTGCCCTATTTGGATATTCCGATGCAGCATGCAAGCGATATCATGCTGCAGGCAATGAATCGACGCTACAGCAGAGAGCAACTCTTTCAGGTTGTTGAGAAAATTCGCAACCGCGTTCCGAACGTTACGATACGGACCACGTTTCTTGTTGGTTTTCCTGGAGAAAGTGAAAAAACATTCTTGGAGATTGAAGATTTTTTACGGAAAGTCCGCATCGATCATGTAGGCGTATTTTCTTATGCCAATGAAGAAGGAGCACCTTCAGAAAAATTCGCCAACCAGGTGTCGGAAAGGGTAAAAAGGAAGAGGGTAGAATATCTGTTGGCTGTTCAGGCAGAGCTTTCGGCAGAAATCCAAAAAAAATATATTGGTCGAATTGAGCCGGTTTTGGTAGAAGGTTTGAGCAGTGAAACCGATCTTCTTTTACAGGGAAGAACCAGGTTCCAGGCACCGGAGGTTGATGGTTGTGTCTTGATAAACGATGGTATTGCCAGCCCCGGAGATATTGTTCCCGTCGCCATCACCGACGCCCAAGTATATGACCTGGTTGGGGGAATTGTATCAGGGTAGCACTCGGCGATCTGTATACCCAAAAGGAGAGCGCCCTCAAAAAAAGTTTCGAGGGCATTCCTAATATGAAGATTGCTTTGAAAAGTCTATTTGCTATTATTGACTTTTTCTCGCAGTTCTTTACCGACTTTAAAAAAAGGAAGTTTCTTAGGCTTTACCTCAATCTTCCTTCCGGTTTTTGGGTTTCTACCCTCGTATGAACCGTACTCTTTAATTACAAAACTCCCAAAGCCTCGTATTTCGATGCTCTCTCCCTTGGCCAGTGCTTCAGTCATTGTCTCAATTACGGTGTTGGTGATCGCCGCAGCCTCACGATGAGGAATATTGATATCCTGTGCCAATGCCTCGATGAGTTCTGATTTGTTCATTCTTAACTCCTGTTTTTGAAAATCAAATTGGGATGCATCATCAAAAATTTACAGTTACATAATTACATCATGTTAAATTCCATGTGAAGCACGAGCAAAGCGATGGCGGTCAGATTGATAAAATACATATAAAAATCAACCAGTTGGGGCATTGCCCAGCGGAGATCGGCGGTTGGATGCCCTCTAACTAGTTAGATTTAATCAGCTAATCCTGGATTTGTAAAGAGAATTCTATAAAAATATTTTTTTTAAATCTGCAGAGTTAAGTTGTCTATAGCTGCCAATGGGAAGACTGCCGATAGTAAGCGTTCCATAGGCTGTTCGCTTGAGATGTAAAACGGGATGGCCAATGAGGCTGAACATTTTTTTTACCTGCCGTTTTCTCCCTTCATGAATGGTCATTTTCAACAGACAGTTTTTACCTTTTGACGAAAGAACTGCAATCAAAGCAGGGGCGGTCATTTTTCCTTCAAGGTCTATTCCCTTTTCAAGAAGGCTGAGCCTCTCTTTGCCGGGACAGCCTCTAACCAGGGCTTCATAGGTCTTATTGGTTTCGTTGCTCGGGTGTTGTATCTTTTGGGCGAGTTCGCCGTCATTCGTCATAATGAGGGCGCCCTCGGTATCAAGATCGAGACGACCGACTGGAAAGAGGCGCGCGCCCCCTTCTTTAATGAGAGATGTGACTATCGGTCTGCCCTGTGGATCGGAGAGGGTAGTGACGTAACCCTTCGGCTTATTGAGAAGATAATAGACGAGTTTTTCCTTGGCGTTTACTTCTTTACCTGCATACTTGACATGGTTGACTCCAGGGGTGATACTCACTCCCATTTCGGTAACAACTTTCCCATCCACACTGATGAGACCTGTGGTGATCATCTCCTCGGCTTTTCGGCGGGAGGCGAGGCCGCATTGGGCAAGATATTTTTGTAAACGAATCGGTAGGGTCATCGCCATTCTGCCGGAATGATTTTGGTGAATTGATGATCGACTTTTTCTTTGGTCGCCGGGTCGACTTCGAGGATTTTTGTGTACCAGGGTTTCATGCGACAGTCGATAACCACGGGTGGGTGGAGACCGACATGAAACCTGTGCACGGAGGTCGAGCGGGCATGGATATCGGCAGCCGGTTCAAAGCGGGTGAAAATGGTCCAGAGAAAGTCCTGAACGGAAGAGGTTGCTTCGGTACTGTTATCCACCAGCATGATAACAGGCCATTCCTGCAAAGGGGCATACTCCGAGAGTTCTTTTGCTAGGGCAGGATTATCTTTATAGGCAACGCCCTCGATAACCAGGGTTCCGGGCAGAAAAACCTTCGGTTGAGAGCATGCACCAGGTAAGGAGGTGGTGAAATGGCGTGGCAACTCGCGTCTTTTTTCCTTGCCAAGTCCCAGCAACATGGCTTTAGAACCTTTGTTGACAGAGGGTCCGGTATAATCAAGGGTATCCTGAGAAACGTTGGCGAACACGAAGAGATCCTGTTGCCATTGCACTCTTTCCAGGACATGGGGCCACAGACTTGAAAAATTGGTGATATCGACGTCCCCATCGGTGATGATCAAAAATTTAGTAAGCGAGAGTTGTCCTTCGCCAAGAATTCTTAAACCGCAGGCAAAGGCTTCACGAGGGTAACGATCGGTGACTTTTGCGGCAGCAAGACAGTGGAAGCCGGTTTCGCCGAAGGTTTTCAGCTCCTTGATCCCCTTCATAACAAGGGGAAAGAGTGGAGACAGCAGGTCTTGGAGAAAATCGCCGATGAAAAAATCTTCCTGGCGGGGGCGGCCGACGACCGTTGCCGGATAAATGGCATTGTTGCGATGATACATGTGACTCACTTGAAAGACCGGATAATCGTGCTGCAGGGAATCATAGCCGTAATGATCGCCAAACGGCCCCTCGGGGCGACGAAGGTGTGGAGGAACGTGGCCCTTGATGGCAAATTCGACATTGGCCACAAGTTTATGCCCTCCGAGAGGATCCCGGGTCATGCGCAGCTTATCGCCAATGAGCAGGGAGGTGAGCAGGAGTTCCGGTAGATCTTCGGGGAGCGGAGCGATGGCGGCAAGCATCAGGGCCGGTGGGCCGCCGATGAAAAGGGTCATCGGCAAGGTTTTGTTTTGTTTTTCCGCCTCATAATAATGGTAACCGCCACCTTTATGGATCTGCCAGTGAATACCTGTGGTGGCATCGTCGTATCGGTGGATGCGGTACATGCCGAGGTTATGGCCTTTTCCATCCGGATGTTCTGTGTATACAAGCGGTAGAGTAACAAAAGGGCCACCATCGCTATGCCAGGAGGTGAGCATCGGCAAAGAACTGAGCTGCGGTGGCTGCTGGCAATTGTCGAGAATGGGGCCGCTAGCGGCAGTTTTTAAACCAATTTTCAGTCCGTCAAAAAGAAGTTGTTTATTTTTCCACAGGTTGGCAAGGGAAAGGGGCATGATCGACTCAGCAAGTCGAACTATGTCGCGAACGAATTGCTGCGGCTTATTCCCAAAGGCCAGTTCCAGTCTCTTGGCGGTTCCAAAAAGGTTGGTGGTAACCGGGAATTTTGAGCCTTTGACCTTGGTGAAAAGCAGTGCCGGCCCCCCCCGGGCAATGATGCGCCGATGAATCTCGGCGATCTCAAGGTAGGGATCGACTTCTTCTTCAATGAGCAGGAGTTGTTTCTCTTTTTTCAGTATTTCCAGATAACTGCGTAAGTCGTGTAATTTGTCGAGAGACACGCATTACTCCTTGTGGTGGTGATCGGGGTCGAGAAGAAAGAGTTGGTGGTATTCATTTTTGCTGAGATGTTTTTTCAGCAGCTCGAAAAAGGCGTCAACGAACTGAATGATTTCCGCACTGGCAAGTCTTTTTGCAAAAAGCTCGGCAAATTCGGGACGGCCGCTGAGTTGCAGCAAGGTCGCCAAAGACTGGCGATCAAGTTCCTCGGTGAGGCCAAAACACATTTTATCGGGTTCAAGGTTCATAAATGTCTCAAAGGGTTTGGGTGCTGGCAAAGGGTTGTTGGGGATCGGCAATAATTTTCCAGCGAATAGAGCGTGCCCGTGGTCCGTCGAATTCACAAAAGAAAATTTTCTGCCAGGTGCCAAGTTGCAGTTTGCCGTTTTCGATGAAAATGGTGAGATTGCTGCCGGTCAGCATAGTCATAATGTGAGACGGCGAATTGCCCTCGCGATGTTTATAACCAAGATTACGGGGAACCATGTGTGCCAGGCCTTGCAAGATGTCAAGGCACACATCGGGGTCGGCACCCTCATTGATAATGAGTCCGGCGGTAGTATGCGGATTAAAAAGGTGGATAACTCCCGAGGAGATAGACTGATTTTGTAGGATTTTGTCAATTTCACTAGTAATATTGACAAGTTCCATGTTCGAAATCGTAGAGATTTTCAGTTGGCCATTAGGCATAATCCCTCCTTTGCTTACTTTTTTGCATAGGCAATGAACCTGCCATCCCGACTGGGGGAGGCAGGATGGTGATGACTCGTTTGTAGTTTACGATGATGGATAGGAGCTGGTGGCGTCATCTTCTTGTGGAGCAATTAGTATAGGGTCTTTTCGAGCTTCAGTCAATCTTTGCTGGGCATCACTCAATGGAGAATCCGTTCCCGGTGCCAAGTTGGTATTATAATGAACTGATTGCAAAAAGTCGGAAATTTATAAAAATTCGGGCCCCTGCTCAACTGAGGGTTTTTCCAAAGTCGGACGAATATGCTATCCGGCCATTCGTATCAGAACCGTTGTGGTTCTTGACATGTTCAGTAATACGAATACAATACAAGTCTGGTATACACACAAATTCACCATTGGGCTAGAGGATTAAAAGCTCCGCTTCTGGGCGAGACTACGAATATGTTGCAAGGGAAAGAGAAGAAGTGATGTCGGACCATGAGGAGCAGGTAAAGAAAATCTGGATGCTGAGTCGGGAGTATGGGCAGCTTGCCGGTGCGGGAGGGGTCAAGGATGTTGTCTGTCAACTTGCCGAAGCGCTTGCCCGCAAGACTAGCCGCTCGCTGCATGTAGTGCTGCCACGCTACGGTTTTGTCAACGCCCGGAAACAGGGATTCCAACCTTTACCCGATCCCTTTTGTCCGGAACGCACCCTTCGGCTGCAGATCGATATGCACCAGCCGGAGAAACGAATACTTGAAGAAGTTCATTATTATTACAAAAAAATCAATAAGGTGAATCTTTACCTTGTCGACGCCGAGCGTTACCGGCAAAAATCGGATGTCTATACCTACAGCGAAAAAGACGAGAATCTTGTTCCCTGGCAGAAAAAATCCATGGGGCATCATGACTTTTTTGCAATGAACCTCCTTTTGCAGAAGGCAGCACTGGAGCTTATGATTGTCCTCGGGGAAAAACCCGATGTTATCCATTGTCATGATGGCCATACGGCGGTTTTGCCGGCGCTTATTCGGGAGAATGCCGGATATCGCAATTATTTTCGGGAAACAGGCTGTGTCGTTACCATTCATAATGCCGGATACGGTTATCATCAGGAGGTGATCGACATACCCTATGCGGTCTCAATTACCGCCTTGCCGGAGCACGTCATCGATGCCAACCAGCTCGATAGCAAATTTGATCCTTTTCTGGTGGCCGGTCATTATGCGATACTGAACACAGTCAGTGAAAATTATGCGAGGGAATTACGGGAGACGGACAGCGACAGCCTGACCGGCTGGCTGGGCCATGAACTGCTCCGGCGCAACGTTGTTCTGGAGGGTGTGACCAACGGTATTGATCCGGAGTTTTTTTGTTCCAAGGCAATAGCCGGGGATAATCCCGAATTGGTTTTTTACCCGGGAAAAGAAGAAGATACGCTGGCCGGCAAAGCACGCTGCAAAGAAATGCTTCTCGAATTTCTCGAAAATGGTGTCATATTTGATGGGGTGCAATGTTTCGGTAGTGTCGAAAAGAATGTCCACCAGCCGCTTTTCACCTTCATCGGCCGACTGAGCGAACAAAAAGGCATCGATATTTTGATGGCGGTTCTAGGCGAATTGTTGCAGCGGCACCCGGAGGTCCAGGTGTTGATCTTCGGCACCGGTGCAAGCGAGATCAATGCCAGCCTTATTCGCCTGACAGAGCAGCAGGAGTTTTTCGGTCGGGTTTGTTTCCTGCAGGGATTCAGCCCGGAAATGGCCAACAGGGTGTATGCTGCCGGAGATTTCTTTGTCATTCCTTCGAGATATGAGCCGTGTGGTTTGACTGATTTCATTGCTCAGTTGTTTGGCAATATCCCGATCGTTCATCATGTCGGTGGGTTGGTGAAGGTCGTCGACGGAGTCACCGGGATTGCCTATCGTGGCGATTCTCCCGATGATTTGCTGAATGCCTTGGAAAGAGCTTTAGTGGTGTATCGAAATGAAAAATTGAAACGAAAAATGCAACTGCAGGCGGTAAGGGCAATTGAACATAATTACACATGGTCTAAAGTTATGCGTAAATACCTTGAGCTTTACTCTAAAGCCAGAAAACAACAGTTATGCCGGGAGTGAGCTGTTTTTTTTACTACGACTAGGGATGCAAGTGCCGACGGTCATGGGGCGTCGATACATCATGACTGAAAAAATGCCGGTTATCGTAGTTGACGGAGAAACCGGAAAGTTAACAGGAGACGAATATGACGGTAAGAATTGGTATTAACGGTTTCGGTCGAATTGGCAGGAATATGTTCAGGGCGATTGATAAAGATGTGGCTTTCGCCGATGTGGAGGTGGTAGCTATCAATGATTTGACCGATAACGCAACCCTTGCCCATCTGTTGAAGTATGATTCGGTTATGGGGATATATCCCAGGGATGTGCAGAGCAACGATAAGGGAATCCTCGTTGACGGTCGGCTGGTTGCCGTGTCGAACCATCGCAATCCGGCGGAAATTCCTTGGGGGGAATTGGGTGTCGAATATGTCGCCGAGTGCACAGGCAAGTTTGTCGATGCGGAATCGGCCCAGGCGCATATAGACGCCGGCGCTGCTAAGGTGATCATTTCCGCACCCGCCAAAGGCAATATTAAAACCTTTGTCATGGGGGTTAATGAAGATGAGTATGACCCCATGGTCCACCATGTGGTGTCCAACGCCTCGTGCACTACCAACTGCCTTGCGCCCTTTGCCAAGGTCATTCTCGATAAATTCGGGATTAAGCGTGGCCTGATGACTACCGTCCATGCCTATACCGGTGATCAGAGGCTGCTCGATTTTCCCCATTCCGATCTCAGGCGGGCACGGGCTGCCGCTTTATCGATGATTCCGACGAAAACCGGCGCCGCTGCAGCTGTATCTCTTGTTATTCCCGAATTAAAGGGCAAGTTTGACGGCCTGGCAGTGCGGGTGCCAACGCCTACGGTGTCTCTCGTGGATGCCGTCATGGAGGTGGAGAGGGAGACAACTGTCGGCGAAGTCAATCAGGCCTTGAAGGAGGCAGCGAACAGATATCTGGGATACACTGAATTGCCGCTTGTTTCCATCGATTTTCAGGGCGATTCGCACTCTTCCATCATCGATGCCCAGTGCACTAAAGTAATCGGTACTTCCGTCAAGGTCATGAGCTGGTACGATAACGAATGGGGATACTCCAACAGAATGCTCGATCTTATTCTCCATATGGAGGCGAATAAGGCAATCTGATCTCCTGTCTCTTGCAAAGTCCTTTCTATACGCCTTTGAAGATCCGTCTTTAAAGGCGTTTTTTTATCCCTTGCCACAGCAGGACTTCGTTCATTATACTTAAAAGGTGTATGCCGGAATCCTGATAATGCGCCTGACAACAGTAACGAAAATAGGCCCCTATGGAACAAACAGCCAATAATACAGTGATTGAATCGGATGCATTGAAGGCAAATCTCATCGAAACTGCCGGCAATGTGGTAATCAACAAGGATCTCCTGGTACTGCTGGAAGTAGTCGAACAGTTCAACGGTTTACACACAACCCTTGAGAAACTCCTTTTTGAAGTCTGTCACCCGTTTCGCAACTGGAAGATCGTTTTGCCGCAATTGCGCAGTTTTGCGTTGAAAAACATCAGTCACTACCGAACGCACAAACACGGACCAAAGGCCTTTGGCCTCTTTGCCCGGCTTTTTTTTGAGGCGCTCCATGACACTACCCGCGATGTTGTCCTTCTGTCTCAGGCTGTCGGGGCGCAGATGGTCTGGCTCGATAAAATGGTCAGCCAGTTTGTCGGCGACGATTTGCATCGCTTCGAGGGTGAGCTGAATAGTGTTTTCCGGCGATTTGCCGAGTTTGACCGGAGCGATCGACTGATAATGCTGCAGATCGTCCAGGGCCAGCATCCTTTTGCAAAGATTGCAGAACAACTTCTTGCTACCGCTGCAAAAGATCGGGTGGACTTTGATTTCACCCCCTTGGCCCGGTTGCTGCAAACCATACTCGCCCGATGCTACCATTATTGGCTGAGAGAAGATGATCCGCTGATCTGGTTTCTCGACCGCTGCAGCATTCCGGTTGCAGATTTTCATTCTTCCAACCTCTTTCAGGCAATCTCCCATGCGACGATGGAACAACATCTGGCGGCTGTGAATACGCTTGACCTGGAAAAAGAACCGGTGGTCGCGCTTCAGGCGATGCTCAAGTATCCGGAGCATATAGATATCGTAAAATACTACCGGGCTATGCCGAATAATCTGGTGGCGGCAGAGGCGGTCTTCCAAGAGATCGAGCAGCCGGGCATAAACCATCTCCATCATTTTAGCGAAAATAGAAAATTACTCTTTTTATTTAAGATCATGGATACCGATGGACTGTACCTTATCCATGAAGAGACTTTGCGGGAAATAAATCGCAGCCTCGTACAGCTGATAAGGCAGCAGAGTTTTGAGGAAATCGAGGAGTTTCTTCTGACTGCTTTTAAACTGCTGAAAGCCAATGTACGAAAATTTCCGCATACCTCCCTGCAGTGCATCCAGGTGCTGGGTGGGGAGGTCTTCGATCGAGGCAACAGTCGCATGGTCGAGGCCTTCCTCTGGGGTGTGGTGCGTTTTGGTTTCCAACATGCAAGTGTGGTGGGTGTCGATGAAAACTGGCAACCCCTCGCCAATCCGGCGCATCTGGCCAATATTCGGGTGTGGCTGTATCTGATCATGCGGGAACCCAAATGGTGTTCGACCCTGTTTTCCGCCCTCATCATCCATCTTAAACTGTCCGGCACCTGTATTAAAGACACCGATCTGTTTCAGCGGGACATTACCCAGTTGCTCAATCATCCGATTGAGCCGATTTACAACCTGTCGAAACAGTTCACTAAACTCATGCCGGTCTTTTTTAATGAAATCGGTTCGGAAGGAGAATTGCGCGATGTCTCCACCGAACTTGACGAAATTCATAAACGCAAGGATGTGTTGATTCATTTTCTGCGTAAGCAGGGACATGTCGAGAGCTCCAATCTCATTGTCGATTTTGTCCAGGCAATTTTCCTTTTCTGGAAGACCGGCGATAAGACCCTGCTCATTCCCTATATTCCGGAAGAGGTTTACAGCCAGGTTGCGACGGGCGGTGAGTATGTCGATGACCTTCTGGCGCTCAGTGCCCGGTTCTGGCCGGCCCTGGGTATCAACAGGGTGCGGGACATTCTTGAAAAGGACAATGAGTCCATCGGTATCTTCCTCGCCGACCAGACCGATCTTGAAGCTCATGAGGTTCGCCGCTTTGAGCTGCTGGTGCGGATGTACAAACTGCTCTATAAAAAATATAAACTGGGGGTCCAGCAGCTGCGCTCGGAAATCCTCAAGGCAGTCAATGACGGCTTTCCCGAGATGGAGCGGTTGCTTGCCGATCTCGACCACGCCGATACCGAACACTGTCTGGAAGCCCTGTTGACCGCTTTGGAAGGCCTGCAAAAGACCATTCTTTCCGAGGAGACTTTCGAGGCGCAGGAGGATATCTATTACAAACGGCATATCGCCGCCGATATTCCTTCCGTATATGGACGCTACAAAGAGCGGAAGTTCGATGCCCTAAGCCTCACCTTTCGTTTGGAAAACCTCGCCAACCTGTATCTGGAAAAGCTGCCGGAAACGGTCAACCTGTCGATTATTACCCAGGCCACCTTCTATAATATAGTAAGGTGTATCAACCTCTTTCTCCGGGCTCTGGCGATCGACGGCATCACCTCCCGGAGGCTGTCCACCTATCTTTCTCTGCTGGAGACCTCTCTGAAGGTTCGGCGCTTTTCCTACACCCAGTATCTTGATATTTTCAGGGGCATGTCGGAAGGGGTAAAGGACATCATCTATGCTTTTTATACCAATATCCATCAGAATAATCTGTCGATTATCATTCCCCAGATAGGGCGTAACAATCTTCTGGAGAAATTCGCCAATTTTTACGATGAATCGGAAGTGGGAACGACCGTCCAAAGATTGTCCGAGGTTTTTTTCCGGGAGCTGATTTCCTCGACCTTCGGCTTGCAGCATCTTGATAATTTCATTCTCCGCATCCTGCAAACCCTTGAAAATCAAAAAGATCTTCTTGACCAGGAACGGCTCGACCTGCTCATGACCTTTAACCCGGAAAGGGTATTGTCACTCCTGCATAAGCCGAACCCCTACACCAATAACCTCATCCATCTCGGCAACAAGGGATTCAACCTCGCGACACTCATCGGTGATGGAAAACGGGTACCTCCGGCCTTTGTCCTGACAACAGAGATTTTTCGCTGCCGGGAGATTGTCTTTGGCTATGTGAAGACGCGGGAGGAGTTCATGCAGCGTGTTCGTCAGGCTCTGACCGAGATCGAACAGTTAGCCGGGAAAACCTTTGGTTCACCGGAAAGGCCGTTACTCTTGTCGGTGCGGAGCGGGGGGGCCATTTCCATGCCGGGAATGATGGCCACAATTCACAATGTTGGGTTGAACGAAGAACTCATTGCCGAACTTATCGCCAACCATGGCAACGGCTATCTGGCCTGGGACAATTACCGGCGATTTTTGCAATCCTGGGCGATGATTTCCGGGATCGGCAGAGAGGATTTCCAGGTTCTCATGAACAAGGCCAAAGCCAAATATAATGTCAGTCTCAAGAGGCACTTTTCTCCGGAACAGATGCAGGAACTGGCTCTTTCTTATCAGAGACTCATCCGGCAAAAGGGGCTCGGCATACCTGACGACCCTTGGCTTCAACTGGTTAATGCCATTCAGCTGGTGTTGGATTCGTGGGATACCCAGAAGGCAGTGGAGTATCGAAAGATCATGGACGTTTCCGATTCATGGGGAACGGCGGTCATTGTGCAGGCCATGGTCTTCGGTAACAAGAGCGGCAATGCGGGGTCGGGGGTGGTTTTTACCGCCCATCCCTATCGCAAAGTGCAGCGAGTTGCCCTCTGGGGTGATTATGCCTATGGCGATCAGGGAGAGGATATCGTTTCCGGGCTGGTAACGAGTCATGCCATTTCTGTTGAACAGGCAAAACTCGACGGACGGCACGAGGAGGAAACGCTTGAACTTCGGTTTCCGAAGATCTATAAGAAATTACTGCATATTTCCCGTGACCTTGTGTACGACAAGCGGTGGAACCCACAGGAGATCGAATTCACTTTCGAGGGCCCTGAACCTGACATGCTCTACCTTCTGCAGACCCGGGATATGATAACGATTAAAAAGAAGGAGCACCTGAACGTTTTTGTCGAGAGTGCAGCACTTGAGGCAGCGTATCTTGGTAAGGGGGTCGGAGTCTCCGGGTCGGCACTTTCAGGCCGAGCCGTTTTCACGGAAGAAAATATCCGCAAGCTGAGGCAGACCGACCCGGCGACACCTCTTATCCTCATTCGCCAGGATACTGTCCCGGAGGATATCAAGGTGGTGAGTCAATCCGATGGCTTGCTCACCTCCAGGGGCGGACAAACCTCGCATGCCTCGGTTGTTGCCGTGCGTCTGGAAAAAACCTGCGTTGTCGGCTGTCGGAGTCTGAAGGTTTATGAGGCTGAGCAGTATTGTGAGATAGCCGGAGTGAAAATCGGTTTTGGTGATTCTATCTCAATCGATGGTCGTAATGGGCAGGTACTGAATGGGGTGCATCCTATAGTCGAAGAATATCATATCCTGCCGATATAATATCTTTCTCTGTCGGAACTGCGATTTTTATGGGCGAAAAAAAACTGAACAGTAAAATGGGGGCAATCACCGAGGTATGATGGCTGGTGAGTGAACCACAAGAGACAGGGGTAGCGAGGCAATTTCTTGCAGGAAAACAATCAAGTTTGTCGGCTGGAAGGGGAGGGGCGATGTCTCAGAATAAAGGATACAGAAAGGGCCCGAAACTTTTTTCGTTGGCTAGAAAAAAAGCACTCATACTGGGGGTCCCCCAGGAAAAGGGGGTAAAACTTGCTGAACTTATTTGCCGAATTCAAGAGCAGGAAGGTAATCCTCCATGCTTTCGCCAGCGAGAAATCTGTTCACAGACAGCTTGCTGTTGGCAAGCATCTTGTACCGTTCTGATGACGCAAGAATAAAGAAGCATACCTTGCGGTTATTACCTGGTTTCTCGGACCCCAAATTTTTTAAGAATGATTCCCAAAGGGCAGAACTTGGTGAATCCGTACTGGAAAAGGTTCAAGCCGACAAAGGCCGTAAAAAACAGCCAATAGGTGCTCTGAAAGACTCCTAAAAAGAGACTGAGGAGTATAAAAAATCCGGCAATAACGTGTATCCAATCATTGATTATCATGGTTTCCTGTTCTCTGTATTGATAGTTTAAAGCAATCAAAAATTCGGGCAAAAAAGAAGATGTATTTTCTTGATTAGATCAAGAATACGCTTGTCGATGATTTTATTATAAATAAAATTAGCATCTTTACGATAATCGATTATCCCTTGACCTCGCAAAATATTCAAGTGCTGCGAAATATTTGCATGAGTAGTTTGCACTTGTTCTCTGATCTCGCCGACTGAGAGTTCCTTGTCCAGCAAAAGGCAGAGAATTTTCAGGCGAATCGGGTGGGACATCGATTTGAGCATTTTTGCCATTGCTTCAATTTGCTCGTCTTGCATATTCTCTCCCGTAGAGGGGTATTTCATTTTTTAATGTAATAGTTGCATTGATTTTGTAAAGTGCCTTTTTCGAATTGGCGGTTTTTAAGAACGATTGCAAGGATAGTCTTGAATGTGGAAAGAGAAAAGGGTTAATTGATATCGGTTTTTTGGCAAGGGACTTTCAATGAGGAGGGGTGATGATGAAACATTCGCTGCTGGCTCCGGCTGATGTCTGTCTGCAAGTAATTGATGTACAAGAAAAATTGATGGCCAAGATAGATAATGCCGCGGGGGTTGCCTCAACGGTTGAATTTATGGTCAGATGCGCCAAAATATTCGACATTCCGATTGTCGCCAATACTCAGTATATCAAAGGGTTGGGACCCTATGTGGCCAACCTGGAAGCGCTTGTTGCAGGTATTCAACGTTTCGATAAGGTTGAGTTCAATGCCCTCGCAAACAAGGCCACGGAGGCTTTTCTCGACGGGCTACCCAAAAAGGTGACAACGATAGTTCTGGTCGGGGTTGAAACCCATATATGCATCTACCAAACCGCCATGGGATTGTTGGGGCGAGGTTATAAGGTGTGGATTGTTGCAGACGGAGTGTCTTCAAGAAAACTAGCCGATCATCAGGCTGGACTCAGTCGATTACGGAGCCTCGGCGCATCGATAGGTCCGGCGGAGATGCTGATATACGAATTGCTCGGCAAGGCAGGCACGACAGAGTTTAAGCAGGTACTCCCGCTTATCATTAATCGAGGTGATTAATGTCTCATACAGCTTTGGTACAGGAAAATATGAAAGGAAATGAAATTAGAAGCAGGTTTTTGAACTACTTCCAGGAAAATGGCCATACCGTCGTGGAGAGTTCCTCACTTGTCCCGAAAAATGATCCCACCCTCCTTTTCACCAATGCCGGAATGGTTCAGTTCAAGATGGTATTCATGGGCGAAGATAAACGAGACTATGTCAAGGCGGTGACCAGTCAGCGTTGCGTTCGTGCCGGTGGTAAACACAACGATCTTGAAAATGTCGGATATACCGCCCGGCATCATACCTTTTTTGAAATGCTCGGTAATTTCTCCTTCGGCGATTATTTCAAGGCGGATGCCATTCGTTTCGCCTGGAATTTTCTTACCGTTGAACTCGGCATACCGGCCGGCAAGCTTTGGGTCTCCATCTTTGAGGATGACGATGAGGCCTATGCACTCTGGGATAAGATCGAGAACCTGCCGAAAGGGCGCATTGTCAGGATGGGCGAAAAAGATAATTTCTGGGCCATGGGTGATACCGGGCCATGTGGACCTTGTTCGGAAATTCATATCGATCAAGGTGCCGCAGCCGGCTGCGGTCGACCGGACTGCGCTCTGGGTTGCGACTGCGACCGTTTCCTCGAATTGTGGAATCTGGTTTTCATGCAATTCAACCGTTCTCCGGACGGCACGTTGACCAGATTGCCGAAGCCGAGCATCGATACCGGAATGGGCCTTGAGCGGGTTGCCGCGGTATTACAGGGCAAGTTCAATAATTACGAGTCTGACCTCTTTACTCCAGTCATTGCCAAACTGGAGTCACTCTCGGAAAAAAGCTACGGAAAAAACAGCCAGGACGATACCGCCATGCGGGTTATTGCCGACCATGCCAGGGCAACTACCTTTCTCGTTGCCGATGGGGTTCTGCCGAGCAATGAAGGCGCGGGTTATGTATTGCGGCGGATTATGCGACGGGCAGTGCGTTACGGCAAACATCTCGGTTTGGACAAGCCATTTGTCAAGGAAGTTTGTAATGTCGTGGTGGACGAAATGGCCGATGCCTATCCGCATCTAAGGGCTGCGCTTTCCCTCCTGGCAAAGGTAGTGGCCAAGGAAGAGGAGCGCTTCCGTGAGACCCTTGAAAACGGTCTTGCTTTGCTCGACGAAGAGATTATTCGGATGACGAGAGAGAACTTGCAGCGCATCCCGGGCAGTTTTATTTTTAAACTCTATGATACCTTTGGCTTTCCTTTTGATATTGTTCGCGACATCGCCCTGGAAAGAGGCTTTGGCTTCGATGAGTCCGGTTTTCTTGTGGAGATGGAAAATCAGCGTCGGAAGTCGCGCTCGTCGCGTAAAGATGATGGGGTAAAACTCCTTGATGAGGGTGTAAAAGATCTCGCCGCAGCCGGGAAAAAGACTCAGTTCGTCGGCTATCAGGAACTCTCCGCCACCACCAGGGTCGTGGGTTTATTGGACGTTGAGGGCAGGCGAGTAAACAGTCTCGCTGCCGGACAGAACGGACAACTGTATGTGGACTTGACCCCTTTTTATGCAGAAGCCGGCGGTCAAGCAGGCGACTGCGGCGAGATCCGCTGGCAGGGAGGTCGAGCCAAGGTTACCGCTACCTCTGCTGCCGGAGGAAAAATCACTCTTCATGCAATTGAGATTACGGAAGGACTGCTGCCGGAAGGAGCGGAGGTGTCATTGGTTGTTGACAGGAACAGACGTCGGGCGATTGCGGCGCACCACTCGGCCACCCATATGCTGCATGCGGCCCTCAGAAATCTCCTCGGTGACCATGTAAAGCAGGCCGGTTCAATGGTCGGACCTCATCGATTGCGCTTTGATTTCACACATTTTTCGCCTCTCACAGAAGAGCAGCTCGAACGGATCGAACTTCTGGTGAATGAGCAAATATGGCTCAATGCACCAGTGACAACAAGAATCTTAAAGCGCGATGATGCTCTGAAGGAGGGTGCCATGGCGCTTTTTGGGGAAAAATATGAAGAGAGCGTCCGAGTTGTGTCAATGGCGGATTTTAGCAAGGAACTCTGTGGCGGCACCCATGTCGAGTCCTCCGGCGAAATCGGGATCTGTAAAATACTCTCGGAGAGCGGCATTGCATCGGGGGTCCGGAGAATTGAAGCATTAGCCGGCCCGGCAGCCTTTGCTTTCATGCAATCACAGGGCCGCAGGGAGCGGCAAATTGCCACGCTCGTGAATGCCGGCAACTTCGGAGAGATCGTCGCAAAAGTTGAAACGCTGCTGAATCACCTGAAAACAATGGAGAAGCAGGTTGCCGAGCTGTCGCGACAATTGGCGAGTACTGACCTTGAAGAGATGTTGCAAAACTCTGTGTCTATTGATGGAGTTAAGGTCATTGCCTCGGAAATACAGCTCGATAGCCAGAAAACCCTGCGCGAGGTTGGGGATCGGGTGCGCGACAATCTCGGATCCGGGGTTGCCGTTCTGGGCGGCAGCATCAACGGTAAAGTTGCTCTGTTGGCTGTTGTCACAACTGACCTGACACAAAAGATTAAAGCTGGGGATATTATCAATAAAGTGGCAACGCTGGTAGGTGGCAAAGGTGGCGGAAGGGCGGATATGGCCCAGGCTGGCGGGCCTATGGTGGACAAATTGAGTGAGGCCATTAAATCAGTGCATGATGTAGTTAGGAAACTCCTCAAGGCGTAAGGGGGTAAGGGGCGCTGAGAAGTGCTTGTTGAGCGAGTTGGGCGTCTTTTCGAACACTCGGGCTGCAATTACAGGACTGGCTCGGACGGCACACATAAATTAGTTGACAGAGTAATATATTTGCAGTAAGAATTTTTTGCTATTGTGAATGGCTGTTCAGTCACATTTTGCCGGTTTTAGTCGTTATTTTCTAGATATATCTATGCGGTCATCATTCATTTCGTAAATGAATGTTTAGTTTTTTTCGTTTTATTTTAGTTGAGCAGGAGCTACTAACATGATTACGACGGATATTACTTTGTTTATTCAGATTGTTAACATGGTTGTGCTCATGTTTCTCCTCAATGGTGTTCTTTATAAACCTATAAGGAACATTCTCAAGGAGAGATCTGAAAAACTGCAGGGCATGCAGGAGAACATCTCGAAGTTTGAGAAGAATGCCAAGCTGCGGCAGGAAGAGGTAGATGCGAAAATGGCAAAGGCGTCAGGCAAGGCAAAAGCTGCTTTGGATTCTGCTCGCGCTGAGGCACAGGCCGTAGGTGATGCCAAGCTTGCCGCGATCCGGGCTGAAGCTGATACAGCCAAGGAGGCAAAGCTTGCTGACCTTAGAGCTCAAATCGAGAGCGCCAGAACCAGTTTGCGATCCAATTTGGATGGATTCGCAGCCGACATGGCGAGTAAAATTCTGGGGAGGAGTCTCTAACTATGAATGGAGTGAAGCATATTACCAGGCTTGTAAGTCTGCTTACCTTAACCCTCTTGCTCGCCATGTTCAGTGGCTCGGTATTTGCCGCTGAAAAGGCCGGACATGATTCTGCTGCCGACCATGCTGCGGTTTCCGATGGCGGACATGGTGCAGGGCATGTTTCGTCGAGTTTGTCGGCTGCAAAAGTAAAGGATCTTGGCTGGAGGGTCGTCAACTTTATTGCACTTATGATAATTCTCGTGAAATTCGGGGCAAAGCCTATCGGCGCAGGTTTGGTAGCACGTCAGAAGAAAATCAAGGATGAAATTGAAGACCTGCAGCAGAAACGAGCCGACGCTGAAAAATCGTACAATGACTTTCAGGCAAAGCTTGCAACGGTAGAATCGGAGATCGATAAAATAGTTGATCGAGCTGTTGCCCAGGCTGAAATCGAGAAAGTCAAAATAATTGAGAAAGCCGAGCAAGCAGCCCATGATATTAAACGCTCAGCCGAAATGGCCATTCAGAATGAACTCACAGAGGCTCGGAGAACCTTGAAAAATGAGGTTGCCGATCAGGCTGCTATGATGGCGGAAAAACTCATTGTAAACAATCTCACTGCGGACGATCAAGTGAAGATCATTGATAATTATTTAGCTAAAGTGGGGGCAGTACAGTGAAACAGACAATCCTCGCACGACGTTACGCCAAGGCAATTTTCAGCATAGGCCAGGAGCAGGCTACATACGATCAGTACAATGAAGTTCTTCAGGGCTTAGCAGCTTTGTATGCTTCGCACCCTGAAGTTGCCGATGCCCTCACCAATCCGCTGTATCCTCTCGATGTCAAAGAAAAGGTTATGCAGGGAATGGTGGCCTCGATGGGTGTGGATACTGTCATCGGAAACTTCTTGAATCTTTTGGTTCGAAAAAAACGTGCTGCATTATTGCCTGAAATCGCCGAAGCATACCAGGCAATGGTTGACGGGGCGAAGAACATCAGTCATGGCAATGTTGTTTCAGCGGTTGAATTGAGTGACGATTTAAAGGCAAATGTTCAAAAGGTTTTAGAAAAGTTAACAGGCAAGAAGGTTGCGCTCACCACCAGTGTGGATCCCTCCATTATTGGCGGCATTATCGCCAAAGTCGGGGATTTAGTTCTGGACGGGAGCATAAAGACACAACTTGCAGGTTTAAAAGATTCCATTAAGGGGAGAGAATAGATGCAGATCAAAGCCGCAGAAATTAGTCAGATTATCAAAGATCAGATTGGGGCGTACGAGACCAGCATAGATCTTAACGAGACCGGTACCGTAATCTCAGTCGGCGACGGTATCGCCCGTGTCTATGGCGTTCAGAACTGTATGGCCATGGAACTTTTGGAGTTTCCAGGTGGCATCATGGGCCTTGCCCTGAACCTGGAGGCGGACAACGTTGGTTGTGCTGTTCTTGGTAATGTTTCCGGCATTAAAGAGGGTGACATCGTCAAGAGGACTGGGAAAATTGCCGAGGTTCCTGTTGGACCGGCTATGGAAGGTCGTGTTGTTGATGGTCTTGGTAAGCCTATCGATGGTCTTGGCCCAATCAAATCTGAACTCACCTCAAAAATAGAGGTGCTTGCTCCTGGTGTTATTGCAAGAAAAGGTGTCCATGAGCCCTGCTATACCGGATCTAAGGCTGTTGATGCCATGACCCCGGTCGGAAGAGGGCAGCGTGAATTGGTTATCGGTGATCGGCAGATCGGCAAAACCTCTCTCTGTGTCGATGCCATTATTGCTCAGAAAAATACCGATATTCATTGCATCTATGTTGCAGTCGGGCAAAAAAAATCAACGGTCGCTCTGGTTGTTGAGGCGCTGAAAAAACATGGGGCAATGGCATATACCACGGTTGTTTCAGCTTGTGCCTCCGATCCTGCACCAATGCAGTATATCGCACCTTTTTCCGGATGTGCCATGGGTGAATATTTCCGAGACAACGGTCAACACGCCCTGATTATTTATGATGATCTTTCAAAACAAGCCGTTGCTTACCGCGAACTTTCTCTCCTGCTCCGTCGCCCGCCGGGACGTGAAGCATATCCTGGTGATATTTTCTTCAACCACTCACGCTTGCTTGAGAGATCCTCTAAGGTAAATGATGCACTTGGGGCAGGTTCTCTCACCGCACTGCCGATAATTGAAACTCAGGCCGGCGATGTTTCAGCCTTCATCCCGACAAACGTTATCTCAATTACTGACGGTCAAGTATATCTTGAACCGAACCTCTTTTTCTCCGGTGTTCGCCCAGCCATTAACGTTGGTCTTTCGGTTTCACGCGTCGGCGGCGCCGCGCAAGTTAAGGCTATGAAGCAGGTTGCCGGTACCCTTCGTCTTGATCTCGCGCAGTATCGTGAGCTTGCAGCGTTCGCAGCATTCGGCTCTGATCTTGATGCGGGGACTCAGGCCAAATTGACACGAGGGGAACGACTTGTTGAGATCTTGAAACAGCCTCAGTACCAACCACTGCCGATGGAAAAACAGGTGGTAATACTCTACGCCGGTTCCAATGGCTATCTCGATAAACTGCCTGTTGCCACCTTGGCTGATTATGAGATGGAACTCTATAGCTATATTGAGTCAAACGAACCGAGCATTTTCTCTGATCTTGACAAGGAAAAAGTGTTTACAGATGCAATCAAGGAGAAACTCAACAAGGTGTTGACCAGCTTTGGTGATACTTTCAAGGCGTCAAAAGGTCTTAACTAATCACAAATAGGTCAAGATATGGCGAGTCTAAAAGAAGTAAAAACGAAGATCGCGGGCGTTAAGAAGACTGCCCAGATCACCAAGGCTATGAACATGGTTGCCGCCGCAAGATTGCGGGGGGCCCAGGAAAAAATGGAGGCATTTAGACCTTATGCCGCCAAGTTTAATGTGACAATGTCCAATTTGTCAGGCGGAGCGAACACCACAGGATTTCCATTAATGGAAATCAGGGATGTCAAAACTGTCGAGATTGTGGTTGTAACTTCCGATCGCGGGCTTTGCGGCTCCTTTAATGCCAATATCATCAAGCTTGCCTTAAAAATGCGGACAGAGTATGAGAGTGCCGGGAAAAAGGTGAGTTTTGTCTGTGTCGGCAAAAAAGGGAGTCAGCTTCTTAAAAAAACCGGCCTGGTCAGAAAGAGCTACCGCGATACCATGGGTAATTTCCAGATGTATAATGCCAGGGAAATTGCAACAGATCTTGCGTCACACTTTTTAAGTGGTGCAAGTGACAAGGTAGAAGTCCTCTATGGTCATTTCAAGTCAGTTGCAGCCCAGATCCCGGCACTTTCGCATCTTCTTCCCGTGCAACCTGTCAGCGTTGAAGAAACCGAGAAAAAGATTTCAGGAGATTACATCTACGAGCCTTCAACCGAAGAAATCATGGATGTCCTGCAACCGCTGTATCTCAATGTCATCATTTATCATGCAATGCTCGAGGTCGGGGCTAGCGAACACGCCGCCAGGATGACAGCGATGGATAACGCGACGAACGCATGTAAGGATATGGTGAAAAGCCTGAGCATCATTTACAATAAGGCTCGTCAGGCAGCGGTAACAAGTGAATTAATGGACATAGTTGGCGGAGCGGAAGCCCTGAAATAATTTATTATCTCTAAGATAATCCAAGACTTTTGAGGAGAGGTAAGGCCCAATGAGTGAACAAAAAATAGGAAAAATCACACAGGTAATCGGTCCTGTCGTCGACGTTGAATTCGAGCCAGGCAAACTCCCTAATATCCTTAACGCCTGTTTTGTTACTAATCCCGGCATTAATGATATAGAGGATAATCTGGTAATCGAGGTAGCCCAGCATCTTGGCGACAACGCATGTCGCTGCATCGCTATGGATCAGACCGATGGTCTTGTCCGCGGAATGGCGGTTAAAGACAGCGGCCTTCCGATCACTATCCCTGTTGGTGATGGTGCACTTGGCAGGATCATGAATGTTGTTGGGAGGCCGGTCGATGGACTCGGTCCGATCACCTCTAATAAGACCATGCCTATACATCGCGAGGCGCCGCTCTTTACTGAGCAGAATACTGAGGTGCGGGTTCTGGCGACCGGGATCAAGGTAATTGATCTCCTTGTACCATTTCCACTTGGTGGCAAAATGGGACTGTTCGGTGGTGCCGGCTGTGGTAAGACTGTTATCATGATGGAGATGGTTAATAATATCGCCATGCATCATGGCGGTATTTCGGTATTTTGTGGTGTAGGTGAACGTACTCGTGAAGGCAACGATCTGTATCACGAGATGAAGGTGTCTGGCGTTCTTCCGAAAGCGGCTCTTGTCTATGGCCAGATGACAGAACCTCCGGGAGCTCGTGCCCGCGTTGCTCTTACCGGTCTGACGGCTGCAGAGTATTTTCGTGATGAAGCAGGTCAGGACGTTCTTCTCTTTATTGATAATATCTTCCGTTTCACGCAGGCCGGTTCAGAAGTTTCCGCCCTTCTTGGTCGAATTCCTTCGGCCGTTGGTTATCAACCAACATTGGCTACTGACCTAGGTGCCCTCCAAGAGCGTATTACTTCAACGAACAAGGGATCAATTACCGCAGTACAATGTGTATACGTACCTGCCGATGACTTGACCGATCCTGCCCCGGCAACTACCTTTGCGCATCTTGATGGTACGGTTGTTCTTTCTCGACAGATTGCTGAGCTTGGTATTTATCCAGCGGTTGATCCTCTCGATTCTACCTCAAGGATTCTTGATCCCAACGTTATCGGCAAGGAGCATTATTTGGTAGCCCGTGGGGTTCAGGTTACTTTGCAAAAATATCGGGATCTTAAAGATATTATTGCGATTCTCGGCATGGACGAGCTGTCTGAAGACGATCAGCAGCTGGTTTCCAGAGCTCGTAAAGTGCAGAGATTTCTTTCTCAGCCTTTTACCGTTGCTGAAGTTTTCACAGGTATGCCTGGCAAGTTCGTAAAAGTTGCCGATACAGTTCAAGGTTTCAAAGAGATACTCGAAGGAAAGCATGACGATCTCAATGAGAACTCATTCTATATGGTTGGTTCCATAGATGAAGCTGTTGAAAAGGATGCAACATCCAAGGGCGCAGCTAAATAATCTGCTTAAGGGGAAAGTTCGATGGGACAACAGATAAGACTTGAAGTCGTAACTCCAACTGGTGCTAAAGTTAGCGAGGATGTAGATATCGTTAATGCACCTGGATTTGGTGGTGACTTCGGTGTGCTTGCAAATCATGCACCCTTTCTGTCGACAATCAAAATTGGTACTCTTACCTATGAGAATGGCAAAAAAAGAGAAAGTCTCATGGTTAGTGGAGGTTTCTGCGAAGTCTCAAATAATAAGATTACCTTCCTTGTCGAGAGTGCTGAAAAGGGTAGTGAAATTGATGTAGAAAGGGCGCTTAAAGCAAAAGAAAGAGCGGAAAAGCGTTTGGTTCAAGCTGCTCAACAAACTGAAAACTTCAATCGAAAGAGGGCGGAGGTTGCCTTACAGCGCGCTCTTGCTCGGTTGAAAGTTTCCAACATGCGGTGATTAGACCGTGTAAAGTCTCACTCTCTTAGAGAGTGAGCTGAGAGCATCACAAAGAAAACGGGATCGGTTCTTTATTAAGAGCCGGTCCCGTTTTCTTTTCATAAACGGGCGGTGGTATTACTTACATATACTCGGACACCTTCAGTAATCTCCCTGGTGAGCATCTCAACAAATGCAGTGTTTTTCAGATTAGCTATATCCTTTTCGTTGCTGATAAATGCCAACTCAATCAGTATCGCAGGCATCTGAGCCCCTATCAAGACATAGAAGGGCGCTTGTTTTACTCCAAGATTTTTGATATCAGAAAAACCACGCTTATCAGCCTCTGCTATAATCGAGTTGTGAACCTGTTGTGCCAGTCGAGAAGATTCATCGATCTTTGAATTTTTCATAATATCTGAAAGAATATCCTGAAGTTCGCTCATTTGATGGGTCGATGTTGCATTTTCTCTAGCTGCAACGCGCATAGCCTCGGCATT
Source organism: uncultured delta proteobacterium (assembly GCA_903875445.1). Taxonomy (GTDB): domain Bacteria; phylum Desulfobacterota; class Desulfobulbia; order Desulfobulbales; family Desulfocapsaceae; genus Desulforhopalus_A. The sequence goes on along the minus strand of CAIQWD010000072.1, from coordinate 86,409 downwards.
GGTTGTGAGATTCAGGTAATAGGTTTCCATACCTCGCACTTTTGCAGAAGGATGAGCGTTGATATGGAGAGAGATAAACAAATCAGCATTATTTGTGTTGGCAAGGGCAGTACGCTCTTCAAGGGAAATAAAGGTATCGTCCTTTCTCGTAAGAACAACTTCGCAACCAAGTTCTTTTTTGAGTATTGGAGCAAGTTTTTTAGCAACATCGAGGACAATGTCCTTTTCTTTCAAGCCAAAGGCCATGGCACCGGGATCTTTGCCGCCATGCCCGGGATCAAGAACGATCTTCTTAACTCCAAGTCCTAACTGTTGTGCGAGGGAAAGAGGCTTGACCTCCGGCACTGCGTCGATTTTAGCAGGTTCTGAGGAAGGTTTCGAGATTACCGCCACTTTTTTGTTGTCATGTAACACGACGACATTGCCAGGAGATTCCACTTCAGGGAGCTTTGCAGGTTTTTTTTCAGGTCGGGTGGCGGCATTGGTGGTACTGGCACTGACGGTAGTCGCGACATTCATAGGTTTTGGTGATTCTTTGGCAAATTTTTCACCTCGTACATCTATCACTACGCGAAAAGGATCGGGGAGACTGTAGATTTTGTAATTGCCGATTGACTCTATATCAAGAACAACACGAACCGTATCGGGTGAAAACTGGCCGGTACGAATCCGTTTTAGAAGGCCATCTTCTATTGGTACAGGTGCACGATATTGAGGATCTATATAGCTTTTCTTAAAATCTATATAGAGTCTTCTCGGGGTATTTTCGGTTTCTTCAAGAAGAGTTTCCTTATAGTTTACGGGGCCGGATGCCATTATTACTACACGAGTGTAATTATCTGAGGACCAATATTTAACAGGCAAGACATAGTTCAGTTTGTTATCCCGCGAGGACGAGATCATGATCTTTGGGAGGGCAATATCATGTTCAAGGGAAAGAACCTTAAGCATGTTTTCGGCGTCAGTATGCATGTCGCCATTAGGGTAGTTGGTAACGATCTCGCTCAGATAATCTGCAGCTTGCTGGGGATTGTTCTTCTTGTCTTGGAAAAGTTGGGCGAGGGCCAAAAGAGCATCATCAGCAAGTCGATGTTGCGGAAAAAGTTTAGTAATTTCCTTGTAATATGTAATTGATTCATCAAGGTCTAAACCATTCTGAAACCTCTCATACATTTCACCATACACGCGACCGAGCATAAAAAGGCATGAAGGGGCAATTTCCGATTTAGGGTTGGAAAGATAGATACGGCGAAAATTTCTGGTGCCTTTCAGCCAATTGTCCCTGGATGTTGAAATCTTTGAATTAGTTTGCAGCTGATTGTAGTAGAATTTTGCCTCATCGTACAACCGACTTGCTGGAAGTGGTTTGTCTCGATCTTCTTCGGCTGTCTGGCTATTGGCCGGGATGCACAGCAGTGTCGTAAAAAGCATGAGTGAAATAATGATGGCTGTGCGAATCATCGTATAATAGAATCTTGCTCCTGAAAAAATGACGGATCAGCAAAGAAGAATAGACCAATTAATTGATACAAGGCAACATTATACAGGAAACATAGGGACATGGCAAAATAATTAAGGAGGAAAACCAGGCGGCTCAGGGCGTGACTTCTAAAAATGCCTCATGGCAGGGAAATGTTTGCCTTATCTCGGGGGCAGGTTAAGACGAAAATGTGAACCTGTAAGGTTTGAAAAAGATACTTGAAAGAAAGCCCAGCAAGGGCATTAACCGTCTATATTTAACATCTTTTTCATGGCATAGAGGCAGGTCAAGGCATCTAAGGGAGAACATTCATCAAGGTTCATCTTCTTCAGATATTCTCTGATAGGATCTGCGGGAGGGGAAAAGAGTGAAAGCTGATCAGGACATTTTTGGGTCGTATTCTTCTTTCTCATTGGCTGTGAGGCACCGGCTGATTGCTGAAAGTTTCCAAGTTCGATATCTTTGAGAATTTCCTTGGCTCTTTTAACAACGCTCCCTGGAACACCTGCGAGACCTGCAACCTGAATACCATAACTTCTGCTTGTTCCTCCTTTCACGAGTTTATGGAGGAAGATGATATTGCCCTGCCATTCACGAACGGCGATAGAATAATTCTGAACTCGCGGCTTGGATTTAGCCAATTCGGTGAGTTCATGATAGTGAGTGGCAAAGAGGGTCTTGACCCCTTTGTGGTTTTTTTCGACAAGGTCTTCAGCTACTGCCCAGGCGATCGAAAGACCGTCGAAGGTTGAGGTGCCTCTACCGATTTCGTCGAGAATGACAAGACTCCTGTCGGTAGCATTATTTAAGATGTTGGCTGTTTCGCTCATTTCAACCATAAATGTCGATTGGCCACGACGGAGATTATCCATAGCGCCAACACGGGTGAAAATCCGATCGACAATACCGATGCTGGCACTTTCTGCCGGGACATAGCAACCCATCTGGGCCATGAGAACAATCAGGGCTGTTTGCCGAAGGACGGTCGATTTCCCTGCCATATTGGGGCCGGTAATGATGAGCATCTCATCGGTTTTCTGATCGAGGTGGACATCGTTTGGGACAAATTTGCCGGACGGCAGCGTCCTTTCAATAACCGGATGTCGCCCTTCAATAATGCGGATTTCATCGCCATCATGAATTTCCGGACGACGATAGTTATACTTATATGCAATCTCGGCAGCGGTGGAAAGAAAATCGAGCTGGGCGAGAAAGCGGGCGGTTTTCTGAATGCGGCTGGAGTTTTCCGAAAGTCGCAAACGAATGGCAACAAAAAGTTGGTATTCCAACTCGATTCGCCGGTCTTCCGCACCAAGAACCCGGTCTTCAAAATCTTTTAATTCCGGGGTAATAAAACGCTCGGCATTGACCAGGGTTTGTTTGCGGATATAGTGGTTCGGAACTTTGGCTTCGTGGATCTTGCTTACCTCAATGAAGTAGCCAAAAACCCTATTATAGCCGATTTTCAGTTTGCCGATTCCGGAGGCTTCCCTTTCCCTGTTTTCCAGATCGAGTATCAATTTTTTCTGATCCCGCAACAAAACAACAAGCTGATCTAATTCGTCGTTGTAACCTTGTTTGATGAGATACCCTTCTCGGAGACTGACCGGAGCTTCAGTATTTATGGCTGTTTCCAGCAACATGTGTAAATCGGTTAAACAGTCAAGTTGCCGGCGTATCGCGATGAGCCGAGTGGTATCACAATTGCTCAGGAGGTCAAGGAGTGCCGGCAGGCAGGCGAGAGAATTTTTCATTGCCAGCATATCCCGACCATTACCGGAACCGAGAATCATCCTGCTGTTCAGCCGCTCAAGGTCATACACGTTATCAAGCAGGGCTCGTAATTCTTTGCGTAAGGAACTGTTCTTGAAAAAGCAGGTGACGGCGTCTAGTCGGTCGATAATACGGTCAATTTGCTGGAGAGGAAAAAGTAAATTATGTTTTAATAAGCGGGCTCCCATGGGGGTACAGGTATGATCGAGAACGGAAAGCAAAGAACCCTGCCGATGTCCTCCCGCAAGAGTTTGGATGAGTTCGAGGTTACGACGGGATGAGTCGTCGATATGGAGGATGGAACTAATATCGAGGGGCGCCAGCTTTTCAATATGGTGGATCGCCGATTTTTGCGTTTCACCTATGTATTCAAGAAGGGCGCCGGCTGCGAGTATCCCTGAAGTGAAATGTCCACAACCAAAACCATCAAGGGTAAGCACCTGGAAGTGGTTGTGCAGCAGGTCAAGAGAAGCTTCCTGTTGATAGATGGAACTCTTTCTCTCGGTAATACAGATCTCAGGAAGAAGGAGACGCAGTTGCTGAAGAAAAGGACCAAGACTTACCATTTCACTTGCCGAAACGAGTAATTCGGAGGGGGTAAGTCTGGTTATTTGATCGAAGATATTGTCGGCATTTTCCGGTTGAGCCGGAAATTCCCCGACTAAAAATTCTCCGGTGCTGACATCGAGAAAGCTGATGCCATAGGAATGGCAGTTTGCAACTTCGTTGCCGACAAGAGAACAGAGATAATTGTTGCTCTTGCCGTCAAGCAATTCATCATCGGAAAGGACCCCCGGGGAAACGATTCGGATAACTTCCCTTTTTACAATGCCTTTAGCTTCGGCTGGATCCTCAGTCTGTTCGCATATCGCTACACGCTGTCCGGCATGGATGAGTTTGGCCAAGTACGTTTGTGCAGCATGATAGGGAACACCGCACATGGGAACTTGAACCTGATCGCTTTTCTTGTTCCTTGAGGTGAGGGTGATGCCGAGAATTTTTGAGGCGGTAATGGCATCATCAAAAAACATCTCATAAAAATCCCCCATCCTGTAGAAAAGTATGGCATTTGCATGCTGCTCTTTGATTTCAAGATACTGCTGCAGCATTGGGGTGATTTTAGTTATCGCATCCATGTTCGGTTCTATTTGTTGAGAGAAAGAAAATCGGGGGCCAGTCGGTCAAAGGTTATTTCGATATGTTCGGGGATAGTCCTGGTGTCGGCGAGCACGGTGATGAAATTGTGATCACCGTTCCAGCGTGGAACAATATGAAAATGGAGGTGGTCGGCGATTCCTGCTCCGGCGATCATACCGATATTGCAGCCGATATTAAAGCCATCGGGGGCAAGATGTTTACTTAAAAGCGCCGTCGCTTTTTTGATCATTTCCATCACTGCAGCACTTTCCTGTTGCGAAAGCTCGGTTATGCAAGGGATGTGGCGAATCGGGGCGACAAGAAGATGGCCGTTGCAGTAAGGGTAACGGTTGAGAAGGACCACGACCAAGGTGTCACGATACAGGAGGAGTTGTTTTTTATCGGCAAAAGCATGGCCATCCGGCTCAAAAATGCACCCGCTTGTTTTCGGGGCCTTGCCGAGGACATGTTCCATACGCCAAGGTGTCCAGAGGGTTTTCATGGCAAAAGGGAATGAGTATATCTTAAAAGCAAAACAATTTCTAAGGGTTAAATAAACTGCCCGGAACGAAATACTACAAAACAGTCCATATTTTATGCAAGCACCTAAAAGGCAAAGACGAGTATTTGCACTTGCAGAATAAGCCAAGAGACAAGTATAATACAAGATTTTTAATACCTCAAGTAAAGCCCATTCAGTAGCCCAGATTCCTTGTCTGCCGAGCGGTTTGACGTGATCGAGGATTGTATTTTGCCGTTATGACGGTATAGATTAAGAAAATATGGAGAAGTACGATGCTAAGTGCCTCTGATTTACGCAAAGGTCTCAAGGTTCAGATAGATGGGAGCCCTTATATTGTAACAGATTTTGAGTTTTCTAAACCCGGTAAAGGACAGGCCCTCTATCGCTGTAAGATGAGAAACATGATTTCCGGTAATCAGCTCGTCAAAACCTATCGTTCCAACGACAAGTTTGAAAAAGCTGAACTCGACGAGAGAAAGATGCAGTTTCTCTATAATCAGGGCGAAGAGTTCCACTTTATGGATACCGACAATTATGAACAGCTCAGCCTGACAAAAGATCAGATGGGCGACAACATCAACTACCTTCTCGAGAATATGGATGTTGAGGTGCTTTTTTTTGACGGTAAACCCATTGATATCACTATCCCAACCTTTGTGAATCTGACCGTTACCAAGGCCGATCCATGGGCAAAGGGTGATACCTCCGGAAATGACACGAAACCGATTACCGTTCAGACCGGATATGAATTACAGGTACCGCCCTTTGTCGAAGAAGGGGATAAAATTCAGATCGATACGCGAACCGGGCAGTATGTCACCCGGGTTAAAGAGTAAGATAAGTGCTGAACATTGAGGGGCTGCACATGCGTGCGGCCTTTTTTCGTTGTATCAGATCTTTCTTTTACGACCAGGGGTTTCTTGAAGTCGATACGCCCCTACGGCAACCCGTCTATCTTCCGGAAAGCAACATAGTTCCGATCGCCTCTGAGGGGCAGTATCTCCAGACATCTCCCGAGTTGTGCATGAAAAGGCTGCTGGCACAGGGCTGCGACAAGATTTTTCAGCTCAGTCACTGCTTTCGTAAAGGTGAACTCGGCAGACTCCACCTAGAAGAATTTCAGTTGCTGGAATGGTATCGAACAGGCTGTGATTACACGCAATTGATGACTGATTGCCAGGCGCTCTTACGATTTCTCCATGCAACATTGAACAGTTATCTCGCCTCCACTTACGCTTCGGATGACAAAGCGCTCTTTGCCGGCATTGATTTGACTGCACGATGGCAGAAACTGACGGTTGCCGATGCCTTCGCCCAATATAGCCCAATACCTCTGAAAACTGCTCTCGATACGGGCAGTTTTGATGAGATTCTCAGTGAATTTGTCGAACCTCGTTTGGGAACCGATGTTCCGGTATTTCTCTATGACTATCCTCACCAACTTGCTTCTCTGGCACGGAAAAGTACTTCCCAACCATCCATAGCAGAACGGTTTGAGCTGTATATAAAAGGGGTGGAGCTGGCGAACGGTTTCTCCGAACTCACCGACGAGCTGGAACAACGCCGCCGGTTTGAGGAAGAAATTACTGCTATCCATCTCCATTGCGGCCGTAACGTCGTTATGCCGGAGCGTTTTCTGCGAGATCTCGGAAAGTTGCAGGAGGCGGCGGGCATTGCCCTGGGTGTCGATCGTCTTTTCATGCTTGCCAGGAACTGTACAAACATAACCTCGGCTGTTTCTTTCGCTCCGGAAGATTTTTGAAAGATGTTCTTTTGTGTTTCTTAAGGGATGTTTGCCCCGAACGAGAAGATCTTTGTAATGATTTGAAAAAAATAATAAAATGTTCTATTGTTCAAGCAGACGAGCAATAGCAATATTGGGATTTCAATTGATTTTTCATCAATTGTCGGCAAACCGCATTTATAACTTTCTTATACCCTTGCATGGATTCCAAACAACGTCAGCTGGCAAATAAATATATCGATCTCCTCCTCAGGCGGAAGGTATTTATCATCGCCATGTTGCTGCTCAGCCTGCCCGTTGGTTTGGGGGTTTACCTTGTTACACCTAAAGTGTATCAGGCAACGAGTCTGCTCAGCTATGAGCAGCAAAAAATCAGTCCAAACAAGATGTCTGCTGATGTGGCTTCAAGAATTCGCGATATCGTCAGCACTCTCACCCAGATAGTCACCAGCCGCACCAACCTGGAAAAGCTCATTGTTGATCTCAATCTTTATCCTGAAGCACGCAAAAAATTGCCGATGGAGGACGTTGTCGAGGGAATGCGTAAGGTTATTAAAATCGAACCTTCCAGCCAGGGAGATATTTTTAAGATTACCTTCAACCACCAGAGTCCGGATAAAGTGGTGAAAGTAACCAACGCCCTGGCTGCAAAATTTATTGAGGAAAACCTGAAATATCGAGAGGAAAGAGCTACCGAAACATCCTCCTATACCAGTAATGAGTTGGAAACCGCTAAGGAGACAATGGATCGCAAAGAAAACTCCATGCGTGATTACAAGCTTAAGCACTACAATGAGATGCCTGAGCAACGGGAATCGAATGTCGCCAGATTGATAGCTTTGCAGAAACAATATCAGGACCGCCAGGTCAGTATTCAAGACCTGGAAAGAACCGGTGTCCTCATTCAAGATCAGATAACCAACAGGAAAAAGATTCTGGAAGCAACCTTGGCCGTAAAAGAAGAAACTGACAGCAGTACCCGTACTCCAGCCCAAGAAATTCCCCAGAGCAGAGAGGTTCGTTTGGCGAAAGCAAAGCAAACTCTAGAGCAATTGCTGAGCCGCTATACAGAAAAACATCCTGAAGTAAAGAGGGTCAAGGCGCTAATTGATAAACTTGAAAGCGAAGTGTCCCGGGACCAACAAGCAGGTGCCGCGGAAAAGGATGACACGATGACCGTCGGTTCCAGTGGAGGGCGGACCGGGTTGGCACTTGCTAGAAACGGCGTGGATACTGTAGTTCTTCAGTTGGAGACACAGAAAAAAAACCTCTTGCTGAACATTGAGGCTATCAAGGCAGAAAAGGAACAGCAAAAAAAGGTCATCGCTCAGTATGAAGAGTGGGTCAGTGCCGCTCCTGTCAGGGAAGCGGAGTGGGCTGCCCTGACCAGAGAATACAGCCAGCTGAAAAAACATTATGACTATCTCGTGGCCCAGGATCTCGAAGCGAAATCGATGCTTAATCTTGAGAAGCGACAGAAAGGCAGCCAGTTTAAAATTGAAGATCCCGCCAGAATGCCCGAGAAACCGGTGAAACCTAATTTCCCAATGATTATAGGTATTGTAACAGCAATTGGAATCGGTTCCGGCATGGGGCTTTCTCTAGTGCTGGATTTTTTCGACACTACTTTTCGTGACCCTGAGACAATTGGGCCACTGCTGGGGGTTCCATTAATTACGACCATTCCGTTTCTTGAAACAAAATCCGAGCAGACAAAAAGGCTGAGGTGGCAGGTCTGTTCCGCGATTTTCCTTATTGCTATGGCCATTGTGGTTGCGGCTTTATTTGCAGTTGTTTGGATTAAAGGCAATATCATTATCTAGTATAGAGATCAATATATGTATAGAAACCATTTTGGGCTGCTTCGAAAGCCATTTGAATTGACACCGGATTCCAATATTCTCTTTCTTGGGGAAACGCATAAAGAGGCCTTAGCGGTATTGAAGCACGGCGTTGTGTCAGATAAGGGGTTTTTACTGTTTACTGGAGGAGTGGGAACCGGGAAAACAACTCTTATTAATGTGCTCTCGAAGACCCTGGAAAACCCCGGATATCTCTGTGTGATTTCCAATCCTACCCTTGAAATTAATGATTTCTTCTACTATTTTGCTGCGCAGCTCGGCCTTCTTTTTGATGGCAATAAAGCGAAATTTCTCTTCCTTTTCACTAAGCTCTTGGAAGAGTGTAAGAAAACCAACAGAAAGGTGCTGCTGATCATTGATGAAGCCCACGCCTTGCCCACGGACCTGCTTGAAGAGATGCGCTTGCTGGTCAATATGGCAGCGGAGGTTAAAAATGTTCTCAGCATCTTTTTGGTCGGCCAACCAGAACTTTTAGGCCGACTGAATGAGAAACAACTTTCTCCTCTCAGTCAACGTATAGCGGTCCGCTATCACCTCAATCAGCTTTCCAAGGAAGACTCTCTGCAATATGTGCTTTTCAGGTTGAATCGATCAGGGGCACAAAACAACACCCTGTTCACTGAAAAGGCCTTGCACTTGATATATGCAGCAACCGGTGGCAATCCGAGGCAAATCAATATCATCTGCGACAATGCCTTGCTAGCCGCCTTCTCAAGAGATAAAATTGAGGTCGATGACAAATTAATCCGCGAATGTGTTGAACAGTTATATATTCCTGGGGATAAGAGTGCCTTTTATCTGGCACCGGAAAAAACATTCTGGCGACGTTGGATCATCTGGGGTGTGTTAGGTATTTTGTTGCTTGAAGGAACTGGAGTTGTTTACGCTTATCAGAAAGGCTGGATACAGCCGATTTATCAGTATATTAAAAGACTTTTCAACTTTGGTTGATAGTATACAATGGGAAAGTTTTCAAGTACTCAGGAAAAGACCGGATTTTCCTTGCAAATTGGTCAGGAACTCCAATCCTCATACGCGACCGATGGAGATCAAGGAATTAACAACCAGGAACATAGAGCGCAAACAGACGCGGTTGCAGATCATTCCCTTTCCCAAGAAGGGTCCGGAAAGTGGGACGATAGGCTGGTGCAATCGGTAAACTTCTCTGGTGAGGTGGCCGAAGCCTTTCGTATTTTGCGCTCGAAAATCTTGATACCCCATGAAGGCAGACAGAATTCGAGAACTATAATGGTTACCTCGATACTCCCCAAGGAAGGCAAGAGTTTTGTTTCGGCCAATTTGGGAGTTGCCCTCGCCCAAGGAGTGGATCAACATTGTCTGCTGGTGGACTGTGATCTCCGCCTTCCTACCTTGGCAGGTCTTTTCGGGCTGTCTCGCAATCGTGGTCTGGCCGATTATCTCAAGAATAATATTGAAATTGCAACCCTCATTCGCAAGACTTCAATGGAAAAACTCTCCATCCTGGCCAGTGGCGTCCCGCCTGTAAATCCTGCCGAACTGCTTGGCTCGGGACGGATGCATGAACTGGTTGGGGAACTTTCCTCTCGCTATCCGGACAGATTCGTAATTTTTGACAGCCCGCCGCTGAGAGTCGCCTCCGAATCGATGGTTCTCGCCCAGGCGGTTGATGGTGTAGTTTTGGTGGTGCGACAGGGGGTCTCAGGCCGCGTCCTGATCGAACAAGCAATCGAAGACATCGGCAAGCAGAAAATTATTGGAGTGGTCTTCAACGGCTACAAGAGCAATATCGTCACTTCGAGACTCATCAATAAAAGTTACGCATATTACGGGGGTTACTATAACAAAAAGGAGCGATAGCGTCGAGTTATACTATCGACCGGCGATCGCCGGAGTTATCTCTTTTTGCAATGCTGAAAATTCTTTCTGCCGGGACCCTTCCGGTGCATATGTTCTTCCAAAATACGGCGTTCTTGCTGCCGGTCTCTATGGCCGCGGGGAACAACGATTGCTTGTTTGGTGTCCGGTCTGAGCCCTGTCACATACATGGCGGTTGAGAGGGTCCCCGGAGTAGGAGTGAAATCCTGAAATTTTCTCGCCTTCAGTGCCAACTTTTGCAAGTCGTTCCCTAATCTTTCGACCAACTCCGGTGTAGAGCCCGGATGGGAAATGATTATGTAAGGGCTAAGTTCAATTTTTTTTCCTATCTTTTCACCTATCTCCCGGCATTTTTTGACGAAATTTTGAAGAAGGGCGTGGGGTTCCTTGTGCATGAGACGAAGCAAAGCGTCATCGCTGTGTTCCGGAGCTATTTTCAACGCCCCGGGCGTGTGCGACCTGAGTATGGTTTCCAGCAAGCGCGGGGTTTGCAGGAGAAGTTCCATCCGCAACCCGGATGAGATAAAAAGGTGTTTTATGCCATCTACGTCTGAAACCGCTTTGAGCAGGGAGAGAAAGGATTCTTCGTTTATCCGGAGGTTGGGGCAGAGTTTCGGGTAAAGACAATCCCGTTTTTTACACGAGCCAATAGCGCAGCTGGTTCCATACAGGTTAACCGTTGGTCCGCCGAGATCAGTGATGGTTCCACCAAAATCTTTCATTTGGGCAATTCCTTGGCATTCTGCGACAATCGATTTCTGGCTGCGTGAGATGATTGCCGGCCCCTGGTGTCTGGTGATGGCGCAAAAGGAGCAGTTGCCGGAGCAGCCGCGGACGATGGTCACCGAATCCCTGATCATCCGATATGCAGGAATCTCCGGCCCGAGAGGATGGGGGCGGCGCGTAAAGGGCAAGCTGTACAGGGCATCAAGCTCCTCGGGTGTCAATGGCGGAGGGGCGGGCTGCTGCACTACCCAATGGGTTTGCTGGCGTTGCAGAATGATTCTCGGGGAATATGCCCGGGCATGTCGGTCAAGCTCTATCTCTGCGTCGAGGAAGCGATCCGGCTGGCTGCCGATTTCTGCCCAGGAGGGAAGGACGAGGAATTTTTTGCAGCTTTTGGCCTCGAAGTCGGGATAGCAGGCAACTACCTCCCGATCGGTAAGTCGCCTGCACGTACCGGCAATGTGCGAGAGTGGGGCTTTACGGCGGCATTCTGCGGCGATGTCAAGCACTGCTTTTTCACCCATGCCATAGACGAGAATATCTGCCTTGGCATCGGTCAGAAATGATGACCTGAGTCCTTCTTGTTTGTAATCATAGTGGACAAACCTTCGAAGAGAGGCTTCTATTCCTCCGAGAACGATGGGAATACCACGAAATACCGAGCGGGCAAGGCTTGCATAGAGAAGGCTGGCACGATCGGGGCGTCGTCGTTGCGATTTGCTCTGTATCTCGCCACGCCAAGGATTGCCGCCCGGAGAGTAGGCATCGATGTCGCGAACCTTGCCGTTACCGCTGTAATTCGCGACAATTGAGTCAAGATTTCCGGCGGTAATGCCGCAAAAGAGTAACGGTACAGGGAATACGCTGAAGTCTGCCGAAGTATCAAAGCGAGGCTGGGAAAGGATGGCAACTCGGTAACCATGACTGAGAAGCAGACGTCCGAGAAGAGCCACACCGTAAGAAGGATGGTCGACGTAAGCATCTCCGGTAACGAGCAAGATGTCAAGTTCGGTCCAGCCTCGGGCGGCACATTCTTCCCAGGATACAGGCAGGGGCAGAGGCTTGTAAGTGGTGAGGTTCATGTCACCGATATACTATCGACAAACAGCAATTTTTGCAACGTGTTCGTCCAGACAATACCATGTTGGGCTTATGCTATCCGTGTGATTTGTCGCAGGGTGATCCACTGGAAATTGCAATTTATAATAAATTATGGTTATCAAAAATATGCTTGCGGTTTGCACAGATCCAGGGAAGACATTTCGACTCGAATCAGTAATGTTTGACGGTTGCAACTAAGAGGGCAAAATGATACCGACTAAAAAAGAAATTCGAATAGTACTTGCTGACGATCATGTCCTTATTCGCCATGGCATTAAAAGAATAATTAAAGCCAATGAAGCCTTACAGGTTGTTGGAGAGGCGAGCAGTGGCGAGGAACTCCTAGATCTCCTCGAAACTTCCGAGGCGGATCTTATCATCCTTGATATCGCCATGCCCGGTATCGGTGGTATGGAAACCATTGGTAAGGTGAAAAGTACGTATCCCTGGATAAAGATACTGATGCTTACCATGCATAACAATAAGCAGTACTTTTATAATGCAATGTCGGCAGGGGCTGACGGGTACCTGATGAAGGATGACTCTGACAATGAACTCCTGGTGGCGATTGAAAAAGTTCTGTCAGGGAGAAGCTATATATCACCTTTTATGGCTGAAGATTTTGCCGATGATGTCATATCCATGTATCGTAATGAAAAAAAGAGCCCTTTCCAGGAATTAACCAGACGAGAAAAGGAGATTTTACAACTGGTTGTCAAGGGTCTTACCAGCAAACAAATGGCCGAACAGCTCCATTTGAGTCAGCGAACGGTTGATCATCATCGTTCCAATCTCTTGCGCAAATTCAACCGAAAAAACAGCGTCGAGATGGTAAATTATGCTGTCCGTAACGGTTTTGTCACCTCAGAATGAGCTGGGGTTCATGTCTAGCATTTGAGGCTTTGTCCACTTTTTATAATACCCAAAGCGAATCGCATAAGAAGCACTAACCAAATTCTAAAAAATTCCAAGCTATTTCGTAACGCTTCCTTACTGCTCTCACTATCCTCTGTTGTTTACTCTTTGATATTTAACCTAATTATTATTCTTGAACAGATATGGGTAAAAGTACCTAGAAAAAATAAGGTATATCCGACGATTGTTTTTTCCAATGAAGCGGCTAGTAATACATGCAGTTTGAGTCTCTTGAGAAAAATTGTTTGCATGGTTTTTGCGAAGAATTTTTGGAGAAGAGACTTGCAAGCTCCCCAAGAGGGGTACTGAGAAGAGCCCCGTTTATCGGGATCGGAAAACATGACGCTCAACAAGGAAAAAAGGTCGGATCAAAATGAACAAAGGTGAACTGGTCGCAACGATAGCAGGAGTCGGCGGAATAACAAAGGTACAGGCAGAACAGGCATTGAACAGAGTACTGATTCACATGGCCAACGCCATGGAGAAAGGTGAGAAGGTAAACCTGTCCGGTTTTGGTTCTTTTAGGGTTGTGGAAAGAGGGGCACAAAAGGGGAGAAACCCCGTGACCGGACAAAGCATCATCATTCCTGCGCACAATGTGGTGAAATTCAGACCGGCAAAAACGCTCTCGGTTAAACTGCAGTGAACTCTTGCTTTCGAGAGGCCTGTTGGGAATAGCCATTCAAAAGTGCTGACGGCTTCGGGGTGGTTTTTTCTGGGCAATGTAACGACTGCGGGGATTCTTGACGCTATTTTCGGGCGGAGTGGGAATGCAAACGGAACTTCCATACCAGAAAACCGCTGATTACCATGGCTCCACTGAGAAACTGTCCCATGGTAAAGAGGCCAAAGAAATAACCTAGTTGCGGGTCCGGCTCGCGGAAATTTTCAACAAAGATTCGCATACATCCATAGGCAAAAAGAAACAGTGCGAAGATGCTGCCGTGAGGCCAGTATTTGGCGTGCTGCCAAGGTCTGCGGCGCATGATCCAGAGAAGGACGAAGAGCAGGAGGCCCTCCAACAAGGCTTCGTAGAGTTGAGATGGATGGCGCGGCAATGGACCACCGTCCGGAAATACCATCCCCCATGGTAGGCTGGTGGCGCGGCCAAAGAGTTCCCCGTTGATGAAATTACCGATCCTGCCAAGTCCAATGCCGATTGGGATGGTTGCAGTGTAAAGATCGGCTGCCTGCCAGAAATCAACCTGCTTTTTCCGACAAAACAGCCATCCGCCAATAACAAGCGCAAGACAGGCCCCGTGGAATGACATGCCGCCGCTCCAGGTGGCCGGAATTTCCAGCGGATGGGCAAGATAGTATGAGAAATTATAGAACAGGACATAGCCCAGCCGACCGCCGATAACAACGGCGATAATGAGGACCATATTAAGGTTTTCAAACTGCTCTTCGAGCCTGTGGAAATTCTGCTCTCGTATCTGTTTTTGCACCAGATAATAGCTGGCAAGAAAACCGAGAACATACATCAGCCCGTACCAACGGATATGCAGTGGACCAAGACTGAAAAGTATCGGATCGATCTGGGGAAAAGTGAGGAATGTCATAGTATTGAGGAGCGAGTCGCTATGATTGCTTAGCCAATTTTTTCAAGTGAACCTGCAGCACCGAGATCGCAGCAGGAGTGATTCCGGAAATTCTCGAAGCCTGACCGAGGGACACCGGCTGAATCCTGGTCAGTTTCTCGACCACCTCATTGGACAAGCCGGACAGGGAACGATAATCTATATTCTTGGGCAGAACAAGCGATTCCATTTTTTTGAAACGGATCACTTGTTCATCCTGCCGATCAAGATATCCTTTGAATTTTATCTGCAGTTCGATTTCTTCTTTAACCCCGCCGGCAACAATTTCGGTAAGAATCCGTTGCTCTTCGGCTTCGATCGGCAGTGACGTAAACGAGTCGATAGACAGCTCCGGACGTCGCAGCAGGTCGGCAAGAGAACACTTTTGTTTGATGCTGCTGCTGTTGAGAGCTGTCAGCGCCGCATTTATCGCCGGGGCAGGTTTTACGGTGATTGCCTCAAGTGCATCTTTTCCGGCCTGTACTGCCTGTTGTTTAACTAAGAATTGTCGATAAACCGATTCTTTGACTAGGCCGATGTCGTATCCGATTGCAGTCAATCGGGTATCGGCATTGTCTTCACGAAGAAGCAGTCGATATTCGGCCCGGGAGGTGAAGAGTCGATACGGTTCCTTGGTTCCGCAGGTCACCAGATCGTCGATAAGCACACCGATATAGGCCTGGGAACGATCAAGGATCAGCGGCTCCAGGTTCCGGCAGAAACGAACCGCGTTGATACCGGCGATGAGTCCCTGGGCGGCGGCTTCTTCATAGCCCGAGGTGCCGTTGATCTGGCCGGCCAGGAACAGGCCGCGAACCTGTTTGGTTTCAAGAGACGGGTGCAGGCCCAGCGGATCGATATAGTCATATTCAATTGCATAGCCGGGTCTGATGATCTGCGCTTTCTCCAGGCCCTTGATCGAATGGATCATGGCAGTCTGGGTAGCAAGCGGCAGGCTGGTCGGCAAACCATTGGGGTAGACCTCGACGGTGTCGAGTCCTTCCGGTTCGAGAAAAATCTGATGCCGATCCTTTTCCGGAAAGCGCATGACCTTGTCCTCGACCGAAGGACAGTATCTCGCCCCAATCCCTTTGATAATCCCGGCATACATCGGCGATTTGTCGATGCCCGCGCGGATTATCGCGTGCGTGTTTTCATTGGTATAGGTGATGTGGCAAGGGAGTTGCGGCAGGGTGTAGCCACCTTTTGCGGCATATGAAAAATGTGCCGGAGGATAGTCACTGTGCTGGATCTCAAGGTCACTGTAGTCGATTGAATGTGCGGCCAGTCGAGGGACTGTTCCGGTCTTCATGCGACCGACGGCAAAACCGTTGTCTTTGAACCAGGTGGACAGTCGTTTTGCGGGCGCGTCACCCAGCCGCCCGGCTGGAAAGTTCTTCAGTCCGATATGGACAAGGCCGTTGAGGAAGGTCCCGGTGGCCACCACCACCGCCTTGGTACGGATCTCCTCGTCGAGGGAGGTTAGGATTCCGGCAATTTGGCCATCCTGGACGAGAAGGCCATCGACCACCGTTTGCTTGACGGTCAGGTTCTCCTGGTTTTCCACCACCGATTTCATGCGTAGCCGGTACAACAAGCGGTCTGCCTGGGCGCGGGAAGACCGTACCGCCGGGCCTTTGCTGGTATTCAATCGACGAAACTGGATGGAGGTGGCATCGATATTTCGGGCCATTTCACCGCCAAGGGCATCAATTTCCCGCACCAGATGTCCCTTGGCCAGGCCGCCGATGGCGGGATTGCACGACATGGCCCCGATGGTATCGGCATTAATTACCGTGAGCAGGGTTTTGCAACCCATTCTGGCAGCTGCCAATGCTGCTTCGCAACCGGCATGGCCGGCACCGATTACCACTATATCGTATTCTTCAGTCATCGTTTATTTGTCAGGGGCTGAGCGGAGGTTTTAGTCTTTTAGAAAAATTATTTTTGCCACCAGATCACCGCCCAACGGGGTGGAGCCTCACGGCGCAAGGTCAATTGGTCGCCTTCTTTTTTGACGATTTGCTTTCGCAGATAGTTTTCCAGAGCAACTGTTTCATCGGCAGTAATATCGTTAAACATCCAGCTATATGATTTGGTGGCCTCCTCCATGGAGGCGAAAGTGATCTCCCGGTCGAGGGTTAACACTGAAATATTCGGGTGAATACCCAAACTATACAACATGTTGACGGTATAAATATAGTCCGGGCCAGCAGCAAAAGGCCGCCCAAGGGCGGCAAAGGCTGCAACATCAAAGGGAGTCGAGCCTATTCTATCACTGAGAAAGACATATCTTGTGGCGTAGGCATCAATCTTTTTAAGGGCGGCATCGAGATCCTCGACACCCATCGCCCTTGAGGCGATGGCAATGTCGTGGGGGCGGAGACCCTTGGCCTGCCAATCATCCTCCCAGGCGCATTGGATGGTTTTTATATTGGAGATTTTTTCTGTTGCGGCAAGATCGTTCAGCACTTCAAGCATGCCTGCCGAAAAATCGATGGCGGTTACAGAGCCGACTTTGCCGGCAATCGGGATGGTCAGAGTGCCGGGTCCGGAGCCAACATCGAGTACGGACATGGTGGTTTCAAGTGGCAGGAGGGCGAGGAAGAGGTCGATGTATGCCGCACTTTTATTTCTCGCGGCAAACGAGCTGGCCTTGGCATCCCATTCTTTTGGACCCTTGTTACGCCAAGCTTTTTTTTCGAAAGCCTTGGCCCGAAGATAGGCCCAATCAATATCGGCAAAAGTTTGAATTTTGGTGTCGGCCATACAAGGAAAATCTTTGTTGAGAATGCAAGTCACAAAAGATATAAAAACAGGAATGCAAGGAGGACTAAAAAAGCCTTCTTTTGCAGGCAGGAGCATAGCACAGCTGCTGTCCCAGCGCAAGATATGGCAGGAGGCGAGGACAAAAATGTTTGACACCGTCCACCATATATGGTTAATATTCCTCTCTTGTAATTTGTCGTTCCGCAGATGGCCATCTTGCCAAGGCGGGAAATAATTGGTTTGGAGAGCGGCTGTCTATCACATGACAAAGCAGAGCATTCTCCGATCGTTGAAGCATAAAAAAGCATGGTTTCACCATGATATTACCAATGAGGAAGTAACAAATGAGCAAGCGAACATTTCAACCAAGTATTCTCAAGCGTAAACGCACCCACGGTTTCCGTGAAAGAATGAGCACTCGAGGCGGCCGGGCGGTATTGCAAGCTCGAAGAGCAAGGGGCCGCAAAAGGCTTTCGGCTTAACCCTTGGCCGGCAATCGACTCTCTAAAAGCGCCCTTTTGCGAAAAGGGTGGGAATTTGAGCAGGTCTATAGCCGGGGAAAGCGTTTGCACGGTGATGGTTTCACCTTGATCTGCCGACCGAATACAACAGGGTTGAGTAGGTTGGGAATAAGTGTTCATCGAAATATTCGTGGAGCGGTGCAGAGAAATCGCCTGAAACGAATAATCCGGGAGTCATTCAGGCTATGGCGAGCACAGTATCCTGCTGGAGTGGATATTGTTTTTGCCGTTCGTCCTGATTTTTCCATTTCACATCCTAAGGATATCCGCATGGCAATAGCTCCTCTTGCGTGCCGCATTGGTTGTTCTCGGGAAGCATGAAATAATGAGAAGCGACCTCCTCAAAACAATGTTTATAGGGTTAGTAAAAGGGTACAAGTATTTCTTATCTCCCTTTCTGCCGCCAAGTTGCCGCTTTTTCCCCACGTGTTCTGTTTATACGATTCAGGCAATTGAAAAATATGGTGCTCTTCGGGGGAGTTTTCTCGGCATACGTCGTATTCTCCGCTGCCATCCTTTTTCCCGAGGCGGCTATGATCCGGTACAGTAAGTGGGGTATTCGCCGGATTTTCATGTTAATTGACACAACTCCCCTAGTGTTGACATAATTCACGGTAGGTATAATGGATAACTATAGAGCCTTTTTAGCGATCATCATTTCTTTTGTTATTCTTGTTGGTTATCAGTATTTATTTGTCGGATTTGATAAACCCGCCACTGTCGAGCAGCCGGCTCAGCAGCAGACTGGAGTGTCGACTAAGTCGGCAGTTGTGCCGCAGACCACAGCAGCACCGGTAGTGACTTCTCCGGTTATTTCTCCCCCAGTTCAGGCATACGATCGGAAGCCAAAAGAAATAACCATCGAAACCGACCTGTATACAGCAATCATGTCGGAAGATGGTGGCGGAATTAAAAGTTTTATCCTGAAAGAGTACAAGGAGACCCATGCCAAAGATTCACAAGGGATGCAACTGGTCAAAACAGATGCGACCCAGGGTACTTCACTCCAATTTTCCTGGGGCAGCATAGTTGGGATGCAACTGCTTTACGATAGTGACAAGGAAAACCTTAAGCTGTCAGGCGATTTGAATAAAAGTGAGTTACGGATGACCGCCCAGGCAGCCAATGGTTTGACCGTTGAGCGGGTGTACAGCTTCACCAACAACAGTTATCTGATAGGTCTGAGCATAAAAGTAAAAAACGCCTCATCCGCCCTCGTTCAGGGGCTTCCGCAACTGCATTTGGTTGATAAGAATTTTCTCGGGGCTGACAGCCCTGCGCAGAAGTTCATGTTTGCCGGTCCGGCCGCTTATGTCAACGGTGAACTCCATGAAGTGCCTTCGAAAGAATTCAAAGATGGGCCGAAGACCCTGCAGGGAACCATCGATTGGGTGGGCTATGAGGGTAATTACTTCCTGAGCGGACTGCTGCCGATCGAAGGTTCAGGCGTTTCTTTTACTATGCAGGGCAATGATGATCTCACCAAGATGATTTTTGCCGGAAGTCTTGATACCCTGCAGCCGGGTACGGAAAAAGAGTATAAATATAATGTCTTTTACGGTCCGAAAAAGCTGACGATGCTCAAAGAACTTGGGAACAACCTTGATAAATCCATTAACTTCGGCTGGTTCGATGTTATTGCCAAACCGACACTCTGGCTGCTCAATTGGTTTTACAAATACCTCCATAATTATGGTGTGGCCATTATTTTGGTCACCGTGCTCTTCAAGGGAGTTTTCTGGCCGATCTCCCAAAAGGGCATGAAGTCGATGAAAAACATGCAGAAATTGCAGCCGAAGATGGTCAAGATCAAGGAAAAGTATAAGAATGATCCGACCAAGATGAACCAGGAGGTGATGAATCTCTATAAGACCTACAAGGTTAATCCTCTTGGCGGTTGTCTACCGATGGTGATGCAGATTCCCGTGTTTTTTGCACTCTATAAAGTTTTGTTGATGGGTATTGAACTGCGCCATGCACCGTTCATGTTGTGGATAACCGATCTTTCCGCTCCTGATCGTTTATGGCTCGGCTTCGATATTCCGTATCTCGGTGGATTGCCGGTACTTACTTTGTTGATGGGCGCGTCAATGTTTTTCCAACAAAAACTCTCGCCCAGCACAGCCGACCCGACGCAGGCAAAAATAATGATGTTTTTGCCGGTGATTTTCACATTCATGTTTCTTAACTTTGCCTCGGGGCTTGTTCTCTATTGGTTTGTCAATAACCTCCTGTCCATCCTGCAGCAGGTGATCATCAATCGGGATACCAAGAAAGCGGAAGCCGTCGCTTGATGTGAAGCAATCATGATTCGCGGATGAAACTGCAGGAAAAGTATTGAGATATTTTTGAAGAAGGTAAATAAATGTCTTTAGACAAAAACGATTTTTACGGCAAAGACGTCGCTGAAGCGATCAAGAAGGCATGTGAGGCCCTTGGTGTTCCGCAAGAAAATCTTGATATTGCGGTTATGGAGACCGGTTCCACCGGAATCTTTGGCCTGATTCGCAAAAAGGCACATATTCGAGTTCAGCTCAAACCGGTGGCCGAAGAAGTGGCGGAGGTATTCGAGCTTGATTCTTCTCCCGGAGCGGAAATACAAGAAGAACAACATGTAACGGAGTTCGAGTTACCCGAGATCGCTCCCGCTGAAACAGCGCGCGAAGAGGAAGATGACGAAGAGGAGGAGCTTCCGACCGAAGCTGAACAGGAAAGTGATGCAAGTCCCGAGAGTGTTGAGATTGTCAAGGAGGAGTTGCTCCGTATAGTTGCACTCATGGGATTTCCTTCAACTCTTCAGGTGGAAACGACGGGATTGGCGATTTCCTGCACCCTGCGCGGCGAATTCGAAGAAAATCTTGCCGGACCGGAAGGGAAGGTCTTGGATAGCCTGCAGTATATCCTCCGCAAAATCGTCAGCCGCAAGGTTCAGGAACGGCTGAGAATTTCCATCAATGTCGGAGCCTTCCGGGAAAAAAGGCTGGAGGAACTGAAGCTTAAGGCCGCCGAGCTGGCCGCTCTCGTCAAGGAAGATGGCAAGACCCAGGTTTTACCGGGCCTTAATCCCTCGGAGCGCAGAGTTATTCATATGTTTTTTCAAGAGGATAAGGAAATTCGCAGCCGTTCGGTCGGAGATGGTCTGTTCAAAAAAATCCTCATCTATAAACCCGGTAAAGGCAACCGCCCGGGTGGGGGGCGTAAACGTCCCCAGAGCAAGGGCCGGCAGGGAAAAAACGGTCCAAAGAATAACCGTGAATCCTGATTGTTGAGTTGCAATTCCACCCAAGGAGACTTTGCCCACCCGTCACATGAGGTATGCAAGTGAATCTTCCATACAGTGATGCAACCATTGCCGCCATCTCCACACCAGTCGGTGCCGGCGGCATCGGCATAATTCGGATAAGCGGCAAACTGGCCCTCCCAATCCTTGCAAGACTCTTTCGCCCGAAGGATACGACCTGCTCCTTTGCCAGTCATCGTCTGTACTACGGTCATATTTGCCAGCCGAAGGGGGGTAAAATCCTTGATGAGGTGCTGGCCGTGTATATGGCCGCTCCCCATACCTATACCAGGGAAGATGTCGTGGAAATTCACTGCCACGGCAGCTTTCTCGTGCTGCAAAATGTCCTCGAACTCATTCTGGCAAGCGGCGCAGTTCTTGCCTCCCCCGGCGAATTCACCAGGCGGGCATTTCTCAACGGTCGTATTGACTTGACCCGGGCCGAGGCGGTCATCGATATCTTATCTGCCAAGACCAGAAAAGGTGTCGACTTGGCTCAGGAACAATTGTCCGGTGCCTTATACCGGAAAATTGAACCGATTCGTCAAAGCCTCATTCACATGCGTGCTCTGGTTGAGGTGGCGATCGATTTTCCTGACGAGGATGTGGAGATTGTCGATCATCGGCACCTCATCGAACAGTTGGCGCTTGAGGTTGCTGTCCCGATTAAAAATCTCCTCGGCAATGCCGATCGCGGCAAACTCTATCGAGATGGTGTTGCCATTGTTATCGCCGGTCTGCCAAACGTCGGTAAGTCAAGCCTTCTCAATGCCATCCTCCAGGAGGAACGGGCGTTGGTTACCGCTATCCCCGGCACCACCAGGGATTCGATCGAAGAAATTATCGATATCTTCGGTGTGCCGGTCAGGATTATCGATACCGCGGGTATCCGTGAAAATGCTGGGGAAGTTGAGGAACTTGGTATCCAAAGGGCAAGGGAACTTATCAATAAGGCCGATTTGGTTGTCTTTCTCATCGACGGATCAAGAGAGGTGTCCGAAGGTGATCAACGGCTTTATCAGCAGGTCCGCCATAAGCCTCTTTTGCCGGTGATCAACAAGATCGATATCTGCGGAGAGAATCGTCCGGACCTCTCGTTACTCAACGGTCTTGGTGGATGTCTTGCGATTTCCGCAAAAAGTCAACTGGGCATTGACGAGCTGAAACAGGCTTTGTTTAGAGCTGTCACCTCGGGGAGCGATCAGTGGGAAGAAGGCGGCTGCGCCCCCAATGTGCGACATAAGCAGGCCCTGTTGGCAGCGCACCAGGCGTGCGAACGGGTTTTCGAATCCCTGAATTCCGGGCTTACCAATGACCTTATCGCCGTCGATCTCCAGGAGTGTCTCGATCGTCTGGCGGAAATAGTTGGGGAAACCACTACCGAAGACATACTTGATGTCATCTTCGCCGAGTTTTGTTTGGGTAAGTAGGTGTACGAACTGCCCCGCCAATTAAAACGGGGCAGTTCGTAAATTGCGTTAGCAGAGGGGTGGCGCTCGGTCGCTGGCACCTCAGCGACCATTCCCATCCGTTACTTTTTCCAACTCTGGAGCGTCGTTGTGGCCTCCGTCCTTTCCTTAAACCTGCCTTCGTCGCCAAGCACCTTTTCCAACAAAGCAATAGCCTCTTCTTTCTCGCCGTTAGCGAATTGGGCGAGGGCGAGATGGTAGCGGATAGTTGGATCCTCCGGGCGATGCTCGAGCGCTTGTTTGAATTGGGATATGGCCAAGGGATAAGAGTTCCGTTTATAGTGCACCCAGCCAAGGGTGTCGGTTATATTCGCTTGGTCGGGTAGCGCCTGTTTGGCCTGCATAGCCAGGCGAAGGGCTTCGCCAAGATCGCCGTTTTCCTCTGAAGCGATCAGCCAGGCAAGATTATTGGAAGCTGCCGGAAGGTTCGGCTGGAGTTCCAGGACTCGTTGGTATTTTGCCTTGGCCTCGGCAAAACGGTTGATGCTTTCATAGGCAGTTGCCAAACCCATGAGACCGGCAATGGAGTTCGGCTGGGTTTTGAGAAGTTCGTTATACTGGGCGATGGTTGCATCGGTTTTCCCCATGATATTTAAAAGATTGGCACGAAGAATATAGCCTTGCGGATCTTCCGGTCGTAATTCTTGGGCCTTTTCGTATGCCTGCAGCGCTTCATCGAATTGTTTTTTATTAACATAAAGATCACCCAGGAGAAGATAATGGCCACCATCGGGGTGGGCGGCAATATGGTTTTTAACGAAGGCAATGGCCTTGTCGAGGTCCTTGCCGGCCGTCAGGGCAGTGAGAAGACTCAAGGCCTTTGAGTTGTCAGGAGCTAGGGTCAATAGAGTCGTGAAGGTTTGTTTGGCTTTTTCAGTGTTATTCAACCCCAGATAAGCCATTCCTGCAGTACCGAGAAGTTCGGGGTCTTCGGCAAGCAACTTTTTGTCGAGGGACTCGATTATCTTCACCGCTTTTTCATAGGCTTTTTCCTGAACCATGGACTGGACAAGGATCTTTAAGGCAATGAAATTGCGGGGGTTGATACTGAGAGCCATACCGGCCTCTTTTTCGGCATCGCTGCCGCTCCCGCGTAGCAGATGGATCTGGGCCGCAAGAGCATGGTAGCGATCATTTGCCGGATTGTTCTGCATGGCCAGTTCAATCGATTTTTGCGCCAGTTCTATTTTTCCGATCCGCAGGTGAGCCAGCGCTGAATAATAAAAGGGATCGGCCCATTTGGGATAATCGCTGGTAAGCGGGGTGATAATCTGGATCGCCTCATCGTTTTTGCCTTCTCTGATAAGAAACCGGGCCTTAATCAAGTTAGCCCCGCCATGAGCCGGATTGGATGCCAAAATAGATTCCATAATGGCACGGGCCTCGGGTAATTTTTGCAGATCGAACTGCAGTTCGGCGAGGGCTACCTGGAGTTGCAGGTCTTTGGGGAAATCGGTGACTGCTGCTTTGAGTGACTCTTCAGCTTTATTGTACATTTGATGGTTTTTATAAAAATCAGCCAATGTCAACCGAAAGGATGAAGAGTCTTTCTGCATTGCAATGGCCTGCAAGAGAGCGTGTTCCGCCTTCTCCAATTCACCTTTTTTTTGATACAAGCCGGCCAACATAAGCTGCAATTGCGGATTCTCCGGAAATTTCTGCAGCATTGTCGTCAACAGGGTCTGCAAGGCCCGTTCATCTTTTCGTTGTTCATAGAACATAAGGAGAGTGCGGTAATTGGGGAAATAGTCCGGTTTCAGTTCAATAGCCTTTTGAAACTGTTTCTCACTTTCCTCCCATTTATTTTGGGCAGCCAGTATTCTGCCCTTGATGTTATAGAACACATCATTTTCCGGGGCTTGCTGGAGAGCCTTGTCGATTGTTTCCTCTGCCTTCGGAAAATTACCGTCGATTAATTCCAGATTGGCGAGAAGGGCCAGTCCGTCCTGGTAATTCGGATTTACAGCGAGTACCTGTTCCGCATATTTTCTACTCTCCTCTTTGTTACGTGAAAGGAGATGGAATTCGGCCACCTTAACCCCGGCATCGAGATTATTGGGGTCGAGGCTTGCGGTGCGTTGTAATTCCCCGAAAGCTGCCTTGGGATCACCGGCTTTCAGATAAAGCAATCCCAATTGGTATCTGGCGTCGGCGAACTTGGCATCGAGCTGGATGGCATTTTTCAGCTCAAGGATTGCGGCTTTGTCATCGGAATTTTTAATATATTCGAGCGCTCGTTGGTAATGCTTTGCCTTTTTTTCGTTGGTATCTGAACAAGCCGGGAGAGTACAGAAAAAGATAACAAGAAATACAAGGGTGGAGAGATGCTTTAAAGTCATGGGAAAGACCCTGGTGAAATGGATGGAATGAGAACGTTTTCAAGAAAATACCTTCCTTCG
This sequence comes from uncultured delta proteobacterium, assembly GCA_903875445.1. GTDB lineage: Bacteria > Desulfobacterota > Desulfobulbia > Desulfobulbales > Desulfocapsaceae > Desulforhopalus_A. The sequence goes on along the minus strand of CAIQWD010000072.1, from coordinate 61,273 downwards.
CTGAAGGACGGAAATCGGGTGTTTGATTGTTAAGGTCGATGTGAACAGTCTATATAAAATTGCCAAGTTTTCCTATGGAAATTTGTCTTTTCTCAAGGGGGTCAGGCTCATTGATCCCAGGTTGAAAACGGAGAAAAAAATCTTAATTTCCGGGCAAATGAGTGACAAATAAGAAAAGATATGCTTAACTTCAAAAAAATTGCAAGGGTAAAAAATGAGTTAATTCCGGATTCAGCGGGGGTATTATGGCAAAATTGCGCAACTTTTATCTGTTAGCATTATTCGTTTTATTATTCGGAGAGAACGTTTGGGCGGCTCAATCGACTGCCGATGTCCCGATTACCAGCGAATTGCGGGACTCTGCCCGTGAAAAGGTCCTGGGAAAATCGATGGCAGCTGTACCCTCTGAGGAGCAGTATGTAATCGGCCATGGAGATCTCTTAAGCGTTCAGGTTTACGGTGAAGGTGATATGTCGGCCATTCTTCCTTCCTCCTCCACCACCGCTTCAAGCAGCAGGGGGCCGCAAACGGAAGACAGCCTGAGAGCGAGTGGAACAGGGGTGCAGGTACGGATTGATGGGCGCATTTCTCTCAAGCATATCGGCGATGTGGAAGCCGTCGGCTTCACCTTGACACAGTTGGCCGATTACCTGAAGGTGCTGTATGCCTCCGTGTTTGATAATCCCAATATTACCGTGGTACTGGTGCAAAGCAACAGCCAGCGGTACACCGTCATGGGCAAGGTCGCTAAACCCGGCGTGTATTATCTGGATTATCCCATCAATATCGTGCAGACCGTTGCCCGTTGTGGCGGTTTTACCGAGTGGTCGAAGTCAAAAATAACGCTGGTGCGCAAGGAACCGAAAAAAGACAAAAAACTCTTCAAAGGAAACACGTTGTTATTTGATTACGGAGATTTTCTCGATGGTACCGATCTGGAGAAAAACGTATTCATCGAGGCCGGTGATATCGTTATCGTCAATTAACGGATGAGCATGCGGAAGGCCCTATCAAAGAAGAGATGTACCGGATGTGCCGGTGCGGTTCTGCCGTCCTTTCTTGCCGTTGCTCTTCTTGGGTGGGCACCAACTGTTGCCGCGAGGGATTACAAAGTGGATGGTGGCGTGAGCGTCGGTTATGAACGATATGATCGCCAGTACGATAAAAATAAGAACCTTAATGCGGCAAGCGGCACGGGAGTGGTGACGACAACCGAGGATCTTACCGCCCTGCAGAATGATGAATATGATCGTTTTCGCGTTGCACCTCTCATAGACATCTCCAGTGTTACCGCCCGGGATGAAGTGTCGTTTCACTACTCGCCGAGTTTTCATTATGATTATGAAACCTACGATCATGATGTCGATCATGATCTGTCGGCGAAGTTTAATCGATTTCTTACCCGCAACTGGCAACTCAAGCTTTCGGAAAAATATCTTTTGACCGATGCGGCCCTCGACCAGAGTGCAACCAAAGCCAACAGTTCGGTGCAGCTTTCCGATAATACCGGTCGTCGGAAATATAGGACGAACGATTTGGGTTTTGTTTCCGAGTATAGGTATTGGGAGGATAGCCTTTTCACTTTAGGTTATACCTACGACCTCTTGGATAATATTGATGTTAAAGCCGGTTCCGGTTTCCAGAATTATGATCGTCATGAGGCTTCCTTATCTGTCGTCCATCGTTTTGATTCCATCTGGAAACTGACGGCTACCGCAAAATATGTGAGGGGTTTGTATGATACCGTCGCGGCGGAAAAGGCGACAACCGGCGAGAATATCGACCAGGATCTGAGTGAATACAGGGCCTCAACGATGCTTGAGTCAAGTCTCATTGACCATCATCCCCTCAGTTTAACCTACAGTTATTTGGGCATCGATTATGATCAAGTCAATCGAGACAGTTCTTTTCTGCATGATGTGACTGCCGGTTGGCGATGGGAAGTTTCCAAAGATTTTCAGATTACTTTAGGCGGTGGCCCATCTTATCAGGTAACCGAGGGAAAGACCGGGAATTGGGGCTATAATGCCAATGCCGGTCTCAAGTACACCTTGGAACACAGCACTTTCGAGGTAACGGCAACCCACGGATATGATTGGCAGAACTTCACCGGCACGAATGACAACGGACTACTGAAATTTTCGCAGGCGCGGATCGATTATCAATATGAAATCCTGAAGGATTTGACCCTCAGGATGTTTACCAGTTATCGTTATGAGGATCAGGAGGAAATTATCAGTCAGAGGAATGCAGCCTTTACTGTCGGGACCACCACCGATAACCAGCCCCTTACGGAAACCACTATTATTAATCGACAACGCTTTGCCATCGGAACCAGTGCCGGTTATCACTTTTGGCGCTGGTACACCTTAAATCTTTCCTATGACTATTCGCTGCAGGATTCGGAAAAGGCAAATGACAGTTACGATGAGCATCGTGTGGTCTTGTCTCTGTTAATGGAAAAAAATCTGTTTTCCTGGTAGAAAAATCCTAAGAATACAAATGATAAGCAAAGGAAGAGTACTCATTGTCTTGGCCTTATTTGCGATTACCTGGTATCTCCTGCAGATGACGTCGGAGGTGACGCCGGTACCGATTAAAAAGGCGTTAGGCCTCTTTCCCCACCAAATAGGGAGTTATTATCTTGCTAACTCCTTTCAGTCTTCCGCCGATGTCCTCGAACTTCTCGGAGTGGACGACTATCTCCAATATAATTACCTTGATGGTTCTGCATCACGAATAAACCTCTATGTCGGCTATTATAAGTCGGTTGGGGTCAGTGGCAGCTACCATTCGCCGAAGAATTGTCTTCCCGGTGGCGGCTGGGGCATTGACGGGGTGAAAAAGGTGGTGTTGCAGTCCGGGATAGAGGGGAAAAAAGAGGCCACCGTTTCGCAAATGCTCATTCGCAACGGCTCGGAATACCAAGTGGTACTGTACTGGTACCAGAACAGGGGGCGGATTATCGCCTCCGAGTATTGGGAGAAAATTTATCTAGTTCTTGATGCGATGCTTACCGGCAGACGCGACGGCACCTTCGTGCGAATTATGACGGTTGCCGGGGAGGGGGACATTGCCGCCGCCGAAGCTCGCGCCAAGGAATTCGCCCAACAGGTAATGCCTCTTCTTGAAGGACATCTGCCCGGAGCGCGGCTATGAGTGCCAGAACCAATTACGAGAGCACCCTTGCACCGGTTCTAATAGGCGTGGTCTTGGCCGCTTTGCTTGTTTTATATCTGCCGTTTCTCAAGACCCTGGTGGCCGCCTGGAATACCAACGATGACTATTCGCATGGCTATTTCATCCCGGCGATTACCGCTTATATGCTGTACACTTTGCGCAAGGAACTCCGGCTCATGCTGGTTACCCCCGGAAACGGCGGGTTGCTGACGATTCTTGCCGGGCTTTTGATACTCGTTGCTGGCAAAATCGGATCCGAATTTTTCCTGCAAAGGCTGTCCCTGGTCGTTGTTTTACTCGGAATTGTGCATTTCCTTTATGGGTTCAACCAGCTGAAGAAGCTTGCCGTGCCCATTTTATACCTCTTGTTCATGATCCCCCTGCCGGCAATTATCTGGAATAAGATCGCCTTTCCCATGCAGCTTTTCGGCTCGTATCTGACCGAACAGGTGATTTATTTAATCGGCATTCCGGTGTATCGGGAGGGCAATGTGCTGCATCTGGCAGAGACAACTCTTGAGGTAGTGGCAGCCTGTTCAGGCCTACGTTCACTGGTCACTCTGTTTGCTCTTGGAGGTGCATTGGCTTTTTTCTCGGACTTGTCGATGTTGAAGAAATGGGTGCTTTTTCTTGCTGCCGCACCTATCGCAATTTTTGCCAACATTATTCGTCTTACAGCTACGGCAATACTCGCTCAGAACTATGGTTCTGAGGTGGCTCACGGGTTTCTTCACGATTTTTCAGGGATTTTGATTTTTGTCCTTGGACTTATGCTTCTTATTGCTGTAAATCGCCTTCTTGCAAAATGAGGGGATGCAGATGAAGCCGGAAATACTTTTCTGGTTCTCCCTATCATTTATCGTTTATACCTACCTTGGCTACCCGCTGCTATTGTATTTTATTGCTCTTTTGCGGCCACAAAATATTCGAAAAATTCGTTCGCTAGAGCCTCCAACGATTTCGGTTGTTATTGCTGTAAAAGATGAAGCCGACCGGGTAATCCAGCGGCTGACAAATTTGTGTACTCAGGATTACCCCTTGGAGAAGCTTGAAATAATTGTAATTTCCGATGGTTCGAAAGATGAAACTGAGGCGAAAGTCAGGCAATTTCAAGGGCAGAATTGTGTTCCAACACCAGCAGTTCGACTGCTCGTTCAGCCTGAGTCAATGGGCAAGGCAATGGCCCTGAATGCGGGAGTGAATAGTGCATCCGGAGAAATAATCATCTTTACCGATTGCCGGCAGACCTTTGCTTCCGACACTATCCGGGAACTAGCAGTAAATTTTTCTGATAATACTGTCGGCTGTGTCAGTGGTGAATTGCATTTTATCGAAAGCCATGCAAGTAAGATTGAAGTGGAGATGGGCGCATATTGGCGATACGAAAAAATGATAAGGAGACTTGAGAGTACCACAGGCTCTGTAGTGGGTGCCACAGGGGCCGTGTATGGAATTCGCAGGAATTTGTATACCGCGATACCCCAAGGGACACTTTTAGATGATGTCTACTGTCCTCTGCAATGCTATTTGCGGGGCGGGCGTGTTGTCTTTGATGGCAAAGCCAAAGCGTATGACATTGTCTCGGATGGGGTAACTACCGAATGGAAGAGGAAAGTGCGCACTCTGGCGGGCAACTGGCAGCTTTTTTCACTTATCAAAGAGTTGCGAAATCCGCTGTCATTCGGTCTCTGGTGGAAATTTTATTCTCATAAGGTGGCCAGACTGCTTGTTCCTTTCTTGCTTCCAGTTGTTTTTTTTACCAGTGAGGTTTCCCAAGATGGATTTTATTCGTTGATGGCTGGCGTACAGGTGCTTTTCTATTTCCTCGTTTTGGTAGCGGCAATATTCCCGAGTTTGCGGAAACAGAAAGTGATTGGATTGAGCTATTTTTTCTTTGTTCTCAATCTGGCGGCAGTCATCGGTTGGTGGCGTTGGTTTCGTGGAGATCTGGAAAAATGCTGGAGGTAAGGCTGGTGAGGAGAGAATCTCTGCTAAGGTTGCTCTGCAATACGAAAATGACCTTCCTTGTCATGTTGTTTCTTTGTTTTTTAGTTAGCCAATCTACCTCCGAGGCAGAAACATTTTCTTTTGAAAAAGACTTGGAGGGATGGGGCATTTGGGGTGAGGGTTCGGGAAAATATATTCCAGGACTTGGATATTCTGGAAGAGGCGCCGTAGCGCTGATCTGCGGAAAGGGTCAGGAAGTGACGATGCACAAAAATTTTACCCTCAAGCCCGGTCGATATCAGGTAACTGCATGGTTGCGGGCTCTCGACGTACAGGCAGGGCAATGGGATTATTCGATTTGGCTTTTTTATAAGACAGCAGAAGATATTGTTTCACCTACCACCAATTTGCAAGGTACCTTTGAGTGGAGTAAAGTTACTTATACAATGGATGTTAAGGAGCAAAGTGCTGATATCTGGTTCCGTCTAAAGGCGCAGGGGGCGCTTTGGCTCGATGACATAAGTATTGAACCATATACAGGGCCGGTGAATACCTTCCACATTGAAAAATCAACAAAGGATTTTCCGAAACCCAATCCCATTGGCCAGGGTGTTCGCTGCCATAATTGCTACAGGTGGATGGATGGTAAAGAAAGCTACTGTACTATCTGTGGAGAAAAACTGGAGAAAAAAGAAGATCGTCAAAGGCATACAGGAGAAGTTGCACCTGTAAGAATGCTGCTCGACTTTGAAGAAAAAGATAGAAGCATCGAAAATAAACGCCATTACCTTCGTACGTTCAGTGAAAAGATGGCGACGTCCGGAAAACAATCGGCGGTAATCAGATTTGCCGAATATAACAATCTCAACATCTCGGATAAAGAAATGCAGAACTGGTCAGGGTATGACTATCTGGCCATGGATGTCTATAACCCCTTGCCAGAGCAAGTTAGCTTCGCCGTATGTATTAATGATAAGGAAGGAGGTGGGTATTGGGATCAGTTAAATCATAACACAACGCTTGCGCCGGGATGGAATTATCTGAAATTTGAGGTTAACCGTTACGTCGGAGAACGAGGGTCCGTTCGCAATAAGCGCTATCTCGATCTTGCCAATATCAAAAAGGTCTGGTTTGCAGTGGCTCCGGAGGATAAACGCAACTATCAGGAGGAGTTTTATATCGATAACATTCGGTTAACCAAGATTCCGCACATTGCCACACCAACACCGGAGATGTTGCTATTTGATTTTGTCAAAGAAGATTTCCGCACACAAAAAGGTTTTATTGGTATTGAAACCAAGCACCTCTATAACAAAGATGTCGGATTTGGTTTTGTCGATGCGGAAATCTGGCGAGCCCATGACTCTATCTATGCCGATTCTTTGTATCGTGATGGAATCTTTATCAACAAAGGCAGTTTTCGGGTCGATGTTCCGAATGGCAAATATGTTGTGCGACTGGTCCCCTATGCTCTTGGTGAGTGGTATGAACACTTCTGGACAAGGCGAACCATAAAGATCCAGGGGCAGACTGTTCTTCAGGAAAGACGGAGTTCGGCGAAAGAATATCTTGATGATTTCCTACGGTTCTCCGAGGTCGAACCAAAACCCGGTGACAACGCCTACGATCTCTATTTAAAAAAAATATTCAAAGAGATAGTGACTGAAGTAGAGGTTGCCGATGGCAGGATATCAATCAACTGTGATGGGGATGATTCGGCTATTTTTTTAAATTCTTTGATTATTTATCCAGTAGAGCAGAAAAAAGAAGGTGATCTGTTCATGCAGCAGCTTGAGCAGGTACAAAAAGATGAGTTTGCAACTCTTTGCCGGAAATTGGAAAGCAAGCCGCCTCGTGAGCAAGGGATTATTTCTGACACTGATCGTAAACACGGTTTCTATACTGCTTTGATCGATACTGGCATTCAGCTTCGTTATAATCAGCTCTTAAAAAGCACTGGACAAACGATTACACTCAAGGGAGGACGGTTGCAACGGCCAGTGCAGGCGTTGCTTGTGAGAAATCTCCGGGATACAGAAGTTCTGAAGATAGAGAGCAGTTCCCTGAAAACGGAGAATGGATTTGAGCTAAATGTTCGACCAGAATGGGTGAGGTACGGTGTTGCCCAATATCAGAGCCATTCGATGAATCATGAGACCTATGAATTGGCTCCCAGATTTTTGAGGGTGATCCCAAAAGATGGTATGACTTTGGATAAGGACTACAGCTTACTTATCTGGTACCAGATTCCAATCGATCAGCATGTCCAACCGGGAACATACTCCGGTGAGTTGAGTATTGCATTGGGTAAGGAGAAGGTTCTTTACCCCGTAACCTTGCAGGTAGAGGATTTTGCGTTACCCGAAGCAGATATTGCGGTCGGTTTTTTCGGGCTCGATCCCGTGTCGTTTGACTATTATGACAAACCAGGTGTTCATGAGATAAAAAAGAAAAATCGTCGGAAAGTCCTTCAAGCCCTTCACGATAGGGGGTTTACGACTTGGTCATCATTGCCGGAAAGTAAATTCATAAAAGGAAATGATGTGTGGACATTAGACGCAAAAGAGATAGATGATCTGATGACTGAGGCAAAAAAGCTTGGTTTTTCAAAAAAGGTTTTCACATACGGAGGTCTATTCCCGATTCCTTTAGACAACTATGGACCGATTGATGATGTGCCCCAGGAAATATACCGTCAGAAAACTTCCCAGGCACTTAAGCTGCATATGGAGAAAAAACAATGGCTTCCGGTGGTCTTCGACATCAGCGACGAAGCCGCCGGATATTCACAGACCGTTGAGCGGGATTTGAAGAGGGTGCAAATCCTTGAGCAATATTATCCATTTTTACGGCTCGGCGGATATACGCATCCGATAAAACGTGGAGAGGCGGGATATGAACTGAATTTGAAACTGACAGATATCTCCCTGTCCAGTATTGATGATAACTATGTACAAATGCTCAAAAAAGACAGCAGGAGATGGGGACGGTACAATTCTTCTTCTGGCCTGGTTGACGATAATCGTGCTACATTTGGTCAGCAGCTCATAGCAGCACGAAAACAAGGCTGTGATCATTTTCTCGGCTGGCATCTCGTCCTTTCCCAGAATTACCCCTACTACGATCTCGATGGTCGTGAAAGAGACGCAATGATGATCTTTCCTCGAAAGGATGGTGATTTTGATTTTGCACTCAATTTTGAATTGGCAGCCTTGGGATTGGAGGAGTATCGACTGATGTTGAGGTTACGGTAAGTAGTTGAAATGGAGTATAACGTGGTTCAGTTGACGTCAGGTGGGGCATGGATTTCATAGTTTTCGGTGATGATTGGGGAGGGCATGCATCAACCACGCAGCATCTAGTGAGGCATTTTTTTGAAGTTGATAGAGTAATCTGGGTCGATTCTATTGGCATGAGAACTCCTGGGCTCAACCGAAAGGATTTGACGCGGTTGAAGGTAAAGGCATGTTCGTTAGCAACAAAAGTGGCGACAAGGGAACTGCAGCAGAAAGATCCAAAAACCGATTGTGAAATAACAGCCTGTCAATTTTTACATATTGCACCGATGGTTGTCCCTTTTCATCAGAATAGTTTGTGCCGTTTTTTCAATAAGTGGATACTGCATATCCAAATTTTACGGGCGATGAAACTCTTGGGAATGGTTGCTCCCAACATTTTAAGCGCAAATCCAGTTGTGGCCCATTATATACAAGGAATCCCTTATCGAAAACTTGCCTATCTGCGTCTTGATCGATATGCCGAATTGCCGGGAGTCGATAGAGATCTGATTCTCGAGGTTGAACCATTGATGTTTGATCAGGCGGCTCTCATCATTGCGACAGCCAGGAAATTGATACCCCAGCAAGCGGTTTGGGAGAAAAAATCACATTACTTGCCTCAAGGAGTAGACACCGCACACTTCGCACTGGCAAGTTATGAACCTTCTCGGAAAAAAATTCTTGGCTTTTTTGGGCTTGTTGCTGAATGGTTGGATTTTTCTTTAATTGAGATGATTGCCACAAATATGCGGGATTGGATATTGGAGTTCAGGGGGCCTATACGATATTTGCCAGAACGCTCTAAGAAGATAGAGAATGTACGATGGCTTCCCCCCGTGCCTTTCAAGGATCTTCCTTTTGTAATCAAAGATTGGGCTTGTGCTTGGATACCTTTTCAGGTTTCAGCGCTCACCGAGTCGGTCAATCCCTTGAAAATAAGAGAATATCTTGCGGCCGGACTGGCAAGCCATTGCACTTCCTTGCCTGAAGTATATGCTATGAAGAACTGTCCAGGGGTATTTATTTCAGATACCCCGCAAGAGATTGAAGAATGGCTGGAATCGTGTTTTCAATGTGACAGCCGAGAACAACGTTTGAAAATCCGTGCGGGTGTTGCTGATGATAGTTGGACGAATCGAGTGATCCAATTGCAAAGGGTTATTAGTCAATGTTGATTATCAATGGATCGATTCGAATAAAGGGTTTGGAATTGGGAATATATGGATTTTGAAGATGTTAGCTGTAATTTTAGCATTGCGAAAATTCAAGCAATTATTGTGGTTGTAATTGGCCATTTCTTTAATGGCCTGGTTTGGATACCTACAACTTTTGGGCTATTCGTATTTACGTTTTCTTCAGGGTTCTTTACTTCTCAGAAATATCAGAATTCTTTCTATGACATATATGAACTCAGGGCTTGACTATCCGAATCCCTATTGTAGATTTGTTGCGTTCCCGAGACTCAGCAATGATAAGGCAGAGTGGAGTTTTCTTGGATGAGAGTATTCATTGTTGACAGTACCGATAAGTTTGGGGGGGCGTTTGAAGTGGCGCTCACGCTCTGTCGTTTCTTACAGATGGATGTACGAGTTAAACCGTACCTCGTCTCCGAACAACCCGAGGACATTCTTGCTGCCCGTGTGCCATGTGGGGTGCAATGGTTTAAACTGCCACGCAGGCGACGCCAAGATTTGGAACTTTGGCCATCTTGGTCGCGCGGGCTGGGGATTATTACCAATTTGCTCACAGTCGACCTTCCGGCTGCGATACGATTGGCCCATCTCGCATGGCGTGAAAATGTAGACGTAATCCATCTCAACAATCTCCTCAATGAACAAGTTTATGGAGTGATCGCTGCGTGGATCTTAGGCATTCCATGTGTATGCTCGCATCGTGGTTACGAATTTCCATCGCGCTATGTGCTCTTTTGGGAGCAGAGAGTGCGTGTTCACATAGCACTTTCCGCAATTATTGAAAAGGATTTGTTGGCGTTCGGCGTCCCGTCAAGCAAGATTGTTTTGATCGGAGATGGGGTCGATATTGACCTGTTTGATAATGTTCCACCAGTAAATCTTTATAAGGAATTTGGGATCTTGGAAGGGAAAAAAGTCGTCTCCATTTTCGGGCGACTTGTCGATTGGAAAGGCCATAAAGTGTTCCTTGAAGGGGCAAAGATTTGGTTGGCTGAGTTTCCAGATTCGCATGGCTTGATAGTAGGCAGTGTGTCTGATGGGCCTATGGGCTTCGAAACAGAATTGAGAGAGCAAGCACGGTCCCTCGGAATATCCGACCGCATCACCTTTGCGGGTTTTCGCTCGGATGTTGCTTCGCTCATGTGCGCGAGTGAAGTGTTGGTACATGCTTCGATTATACCTGAACCGTTTGGTACAGCTGTATTGGAAGGCATGGCCTGTGGTCGACCTTATATCGCCATGAACGAGGGTGGGCCAGCCGAGATGATTGTCGACGGCGAGAGTGGGTTGTTGGTACCGTCTAATGACGCGTCGGCAATGGCTCAGGCGGTCATTCGACTGTTGGGTGATCCTGAACTAGCCAAATGCATAGGACGCGCTGCGCGAGCACGAATCGTTGAACATTTTTCGGGTGAAAGATTTGCCGAGAACCATCGATTACTTTACACCAGAGTTGTAGCAAAATAGGTCTCCTATGGGGACTGCATATGCTATGCATCATCCCGATTAGCCTCTTGAAGACAAATTATTCGCAAGGAACATTTGAATACCTTGTCTAAAAGAAAAATAATTTCTCTCTTAACCATTGTGAATGATTACGCGGTATGAAACATTCCCACTGGCCACTTACGATTGTTGGGACTATCACCTCGTTCATTCAGCTTGCCTTACCTCTCGTACTAGTGCGTATTTTTCCAATAGCAACTGTTGGCCTTTACAAGACATTTTTTCTGTATCTCTCCTTATTGCCGATGTTGAGCCTGAGCGCTGGTTTCGTGCACGGTGTCTATTTCTGGAATGGACAGCCCGGTCGTGGCCCATCGCTAGTGGCTCAAGCATGGACCGTGTTGTCGATAATTAGCGTGGTGTTGTTCGTGCTCGGATTACTTGCCAATACTGGTCTAACGTACATGCTGGGTGGCACACAATTAAATGCCTATTGCTTCATTGTTTCCGGTGCACTGACGTTGGGTAGCAGCTTTTGTGAAGAACTTTGGATTGCTGAGCAGAAAGTTGGGCAAGTTGCGATTTTCCGATGTGGCAACGAGCTACTTCGTGCAGGTATTATTCTTACAGTCGCCTGGTATACTCGGGCTATTGAGTATGTGTTTCTCGCTTTTGCTGCCACCTCAATACTTCGCTCGTGTTTAGCACAGGTGTTAGGAATTTACGGTGGGTTACGGCCAATGTTTTCACGTATGACGTTGACTACTGTTTTTCGCTACGCGGCGCCTGTCTCTGCGGCCGGTTTCTTCGCTGCGTTATCTGGGTCACTCGATCAAATTCTTTTGTCAAGATTGCTGTCATCATCTGATTTTGCCGTGTTTGCAATGGGTTGTCTAGCATTGCCCCCGATTTTTGCCCTGGAGCAGTCGGTAAATCAGGTGTTAGCAATGAAACTGGCTGGCACCATCGTTCGGGGTGATGCCGCTGCTGGCGCAGAAGCATTTCGCCAGGCGGTCGTTGAAATTGCTCGTTTAGTGATACCGGCTTTTTTGGGCTTACTTACGTTCGCCGAACCGATTGTTCTGATTCTTTTCACCGATCACTATCTCGGCTCGGCTGCTGTGCTGAGGCTCTATGCTTGTACTTATTTGCTAATGATGATTCCCTACGATGGCGGGCCTAAGGCTAGTGGGGCCGGAGGCTGGGCACTTCGTACGTTTTTTGTAAAAACATTGGTTGCGGTTGCTTTGGTCGCATTGCTGACAAAGCCATTCGGCATTTATGGTGCGATGAGCGGTGTATTGGCCTCAGGAATCTACTTGCGGGGCGCTGGATTACGCTTCAATTATCGGTTTTTTGGTTGGTCTTTGGCAGAACAAATTCCTTTCCGTCAGCTTGTTCCATTGGCGTTGTGTGCACTGATATTGTCGCTGGCAAGTATAGTCTTACGTTGTTTGTTTACCGATTCACGAATGTGGTTTTGCATTTGTGGAGGATTGTTTTTCGTTGTCTATAGTGTGTTGTTTCTTCTGCCTGAGCGATTTAAATGTTTATCTTTTTATGGCAAGCGAAGCTGATGTGAGTTGAATTCTAGGTTAATTCCGATAGATAAACTACCGTAATTGAGAATTATTTAGCAGTATTCTGGAAAAGTTGAAGGTATTGAGCCACGCAGTTGGTTAATGAATATTCATCGGCCACCAGTTTCCGAGCATTGTAGGAAAGAGCAGAATAAATCTCTTGAGTTACAGCAATTTGATCTATAGCTTTTTGCCATTCTTTCATGTCCTGACCTTCAACTAACCTTCCAAGAGATTCATTTATCAATCTGGGTAGATCTCCGACCGAACGCACCACCACAGGAACTCCGCATGCCATTGCCTCCAGAACGGAGAGTGGTAGGCCTTCATCTTCAGACGTTACTAAATAAACATCAATGGCCTGTAGCCATGGGGCGACCTCAGGTTGAAGGCCTTCGAAAAACACATACCTTGTTATTCCAAGTTGTTGCGCCTCAAGTTCAAGTTGTTCACGGCAGCTACCATCGCCCAGCAGTAATAAGCGGGAATTCGGATTCAGGGTATGGTGGTGGTGAAAGATGCGAAGCATCAAGCTAATATTTTTAATAGGCTCTAATCGCGCACATGTGGCAAAGATAATACAATCTTTATCAAGAGAATTATCTTTTCGGAAGTCCCGTTTTCTTTCAAGTGACGGGGAAAAAACATCAATATCAATCCCATTGGAAATAAGAGAAATCAATTCACTTTGTTTGGGTAGCTGGACGCGAAACCAGGTTTCTAAGGTTGGAGAGATGACTATCAGTCGTATTACCCTGGTTAAAAAAATCCTAAGCAGTAAAAGGTATTTTTTTTTCGTTTTGTAAAGGTTGTTGTCATGTTCGATGTGGTAATGCGGGATATCCACCAAAGTGGCTGGCATCCAAGTATGCACAAGTTGTCGGAAATGATTACTGATAATCAAATCGTAATGTTGGGTTCGTAAAAACATAAATAATCGCCACATTGCAACAAAACGGACACCAGTCGGAAAATTCAGTGTCAAATGTGAGATACCCGCTTGATTGAGCAGTGCAGCAAGGGGGCCATCCCCCCCAAGGGCAATAATAGAAACGCTATGGCCCGAAGCCATAAATCCTTTTCCCAGGCGGATCGCCAGGATTTCTGCGCCACCGATACGCAGGCTGTCTATTACAATTGCGATATGCATTGGAATAACTTAAGGCCTTTATCTGTTGGGAATTTACTTGCTTGTGCTTGATATTTTTAATGTGTCGAAGACTCGATTTCAGGTGCCAGTCAAATGGATCAACTCTCGACGATTGAGTACCTCTTGGTAGATGGTAATGGTATCTTCAACCATCCTTTCCAAACTGAAACGCCGAAGGGCTTCTTCCTGCGCCACTGACCCCATAATTCTTGCCTGTTCTTGGTTGGCAACAATTTGTAACATGGCGTTAGCCAATTCAGAGGTATTGCCTGGTGCAACTAGAATGCCGGTCTTTCGATCTGTGATAAGTTCAGGAATCCCGCCCACTCGGGATGCAATGACAGGTATTCCACAGAGCATAGCTTCTGCATTAACAAGCCCAAATGCCTCATCCCAAAGGGAAGGACATACCAGTGCGTCCGCGGAGCCCATGAGCAAATTCACATCGTTACGTAGACCGACAAAGTGCACCTTTGGGGTCATATTCAGAGCACTGGCCTGGTCCTGAAGTTTATCAAGCTCTGGCCCGGTGCCCACAATAACAAAACTGACGTTCAGACCTTTTGCCAATAAGATTTTTCCAGCATCGAGAAAATGATGAATCCCTTTGCTTTTTATGAGATGTGCGACGGCAATAAACAGAAAATCCCCAAACGGAACACCCAGGGACTCGCGAATAAGAGCTCGGTCTGTCTTATTGTGAAACCGTTGCGTATTGATACCATTATAAATGACTCGGATTTTGTGTGGCGACACGCCCGAGCGAGTTTCCAGACGATGGGCTACAAAACGAGAAACGGCAATAAACTTATTGATGGGGAACATCGAAAACTTATTGCGTATTGAGCGGAACAACTCCTTGGGTGCCGAGTTGAGAGGGGGCATCCCGGAAAAATGATCGGTAAAGATTATTTTTTTTACGCCGCAAGTTCGGGCAAGGATCGAAAGAGGTGTTGTCATTGGATGGAAACTGACGTGAAGTAAGTCGGGTTTGAAGTTGCGAAAGAGAGCTGCTGCATGCAGCATACTTGAAATTTTTGAAAAATGTTGGGGGAGAGTATTCAGTTCGCACCCAGTATCGAGAATAGCGTTTAGCAGATCGCCTTTGGGGGAATCATTGAAAATTTTAACACTACGCCATCCCAAAAGGCGCATTCGTCGGGCTAAAAGCACCTCGAATTCTTCGTAGGACCCCAATTTGTTTGGAGTCAAAGCGATCAGCGATAAGACAGTGGTCATGGTTGCACCTCAATGTTCTAGTGGCGTCTATTCCAAATGTCTTTTGGCGAGCTATCTTTTAGATTTCCGGCTGGTTGAAGCATGAAACTAAAACGCACGTCGCCAGCGGCGGATACTTCAAAATTGGCAGGAGGTGTCCAGTCAAGGCCTGGCAGATTATGACTTTGTATAGCTCGCATGTATGTATCGGGATTCGCAAAATACGATGCAATATAATCGAGGCTTTGAAAATCATTTTGCAAGGGACAACCATCTTTTTTTCTTTGTTTGAGTTCAGAAACCAGGTGTGTCACTGCCTTGAGATCAGTAATCCAGAGATCACTGGTTTTGTACCATAAAGGATTATCTCTTTCGCCGTAATTTTGTTCAATAGGTTGAATACGCCATTCAGCCTTGCCCTGCGATGTAATCCAGTCACCGATGGCGATAACCTCATGTATATTTTCCCTCATTAAGACAGTTTTTAAGAGAATTTTTATTTCACTGCGGTACTTTTTGCGATGTTTGTCAATATTTTCAATAGCCTCTAAGGTGCACACAAAATTATCCGGAATGCCGCGGATTGAGGCATGGGTCTGTGGCGTAATGCCATCGAGTGAGAAGGTGATCCGGTCAACGCCACTCAACACAATTTGTTCGCAGACTCTGTGGTCACAAGCTATTCCGTTAGACAAAAGTTCCACAACCATGCCAACATTGCAGGCGTGACGCACTAAATCTAAAGCATCAGGCCGTAACAAAGCTTCTCCTCCGGTAATCACCAGGTTGGCGGGACCAGTCCAATCGCGAAGGTTATTGATAATGCATATCCAGTCGTCTTTAGAAAGCTCTCTACCGCTATCGGTATTGTGCCAGATGCCACAATGGACACACCTGGAATTACAACGTTCAGTGAGCTTGAAGCATAAAAAACCTGGTTTTGCGAAATCGCGAAGAGGTCCTTTCGCAAACCGATTCAGGCGAGAATTAATAATATCATAGACTCTGGCGCGCAGCTGGTTGACTCGTTTCATAGGTTTAGAAGTGAGTTGTAAATAGCCTGATGTTTAGCCACCCAATGTGTTGGGGAAAAGTGATTTTCCCAAGTGGTATGAGCATTTTTTCCAAGTTTGTTTCGGAGTTCCGCATTTCCTAACAGTTTTATCAATACCTCGCTTCCTTCAAGTATATTTGCGGCCGGGAAAAGAATACCGTTCTCGCCCGATTGGACAATGTCCTTATTCCCCCCTACATCAGTAACGACGATGGGAAGTCCAGCTCTCATCGCTTCAAGCAAGGACATGGATGTTCCTTCAGTATTTGATGTCATCATGAAAACATCGATAGCTGCATTGACTGTCTCGATATCATCAACGAAACCAGTGAATAGTACATCCGAACCAACATTAATCATCCTGGCAAGTTTCTGGAGTGAATGTTTTGAAGGTCCATCGCCGATAATGAGGTATTGCACTTTTGCCGCAAAGGTACTTTTGACCTTTGCGCTAATTGCGAGAAAAAGCTCGAAGTTTTTCTCGGGTGCAAGGCGACCGATATTGGCGACCCACAATGCATCTTTGTCAAGGTGAAACTGCTGGGCAAGTTTTTCTCGAGCCGTTATCCTAGATATGGGAAAAGGTTGGTTCGGCAGGGCGTTTTGAATAATTTGGCTTTTATGGTTCAACCATGGCAGCCATTGCAGGTGGGAGCCAAGATGCCAGGCGCAGAGAATAATGACATCTGCATTTGCCATTGCGTAGAAATAGCCAACCAGAACAGCGAGCGAGCTGATTTTTTTCCTATTGAGGAAAATGCCATGGAGCGTAAAAACGATGGGAATATTGACAAGTTCCTTATTTTTTTTGATTCTTGCGAGATAGAAAGCAGATTTGTGGCAGTGACAATGGACTAGGCATACTTGATCTTTAAGCAATGCTTGCGCAATCTCTCTTCTTAATACCTTATCATAACGTTTTTCTGTTTCAAAGACTCGAGTTTTGATTGCAGATGGTAATGTATCCAGGAAGCTATGCAGTCGCGTGAGTCTTTCAATCCCCGCTCTGGATTCAATGATAATGTATACAATGACAGGAATGTTGTTTTCCTGTAACGATTGGGCGAGAGACAATACGACTCTCTCCATCCCACCAAAATCGCCGGAGAACATCATCAATGCTATTGGATTAGGAAGATTATTCACACGCAGTAAGTACCCTTATTGATTTTCCGGGGTTTGTTGAGTCAGTCTGGTTGCAAGAAATTGGAGCCGATTGGAAAAAGCCAGTGACAATGGCACTATTGGGGAAAATGCCTGGGAAAGGAAGAAGCCGGCTATCATATACGCTATAAAGCCTATCCGCATCGAACAGGCGAATGGTAAAAGGACCTTCTCCCGTTGATTTGTGGATCGTTTGAGTGTGGCAATAGTGTTTTTACAGTTTTTCAATATTATGGCGAGTATTGCTAGATAAATGGCTAATCCTATGAGACCAGTCTCAACGGCTATTTGTAGATAGGAGTTGTGCATGGTCTTCCAGCTTCTGTCGCCATGTTTCTGGCCCATTGCGGTAGTTGAATTACCTGCTCCAACTCCAACTACCGGGTTGTTTAGAAGCAAAACCAGGCCTGATTTCCATATGGCTAGACGCCCTCCAGCTGCAGAATTGGTGTTGACGATATTGTAGTCCTGGCCACTCATCAGGGTAGCGAAGCGTTCTCGTAAACCGTCTCCTTTTGGCGAAAGAATAAACATTGCTATCATGACGATGACAACGAGTTTATAGAAGAGCTTTAAGCCAATGCCAGAAGAAAAAAAGATTAAAAAACTAGCAATACCAAAGGCAATCATCCCTCCACGAGAACCAGTTGTAACTATACCCTGTGCGAGGCCAATCATAATAATGCAAGCAAGGAGCTTACCCTTAAGTTTTGACGCGACAAAAAAGGCTGATGCAACCGGAAAGGCAAAGACAAAGAGAAGTGCTATATCATTTGAGTCGTATGAAATGGTTGTTGATATACGGTATTCTTCTGCAATAACAGGTCGGTAGGTCAATCCATAAAGCAAAATTGCACAACTGCATATTATCGTACTGATAGTGCCGAATAATTGTTTTTCTGATTTGATAACAGCCTGGCAAAAAAGGAATATTGCCAGATTAATCATCAGGCTGTCTATGCAAGTTTGCCAAGCGTTGCTTGGCCAGACGGAAAAAGGCACGCTTAATAATCCTGCGAACAAAAAGCCTGTCATGAGTAACAGCTCTGTATTGCCTGTGATCTTAATGTTTTTTATCGCCCCAGTTACAACAAAGAGAAAAAGTGTTGTAACAAAAAGCAGCAAATTGACGCGGAACGTTCCGAGAACCGGAAATATTTCGGCGATTCGTGCGATGTAAGCGACTATGGTAAGATAAACGGAGATGGAAAAAAGCGTGTTGTTTTTGCTAGTTGTTTGTTCAGGATTGCTTTTCATGTCAACATAATACTCTATAGAAACAAAGATTTCAAAATCGTTTCTAGGGGTCTGTCGGAATCCCTGGCGACATAGATGCTATGGATAATTGCATATTGTATTTTTGATAATTGGCTTTTGTTGGAATAATACTGTTGTTCCAAGGTGTTTTTCCTGTGCAGTTCTTGACACATCCACATATTGCATTGTAATTATAAGTAAATGCATCCTATTCCCAGCATGTCTAAAATCATAACCATTTCAGTCGAGTTATTACATGCCAATCCTCTTTAACAGATATTACTCTGCCAGAAACCTGAGCTTCTTCTTTGGCGAGGGTGGCCTCATTTTCCTATCGATAATGGCGGTCAATTGGCTCTACAAGGGCAATGTCATTTTCTGGATCGATGCTTTTGATTGCGGCAGGCAGGCAATGGTCGTCACTATTGTCTTCCTTCTTTGCCTCTATTTCTTTGATTTATATGATCTGAATTCAGGTATTTCAATGCCTGAGACGGTTACCCGCATTACCCAGGCCTTCGGTGTCGGCTGCATTGTTCTGGCAATTCTTTACTATCTCGTTCCCGATCTGTTGATCTCCACGCGGGTATTTTGGACCGGCTATTTGGTTATCTGCCTGACCATTTTTCTTTGGCGTGGTTTCTATTATTTCATCCTGCGCAAAAGAATGTTTGTCCAGGCGGTAATCGTCATCGGCACCGGTAAGCTGGCCAACGCTATTGCCATGGAGGTTGAAGGCAGACGGGATTCCGTGTACAAAATATTGGCTTTTATTGGGAAGGAAGTGCCCGAATACCATCCTAATAACATACCAGTTTTTTCCCAACTAGAGGAAATGGGCGATACTCTTTCCATGGAAAATGTGGATCGGATCATCGTCGCCCCGGATGACCGACGGGGGGCAACGCCTGTGCAAACGCTTTTGCAGTGCAAGATGCGGGGGATAATTGTTGAACAGGGCGTGAGTTTTTATGAGCGGATTGCCGGTAAAATTCTTGTTGAACGCGTCGACCCGAGCTGGATTATTTTTTCGGAAGGATTTGGACTTTCTCGGCTGAAGCGTTCGTTCAAACGGGTTGCCGATATTTGCCTTTCCAGTATGCTCTTGGTCCTGTCCCTGCCACTTATGCTGCTCTCGGCCATCATTATTAAGCTCGAATCACCCGGACCAATTATTTATAGACAGGAGAGGGTGGGCCAGTACGGCAGCACTTTTCGCTTGATAAAATTCCGGTCCATGCGCCAGGATGCCGAAAAAGGTGGCGCAGTATGGGCTTCCGTTGATGACGACAGGGTTACCCGCTTCGGTGCCGTCATCCGGAAATTGCGGATTGATGAATTGCCGCAACTGTGGAATGTGATCAAGGGCGAGATGAGTCTCGTCGGCCCGCGCCCGGAAAGGCCGGTTTTTGTCAATGAGTTGGCAAAGGTTATTCCTTATTACGGTATACGCCATGTCGTCAAACCGGGAATTACCGGCTGGGCGCAAATCTGTTATCCTTACGGCGCTTCCGCCGAGGATACACTAAAAAAGCTTGAGTACGATCTCTACTATCTGAAAAATTTCAACATTGTCCTCGATTTTGTCATTGTCTTCAACACGATTAAAACCGTTCTCGGACAAAAAGGTGCCCGGTAAAAGAATCCAGTCAAGTTGTTTGTGTGACGGTTTTTTCCAAAACAAAAAAAGGCGTCTGCCTTTCGGCAGACGCCTTTTTCTTTCATGAGCAGCGGAGAAGACCTACGAGTTAAAGCGTTTCTCCCATTCATATTCCCGACCGGTTACCTTGTCTTCCATGCGGCGGATCCTCCGGTCGAGGTCCTGAAATTTCTTTTTCAAGCGCTGGGCGGCGCTCCTTGGCGAGTGCACATAGCTGTCGTAAAATTCCTGTTCGTCATCGTTGGCAATAGGCTTGATAGGTTCCGGTCGCATGAAGAAGGCGGCAACCAGATAAATCCCGGTGGCCGGCCAGAAGCCGCTGCAGATAAAGACAATAACCATCGCCATGCGGACCCAGAACACCGAGAAATCAAAGTATTCGGCAACGCCCTTGCATACCCCGAAGAAAACCCCGTCGCGTGCCCGATATATTCCACCCAGTTTGTTGTAGTAGCGTGTCATTTTGGTTGTCCGTCCTTTTCCTGACTTTCCGCCAGGATCGTTTCAAGGGATTCGATCCGCTCTTCCATCCGTTCCAGGCTCTGGTAGAGTTCCTGGATAATCCGGGTTTCCTCGCTGTCGCCTGCACCCCGGCTGCCTTTCCGCGTCTTTATGATAATCAGCACAGTGCCGCAGATGAGGGCAGCCAGGGCAATAAGGGAGCCGAAGACTATGGAGACGACTAAGATACTGAGCATGTTGACTTTCTCCGATCAGTGGTGCTGTGTTGTCTTAATGTTCAAAGGGCTTCGTCTTTCTTACTGTATTGAGCGGCCTTGATCTTGGCAAGCTCATTCTCGATCTCGACATCGGTGGCGAGGTTGTCGAACTCTTCATCGATTGTCGTTTTTCTATGGGCATTGACCAGCTCGGCCTCGGCCTCCATCTGCTCTATCCGGCTTTCCAGCTTGTCGAAACGGGCCATGGTGTCGCTGCTGGTGCTGCGCCGGATCTCTTCCTGGGCGCGTTTGCTGCCGGTCGCGCTCTTGTGTCGCTGAACGAGACCCCGCTTCTTTTCCTTAGCGCTGTTCAGTTTGTTCTCCAGCTCGATAATATCTTCCTGGTATTTGTCGATAAGATTGCGGTATTCGCCGAGTTCGTTGTCAAGGGATTCGGCGATGCGGGAAAACCGGCGCTTTTCGACCAGGGCCTCTCTCGCCAGATTATCCCGGCCTTTGGCGACCGCCAGGGCGGCGCGCTCATTCCAGAGGTCGGCCTTGGCGTTGATTTCCTCCGATTTTCTCTCGACCTTTTTGCGGCCGGCGATAACCCCTGCGCAGGAGGTCTTAAGTTCGATTAAGGTATCCTCCATTTCGTGGATCATCAGCTTGATCATTTTCTCGGGATCTTCTGCCTTGTCGAGCATCGAGTTGATGTTGGCACTGACTATGTCTCTAAAGCGGGTAAATACGCCCATGATGTTCCTCCATGATAGATTGTTGATGTTTGTCTACTCAAAAGCAGGAACTGTGCCGGATGAGTTAAATATTCAAAACGATGAAAAATCAAGGCCTTGGTCTGTTGACACCTGAAGCAATTCTGGTTAATATAGCCACATATAGGTTTAAAATACTAATGATAGGCGAAAAAATACTTGAAAATTGATATAAAGATCGACAGCGATAAGGTCTTTACCGCCTCACGAAATGAGGCACTTGGGCAATCCGAAGCATTTCTTGATTTTCAGGAGCGACTCTCCCGGGTAGCCCCGGTGAATAGGCCGGTGCTCCTTATCGGCGAGCGAGGCACCGGCAAGGAACTGGCGGCCAACCGGCTGCATTTTCTCTCCAAACGCTGGCAGGGGCCCTTTGTCACCTTGAACTGTGCGACGCTTTCGCCGGCACTCATCGAGGCGGCCCTCTTTGGCCATGAAAGAGGCGCCTTTACCGGCGCCGAGAAGCGCAACACCGGGCGATTTGAGGCGGCTGACGGCGGCACCCTGTTTCTTGACGAGATAGGCTCGATCCCTATGGAGGCGCAGGAAAAAATCCTGAGAGTTGTGGAATACGGTTCTTTCGAGCGAGTCGGCAGTTCCCTGCCGGTTGAGGTCGATGTGCGAATAGTCGGGGCAACCAATGTCGATCTCTCGGCGCTCGCCGAACGGCGGGATTTTAAGAAGGATCTTCTCGATCGCCTGTCGTTTGAGGTGCTTTTTCTGCCGCCGCTGCGTTATCGGGGGGAAGATATTATGCTGCTCGCCAATCATTTTGCGACGAGGATGTCCTATGAACTGGGTCGGAGCGGCATTCCGGTTTTCACTCCTGCCGCTGTCCGGCGACTCGAGGACTACAGCTGGAAAGGCAATATTCGCGAGTTGAAAAATGTCGTGGAGCGGGCAGTGTACCGTGCCGATACGGGAATCATAGAAGAGGTGACCTTTGATCCTTTCGTCTCGCCGTATGACTCGCTGTCCCAGGCCTTGGGAGATGAAGGGGATAATGAAATTGAAGAATCGACCATAGCTTCCCAGGGGACGAACTCCCTCGAGCAAATGGTCGTCGATCTGGAGATATCCCTGTTGCGTCAGGCCCTGGCCGATTGTCGCTATAATCAGCGGCGGGCTGCGTCCCGCCTGGGACTGACGTATGATCAACTGCGGGGAAAAATGAAGAAATACGGGACGGCGGTTGTCCTCGGAGATGGGGAGTGAAGTGCCGATTTTCTGGGGATCGGAGTCCTGCAGATAATTTGTCATTCGGTGGTTTTCATGATAGAATTTTGGAATTCCAGCAGCTTTATGTTAAAGAATTGTCGATCGGTTTGACAAGAGTGCGGCTAGATACTGTGACTCAATCTGGAGGATAAAATGTCAGGAAAAATTCTATCAACCTTTGTCTTAGTAGTTCTGCTGGCCGGGGTGTGCCATGGCAGTGAAAAAATCGTCACTCTCGCCACCTTGACCGACTTTGCCCCGTTCTGTTTTCCCAAGGAAAAAGCAACCTTTAAAGAGGTTGAAAATATCCCGCCGGGTTCCGATTCCAGCCAACTCCAAGGCTATAGCTGGGATGTTGTCAGGGAGAGCTTTCATGCCATGGGGTATACCATCCGCTTGTATGTTGTGCCGTGGGAGCGGGGAATGCACTATCTCGCAGAACGCAAGGTGGAAGGCATATTCCCCGCCAACCATACGGTCGAACGGGAAAAGGATTTCGCTTTTTCCAAGGCCTATGTCGATCAGGTGCAGTTGGTCATTTACATGCGAGAAGATTCCCGGATAAGCTGGCAGGGCTTGGAGTCGCTCGACCACCAGACCATCGGTTTTGTCAGGGGCTGGTCCTATGGTAAGAAATGGGAGGCGATGAATTTGATAATCAAGGAGCCGACCGACACGATCGCCCAAGGGTTTGATTTGGTCGGCAAGGGCCGATTGGTCGGGGTGGCCGGGTATCAGCAGCCCTATGACCATGAGCTGAAAAAAATGAAGCGCAGCGATGACTTTAAAATTGTCGGCCATTTCGACACTATAGATGAGTACCTCATGTGCCGGAAAAATGATCACAAGAGTGTGTTGATCCTTGATATTTTCGATGCGGGCAGGAAAAGGATCGATGACGCCGAGGTATTTACGGAAATAGAAAGGAAATGGCGGTAGAGAGCGATGACGATGCAGCGCGAAAGCACGGAGACACCCCACCTCGGCAAGAGCCTCAGCCGCCGCTTCGGTCTCACGCTGGTCAGCGTGGTCACTGCCATTCTCATCCTCTTTTCCGCGGTAGTCGGGTGGTATAATTACGCCGGAAAGGAGGCTGAATTAGAAAAACAACTTGGTCAGGCGTTGAGGCTCGCCGAGACCTCCTTGCCGGAAGCGGTGTGGAAACTTGATCATCGGTCGATAAACGATATTCTGCGGGCGATCCTCACCAATGACGCGGTGGTATTTGCCAGAGTTTTGGTCGATGATCAGGTGGTGGCCAGTCAAACCGTGCCGGAAATGGAAGGCAAAAGTCTCGATCAATTCGGCGATACATCGGCTTATCTGGTGAGGAGTGCGGCAATTCTTCGCGATGGCAACCAGGTAGGCCGCTTGCATATAGTCATGTCCAAGGATGCCATATATAGGGAACTCTTATCGACCACAGCCAGCGTCGTCGGGCTGTTGCTGCTGCTCATTATCGCCATTTTTTCCACCTCCATGCTCATTCTCCGGCATTATATTTTTAGACCGCTGGCCTTGCTGGAAAAATCGGCAAAACGGATAGCCGACGGACATCTTGAGACCCCGATTACCATCGATGCGGACGACGAGATCGGCAGTCTCGCCTCAACCCTGCGGATTATGACCAGGCGTCTGCTGGAGAGTTTCGAGCAGCTGGAGCAGAAGGTGCGGGAGCGTACTGCCGACCTCTCCCAGGCGAAGCTTGCCGCCGAAGAAACCAGCCGCCATCTGTCGATAGCCGGTGCCGAGCTGCAGGCCTTGCTGGATAATTCACCGGTGGGCATTATCTTCGTAGACAACAAAGGGGTGATAAAAAGGGCAAATCAAGAGATGGAGAAAATTACCGGATATTGTGCAGAGGATCTTGTCGGCAACACCGCCAGGCTTTTCTACGCGACTGGTGAAGCCTATAAAAATTTGACCGCGAAAGTCCTTCCGCGGCTGAAAAAAAAGGCTTTTGCGAGCGCCAGGCGTCTCTGCAGCGCCAGGACGGAGTGGAAATCATCTGCCAATTGCGTGGTCGGGTTGTGCCGGATGAAGGCGGGCTTCAGGGCGTTGTCTGGAGCGTTGAGGATATAACCACTCGGATCAGAATGGAAAACGAGTTGCTGAAGACCAAAAAGCAGGAGTCAATCAATGTCCTCGCTGGAGGTATTGCTCACGATTTCAATAACATACTTTTTGCAGTCATAGGTAATCTTTCTCTTGCCGAGAGGTTGATCGAGGAATCAAGTCCGATTGGCGAGTATCTTCGCGCAGCCCGGAAGGCTTCACTCCGGGCGAAGGAATTAACCTTAAAACTCCTCAATTTCGCAAGTGACGCGGAACCGGTCAAGGCCACCGAGTCGTTGCCTGCGCTGGTCAGGGAGGCTGCCGGCTTGGTCCTCGCCGGCAGCAACAAGATACAGTGCAGTTTCGAGATTTCCGAGGATCTCTGGGTAGTCTCCATGGACAAGGAACAGATCAGCCAGGTGATTGTCTCCCTGGTGCAAAACGCCGAACAGTCGATGTCGGCCGGCGGCTCGATCAGCATACGTATGGTCAACAAGGAACTGGTTGAAGACCAGGTGGTCGGGTTGTATCCCGGCAAATATGTGAAAATTTCCTTGACGGATGAAGGGCAGGGGATTGCGGTACAGCATCTTGACAAGATCTTTGATCCCTATTTTTCCACCAAGGAAAGGAGCAGCAATAAGGGGGCAGGCCTTGCCCTTGCCATCGTGCATTCCATCATCAATAAGCATGAAGGCAAAATTACCGTCGAATCGACCCCCGGCGGAGGAACGACCTTCATCCTCTATCTCCCGGCACAATCATCGGACAGGGCGATAATGCCCGGGGCATCGGCAATCTTGGCATAGGCGGCCTCGGTCATTTCCGCGATAAGGGGATCGATACCGGTCCACAATTTGAATCCGGCCGCGCCCTGATAGATAAGCATGCCGAGGCCATGGACAATTCTGCAGCCCTTGGCCTCAGCAATTGCCAGAAGCCGGGTTGTGTGTGGGTTGTAAACGATATCGGCGACAACCAGGTGCTCAAAGAGCGATTCCTCGCCGATCGGCAACTCTTCATTTCGCGGGTGCATGCCGAGGCTGGTGCAATTGACAAGAATATCGGAGGATTTGATGGTTTCTGCCTGACGTGCTGCCAGCCCATCTACGGCTCCCGCACAGTTGCGGATCTTTTTGTTTATTTCCGCGGCAAGTGCTTCTGCCTTGGCGAGGGTGCGATTGCCGATGAAGATCTTTTCCGCGCCACGGAAGGCAAGGGTCATGGCAATGGCGCGGGCGGCGCCGCCGCAGCCGAGCAGGTAGACCCGCTTATCGCGCACGGAGATCTTACCTTCCTCTTCGAGGGCCTGGATAAAACCTTCCCCATCGGTATTGTAGCCCCTTGTCTTACCGTCTTTAACACAGATGGTGTTGACCGCACCTATGGTTGCCGCCAGGGGATCGAGGCTGTCAAGGTGTTCGATGATCCGCAGCTTGTGGGGAATGGTGACATTAAAACCGGCCACATTCATTTTCGTCAGGCCGGCAAAGACTGTCTTGAGATCTTCCGGTTGCACCTGTACCGGCAGATAGCAGTAATCAAGGCCTAATTTGGCAAATACCCGGTTGTGCATGGCGGGTGAAACGGAATGTCCCAGGGGGTTGCCGAGAAGGACGATAAGTTTTGTGTTAACTGTCGGATATTTCATATCATTATTAGATAGATTGGCTGGTTTTTGGGGAGTCTGCATAGAGTGCTGCCGATCATTGCCGTCAAGATAGTCTTACCATGACGGTCTGCAGCATGGCTAGAGCTTTTCTTTGGTGCGTGTTGGGCTTGACGCGCACCGCAAAGCTCTGTATTCATTGTTTTCTGGGTTTTAAGAAATCTTTTCTCGCAAGGGTCGAACCTCTTTGGCGAGTAAAACAAAATAGGCTGAGAAATGTCCGGTTTTGCCATAAATGGAGTGAATATTCCTCTTGATATCAAAGCGTTACCTGGAGAAACGGTGCCGTTGACAGAGGCTGCTTGGCGGATTACCGCTGAGGATATCTTGGCATCTTCGGACTGTCCTCCCCACTCTGAAGCCTTGCGCGACGGCTATGTTCTGGCCCCGATGCCCTGCACGCAAATGCCGGCAAATGCCACAAAGGATGATGCAGAGCAGTGTTTTCCTGTTGTCGGCGAGATAGCCGCAGGATCGCCAAATGTCGGTATCCTGCAACCCGGCTCGGCTTGCCGAATTTTCACCGGTGGCTTAATTCCCGAAGGCGGTGAACGCGTTGTGCCGCAGGAGGAGTGTCGTAAAGTTGCCGGGAGTGTCTGCGTTGCCGCGGCGGCCATGGCCGAAAGGAGGTCTTTTATAAATCCGGTCGGCAGCGAAGTGGTTTGTGGCACAACAGTTGTTACCAAGGGGACCAGGCTTTTGATTGATCACCTGACGCTCCTGGCAGCGGTGGGTGTGTATCAGATGCAGGTCGTCGCCCGGCCGCGAGTCGCCTGTTTTTGTACGGGAAGCGAACTGGTGACCGTGGGATCGGAGGTGGCGGCCGGGCAGAAGCTGTCGCTCAACAACCTGCTCTTACAGCATTTCATCCCCCATTACGGCGGTGTGATGGCGGAACAAGGCATCATATTCGATAATCACCAAGCTATTTCCAATATTTTCGGCACGTTGACCGACGGGCATTGTGATCTTGTGGTCAGCACCGGCGGCATGGGGCCGGGCAAATACGACCTGGTAAAAAAGGCATTTTGCGGCCTGGGAGGCAGGGTTATTCTGGAATCCCTGCCGATGCATCCGGGGCGGTCGATTTTGCTCGGCACTCTTGGCGGCACCGTTTTTATTGCCCTTCCCGGTCCTCCCAATGCCGTTCGCACCCTGGTCAATGAACTTGTCGGACCTTTTCTGCTGATGATGCAGGGGGCGCAGCACTGTTGGCCGAGAGCCCTGCAGGCCAGGCTGCTCGACGATTACCGGATCAGAAAGAGCGATCTCCTGCAGGTTAAGGGCGGTGTGCTGGTGATGGAGCAGGGAAGTTGCATGGTACGCCTTGCCGAGCGTCTCGACCCGGTATCGTGTTTTATCCTCTTTGCGCCCGGACGAAAGGAGTTTCTCAAGGGTGAAGTGGTGGAGGTACACCTCTCGGCGACGACTGCCGACGGCCTTGTCTCTTCCTTCTGATCATTTCTGACACATGGGGCAGAAGTAACTCGCCCTGCCGCCCAACCTGATTTTCTCTATCTTTTCCTGACAGTTGGGGCAAGGCTCGCCCCGCCGACCGTATACCTTGAAGTTTACCTGGAAATAGCCTTTCTCCTGTCGGGCGTTGATGAAATTACTGATGGTTGAGCCGCCGCAGTCGATGGCCTGCTGGAGAATCTCACGGATGGCGGTGA
The DNA here is from genome assembly GCA_903875445.1 of uncultured delta proteobacterium. Taxonomy (GTDB): domain Bacteria; phylum Desulfobacterota; class Desulfobulbia; order Desulfobulbales; family Desulfocapsaceae; genus Desulforhopalus_A. The sequence goes on along the minus strand of CAIQWD010000072.1, from coordinate 33,096 downwards.
TCAGCCGGCCCCAGTCTTTTTTGCTGATGGTTTGCACTTTTTTCGTGGGGAGTATACCGGCACGGAACAGGCTCTCGCTGGCGTAGATATTGCCGACACCCGCCACCACCCGGGTGTTCATGATAAAGACCTTGACCGCCAGCTCCTTTCCCTTGGCCAGTCGGTGCAGGTATTCGGGGGAAAAGGCATCATGGAAGGGTTCCGGTCCGGTGGTCTTGAAGACGGTTTCTTCAAGGTCGTTGGTTTCCCCGCTTGCGAGGATTTGCAGGGAGCCGAATCTGCGGCTGTCGTTGTAGCGCAGTTCGGTGTCGTTATCGAGGGTCCAGCGGACGTGATCATGTTTTGCCGGTTCGCTTCGGGGTGAGAAAAACCCGAGGTTGCCGGTCATGCCGAGATGGAGAATGAGCATCGCTCCGCTGTCCATGGAGATCTGCAGATATTTTGCCCGACGAGTCACGGCGGTTATACGGCGACCGACCATCTCCCGGCAGAAAGAATCGATCGGGACGGGGCGGCGGAGCTGTTTGCCGCTATGGTGGATTGCCGTGACCGTGCGGTCAAGCAGATGGGGGCGAAGACCTCGGCAGATAACTTCAACTTCCGGTAGTTCAGGCATGGTGTTCCTTCTTTAAGATGCAGATGGCCAGACCGTAATCTGCAAAGAGTGTTGCCAGGACGGTCACTGCATCCGGCATCTGGGCATTGTTTTTAACCCTGACGGCCAGGGTAAGAGAGTGGCAGCGATCAAGGCGCTGTGCTGGCGGCATCAGTTCAAGTTCAAGAAAACCAAGCATCTGCCGGTAGCTGAGGGCCTTCTTGGCTGCTTCCTTGGCCGCCCATAAAAGGACCAGGCGGGACAGGGAGGCCATCTCCGGGAGAAGTTTACCCAGTACCTGCAGTTCTTCGCACGAACAATATTTTTCCCTGACACGCAGCAGGTTGTCTCTTTGCTGCTGGATATCGATACCGCAGGGGGATTGCGCTGCCAGGGCAGCGGCGTATTCGCCGCCGTGGGTGATGGAGATCTCGGGGCCTGGCCAATCTTTTCGGGCATCGAGGCAGACAATCGGTCGCCCGTTTGGCTCATTGGTAATCTCGACTGTGTTGAGCGGTGCAAGAAGGTCTTGCCCTCCGGATGCCAAGAAACGCTTCAGGGCCATTTTTGCAGCGATCCTGCCGCTCAGGAATTCAGCCCGCCGTTTAGGCAGACGGTAGCCGTTTAATGTAATGATTTCCTTTTGATGCAGGATGGCAGGCAGCGGACCAAAATAGGTCGGAAGACAATCCGGGATTGCATCTGCCGGCGGTTGTTTCAGGAGAATGGCCGCCGGGGCCGGTTTTCCGTAAAAGGTGATTGCTGCCCGCTGAAGATCTGCGGGAAAAAGGTCTCTTGCCAGGGTTTCCATTCTCTAGCTCTTTTGCGCAGCTTCAGAAAAAGCTTGCAGTTTCAACAGTTCCTGCTAACTTTGAGGCGTGGTAATCGGCAGAAAATAAGGATTGAAGCATAAGCGGATCGGGGGGTTATGAAAGGTGTTTCCGGCGCGACATTGTATGATCTGGTGGTCATCGGCCTCTTCATTCTTTTAATCGGGCGTGGCTTGTGGCTGGGCCTCCTCAAGCAGGTGACCGGGCTCCTTGCCCTGTATCTCGCCTTTATTGCCGCCAGCCAATATCATGACAGAATCCGGCCGCTTTTACGAGACATATCAACCAATCCGAATGTTATCTTTTACACTAGCTATGTCGTCCTCTTCCTTGCCACCTATGTACTGGTGATGCTTCTCGGCAAGGCCCTCAGCTTCGTCCTGAAATTGACTATTGCCTCCTGGTTTGATCATCTGCTTGGGGCCTTTGTGGGGTGTGCCAAAGCAGTTATTATTGTTGTTCTCCTGCATGTGATTCTCGGTACCGTTCTCGCCCCTGAAAACCAGATGCTGCGAACCTGCGTTACCTGTGAGAGCCTCAACGGGGCAGCCGATCTTACCAGGGAGCTGATTCGTAATGAAGACTTGCGGAAGACCCTCATGCAGCAAAAACCGGCCATTGCCATCGACAAGGTCAAGGAATATCTTGCCCCCGGCGGGCCCCAGAAAAAAACACCGGCGGATAAACCGTAAGGCCTTGTTCTTTTCCCGCCCGCGACTAACGGCTGTTTGCAGCTCACCTTGTATTATCGGTCCTGTTTGCGCTATAATCAATAAACCGTTTGCAAATCATTACCTTGCGGGTTGGCGAAGATGAAGCGGATTAAAGCGAAAAAACCGGAATCGTATGTCAAACGGACCTATCGGACGCTTGTCGAACACGGTCTGGTTTCTTCCTTTGTCAAGATCAAGGACACGGATCTCCATATTCAGGCCGATCTAGAAGTAACGGCCTGGGCCTTTGAACTGGCCTTGCAATACCGCCTGCAGATAGAAAAATATATCGAAAAGCGACCCGAATTCCTCCCTGCCCTGTCGCCGCTTTCTCCGGATATTTTGGCGCCGCCGATTGTCAAGGAGATGCTTGCCGCTGGGAGCATTGCAGATGTCGGACCAATGGCAGCGGTAGCCGGAGCGATCGCCGAATATGTCGGCAAGGCGCTGATGCAAAGAGGGTGCCGCGAGGTAATGGTGGAAAATGGTGGAGATATCTATCTCGATCGAACTAAGGGCTGTACTGTGGCGATCTTTGCCGGTCAGTCGCCGCTCAGCTTGCAGGTGGGTATCAAACTGCCGGCGTCGATGATGCCCCTCGGAGTTTGCACCTCCTCCGGCACGGTGGGCCATTCCTTAAGTTTTGGCCGGGCCGATGCCGTCGCAGTCCTTGCCCGCTCCACCGCTCTCGCCGATGCGGCGGCAACACGCCTGGGCAATGAGGTCGGCACCTCGACCACAGGCGATGAAGGCATCAAACGAGCGCTCCAGGTGGCGCAGACAATTGAAGGGGTGCAGGGGGTTGTGGTTATTTGCGGGGAAAGAATCGGTGCGGTGGGTAATGTCGAACTGGTCAAGTTAAACTGAGGGGGCAGACATGGACAGCATGAATGAGAAAGGGAGAAGACAGGAATTGCGCGAGGTAGACCGCCGGTATCTGGTCTTTTACCTGCGGGTCTATGACGGTATGAGCAGTAAAATCCTCGGCCATTTGGTCGATATTTCCGAAAAGGGCATGATGCTGATCGCCGACAATGCGATTCCGGTAAATGAAAACTATCGTCTGCGCATGCGCCTGCCCACGCAGATGAAGGAGCGCAACGAGATCATCTTCGATGCGACCAGCCGCTGGTGTAAAAGTGATGCCAATCCCGACTTTTTCCTGGCCGGCTTTCAGATGCACGATCTTGAACAGTCGAACAAGGATCTCGTTCTCACCCTTATCAGGGATTTCAGCTATCACGAGGAGCGTTGAGGCAACGGCCCGGCTCCTCGTTCGTTTCCTCAGCTGCCGGTTTCGGCCAGGAGTTGTTGCCGGTTGTCGGCAACAAATTTGTCAATATCTTCCTGCCAACTAACAAAGCTTGCCAGGCCGGCATCTTTCAACACCTTGTTCTCAAGTATCGAATTGGCCGGTCTGTGCGCCGGGGTCGGATACTCGGCGGTGCTGCACGGCCGCATCTGATAGGCAACACCCATGGCGTCGAGAAAATAGCGGGCGGCCTCATACCAGGTGGAGTGTCCTTCCGAGGTGGCGTGCATTATCCCGGTTAGGTCGGAGTGCAGGAGCCTCTCGATCTGCCGGGTCAGGGTGCGGGACCAGGTGAGGGAGCCATGCTGGTCATCCACCACCTTCAACTGCCGGTCCGGATTGGAAACAGCCAGCTTCAACATGGTTTTCAGAAAATTCTTGCCATAGGCCGAATACAGCCAGGCGGTACGGAGAATCACATGGTTGGCACAGCCAACGGCTACCGCCTGCTCGCCTGCCAGTTTGCTCCGGCCGTATTGGGACAGCGGATTCGGGGCATCGCTTTCCAAATAGGCCTGGGGCGCCGGTTTCTTGCCGTCGAAGACGTAGTCGGTTGAAATATGGATGAGACGGCTGCCCAGCCGGTCGGCGGCCTGTGCCAGATATTTCGGTCCTTCCGCATTGATTTTCCAGGAAAGTGCCAGTTCGGTTTCACAGGCGTCGACCGCCGTGTAGGCGGCGCAGTTGACGATGACCTCCGGTCGGGTTTCGTTAAGATAGGCATCGACACTCGCCTTGTTGCCGATATCGATACGGGGCAGGTCGCAGCCTATGGTGTTATTATCGGCAGAAAGCAGGTTGCAGCAGTCCGAGCCAAGCTGGCCACCGGCGCCGATGATGACGATTTTCATTGCCGTATCCTCCCGTTCTGTTTTTCTTCGGCGACAAAACTGACGATATATTGACCATACTGGTTCTTGAGCATGTCGGCGGCAAGACGTTCCAGCTGGCCGGCATCGATGTATCCCAACTCGTAGGCGATTTCTTCAATGCAGGCAATTTTCAAGCCCTGCCGTTCCTGCACCGCCTGGACGTAGCTTGCGGCCTGTTGCAGGGATTCATGGGTGCCGGTATCGAGCCAGCAAAACCCCCGTCCGAGGGGTTCCACCCGCAGTTTACCGCTCCGCAGATAGGCATTGTTGATGTCGGTGATTTCCAGCTCTCCGCGGACGGACGGTTTGACTTCCTCGGCGATGGCGATGACATCGTTGTCATAAAAATAAAGGCCGGGAACCGCGTATTTTGATTTCGGTTTGGTCGGTTTCTCGGCAATGCCGATTACCTGGCAGTTTTGGTCGAATTCCACAACGCCGTATCGCTCGGGATCCTTTACCAGATAGCCGAAAATCAGCCCGCCACTGGTAAGCTTGGCGCTCTCCCTGAGGATTTTTGAAAAACCATGGCCAAAGAAGATATTGTCGCCGAGAATAAGAGAAACCGTGTCGCGGCCGATAAACTCCTTGCCGATAAGAAAGGCCTGGGCCAGTCCCTCGGGGCGGGGCTGCACCGCATAACTGATCGAAAGACCAAGATGGCCGCCATCGCCGAAAAGTTCACGAAAGCCGGGGAGGTCGTGGGGGGTGGAAATAATCAGGATCTCCCTGATTCCGGCGAGCATGAGCACCGACAGGGGGTAATAGATCATCGGTTTGTCATAGACCGGCAGCATCTGCTTGCTGACGACCTTGGTGAGTGGGTAAAGCCTGGTGCCGGAGCCGCCGGCAAGGATGATGCCTTTCATAGGATATTTTTCTAAGGTGTTGAACGGCTGGGAATTTGCCGTAGGGTGTTTGTTGGTTCTTGCTGTCAGGTGGAATTTCCTATACAATCTGCCGCCGAAGAGCTGTTGAATATAACTAAGCCCTATGAAAAAGGAAAACAAAAAATGGTCGCAGCCATCCTTCCCGCGTTTAAGGCTTACGATATCAGAGGAAAAGTCCCGGAGGAACTGAATCCGCAGCTGGCGGTAAAAATCGGTCGCGCCTTTGCCGCCGTCTACGCCCTGAAAAAAGTAGTCGTCGGAAGAGACATCCGCCACAGCAGTGAAGCGCTCGTTCAGGCCCTCACCGCCGGTCTCATGGAGATGGGGGTTGACGTCCTTGACCTTGGGCTCTGCGGCACCGAGGAGATATATCACGCCGCTTTCAGCATGGAGTCGACCGGCATCGACGGCGGTGTGGTGGTGACTGCAAGCCATAACCCGGCCGATTATAACGGCATGAAGTTCGTGGTCAAGGGGGCGCGTCCGGTGACCGGTGAGTACGGCCTGCGGGAAATGGCTGACCTGATACTTAGCGACCGGCTCCCCGGCCCTGCGGCAATACCCGGAAAACTCGTTTCTCTAAATAACAAGGAGGAGTATGTTCGCCATCTGCTTGGCTATGTGGCGGTGGAAAAACTGCAGCCCTTGAAGGTTGTCGTCAACAGCGGTAATGGCTGTGCCGGGGCGATTATCGATCGCCTGGAAAAACATCTGCCTCTGCGGTTTATCAAGGTGCACCATGAGCCCGACGGCAGTTTTCCGCACGGGGTGCCGAATCCGCTGCTTCCCGAAAACCGGGCTGAGACGGCCCGCGCCGTCCTGGAAAACGGCGCGGATATGGGAGTTGCCTGGGATGGGGATTTTGATCGCTGTTTTTTCTGGGATGAAAAGGGCAATTTTATCGAGGGCTACTATCTTGTCGGACTGCTTGCCTGGGAGATCCTGAAAAAGGAGCCGGGTGCGAAAATTCTCTTTGATCCGCGCTTAACCTGGAACACCCTCGAACAGGTGCAGGCAGCCGGAGGTATCCCGATCATGACGAGAACCGGCCATGCCTTTATCAAGGAACGGATGCGCTTGGAAGATGCGGCCTATGGCGGAGAGATGTCCGCCCATCACTACTTCCGCGACTTCGGCTACTGTGATTCGGGGATGATTCCCTGGCTGTTGGTGGCCTCCTTGCTGAGCCGCGAGGGGACGAAACTGTCGGAGCTGGTGGCGGACCGGATGGCCGCCTATCCGGTTTCCGGGGAAATCAACAGCCGGGTCGGCGATCCGGATGCGGTCATTGCCCGGATCGAAGAAAAATTCCGAGACGGGCAAAAGGACTATACCGACGGCCTGTCCGTTGCCTATGAGAAGTACCGTTTCAATATCCGCAAATCGAATACCGAACCGCTTCTTCGCCTGAACGTTGAAAGCCGGGGAGATGCGCAGCTGATGCGGGAGAAAACCGAAGAGCTGCTCGCCCTTATTCGTTAACAACCTGCTTCGTGCATTAAAGAGAAAGGAGACAACGTGGCAAAAATACTACCGATTATTTTGGCGGGCGGTACCGGCTCAAGGCTCTGGCCCTTATCCCGGGAACTGTATCCCAAACAACTGCTGCGATTGACCAATCATACCTCGCTGCTGCAGACTACCCTTGTGCGGGTTGCGGGTCTGCCCGGGGTGTTGCCGCCTCTGGTGGTGGTTGGGGAGGTGCACAGGTTCATCACCTTGACCCAGCTCGAAGAACTGGGGAGTTTTTCCGACTCAACCATCCTCCTTGAGCCGATGGGGCGCAATACCGCGCCGGCTATCTGCGCCGCTGCCGAATTCAGCCGCAATCTGGGTGAGGATATCATCCTTCTGGTTCTGCCCGCCGACCATGTCGTCCTCCAGCCGGAGAAGTTTGGCGAGGCCGTTCGCCAAGCGGCTGTCCTTGCCGAGGCCGGGGCGGTGGTGACCTTCGGAATCGAGCCCACCGGGCCGGAAACCGGATACGGCTATATCGAACAGGGCGAGGGAACGCGGATCACCTCCTTCAAGGAAAAACCGGATAAGACGGTTGCCGGGCAATATGTCGCGGCCGGCAACTATCTTTGGAACAGCGGCATGTTCGCCTTTTCGATCCGGACCTTTTTACGGGAGATGGAGGAATTTGCCCCGGAGATACTGGCCTGTATGCAGGAAGCGGTGCGCAAAGGTGTCGCCGACGGACGGTTCTTTCGTCTCGATGCCGAGGCCATGGCCGCCTGTCCGAGCGACTCCATCGACTATGTATTGATGGAGAAGACCACCAACGGAGCAGTGGTGGCAGCAGACCTCGGATGGAGCGATATCGGTTCTTGGAAGGCCTTGTGGGACGTTCTCGCCAAGGATGAAAATGGTAATGTGACCCAGGGCGATGTTCTCCTTGAGGATACCCGGAACTGTCTGGTGAAATCCGAAAACATCCTGGTGGCGGCGGTGGGCATGGAGGATACCCTGATTGTTGAGACCGCCGATGCGATCCTTGTCGCGCCCTTGTCGAGATCCCAGGATGTGAAAAAGGTGGTTGCCCGACTCAAGGCTTCCGCGCGCAAAGAATTCAGCATGCACACCACTGTGTATCGACCGTGGGGCAGTTATACGGTGCTGGAAGAACTGCCGCGCTTTCAAATCAAGCGGATCACGGTCAATCCCCGGGCGAAACTCTCTTTGCAGATGCATCACCACCGGCATGAACATTGGGTTATCGTCGCCGGGACGGCCAGGGTGACGAATGGCGATGAAGAAATTTTGCTCTATGAAAATCAGTCAACATATATTCCAGCGGGAACCAGGCACCGGTTGGAGAACCCGGGAGTTATCCCGCTTGAGTTGATCGAGGTGCAAATCGGCAGTTATCTGGGAGAGGATGACATCGTGCGGTTCGAGGATGTCTATGGGCGGCAGGATGATTCGGTTTGAAAAGAGGTAACGGTTCTGAAGCCGTCGGCTTGTTCGCCTCAAGCGACTTCAGGCGGCTGTTGTCCAAGCTCCATTTTCCGTTTGCGAAAGGCCTCGACGTATTTGGCGAAGACCCGTCTGCCGTTTTTAGTGATTTTCAGGAAAGTGACGCCGGAGATAAAGCGGCCATCACAGGGTGCAGCGTGGGTTGTCCGGCCTTCAAGATTGATGAGATCATCTTCTAAACCGATAGTGAGCAGCAGGCGGGTATTGGCCTTCAGGGGATAGATTGTTTCCAGTTTGATCCCGTCGATACTGACGTCGATGGTTCGGCCCATCGAGTAAATTCCTGCCTTGCCGTCCTCGTCAAGGACAAGATAGTCAAGAAGATGCAAGGCATCGTAGCGGATAAATTTTCTATGTTCTCGTCGTTTCATAAGCTGTCCTGAAACCTTACTCCCTCAAGAACGGCCTTCTTCCGGAAAGAGCCGGTGAATGGCGTTGCGTTCCGGCCTGACAATACCTCTTTCGGTAATGAGGCCAGTGACCAGCCTTGCCGGAGTGACATCAAAACTGTAGTTTGCCGCCCTTGTTTCTTCGCCTGCCAGAAGTACCGTCCGCAGTTCACCGTGAATATCTTTGCCCGTGAGAGTGGTGATTTCTTCTCCTGCTCTTTGTTCTATCGGAATATCCATGCCATTGTCAAGTTTCCAGTCAAAAGTAGATGAGGGAAGCGCGACAAAAAACGGTACATCGGTGTCCTTGGCGGCGAGGGCTTTCAGGTAGGTTCCTATTTTATTAACCACATCGCCGGTATGGGTGACCCGGTCGGCACCGACTATCACCATATCGACCTGGCCGAGTTGCATGAGGTGGCCACCGGTATTGTCGCAGATCAGGGTGTTGGCGACGCCCTCTTGCTGCAGTTCCCAGGCGGTGAGCCGTGAGCCCTGGTTCCATGGCCTGGTTTCGTCCACCCAGACATGCACGGCCAGTCCGGCATCACGCGCTGCGTAGATCGGCGCGGTAGCACTGCCATGATCGACGAAGGCCAGCCAGCCGGCGTTGCAGTGGGTGAGAATGTTGACCGGAGCACCGTTTTTTTTGCGACTGATTTCTTCTATTATTTTCACCCCGTGCTCGCCGATTCGTTTGCAGAACCCTGCGTCTTCGTCGGCGATGCTGCAGGCGGCAGTATAGGCCATCGCTTTTTTTGCGGCAGGATCCGGGGCCCCTGCAATAGTTTGCAGGATGCGTTCAACCGCCCACATGAGATTGCGCGCCGTCGGTCGGCTGGCGTCAAAACTCCGGGCGGCGGCTAGCATGTATGCATCAAATGATGCATCCGGGGCCTGCAAGGCAGCAAGATACATACCGAAACCGGCGGCCGCACCGATAAGCCCCGCACCGCGGACATGCATATCGCGGATGGCGGTGATCATTTGATCAGCGGTAGCAATTTTCTCAACGATAAACTGATGGGGGAGTTTTCTCTGGTCAATGATACAGATTTGTTGCTTGTTTTGTGGATCGGGCCAGATGGTTTGGTAATGCGTGCCGTTATAGTTCATTGGGAGTGTGGTGAGCAGGTGTTGGTAGCCGGTGGCAGTTATGACTTCCTATGATTTCAAGCATACCCCTTTCCCGCAAAATTGTAAACCTCGGCACGCCTTGAAAAAATTGCCTTCGCTGCGAGGTGCTGCATCAGGCTGTTCAGCAATCCTACAAAATTGTAAGTAAATATGGCCAATATTACGAAAATGTAGTGAAAATATTTATTCAATTATCCGCATCCAGAATAAAAATAATCTTTAATCAAGCTGTTATGCATAACATTTGCTGTTGGCATGAGGGTTGTAATAGGCCGACTGGTGGAGAGGGAATCGGCAGTCGGTTATTACAATAATGTTGTTATGGGCACTTCCCTACAGTCTTCCACTGGGTTGGCCCGTCAACAACAACAACTTGCATTGAGGAGAAGAAGATGAATAAGGCGGATACCGCATTTGTCCTGGCTGCAGCCGGGTTGGTGCTGTTGATGACCCCGGGGTTGGCACTTTTTTATGGTGGCATGGTCAGAAAAAAGAATGTGCTTGGTACGATCTTGCAGAGCCTGATTCTCATCTCCCTCATTTCTATTGAGTGGGTGTATCTTGGCTATTCCATGTCCTTTGGGCCGGATATGGGCGGGGTTGTCGGCGATTTATCGTGGTTTGCCTTGGCCGGTGTGACCAACGCCCCAAGCCCGGATTATGCCAAGACCATTCCACAAATGGTCTTTATGATTTATCAGTGTATGTTTGCGATCATAACACCGGCGCTCATCACCGGGGCCTTTGCCGAACGTGTTCGCTTTGTGCCTTTTCTTGTATTTTCCCTCTGTTGGGCGATTTTCGTCTATAATCCCGTGTGCCACTGGGTATGGGGAAAAGGAGGCTGGCTGGGGAATCTCGGGGTGCTCGATTTTGCCGGCGGCCTGGTGGTCCATGCGACCTGCGGGGCCGCCGCATTGGCCGGGATTTTGGTTCTTGGCCCACGCAAGGGATACGGCAGGACCAGTTTCATGCCGCATAACCTGCCGATGACCATGCTCGGTACCGGTCTCTTGTGGTTTGGCTGGTTTGGTTTCAACGGTGGTTCGGCTTTGGCCGCCGATGAAATTGCTGCCACCGCATTTGTCGCAACCCACCTCGGAGGAATGGCGGGAATGTTGATGTGGGTGGTGATGGAATGGCTTACTCAGAAAAAAGTGACGACCCTCGGTGCCGCCTCCGGTGCTATTGCCGGTCTTGCAACCATCACTCCGGCTGCCGGTTTTGTCGGACCCAATTCGGCTATAATCATCGGCTGCCTGGCTGGTGTGGTATGCTTTCTGGCAGTCAATGCCAAGTCGAAATTCGGTCTTGACGACTCCCTGGATGTGGTCGGAATTCATGGCGTCGGCGGCATCGTCGGCACCCTATGTCTCGGGCTCTTTGCCTCGACTTCCGTCAATCCCGGTGGAGTGAACGGCCTGTTCTTCGGTAATGCGGCGCAATTGGCTATTCAGTTGATCGGGGTTATTGTCGTGGCGGGTTACGCTTTCGTGGTCAGCTGGATTCTTTTTAAGCTGATCCATAGCCTTCTGGGAATGCGTCTCGCCGACGAGGCGGAGGTCGAAGGCTTGGATTCGGCGGAGCATTCGGAGACTGCATACAATAATTAGGAGCCGTTATTTTCATATCGATTCCGAAGTGGCGCTTGCCGGTAACCTGAACTTGATATAAGGTAATGTCCTGCAGACATATCGAGTGATCAGGCAATGGAAGGTGTGCCGGAAGGTATAACAGGACAAGGATGAGGTGGAGAAGATGAGGAAAATAGAGGCGATAATCAAGCCGTTTAAGCTCGATGAGGTGAAAGACGCCCTCAACAGCATTGGCATCACCGGGATGACCATCACCGAGGTCAAGGGCTATGGGCGGCAGAAAGGACATACGGAGATCTATCGCGGCGCCGAATATGTGGTAGATTTTATTCCCAAGGTGAAAATCGAGATCGTCGTCGCCGCCGAGCGGGCCGATGAGGTTGTCGACAAGATCCGGACGGCGGCGAATACCGGTAAGATCGGTGACGGCAAGATTTTCGTTTTGCCGATCGAGCGTGTCGTCAGGGTTCGAACCGGCGAAGAGAATCGTGACGCGGTATAAGCGATGATCAGCGCCTTTCGCGCACAGCGAAAAGCCCTTGAGGAGATCTGGGCCAAGGCGAGAAGCGGTGACGAAGAGCTGCGCAGCCATAGTCGGGCGGTCGATGAGTACATCATCGACTGTTGTCGGCAGTCGGATGTCGAGGTTTGCCTGGAGGATGTCGCTCTTGTCGCCCTGGGCGGCTATGGCCGGCGGGAACTGTTCCCCTTTTCCGACATCGATCTGATGATTCTTTTTCGCCCGGAAATGAGAAACCGGATCGAGCGCATAACCGACGCGGTTCTCTACCCGCTCTGGGATACAGGTCTTGAGATCGGCCATGGGGTGCGAACCGTTGAGGAGTCGCTTGCCCAGGCGGAAAAGGATTATTTTTTCCTGGTGGCACTGCTCGACGCCCGCCTGATCCATGGCTCGACCGAACTCTACGACGAACTTCTCACCGCCTATCACCGGCGCTTTGTCGAGGGGCAGCGGGAGGATTTCGTCGAGAAGATGAAGCGCCATCGTCAGAGTCGGCGAGAACGCTTCGGCAGCCATAGTTATCTGCTTGAACCCCATATCAAAGAGGGGCGGGGCGGCATGCGCGATATTCAGGCGATGATGTGGACAGCCAGGATGGTGTTCGGCTTGCACGGCTTGGCAGGCATTGAAGAAGCCGGGCTGCTTATCGAGGACGAGAAAAAGGATTTTCTCGTTGCCCGGGACATGCTGGTCAGATTGCGGACATTTATGCATTTTTTCAGCAAACGTAAAAACGACCAACTTTATTTCGAACAACAGGGCGATGTGGCCGCGGCCTTTGGCTATAAGACGCAGAAGAGCATTCTCGGTGTCGAACATTTCATGCGTGATGTGTATGTCGCCCTGCAAAAAATAAGTGTCATAACCGATCTGTTTTTCGACCATGTCGACGAGGTGCTCGGCCTGGCCGGCAGAGGCGGGATGGTTGCCGATAAGGTTATAGAGGCGGGGATCGAGGTGAAAATGGGGCGGGTTCATTTAACCGCTTCGCGAGCGCAGCTGGAAGCCAAGCCGCAGACCCTCATCCGAGTGTTTCTCGCCATGGCCCGGACCGGCTTGCCACTGCACCACAGGACCCGGAAGATGATTGCCGGATCGGTCGAACTTATCACCGAGAAGGTGCGCTCTTCACCACGGTTGGCGAAGACCTTCCTCGCTCTTCTCATGGAAGCAAAGGATATCTCTCTGGTTCTTGAGACGATGCTCGAAACCGGGGTGCTCATCGCCTGTATTCCGGAATTCGCAAAGATTTCAACCCTTGCGCAGCACGATTTGTATCATATTTATACGGTTGATCGGCACTCCCTGCAGGCGGTGGTGGAAGTGCAGAAGCTGGTTGCGACCTGGACAGTGGTCGCCCAGAATGTCCGGAGCATGCGGGTCTTGTATTTTGCCGCACTGCTGCACGATATCGGCAAGGGTTCCGGGCGGGATCATTCCCTTGAAGGCGCAGGCCTGGTGGCGCGGATCGGGGAACGGTTTCTGCTTTCCGAAAAGGAGTGCGCGGCCCTGGTCTTTCTTGTTCGTTATCATCTCTTTATGCCGGAGAATGCCCTGCGGCGCGATCTCAACGACGGCGTTTTCATAAAAAGATGTGCCGAAACCATAGGCACTCTCAACCGGCTCAGCATGCTGTATCTGCTCTCTGTTGCCGATTCGAAGGCAACCGGTCCATCGGCCTGGAGCGATTGGAAGGGGGTCCTGCTTGAAGAACTGTATCTGAAGGTGTATCCGTATCTTGACGTCGGGCGGCACGGCGTGCATGATGTGACGGCCCATGAGGAACAGGGTGTTGAATGGCTGCGCGAGCAGGTGCGAGTACTGCTGAAAGAGGCCTCCGACCTTCGGGTTGACATCGATACCTTGGGAGCCGACTATATTCTTTCCTTCTCGCCGGAGAGTGTTGTCAAACATGTGTTGACCCAGCGCGATAACTATCAGCTTCTGCGCCAGAGAGCGCTCATTGTCGCCGAAGAGGCGGAAGATGCCTGGCAGTTGCTTATTATGACCGTCGACCGGCCCGGTCTCCTCGCTAAAATCTGCGGAGTGATGACGCTGAACAGCCTCACCGTCGTCAGGGCGCAGATTTTTACCTGGGCCGATGGCACTGTCGTCGATGTTATCGAGGTCCGTTCGACCGATGGCCTCAGTTTTGCGGAAAAAGATTGGGGCTTGCTGAATGAGCAGCTCGATCTGGCCATCGAACACCGGATGGGGCTCAGCCACCGGCTGTACCGAAAACTGTCGCACAGCTATAATCGGCGGGCAAAAGCGGTTGGCGAGATTGCTTCCAAGGTGATCATCGATAACAAAAGTTCGGAGAACTACTCCGTCATCGAGGTATATGCGGCAGACCTGCCCGGGCAACTCTATCACATTACCCAGTCCATGGCCGATTTCGGTTTGAATATCCATAAGGCCTACATCGCCACCGAGGTCGAGCAGTTGATAGATGTTTTTTATGTGCTCGATTCCCAGGGCCAAAAACTGATCGATGAGGACTTTCGGCTGGAGGTCACCCAGGGGATCCTGCATTCGATCAGCCGGGCGGGCAAATAATTGGGAAATCAAGCCGCTTGCCAGCTTTGTATTCCGCTGAAAAAATGACAAACATGTAATGAAATTTGATTTGCCTGTTGCAGAAAATGTCAGAAATGTTATTCTTTTTAGACATGCGGGCTGTGCTTTTCGCAATTTCGGGGTTGAAAAGAAACGTCGTATGTTTTACAATTTTGTAGTCATTATTTGATTTAGCAATTATGTACCTGCTATAACCGTTATCCTTAATCAATTATGGAGAGTGCACTATGAGTGGAATCAAGGCCCGTTTGAATGCCATTTCGGCAATCATCAACTATAAACCGTCCCATTCCCCCTTGAATTTCAGTGAAACCAAGCCTACCGACATATTTGGATCCAACGTTTTCAGTGACAAGGTCATGAAAGAACGTCTGCCCAAGCATGTCTATAAGTCGTTGAAGAACACCATCGCCTTCGCCGAGAAACTTGACGCCTCCCTTGCCGACGTGGTCGCCAACGCCATGAAGGACTGGGCCATCGAGAAGGGTGCTACCCATTTCACCCATGTCTTCTACCCCCTGACCGGCCTCACCGCTGAAAAGCACGACGCCTTCCTGGTTCCCGACGGCGACGGCGGCGCCATGGCCGAGTTCTCCGGCAAGATGCTCATCCAGGGCGAGCCTGATGCCTCCAGCTTCCCCTCCGGCGGACTGCGCGCTACCTTCGAAGCCCGCGGCTATACCGCTTGGGACGTCACCAGCCCGGCCTACATCCTTGAGAATCCAAACGGTACCTTCCTCTGCATCCCCACCGCCTTCGTCTCCTGGACCGGTGAGGCTCTCGACAAGAAGACCCCGCTGCTGCGCTCCCAGCAGGCCCTGAACAAGCAGGCCAAGCGCGTGCTCAGTCTCTTCGGCGTCAACACCAAGCTGCCCGTCGGCTCCTTCGCCGGCCCCGAGCAGGAATACTTCCTGGTCGACCGCAACTTCGTGTTCTCCCGTCCCGACATGCTCATTGCCGGGCGCTCCCTGTTCGGCGCTCCTTCCGCCAAGGGCCAGGAGTTCGAGGACCAGTACTTTGGCGTAATCAACCGCCGCGTGCTCTCCTTCATGATGGAAGTCGAGCGTGAGCTCTTCAAGCTGGGCGTACCGGTTAAGACCCGCCACAACGAAGTGGCCCCCGCCCAGTTCGAACTCGCCCCCATCTACGAGCAGGGCAACCTGGCCACCGACCATAACCAGATGGTCATGACAATTCTGCGCTCCGTGGCCAAACGCTACGGCATGATATGCCTGCTGCACGAGAAGCCTTTCGCCGGCATAAACGGTTCCGGCAAACATCTGAATTATTCTATCGGCAACGCGGAGTTGGGCAGCCTGTTTGATCCGGGCGACAATCCCCATTCCAATGCCCAGTTCCTGGTATTCTGCTCTGCCGCCATCCGCGCCCTGCATAAATACTCTGCCCTGCTGCGCGCCACAGTGGCCTCCGCCTCCAACGACCACCGCCTGGGCGCCAACGAGGCCCCGCCGGCCATCATGAGCGCCTACCTGGGCGAGCAGTTGACCGACGTGTTTGAGCAGATCAAGAAGGGCGAGGTCAAGGGTTCGAAACAGAAGGGCGTTATGAACATCGGCGTCGATACCTTGCCGCCACTGCCCATGGACCCGGGCGACCGCAATCGCACCAGCCCATTTGCCTTCACCGGCAACCGCTTTGAGTTCCGCGCCGTGGGTTCCTCCCACTCCATCGCCGGCGCCCAGGTGGCCCTGAACACGATAATGGCCGAGTCCCTGGACTACATTGCCACCGAATTGGAAAAGCTTGGCCGTGTGAACAAGACCCAGTTCAACGAAGGCGTACAGAAGCTGCTCCAGAAGATCATGAAGGAGCACGACGCCATCGTCTTCAATGGTGACGGCTACTCCGAGGCCTGGCATAAAGAGGCCAAGAAGCGCGGGCTGCCCAACCTGAAGACCTCTCCCGAGGCCCTGCCCGTGCTTACCAGCAAGGATGTAGTGGCTCTCTTCACCAAGTACGGTGTGCTTTCCGAGGCCGAACTGAAGAGCCGCCAGGAGATCTACCTGGAGCAGTACGTCAAGACTGTGCTCACCGAAGCCAACCTAGTGATCCGCATGGCCCGCACTGTCATTTTCCCGGCCGCTATGCGTTATCAGGGTCAACTTGCCGAGACCTGCGCCAACCTCAAGGCCATCGGCCACGACTTCAAGATGGCCACCCTTGAAGATGTCACCGCCAATCTGCGCGCCATGCAGACCGAGGTGGACAAGCTGGAGAAGCTGATCGCCCACGAAGGCGGCGACACCCTGACCCACGCCAAGTACATGTGCGAGAAGGTGCTGCCCGCCATGCTGGCGGTGCGCGGCTACGCCGATGCCCTGGAAAAAGTCGTGGCTGACGACCTTTGGCCACTGCCTTCCTATCAGGAAATGTTGTTCATCCGTTAAGCCTGAAAGACGTCTCAGACGTAACCAAGGCCGCCCCTTGCAAGAGGGGCGGCCTTTTTGTTTTCTGGCTGATAGACAAAGTTTTCAGCCCCATCGCACGTCTCCGAAATTTGCAGTGGTTGGGTATGGCAATAATCCTCCGCAGACCGCGGGACCGCCAGAAACTTGGCGAAGAGGTCATGGCGATACGCCGCAGATTGCTCGACAGCCGCTCGCACCGGGACGGCTGGTTCAATGTCAAGGACGATGTGGGCGGCTTGATCGACTTTGAGTTCATCATCCAATACCTTGTCCTCGGCAACGCCCATGCTGCCGCCGACGGCTATCGTACCCTGCGGCGCATGCAGCACCGGCTGCGCTTGAACGGCGAGCAGGCCGTGCTCCCGGAAGGCGAGATCGCCGATGTGCGAAAAATCATCGAAGAACTGTGGATGGAGGTCTTCGGACGGGCCGTCTGATGACCTCCGGCCATTATTTGCCGTCGGCATATTTTCGAAAGACAAGTAGCGGCCCGTAGTATAAGATGGGTCACCCCGGATAATGCAAGCGGCTCTATTGTTTGTCCACTTGCAGCGGTACTTCGCAAGAATAAAATAATAGAAGAGAAAAGGAGACTGTTACAATGACCAGAGAAGAAATAATGCAAATTATCGAGGACGAGAATATTCAATTTTTTCGCCTCCAATTTGTCGATATCTTCGGATTTATGAAGAATGTTGCGATTCCCAAAAGCCAGATAGAAAAAGCGCTGGATGGCGAGATGATGTTTGACGGGTCTTCCATCGATGGCTTTGTGCGCATCAATGAATCGGATATGTACCTGAAACCCGACTATAACACCTTCACTATTTTGCCATGGCGCAATAAGACCGGTATTGCCGCGGCGCGTATTATCTGCGATGTCTACAAGTCGGATGGTACTCCGTTTGCCGGCTGTCCACGGGTCAATCTCAAGCGGGTTTTGGCCGAGGCCAAGAAGCTCGGATACACCATGAACGTCGGCACCGAGGCCGAGTTTTTCCTCTTTGAAAAAGACGAGGATGGTTTGCCTACTACCGTAACGAGCGATGTCGCCGGCTATTTCTCTCTTGATCCGGAGGATAAGGGCAATGACTGTCGTCGGGAAATCATCGAGACCCTTGAGAAGATGGGTTTTGAGATCGAAGCCTCGCATCACGAGGTGGCCGAGGGCCAGCATGAGATCAACTTCAAATATGCCGATGCCCTGACCGCAGCCGACAACACCGTGACCTTTAAATGGGTTGTCAAGTCGATTGCTTCCAAATACAATTTGTACGCAACCTTTATGCCGAAGCCGATTTTCGGTATAAACGGTTCCGGCATGCACACTAATCAGTCGCTCTTTAACGCCGATGGCACCAATGCCTTCTTCGACGAAAAAGACCCATTGAAATTGTCGAAAATCGCTTATTCCTACATCGCCGGTGTTTTGAAAAACGCCCGGGCGTTTTCGGCGGTCACCAATCCGCTGGTAAACTCCTACAAGCGCTTGGTCCCCGGTTATGAGGCGCCGGTTTATTGTGCCTGGTCTGCTTCCAACCGTTCCGCCCTTATCCGTATCCCGGCGGCCCGCGGCCTGTCGACGAGGACCGAGGTGCGTTGCCCGGACCCGACCTGCAATCCGTATCTCGCTTTCGCCATGATGCTCAATTCCGGGCTTGACGGGGTGAAAAACAACCTTACTCCTCCACCCGAGGTAAAGCGCGACATCTTCAAAATGACCGCCGCGGAAATGAAGGAAGAGGGGATTGCCGTCATGCCGGCAAGTCTCATCGAGGCCGTCGAAGAACTGAAAACCAATGCCATCGCTATTCCGACCCTCGGCGAACATATCTTTCAGAAGTATGTCGAGGCCAAGGAAAAAGAGTGGGATCGATTCCGCACGGCGGTAACCGAATGGGAACTCGATGAGTATCTGAGCGTTTATTAAGCGACGTATTGCTTTCTTGCAATCGGCCCGCATTCCTCGTTCGAGGGATGCGGGTTTTTTCGTTTCCGGGTTTTTCGGCAGAGCTTGCCAATTGCCTTTTTTGTCAGTAAAGAAAGAGGAACAATCTCCGCAACAGGCAACTCTGAAAATGGCTAAAGCAAAAAAGAAAAGTGATCAGCAAAACACAATTTCCGCTGTTCTCCCCTGGCTTTCGCGGAACATGGGTTGGGAAAAGCAGCTCGATCAGCATTCCATCTTTGTCAAATGGCGGGAAATTGTCGGCGAAGACTTTCGGGAACATGCCCAGCCGCAAAAAATCGAGCGGGGAGTGTTGTGGCTTGAGGTCGAAAATTCATCCTGGCTGCAGCAGTTCCAGTTTGCCAAAATGGAACTCGTGGACAACCTGAATCGCTGCTTGAAACTGACCAGCATTAAAGATGTAAAAATGGTCCTGCCGAAGGGCGATGTCTTTAAAAAATATGAGAAACCAGGGCCGATGGTGAGCTTTGTCCGGCCCAACGCGGAAAAAGTTGCCGCCTTTCAACGGCAGGTGGAATGCATTTCCGATGAAAAATGTCGGGAAGCTCTCATGCAGTTCTGGTATCTTGCCGAGGCATGTAAAAGAACAACCAAATAAAATCTCCGGTTGATTGCGGCGCGGGCGGAGTTTTTCCATAGAGGTTTATCGGGCTGAAGAATGTTACATGAAAATGTTTTAAGTGCTATAGGCAACACCCCCCTCATCAGGATTAACCGACTCTTCAAAAGTGAGACGGTAACGATTTTCGGCAAGTTGGAATCGTGCAATCCGGGTGGCTCGGTGAAGGAACGCATTGCCCTTTCCATGATCGAAGGGGGCGAGGCCAGCGGCGCGCTGACCAAGGATAAAATCGTTCTTGAGGCAACCAGCGGCAATACCGGGATCGGTCTGGCCATGGTCTGCGCAGCCAAAGGCTATCGCTGTCTGCTGGTTATGCCGGAGTCGGCCAGCATCGAACGCCGCAAGATCATGCAGGCCTACGGGGCCGAGATCCTCCTTACCCCGGCGTCCCGGGCGACGGACGGGGCAATCGAAAAATCCTACCTCATGATTCGCGAGTTTCCCGACCGTTATTTTCTTACCGATCAATATAATAACGAGGCTAATTGGCGCGCCCATTACCGCAACACCGCCCCGGAGATCTGGCAGCAGACGGACGGCAGGGTCACCCATGTGGTGGCGACCCTCGGCACTTCGGGGACGATCATGGGACTCTGTGCCTGGTTCCATGAATTTCAGCCGCATGTCAAGGTTATCGCGGTCGAGCCGCATCTCGATCACAAGATCCAGGGCCTGAAAAACATGAAGGAATCGTATAAGCCCGGGATTTTCGATAAATCGGTACCCGATAAGATTGTTCAGGTCGACGACAACAACGCCTTCAGTACGGCGAGGATGCTGGCAAGCAAGGAAGGACTGTTGGTCGGCATGAGCAGTGGCGGTGCCATGGCGGCGGCCATCGAATATGCCAGGGAGCTTACCAGTGGCCTTGTAGTGGTCATTCTTCCGGACGGCGGCGAGCGCTATCTCAGCACGCCGCTTTTTACTCCTCCGAAAAAGACCGAGGAGAAGAAAAAACAGTTGTGGTTTTTCAATACCATGAGCAAGAAAAAAGAGGTGTTTCTGCCCCAGAAAGAGGGGCAGGCCACCTTTTATTCCTGTGGTCCGACCGCCTTTGAAGTTGCAGGTCTTGCCCTCTGCCGCCGTTTTATCGTCTCCGATTTGATCACCCGCGCCCTTGTCGCCAAGGGCTTGCAGGTGGATGCCTATATGAACTTTACCGATCTCGATGACAACACCATCGCCGGGGCGGAAAAGGCCGGTAAGCCGCTCGCACTTTATACCGAAGAGTTCATCGCCGGTTTCATGGAGGATATGGATGTGCTTGGCGTAAAACGCGCCAAGGGGTACCCCAAGGCCTCGGAGAATGTTGGGTCAATGATTGAGGTCGCCGAGGAACTGCTGCGCAAGGGCTATGCCTATGAAAAACACGGATCTATTTACTTTGATATCTCGAAATTCAAAAAATACGGTCGACTTTCCGGCATTGATCTAAGCAAGATGCAGCTTGGTAAAACCGTCGATCTCGACGACTATGAAAAGGACAACCCTCGCGATTTTACCCTGCTCAAACGATCGACCCTGGGCGAGTTGAAAAAGGGGATTTTCTTTGAAAGCCAGTGGGGTAATGTTCGGCCCGGTTGGCATGTGGAATGTTCGGCCATGGCCACCCGAAATCTCGGGCCGACCATGGATATCCACACCTCCAGCAGGCATCTCATCTTTCCCCATCACGAGAACGAGATCGCCATTGCCGAGGCCCTCACCGGCAAACCGCTGGCCAATTACTGGCTGCACTCGGAACTGGTGTTGGTCGACGGCAAGAACATGTCCGTCGATGCCGGCAACAACGTCACTCTCAAGGAACTCCTGGCCCGCGGCTATACCGGACGGGAGATCCGTTTTATGCTGCTCTCGGTGCATTATCGCAAACCGCTCAATTTTTCCTTCAAGCGCCTGGACAATGTCCGTACCGCCCTCAGGCGTCTCGATGAATTCACCTGCAAGCTGAACTGCCTGCCCTCCGGTCGCCCGCACCCGGAGGTGACCGCCTTTGTCACGGCGATGGAGGAGCAGTTTTTTGCGGCGATGGATGACGATCTGAACGTCTCCAAGGGGATGGGAGCGATCTATAATTTTATGCGCAAGGTCTATCCCATCCTCCAGGTCAATAATCTTGATCATGACCAAAAGAACTATATTCTCGAAACCCTCGGCAAGATGAACGAGGTTTTGAATGTCTTTCGACTGCAGGGCTGCCCGCTTGCCCCGGATGTGAATGCCTTGATCCAGCGTCGGGAACAGGCGAGGGTCAAGAAAGATTGGCAGGCTGCCGATGAAGCCCGCGCGGAGTTGGCGAGAAAAGGGATCGTCATCATCGATACGGTGAACGGCCCGGTCTGGAAAAGGGTGCGCGATATCGAGTAACGTAAGAATGAAGTTGCTTTTTAAGCGCCTGTGAGTATTATGTCGTCCGTAAATCACCACTCCCCATTCCTAGCAAATATGCGCTCGTAGCTCAGCTGGATAGAGCAACGGCCTTCTAAGCCGTAGGTCGTAGGTTCGAATCCTACCGGGCGTACCAATTATATCAGCCACTTAGACGTTTTGTCTAGGTGGCTGTTTTTGTTCCGTCAGATGCCGGTCAGATGTAATGCATCCATTTCCATCAACGTCAGCCTCTCACCAACTAAAGTTACTTTACCCGGCAACCATCAGGATAAGACGTACACCTCTGGACAAAGCGGCATGGATTGTGCGCGTATTAGGTCGGTCCTCGATACGGGGAATATTTTTTGAAAATTTATGACAAAGCATGTGGGTGTAGGTCTTTTCCCGAATGTCGTGGATTGGGGTATGTTGATTTTGATATCTGAAACAGAAATAAGCCGTGTAAAAAATAAACATGGCCTAAGGAAACAGCACCGGTACAATTTTATTTTGTTGGATACACAGTAATTGTCAATTTTCCGTCTTTACAAGTAACAGTTGCAGGTTTACCCAAATAAACAATTATAGCAGCCTTATGGTTTGGTTCATCAAGAGTTCTCATCACTTTACTATCTCTTGACATATCTTGTAAAACCCCCTCCATTTCAACAAAACAAGATCTCTGGCTTGCGTGAGTGCTTTGATAAACAACATTTTCAGCCTTTGCCGCAATTTCCGTTGAACTATTATCTATTTTCGACTTTTCGACATCTTTATAAGTTGTTTCTTGAACTATTTTTCCAGATTCATCATATTGTTTCTTTAGGCCATTCTCTTTCCCGTCCTTGAATGGGATTTCCGTTTTTATTTTTCCAGACTCATAATATTCTTTTTTTACACCATTCTCTTTCCCAACCTTGAATGGGATTTCCGTTTTTATTTTTCCAGATTCATAATCTTGTTTTTTTAGGCCATTCACTTTCCCATCGTTGAATGGGATTTCCATTTTCAATTTTCCTGATGTATAATAACTTTTCTCGATACCATTTTCATTCCCATCGTTAAATGGGGTTTCCGTTTTCAATTTTCCAGATTCATAATATTCTTTTTTTACACCATGTTCTTTTCCATCAACAAATGGAGTTTCAGTATCAATTCTCCCAGATTCATCATAATGTTTTTTTACACCATTTTCTTTCCCATCGTTGAAAGGAGTTTCAGTATCAATTTCCCCTGATCCAGTGTATTTAATCTGAACTCCATTCTTTTTTCCATCAACGAATGGAGTTTCATTCTTTAACTCACCAATTCCATAATATTCTTTTTTTACACCATTTTCTTTTCCGTCATTGAATGGGTTTTCCATTTTCAATTTTCCAGATTCATAATATTCCTTCTGAACACCGTCTTTTTTCCCATTCTTATATGAAGACTCAGAAATCAAAACCTTATAATTATCGTATATCTTTACTTCGCCATTTAATGGCAAATTCCTCTTTTTGTCAAAATAAACATTTTCTTTAAGAATAATATCATCTTCTTTAAGACCTGGGTCCGCTTTTTTGCGAACTTTGTTATCAGAACACCCAGAAAGACTAGTGAAGAACAATATAAAAATACTACCAAAAATGAACAAACATTTCATGTTTGATCCTTCTACAAGATATTAAGAAGTACCTTGGTTGCCGGACATCACACCGCTGTTGTAGGTTGCTGAAGCTTATGAAGGTTGAGAGAATAATGTAACTTATGTCCGGAAATTAATGACCTTTTTTATAATCAAATAAACTAGTTAGGTATTTTTAAAAATTACCACTTTTCAATACCTCTCCAGAACGCTTGTTTATAATCTTCCACCTAGCGTCTGATGCCCCAACGATTCCAAAAGATGTCCGGTCAATATCGTAGGGAGAATCGATGGTCGGGCTGCTATGATACCAACTAGTAACAGCACATGAATTAGATAGGCTTGTGCTAACTACTAGTCGTAGATCATCAATAATCTTTTTTGCATCAAGTGGTGAAAAAGGAATTTTTACAAATAAACCATTGCTTTTTGTTGGTGCTTTTATAGGCAACAGAAGCTCAACATGGAATTGGCTTTCTTTCGTTATGTCCTTTTTGACGCCAAATGCATTTGTCCCTACGTAAGATGCCCCTTGCTCAGTTTTAGATGCTACTTGGAGTCCGATATACTTATTATATATAGCCTGGTTGTAGAATGGACGTGTATTATAGGAGGTAAAGCTGATTTCTTTTTTGTCTGCGTTATATGTTCCATGCGTTTCAAATAATGGAACCTCGAAAGTAGCACCTGGTTTTATTTCAAGCAATTCATGCGTTTTTCCACATAATCGAGCTTTAAAATCTGTTGTGCTTTCATAGGTATCTTTGCGGATATTGCTCAGTGGTGACAGCGTTAGAACTGCATCAAGTTCAGAGTTGAAAACCGGACGACTGACCCTAGTATTATCTTTATCTGATTTTTTGTCTGACGAAACCTGATTTTCGTTTGTCAAAGCGAACACGTTACCATCTAGGGTTAATAGTAAAAATGTAAGACTCGCTACTAATAGCTTCATGATTCCCTCAAAAAAATAATAGTATTGATTCTAATAATAGTATTATTTGCCATTTCGTCCAATTGTGAATATCTCGCAATTTTTAATAACCCCTGGCTCTCTTTCTTTAAGAAAAAAATGCAAAGAAGAGAAAAGGCCGTTCCTTTCCTATGGAGGGGAATTGATTAAATTATTTGATATCAATCTTTAAAAGATATTGCAATAGATAAGGCGCTGATAAGCTGTAGAAATCGAGGGTAATTCCTTGAAGAAGACAGCTGTTATGCTTTCCACTTATGACCACACACTTGACAATAGCAATGATATGGAAGGAAGGGTATCATTATTAATCCTATTCCCAGACTGATGAAAATCATAATCATTCCAACACAGCCTATTTTTTTTTCACAATTGGTGAATCTTGCCTTACAGGATGGACAGCTAAATTTGCCGGATTCGAATAATTCTCTTATTTCATGTTTATCTGCAACTGATAACTCCGGATTTTTCTTCAAAAAAATAGAAATAGCGTTTTCTTCATTGTTGCCAAATATGTAGTAATAACCTTTATTTTTTTCATTCCTATCTTTAAAATATGCAATAAATCCCCTCACACTAGAATTATCTTGATTGATAATTTCAAATTGAGATGGTTGTGCTGTTTGTAGTGGATAACCACAATTAATACATGTAATTGATTTGTTTGATATTTGTTTGCCACATTCAGGACACTCTATTAACGCCATGTTAATACTCCATATTTTTAAACTTATCGATAAGGAATTAAATTATCAATTGAGTCTTATCAAAAGTTCATGATTTCCAAGTCATTGAGAGTTCAAAAATCTTTGAATTATTTTTCTCCTCTGTCCTGGAAAATGTCAACATTCCAAATAGTTGACCTTATTCCACAGACAGTTTTTCCCTCAGTTAATCAATGATTCAGCTCCATCCATCCAGCCTCTTGCCTCTTCACACATTCCGCTTGTTGGGCATAGTCAGAAGGAAAGTCAGACGCACATTTTGCCCGGATCTCTTTTTTGATATTGTCTGGAGGTTCTTTGCTGGGATTGTTTGCAGGTTTAACAGTTTCCTTGGATGGTTCAGGTGGTTTTGACGGTTGTTGTGGGTTAGCAGCTACAGGAGGGTCGTTTGTGGGCTCAGCGTTTCCTTTGTTAACATATTGATTAAAAGCCTTTCTTGTTGTTAAGACATTACTTTCCATACACCCTTCTGCAAATCGACACTTTAATTCGAGATCGATTGTATATTGGCCATCCTCAGTTGGTCTCTTGCGTACTATGCATGCGCGTGAATAGTCACCAGGAGGGTTTGTCTCTATCAGCGAATCTGTGACTTCCTTTATTCCTGTCTTGCAGCGTTCACGAACCCATTGTTGTGCAAGGTCCCATTGCAACGTGCAATCAGCGCATTTTGCACGAGTATCATCCGCTTCTTTGCGCCATTGAGCTAGGGTAGCTTCTCTATTTAAAACATGAGCGCATCCCATCAACTGAAATGTCGCCATAATCAATAATATTCCTAACCCAAATATTTTCATCTTGAACGCTTCCCTTTTTTGACAAATTAAAGATTCATCTTTATCCAACCGGCTTCTTGTAGTTTTACGCACTCTGCTTGCTGTGCATAGTCAGAGGGGAAGTCAGCGGAACACTTCTGCTTGATCTCTTTTTTGATATTGTCAGGCGGTTCTTTGCTTGTATTAGGTGCTGGTGTTATCGCCTCAAGAGGCTTTGTCGATAAATCCGCATTTTGTTCTGCCCTTTTGGTAGGTGGTAGAATTCCGCTATAAGGAGCAACAGAAAAACTTTCATTTGCTCGCTTATTGAATGCTGCGATAACGTCGCGGTCTGCCGTACTAAAGAGTGCTGAATATTTATCAAGCCAATCCGCACTTACCTTTTCTATGTAGAACAGTTCATACCTTGTCGTTTCTCCAACTACAGCACCAAATGATTTGATTAATACTGGTGTGCCATTATATTTTTCTCTGCCAATTCCAGTTAAAAAACTAATTCCTCCAATATGTTCAGTAGTCGAAACAAAGTACTTATCTTCTTTGCCATAGTCTGGTGGCGTTACATACCATCCCCGATAAGCCGTTAAAGTTTGTATCTTGATATTCAGCCTTTCGTTTCCAGTACTGACAAAATAATACCAGTCAACGTCTACCCCGGTATTCCTATTATTACTATCTGTACTCTTAACAATAGCATCTGTTTTTTCTCCTTTTTTATAGAGCAAGGCAGGGGTTACCTTAATTTCTATGCCAGGTAGTTTGGTGGAATACAGAGTGTTATTCTCTACCCATCTTTCAGGCTGGTTGAAATTTATGCCACCACATCCTAAGAATGAAAGAAAAAGCAATAGGAATAGGAAATTGCGCACAGTGAACCCCTGTTGAAGTTTATCCTTGATCTGACAAATTACAGCCATACTATGCCACGTTGTGGTAGCAATAACGGTCAGTTACAGCTAAACACCCTATCATTCAACTGCTTTTAATGCTAGGAAAATATTTGATAGGAAAGATTTATTTGGAAGCGGACGAATAGGCTATCACCTCGCAGCTTTGAAAGTTAATGGCAGGTGTTGCTATCAAAATTACCAGCGGACCTAGCACCCTCGATGAGCCATGCAAGGTTGCAAGGTGCCTTGGCCCTTCCCTTCCGCTTTAGCGGGAAACTAAGGGCAGGTGATCGAAATAACTTCAGTGTATAGCCGCGAAGCTCAGGCCAATGTTGCATAATGCTTGTTATGTTAGAATTTTGCTCTGAACGATAGTGAAAAAATTTAACATAATAACATTGTGCGACATTGGCAGGGGAGAGGCCCGATGCTGTTGATCGGGCCGTTGCTGAAAAATACGGGTGGGCGGGGCCTATTACTGTTTTTTTGGGCGGCTGTATCGCCCACAAACTAGCCCAGCCCAGCCAGACAAACAACACAAAACAAATTAGGCTGGCTGGGCGCTGTTTCTGTAAGTGGTTAGGAGCGTAAGTTCTGGAGCGACACACACTTCCCCGCAAATGCCCTTGCATTTGCACACTTTGTCTGTAAACACTGTACAGTATGAGTACTCGAATTCTGTACCTAGTTAAGCTGAGGGTGGATTAACACTCTAGGTATCTGGGCAGGGCTATTGGAGACTTCTGTGGTGCGCGGCTGTTTGCGCGTCACGGATGGCGCAGATCGCACCACCAGCAAAGGACTTCCTCTATACTTGAGTGTGGGTAGTAATTCTGAGATCAATAGAAGTGCTCAGTATGTTATGTCAGTTCTTGAACTTCTGCATTAACATTGACGTTAGCGGAAGTTAAAGAATGACCCTGCCTTTGGTGTAAAGCATCGGCTATTTTAGATCAGGCTTTCTTTCTCTTACGTGCTGCTGCAAGTCCACCATCTGCCTGTTAATGGCAACTGCCACTTTCATGGCTGTCAACCTGCATTGCACCCTTCATGAGCCAAGCGAGGATGCCAGGTGCCTCGGCCCTCAAGCCCTTAAATAATTCATCTATTTCATTGTCTGGAATTATTTTATCCCAATTTTGATCAGGGTGTGCCTTCATGATGTTGGAATGAAGATCAGATACTTCTTGTCTTGGCGCACCTGTTACTTCGGAAATGATCTGGATAAAAACATCTGCTTTGGTCATGGATGATCCTTTTTTGAGTTATGTTATTTTTTTTTGAAATCCGACTACCGCCCAATCATCTTCATTGCGACCATTGTCTTCTGAGATTGCCCCAAGGCGCGGAGGCCTAGGTCAATGCAAGCCCGTTTGACTGAGAAAGGACCCATGCTTGACGATTGCTCAATGAAGCCCATGCCGACCCTATGAAGGGTGAGAGCTTGATGGAGAAGGATTTCTTGTATGGCGCTATAGTTGCCAGCGGCGATGGCGCTCTGAAGCTCTTCGAGCTGTTTGGTCGCCACGCTCAAATCAGGCATGGATTGAAGATCGTTCATTGAAGTTCCTTCAGTAGCTTGTTGCCCTGGGCCAGGAGGTTGGCAGCTTGCCGGAAGATGCCGCCACGCAAGCCATGTTTTGTTGAATTCATGGCGCTTCGAGTCTTCCCTTGTTCCGAGCGGGGTCCTGTTGACCGAGTCCATGCTTTCGTCTTCCGGACGTTCTCAGCTTGACGCTGCCTGCGTTCATCTGTCCACATGTTTCACATTCCTTTTAGTTCGTTGGCGGGGTTATGTTATTCTCCTAACTATTTAAGGTTACCACAATTACGAGATAGAATAAATGGATAACTGTTGAAGAAATAAAGAAAATATCAGTTGTTGAAGACTACAATAATTGGAGGGGAGGGAAAAAACCGAGGGTGTCCGGCATGTCCGGCATAGATGCTTGGGTGTCCACCCTCTTAAATCTGCTATCTTGGTGATATTGTGGATGATGTCCGGGGTGGCCGGCATGTCCACCCTAAAAAACTGAAAAAAGTTTTTATGATTCACTTTTTCCTTCTATATTATTTTTCAATTTTTAAAAAATAATATTAAAAGAGGTGGACAGGGTGGACAGGGTGGACGCGCCCAGCATTCATAAGGGTTTGCGCTGTTCGGGCATTGTTTGTGAGGCCGGACATGTCCGGCCTCACCCCAGGCATGTGTCATTCCCTACTATCGAAAGCAAGTTTAGTCTTTTTCTCGAAAAGATCGCGAGCTTCAGAAAATGGAAGAAATTTAAGGCAATTAACCCTATTTTCACCGTCTGAAGATTTTGTGTCCGACAATATACCGGGTATATCTGCTCTGATTTTTTTGATCAAGACTGCTTTGACTTCAGGGTATGATTTGTGATTTTTCTTACAAAAAATCAAATACATTTGGTGGAAAAGTTCTTTTGAAACTCTCCATCCACCTTCGTCCCAGAGGTTTGATGTGGTTTTTCCCAATTGATCTATGAAAGCAACTTCATTCAAATACGCCTCAAAATACTCGTCTGACAGCAAGTCATATAAAAAAACGACGTGTGGAGGCATTGTTTGCAGAAAATCTATTGTCCGCTGAGCACCCTGTTTTTTCGGGAGTTTGGTTAAATCAACACCCGTGAGATCCCTGTTTAACATCTCATATAGAAATGCTGAGCAACCTCCATCATTGATCTGTTTGCCAAGCTCAGTAAAATATGCTGAATCACCCTCACGGTGGTTCGAAACATTTGGGTACACAAAACGCCTGTCCCCAATATCGGCAGGCGCAACATACGAATCGTTTGAGGCGAAAAGGATGTGAGTACAATTGCGAAATTTGAAGCTATCTAAATATTTTTTCTCAACTGTTAAATACCTGTCTGTAATCAATGCCTTAAGTGTACCCTGTTTTTCTTTCTCGCCTGCCCAAACTGCTTCGTTGGCATAGACGAATACAGATTGCCCGAGCAAGCTATTGAACTTGCCAAGAAAATCCTCCTTTCGGGTAGCGATCAGTGCATGAGTACCAAATAACGTTCCAATAACATCTTCAGCAATGATATTTTTACCGGCACCTTGCCCAGATCGCAACACAATCGCAGTTTTTCCCTGCCGATATGGATGTTGAAACATGTTCGCCAACCAATCAAGAACATAGCTAAACATCTCCTCGTCGTCACTGCACCATATACACTTAATATGGTCAAGGACAAGAGCACAGTTGCCTTTGATAGGTGCCACTGAAAAGCCCTGCCAAAGGTTGTATGTCCTTCGTTGTTGAATTATTCTCGGCCCAGATCTATAGATTTTTGGATCAGGGCGAAATACTATGTTTTCATAGGTGTTTCGGTCAGGTGAGTTCAACCAAACTGGGAAAATAGGCTCGGTTCCTTCGCCATCTTTTTTTGGGATTCGTTCATTTGAGAGATAAACTCCTAGTTCTCTTGGATTATGAAGCTTAAGCACCCAAGAGCTCACTTCTTCATCATAGGATTCTTCCAGCACAACGGCCTTGCCGCCTATTAATGCACAGCCGTATTGGAGATTCAAGTAAGCGTGTTCAGATGTTTGATATTCTGATGTGAATAATTGATCAGATTTGTTTCTTGTTGTTAGCGCATCTTTGAGGCTTTTCCGTAAGGTTTTTAAGCCAATCTCCTTTTGTTTATGAACAATATTAATCAGTTCTTCTGATTGTTCATCACTCACATGCCCATTTGCAATCAAGGCCGCCCAATTCTCCAGGTTGGCGCCCTTACGTTCAAACATTGCTTTCAAATCGTGAAAATCGTAAAGCAATCTAAAAATTTGTCCACCGTGTTTGAAGCTGTGAACTATTGGAGTACCAGTATCTATGTTCGCATACAATATTGCCTTGTTACGCTCCCCCCCGTATTCGTGCCCAACAGGATAAGGCATAGTCTTAAAGTTGAATTTTAAAAGATCTTTCAGGATTTCACGAACTGTAGCGGAAACACCATCATCGAAGGTAAGAACATCATCACCACTCAAAATATTATTCGTTCGATCCCTGACAATTTGTCTTGCGGAATCGATGGAAATATTTTGAGTTTTGGCTATTTTTTTTCCCTCCTCCGAGATATACTTTTCGTGGATTTTGTGAGCCTCCTTCTCAGCACCTTTTCGGAGATCTCTTACAATTTTTTCATACTGAATCAACTCGACTTCATTTAGATCCAGTAGCATGCTACTGTCCAAAGCATCACCAGGCAGATATTGAATTTCCGGAAGCCGCTGTTCAAGGTCTCCAATGAGGATTGGTGGTGCTGCAAAGTCTAACCGCTCTGGGCTATGAACAAATTGGTCAACGAGGGTCCGTATTAGTATTTTGCCATCTTTGGAGAATTCAACACGACCATAGCCAGCAAAGATTAACCTCTTATGCAGAACTTTCCCAAACCGAGGAATATCAGCGGCATTTTTGACGAGAACATAAATATGGGCGTTGTTCTTTCCTGGTAATGCCTCCCCTGTTGATTTCCTGATCAATTCTGCAGATACAGAAGGCTTGATGATTTTTGCCGCCTTGTCGAATCCTGGAACGATGCTTTCGATTACTGAAATGATTTGTAGGTTGTCCATACCAGAGTCATTATCAAGCAGAAGAACTCCTGCTTTCCCCTCAGGGTAACTAAAGTTACTTTTGCTTCGAGTTATGCAGTCGGGCTGGGCATTGACCTGCATTTGCTTTTGTGAAACGATTTTCGATAGACGCCCAAAGTGAGTACCCCATCCCACTGCCTGATTCTGTTTTACGGTGTTAAAGAAGGCTGGAAGTTCAGCAAACGGCATTGTGATTGTTTCAGCAGTTCCGTTTGCCATCCAGCATTCACTTGAGTTCTTGACGACGTGCCCTGAATCATCAAGCGAAATAGTCTTGGTTAGATTGCCATTCTCTTTTGTGTAAAGGGTTAAAGAGACTAGACATTCTGCGTGGTAATGCTTAGTGTTCCCATTAGAATTATTAGAAGTTTGTTCAATTGCCGCTGCTTGTGCCTGGTCCGCCATCAGCGGCATTATTTTTTCTTTCATAGCCGCCTCCTTATCGTGGCATAGTGTTCAGATTTGCATATTCATTTAGCCCTATACGTTTGTACATAACACGCCTGCCAATCTTAATTGGGGCAGGGCCGATGCCTTTAACTGCCCATACCGCAAGTGTGTTTGATTTGATCCCCAAATATTCTGCGGCTTGCTTTCGGCTAAGCAAGTCACTCTCAGGTTTAACAAGGGATAAAGCTTTGCTGATTTCTTCACTGACAATCTTCCGTAAAACTTCCTGTAAATTTTCCATCTTTTAACTCTCCTGCTATCCAGGATTGAGGTGGCCTTCCTCTTTCCCTGGTAGCTTTCATGGTTGAGACCATGCGCATGATCAATATGCCTTGTATTCTAGAAAGTTATGGAGGATTTGTCGATTACGGGAAGGGTTAGGATTTCATGCCGGAGCTTCCGGGACGCATTAAAATGATATGAAAATACGGATAGTTAAACATACAGAAAGGAAGAGGGATGCTTCCTGTATGGGCGACTGTTGGACGCTGGAAGTTAGGGAAAACGGAGGGGAGAGAGTACGTGAACAAAAAAGTGCAGACAAAGAAAAATAAATTCAGCGATGAATATAACCTGTTGAAATATACCAATATAAAAATTTTGCGGAAGGTCGGCAAAAACTCGCTTCCCGTAATCCCTATAGGATTTAGCC
Organism: uncultured delta proteobacterium; assembly: GCA_903875445.1. Lineage (GTDB taxonomy): Bacteria > Desulfobacterota > Desulfobulbia > Desulfobulbales > Desulfocapsaceae > Desulforhopalus_A. The sequence goes on along the minus strand of CAIQWD010000072.1, from coordinate 560 downwards.
TGAATTGTTTTCTTCGAAGAGGGCTTTCCATTGAGCGGGTGTTATGCAGGCATTAAGAAGTGCACCCATTTGTTTTATGGTCTCTGGACTAAATTTGTGGATATTTTCACCCTTTTTGATCTTCTCTTCGGAGACTGGAATTTTGTGCTTGTGATGCAAGTACGCTCTAACCGCTTGTTTAAAGGATACTTTCGCCGATATTCCGCTTAGTTTTTTTCCTGGTATATCCGGTATATCTACTGGCATCTCTTTTTTAATAATGATTGAGTCCCAAGCGTCAACCATAGCAGCTATGGTAACGCAAGAATGCTCGTGGGGTGATTTTTCGTCAGGTTGGCCAGATTCTTCTGCTGCCCATGCTTCAAATCGTTCGATGTCTTTTCGCCTTACGATAAGATCATTCCAGTTGATTGTTACTCTCCTGAAAATCGGATAAAGCACACACTTTAAGCCAAAAAAACAACCCCATAAGCATGGTTTAGTTGAAAAACCGTGCTTTTTTCTTGCCTTTTTCGCGTGCACGTATTACATTTATACGTACATTTTAAAGGGGAGTTTAT
>CAIQWD010000071.1 GCA_903875445.1 uncultured delta proteobacterium | reverse complement strand
TTATATTTTTGCCAATTTTTTACTGGATCACCTTGAAATTGTTCATAAATTTTTGGACGGCTGAAAAACTCGCAGTCAAATTAGGGAGCTCGTGTGCTCGAGACTCGACTCAGTCGGGTTTAAAAAACGGGAAACTTCAGTCCATATAGTCCAAGTCTGTATTCCCAATGCCAAGGTGTGTGGCAGTCTCTGGATGAATTTCTACTCTCGGGTCAGGAATATTCTTTCGTAATCCTTTCACTTGGTGGAACTCCGAGTGGAAGAAGTGCCGTACTTTGGTGTTGGACATGAGTACCAGAGGGAAAATTGGCGGGCAATTTCCGGCGCGGAAATGGGAGTTATTTCCTGCCACTATTACTTATGCTGCCAAAGAGTCGAGTAGCCTTACGCCCTTCTAAAAATCTATTCTATGCGCAGGTTTTGGTAAGCTTCACTGCTATGAACACCTGGGCCTTACCTTGTGCATCGTAAACAATGCTCCTGTTAGTTCCAATCTCAGGCAACGTTTCATAAAAATCAGAGAGCAAATGCATAACGATTATTTCTCCAACCTGCTGGTAAATGGGTAGTGTCCCCACATAGTTGACAAAAGGCTGCAACTTGCATTATGATTGTCTTTGGCAGCTTAATTTTACACCGGAGGCAATCGATGAGCGAACTTGAGCAACATTTCTGTCCCAATGAACAATGCAAGAATTACGGTCTGCGCCGTCAAGGCAATATCGCCATTCGCGGCAAGTATGGCAAGGACAAGAGTCGTGATTTGCTTTATTGTCGGAAGTGTGGCAAACGATTTGGTGCCACCCATGCCAGCGCCCTGTTTGGCCTGCATCTGTCAGCAGAAACGATCAGACAAATTATTCACCACGCGGCCGAGGGGGTTGGCGTGCGAGCTACTGCACGCTTGCTGGAACTGGATAAAGATACAGTTAACCGTGTGATCTTGCGAGCTGGCGAGCATTGTGCTCACGTTCTTTCCAGCCTGCTGACTTCGCTGAAAATGACCGAGGCGCAACTTGACGAGTTATGGACCTTTGTGAAAAAAAGGAAAATTCTGGCAGTGCCGAAGACCTCGAACGCCAGTACGGATGGACGTGGATCTGGACGGCCATCGATGCGCCAACCCGACTATTGATAACGTTCTGGATAGGCGGGCGCGAAATTGGCGATGCTCGGCAGATGTTCAAGGATTTGACCGACTGTTGCCAAGGAAAGCCCTTGTTTGTCTCAGATGAACTGCCCCATTACGGCACGGTCTTAGGCGAGTTGTTTCACCAACTGGCTCCTTTGCCACCGACAGGCAAACCCGGGCGGCCAAGGAATCCAAAGCGGGTCATTGATGCCGATCTTGATTAAGCCACAGTTCATAAGACAAGACAGGATTCGCAGATTATCAAGGTTGAATGCAAGGTAGTCCACGGGACCGAACAGCACATTTTTGCACGATTAGCAGAGTCGCGTAGCCAGACGATCAACACCGCCTACATTGAACGTTCCAACCTGGACTGGCGACTATGGGATGCCCATCTGACACGCAAGGCGCCGACCGTTGCCCGCTCAATGCGTTGGCTCAAGGCTAAATTCGCCATCTGTGTCGCTTCCTACAATTTGATTCGTCCCCATGAAACACTCAGTCGCGGCGAAGATCGGATATTCCGGCCGAAGACCCCGGCTATGGCAGCAAATGTGGCGGATCATCGGTGGACGTTCTCTGAGCTGCTTGCCTACCCGGCACTATGTCAATGATATAGGGACATCACACCAAAATGAAATATCGTTTAAAATGCAGTAAAATAAATGAAAGGAAAAGGTCAATCTCCTCTCTATAACAGATTTTAGTGTAATTAAACAATTTCCAGTAATGTCCGGTTAGGAAATTGCATGCGGTTTCTTTAATCGTTTAAGGTGGTTTCTTCTTTTCCGATTTTGCACCGCTGTTTTCTCCGCAGCTTGTTGTGTTGCTTCATTTCGGATTTGATTGCGGAGCTGTCGTACACGGCGAATAGAAACAGGCTCCCCGTGCTGCTCTCGGCAGTAGATAGCTAAAAGAAGATACGTGATAAGACCAGAGAGGATTTGAACCATCAGGCCATTCTTACTTCTTGCAAAAAGGTGATACACTTTAAGGTGCCGTTTCCACCATGCAAAAAAATTTTCAATGTCCCAGCGAAGTTTGTATACCAGCGCTACCTGCTCGGCCAATAAGTCAAAACGATCAGTAGCCACCCAATATGATTTGCCTGCGATATTATAGCCAACAAGGTGGATAGGCTTTTGGGTTTGATTAACATTGGGAGTTCCAAGCAAAACCATTGCATCAAAAAATACGATGGAATTCTTCTTCACAGGGAACTCTTTAAGAATCTCTTTATGCGTAGCTTCTTTTATGCGGCAAACAAAATGACATCCATCCTGCTGCCATTGATCAAACAAATTATGTGCTTGATATCCTCGATCAAGCACACCGGTTTGGCCAGGTTCGATGATACTACTAACAAAGGGTCTTTCGGCACCAACCCCCTCTGTCAGAAACAGTTTACGCGGGATGCCATGATTCAGGTCGAAACCAAGGTGCAGCTTTGCCTTGTTGGAATTTGTTCGGTATTCGGCCCAATGCATGGAAAGTACTGAATCGATCAGCGAACCATCTATGGCAACAAGATCACCGAGCTCGGAATACTGTGACGGCAAAACTCCTGTAGCCTGCTTTTGTAGCTCGGTAAACACAGCAAGGAGTTGCTCAACTCCACGATCATTAACGGTATCAAAGAAGGTTGAGTGTTTAATACCTCCAGCAGGGGCAACGAAATTTCTGGCATAGTCGTCTTCTTGCAGCGCTTGAATCAACTCGCTGCCTGACGAGAACTCTTGCAGATGATAATATGTCAGAATGTTAATCAACTCTTCGGTATTCATTGCCAATGGTTTATTTGATCTCGACCTGAGTGGTGGTATTTTGGTCAATATGTTCTTTAGCGGTTTAAGTAATTGCCTCTGCGTTGGTACAATATGCTGCCGTGAATAAAATTTTACAGATTTCAATTTAGCCCCCTTAAAAGATTTTTCTTTTAAGGGGGCGATCGAACAATTTTTATTTCTTTGTCAAGAGAAAAATCACCCAACTAGTTAATATTTAATAATATTTCACATGCAATTTTCTAACCGGATATTACTGACCAATTTCTTAATATTTTAAATAGCTTCAAGATAGACATTTTTTTCTCAGAATTGAGAAACTGTCTCATCCCTACTTTATGAAGTGCGTTGCAAAAGGCTTTTGGTTAGGTATTCAGGAAAAGACTTAACCGGCGAGTTTATCGTGTGAGTTAAGGTTGATGATCTCGCAAAAACCAACAACGCCCAAAAGATGATATCACAACCGGTCAGCGAATTTTCAAGCAACTAACCGAAAACTACAGCAATCATCTGGCATATAATTTGCGTAATTTTTGCCGGGGAATATCCCCGATTGGCGCAGAAGCAGTGCCAAAAGCTCTTTGATAACCGCATATCTAGGACAAAAAAGGCCGACGATCTTCTTATATTGTTGATTTGTCGTTGTTTTATTGTTCTTTCTAGCATACGTAGCGGCGCGAAGGATATTCAAACCGATGGCTTTCATGAAGACACTGAATCGCACCGCCTTGAGACCTCGGACCCTCAAGTGCTTGACTCCGGTTCGGCGATCGAATTCCGACATGGTCGCCTCAACGCCGGCTCGATAACGATACTTTTCCCGGAAGGCAGCTTCCTTTTCTTTGGCTCGCCGTCGTGCCAGCCGAGCTGCCTTTGCACTGTAACGTAAATATCTGCCACGCTTACCCTCTTTCGTGGGGCAACACTTTTGATGAGCACAATTGTTGCAAGATTCTAAGGCAAATATGGCAGCGAAACCGGTTTTTCCGGTTTTCACCTGTTGAGGAACATGGCCTGCAGGGCAAGCAGTGATCTCTTCTTTCTCGTTTATGGTGAAGTCGGCGATAGTGATCTCGCCCTCTGCCGGAGTAGCACCCATTACCGGGGAGATAATTTCTATCCCACGTTCAAGAGCCTCCTGACAGTTGCTATCGCTGCCATACAGAGAATCAGCCAAGAGTTGGTCGGGCGAGACCTCGCGTTCCTTGGTAGCATCAAGGTAGGGTATGACGGCATTGGCATCGCTCTTGTGGGCAGGCTCCACCTCGACATAGGTGATAAGGTTCAGTTATTTTCCGCCGGTATCGGTGTTTTCGCTGTATGTTTCGGCTACCTGGGCCTGATATCCCTTGCCCTTGTGACCACTGTAACCGGCATCGGGATCGGAGGGGTTCTGGAGTGAATCGGAGGCAACTTCACTGTTGGGTTTGACCGTCACTGTACGCTTCTTCGTTACCTGATCCTCTTCAATTGCACACTGTTCAGCGAGTAACCGGAGCATCAAACCGAAACTGGTCATTGTCTTCACTTCAGAGTTTTCGTTGAAACGCTCAGTCAGGAACAACAAATCATTGGCCAAATCGGCAAGGGTACGGCTGGAATCGGACGGCTTGACCATGGAGAAGGTCGATTCCGCCTTCTTGGCAAGATATCGCTCCCGCAGTTCCAAGGAGAGTTCGGTGAACAGAGCCAGGTGATGACGCTTGAGATTAGTGAGAAATTTGCGGATGGTCGTTGCAAAGATCCTGATCCGCCCCAAATGGCGCATATTAGAAAATAAATGAACGGAATCAAGTCGTTGAAAGTTAGTGTTCACCTTGAACACTTCGCCAAGGTGATCCGCGATACCTGCAAACAGCTCTGTGTAGAGATTGTTGTCGGTCATAATCCGGCGCATAGTCCAAATACTGCGAGGACAAACATAGGCCGAAGCGTCGTCGGTTCCGGTGATATTGAGAGCATAGTGCCACTGGATATTGAAACAAAATTGCTCAACTGTCTGTTCGTCGGTAAGATCGTGCATTTGTTGAAGAATCATCGAACCTATCATGGCGAAAAGTTCGTTGCTGGGCCGACCGTTACTGGGATCGTAGTGCTTTCTCAGCTGGCTTACGGGCAGGCCAGGGAGAATTTCATCCCGGAACAATTTTGCCCATGTGTCGTCAAGTAACTGCCGACGCTTTGGGCCCAGATGTCCGAAGCGGTCGAACATGTCGAAGGTTTTGTGGTCCTTGATATGGAACATGGCTTCTCCAAGATAACTATTTAAATTGATGAATAAAATGTAACACGGACGCACATTTTTTGCCATAAGAAAATTCGAATATTATTCAAAATATCAGGATGTTATCCTAAAAAAAGCTTTTTGCGAGTTCATCAAGGTTGCCAAGGCGATGATTTGGTTTTACTTGTAATAAAACATTCAATAACAATCTCATGAAATTATGGAATCAATAGAATCGTGGCTGATACTCACGTGAGTCACGAATTCTATTTTCACTGTCAAAAACCACCTACAGATCGACATGACAAAATCTTACACCCCCCGCATGCACTCGGCAGAACACGTACTCAATCAGGCAATGGTCAGGAAATTCTACTGTGGACGTTGCTTTAGCGCCCATGTTAACAAGAAGAAGTCCAAATGTGACTACCACTTCGATAGAGCCCTGACCGATGACGAGGTGAAGGAAGTGGAAGAAGCGGTCAACATGACAATTTCTGCAAACCTGGATGTAATCGAAGAAATGGTTTCCATTGAGGAAGCCGAGAGGAACTTCAACCTCACCCGCCTGCCAGACAAGGTCGAAACCGTTCGTATAGTGTACATCGGCGACTATGATTCCTGCCCCTGCATCGGCGAACATGTAGAAAATACTTCAGAAATTGGTCCGTTTCACATGATTTCCCAAGATTTTAGCGATGGAGTCCTTCGGATACGCTACAAACTCGGCGACCCGGAATAGCCTTGAGAATGTGCAGGGAAAATGATTCGTCCACACCGTCGTTCTGTAACTGCCCTTCGGACTTGCAATGAGGTAGGTTCAAAAGGTTAACACCAAGCCTAAGTTTCAAATTTTTTGATTAATGATCCCATATCAACCATGTTTCCCATCTTCTCTACCATGGACCAGGTGGCAACGTAAGAAATGGAAAAAACTCGATCGTTCAAGTCGATTTTATTTATTCTGACTTAGTCGTTTACCGTTGTTGCTTGCCGGAGAGTCGGCACTGTCACGCCACAGTATGCTGGCACAGCCGTCTCGCCCAACCTTTGCTGTGAGTGCTCAAGAATGGAAAGTATTACAACCGAACAAAGAAGTAACTGAGCTAAGAATTCACGAGCCCGGTCTATGGAAATTGAAATCTGGAAATATGATCCCGAACTGTTTGCCCGAGAAGGAGTTGTCGACCCACTATCACTTTATATGAGCCTGAAAGACACAAAAGATGAACGAGTTGAAATGGCCCTTGAACAGCAGGTACTTTCACTCTCGCAATGTTTCATATCATCTATCGGCTTTGATCTGCTCTGATTTTATTAGTTTGCCTGACACAAAAAAACATCATTTTTGAAAATAGTTTTTTGGTGAGACCGTCCTTCCAAGATCAACAGGGTAAAATAATAAAAACAGGTAAACCACCGGCTCTGCCGGTGGACTCACAGAGTTTGACAATTACGGGAATAAGAGGGAAGTCTCGCAATTCTGAACCGCTCAAAGTTCAAGAAAAGGAGACTTCCCATGTACGACGATCAAAGTTTAAGCCACACAGTGTGGGATTGCAAGTATCACATCGTATGGATACCGAAGTATCGCAAGAAGGCAATATTTGAGAACCTCAGGAAATACTTGGGGGAAATATTTCGAGAACTGGCATCGCAAAAGGAGTGCAAGGTGGTTGAAGGACACCTCATGCCCGATCATGTTCACATTTTGCTTTCCATTCCACCCAAGTACTCGGTATCTCAGGTTGTTGGATATATCAAAGGCAAGAGTGCAATTCAAATTGCCCGGAATTTTCAAGGACGCAAGAAGAATTTTGTGGGGCAGCACTTCTGGGCAAGAGGATATTATGTGTCGACGGTTGGTAAGGATGAAGAAGCCGTTCGAGAATATATTCAAAAGCAGGAGAAAGAGGACAAACGAATTGAGCAACTGAAGTTGTTTTAACAGTCACCTCTAGGTGACTCCAGGTTTTCAACCGCTTTGAGCGGTTCAGATACTTTCAAGCCACCGGCTTTGCCGGTGGTACATGACTATCACTAAATATTGATTGATTGGATTTTTTCAGGGGGCTACCCTGGTGTTCAGGGTGGGGGAGAACAGTGGGGGAAAAATTTAGGCAATAATAAAGGGGTTAAGAATTAATTTTAACCCCTTGAATTTATTATGGTAGCGGGGACAAGACTTGAACCTATGTCTTCTCGGCGTCAAGTGAATCGTCTGGGTCGGCGATAAGTAGCCTTCTTTAATGCCCAATTCAGATAATTCAGGATAGGGCTTTTGTTGCTTGGTGTGGGGGATGGTGTGGGGGATAACCAAAAAAGCACCTACCGAAAGGCTCGATAAGTGCTTGATATTGCTAATGGTGACCCCAAGGGGACTCGAACCCCTGTTACCGGCGTGAGAGGCCAGTGTCCTAGGCCACTAGACGATGGGGCCAAATGGTGGCGTTTTATAACTGACCGCCGTTTTGTTGTCAATCATTTGTTTTTGCCGTTTTGATATTTATGGCAAAACAAATCTTCATTCCGAGTACCTGGGGCTTTGCAATTTCTTCCACGGCCAAACAGGTTGGTGTTAGCCTTCATCTTCTCTGCGATCTCCGGAGTGAGAAATTCTTGAGCACATCGCCATCGCCAGTTGCCTTCAGCTACACCCGGGTGATTCATCTTGCAGTCGTTGCCGAACCCCAGGATATCCTGTAGAGGGAAAATGCACAGCATGGCAATGGAAGATTGGGCCAGATACATCAGGTCGTTATGAATGGCGTTCGCATCGTGAAGCGACCTGTTTGCCATTTTTTTAATAGTTGCTCGAAGGTTATCATCCAATCTATCGCTCAAATACCAGCCGACGGTCGTGTCATTATCGTGTGTACCGGTATAGACAATACAATGAGGAGACTGGAAATTGCAGGGCAAAAAACTGTTGTCTTTATTGCCGTCGAAGGCAAATTGCAAAACTTTCATGCCGGGAAATCCGAGTTCATCGCGCAACGCCTCTACCTCTGGGGTAATAATGCCGAGATCTTCAGCAACGATAGGCAGTTCTCCGAGTTTCTCGGCAACTTTTTTGAAAAAAACGGCCCCCGGGCCCTTTAACCATTCTCCTTCGATTGCTGTCTCATTATCCTCGGGAATCGCCCAGAAGGATTCGAAACCACGGAAATGGTCAATGCGGGTCATATCAACCAAATGAAAAAGATTCGAAAACCGAGCGGACCACCAATTAAGTAGCAGGTTTTGCACGTTTTCGTCGCGATTATGCCACTCGTAGAGCGGATTGCCCCATCGTTGTCCGGTTTTACTGAAATAATCGGGGGGGACGCCTGACACTTTCGTTGGACGAAGGGTGGCACGATCGAGAGAGAAAATTGCCTGGTGAGCCCAGACATCGACGCTGTCATAACTGACATAAATGGGGAGATCCCCAATAAGGGCAATCCCTTGTTGAGTTGCATATTGGCGAAGAAGCCGCCATTGTCGGAAAAACTCAAACTGTTCAAACCGGAAATAATTTATCTTTTCGAGCTGGGTCGTGATAAGGGTTTGAAGAGACCTTTGTCTGTGTGTTGCAAACTCGTGTGGCCAGGCAAACCATCCGCTGTTGTGGTAGAGATCTTTGAGGGTCATAAAAATTGCATATTCGTCGAGCCACGCTGTGGTTGCAATAAAGGTGGCATATTCGGGACAAATATCGGGTTGAAATCGCAGATAAGCTTGATGCAGAAGCTTATCCTTATACCTCCGGACTTCAACAAACTCTGCGGAATATGGAGAAAAAGCAGGTATTCCATCAAGATCTGATCGCGAAATAAGACCCGCCTGAAAAAGCAACTCCGGAGAGATAAGCAGAGGAGAACCGGCAAATGCCGAGGTACTCATATACGGAGAGTTATCAAAGAGCCCGTTGGTTGGTCCGGTTGGCAAAAACTGCCAGTAGCTCTGACCGCAGTCAACAAGGAAATCTATGAATGCATAACTGGACGGACCAATATCGCCAATTCCAAAGGGCGAGGGGAGAGATGTTATATGGGCGAGTATGCCGCTAGAGCGTTTCTTGATCATGGGAATTGTGTCATATTTGTTAGGTAGATTTTAAAATCCTCCTGCAGGTGCCCAAATGAAGCGACAAGAAAAACTTTGACGTACCTTGAATATCGCTTTACTGATGCTATAATATAAGTTTGGAAAAGAGAAGAGTAAGAGGGAAACCGCTAATGGCATGCTTTATTTTATAAATTGCTTTTTGCTGACAAATATTGTACTTGTATGTGCTTCTCAACTTAACTATACGCTTACGAGGTCCTTCTCGTCGGCTTTTTTTTTGCCAAAAGATCTTTAAAATCATCTGTTTGGTTCTCTTGAGACTATTGAAAAATGCCATCATGCAATGGCACAATAGATTGTCCTTCAACTTCAAGATATGGAGTGGTCACTGGTGCTGCCTGAACTAAAAGAAAACCTTCTCAAAGCAGGAAAGGAAGAAGGCTGTATTAGCTTTGATGATTTAAATGAATTGTTGCCAGACGACATCAAAGACCCTAACGAAATAGAGTCGATATTTAATTTTCTCGGGGCGCATTCAATTGAGATTGTAACAGTTGAAAAGACCGGCGAGAAGCGGACATTATCCGGTGAAGTCTGGGAAAAAACTGATGACTCTGCCCCCGATTGTGGTCAAGAAGAAGACATCATTCTGGCGGATGACGATAGCCATGAGGCGGAAGAAACCACCACCACCTACCTTCGGGAAATGGGTCGGTTTGATCTCTTGACCCCTGAAGAAGAAGCAAAATATAGCAAAACCATTCGCCAGGGTTTTGAAGCGATCATTAGTGCCATTCGTGAGGATAAAACCGGGGTCAAAGAGGTGCAGATTTTACGTGAACGCATCGACCTTTGGGAAAAACGTGATCCTACGCTCAAACCGAAGAAACAGCAGCTCAACTTCATGCGTTATACGGTTTTGAGTGCCGCCAAGAAATATCCGGAAATTCGAGATCTTTTTGAACTACAGGCAAAGCTTGAGGCCTACAGTCGATCCATAGAGGTTGCCAAGGATACCATGATCAGGGCAAATCTCCGATTGGTGGTTTCCATTGCCAAGCGCTATATGCACCAGGGATTGACACTGGCCGACCTGATCCAGGAGGGAAATCTCGGCTTGATGCGGGCTGTCTTCCGCTTTGACTATACCAAAGGCAATAAATTCTCGACGTATGCCAGCTGGTGGATTCGCCAGGCCATTACTCGGGCCATATTGGACAAGACCAGAACCATTCGCCTGCCGGTACATTTTCTTGAGCTCAGAAGTCAGTTCTTCAAGGCATTTTATGCCCTTTTTAAAGAGCTTGGCAGAGAACCCACCCCCCTGGAAATTTCCAAGGCAACTAATTTGCCGATGGATAAAATCCTCTCAATTCTCGAAGCTTCGCGGGAACCGATTTCTCTTGAAACACCGGTCGGCGATGATGATTCTACCCTTGGTGATTTCCTTGAAAACCAGGAATCACAGTCCCCCTACGATGCAGTGCAGACGAGAGAGTTATCCGGCAGGGTCAACGATATTCTCGAAACCCTCAGCGAAAGAGAAGAAAAAATCATTCGTTTGCGTTTTGGTATCGGTGAAAAAGCGGAATACACACTCGAAGAAATCGGCAAACTTTTCAACGTCTCCCGGGAACGTATCCGGCAGATTGAAAAAAAGGCTCTCAACAGATTGCGTCATTCAAGCCGTCGCGATAAATTGAAATTTTTCATCGATTGACGACAACACCCCTTCTTTTTTGCCGGTCAGATCAGCCGGTTTTTTATTTTGCTGTGAAAAATTATATAGATAATGCAGGCTTGGGGAGTATTCTGGAAAAAGTTGTCGGCAAAGAACGATTGAGCTTTGCCGACGGTTTACAGTTGTATAAAAGCCATGATATCCTGGCATTAGGCTATCTTGCCAATCTGGTCAAAAACAGATTGAACGGAGATAAGGTCTATTTTATTTACAACCAGCACATCAACTACTCGAATATCTGCACGAATCTTTGTAAATTCTGTGCCTTTGGCCGAGATAAGGATTCCGACCTGGCTTTTGAGATGACTGTCGAAGAGGTCAAGCAGAAGGTCAGAGATCGGCTTTCGGAACCGATCTCCGAGATCCATATGGTCGGCGGTATTCATCCAGAACTGCCTTTTAAATATTATATCGGGCTGTTACTCGGGATCAAAGAGGTTCGGCCGGAGGTGCATATCCAGGCTTTTACCTGTGTGGAAATTGCCCACCTTGCAAATCTTGCCGGAAAATCCGTCAGTGACACCCTTGCATTATTGAAGGAAGCCGGCTTAGGTTCCTTACCCGGTGGCGGGGCAGAGGTCTTCAGCCCAAGAATCCGGCAACTCACCTGCGAGAAAAAACTTTCCGGCGACCATTGGCTGGAGGTCGCCAAGACCGCGCATCGACAGGGTCTTAACAGCAATGCCACCATGCTCTATGGACATATCGAGACCCTTGAGGAACGCTTAGAGCATCTATCTGCACTGCGGGAGGCGCAGGATGAAACCCATGGCTTCCTCGCCTTCATTCCCCTGGCTTTTCACCCGAAAAATACCGCCATGTCGGAACATGCCAGGACTACCGGACTCGACGATCTGAAAAATATTGCTGTTGCTCGACTGTTTCTTGATAATTTTCCGCATATCAAGGCCTATTGGGTGATGATCGGTCCGCAAATGGCGCAGATTGCGCTGTCTTTCGGGGCGGACGATATGGATGGTACCGTCAAAGAAGAGGTTATCACCCATATGGCCGGTGCGGAAACGGCGCAGGACATCGGCAGTCGTACTCTTGTCCGCCTCATCAAGGAAGCAGGCCGGATTCCGGTACAAAGGGACACCTTATACAACGTCATCGAAGTCCATGCTTAATTGGTTAAGGAGCAAAAGACCTCATGCAGCTTGACGATATTTACGACAAGATCATTGCCGGCCAAAGAATAATCGACCAAGATTATCTGGTACTTGAACAGGCCGGAGACTTTTTCCAGCTCGCTTTCCTCGCCGACACCGTCCGTCGCCGTAAACATCCGGAGAAGATCGTAACCTACGTCATCGACCGGAATATCAACTATACCGATATCTGTATCTCTGCCTGTAAATTTTGCGCCTTTTTCAAGGCACCCGAGGAAAAGGGTGGATACCTGCTGAGCTTTGCCGAACTGGCCGAAAAGATACGTGAAACTCAGGCCTTGGGGGGCACTCAGATACTTCTGCAGGGTGGCCTGCATCCGGGGCAACCCCTCGAGTATTACGAAGAAATGGTCCGGTTCATGAAAAGTACCGGGATTCATGTTCATGGCTTTTCCCCACCGGAAATCTGTCATTTTGCCACTCTCTCCGGCAAATCGATACAGCAAGTTCTCCGTCGGTTGATCGCGGCCGGGCTCGATTCCATTCCCGGAGGCGGGGCAGAGATTCTCAGCGACCGCGTACGTAATGCAATAGCGCCGCGAAAATGCACTGCCGATGAGTGGCTGGCAGTCATGGAAGAGGCCCACCACCAAGGCCTGCGAACCTCGGCCACCATGATGTTCGGCCATGTGGAGACAAGGGAAGAACGTCTTGAGCACCTCCGTCGCCTCAGGCAACTGCAAGATCGGACCGGCGGCTTTACCGCCTTTATCCCCTGGCCGTTTCAGCCGGGCAATTCGGCACTGGCCGAGATAGACAAGACGACTGCCGTCGGCTATCTCCGGACTCTCGCTCTGTCGAGAATCTACCTCGATAATTTCGATAATATTCAAGCCTCATGGGTGACTCAGGGACCTCAAGTGGCGCAGCTTTCTCTTTCTTTCGGGGCCAATGACTTCGGCAGTACGATGATTGAAGAAAATGTTGTCGCTGCGGCCGGGGTAAGTTTCCGGCTGTCCGAGCAGGAGATCAGAAGACTTGTTACCGATGCCGGATTTCAACCGGCCCAGCGGTTGATGGATTACAGCCTGGTACGATAAGCCGATTCCCTTTCCAGGTGCAAAATAAGGTGTTCGGAAAAAGCTTGCCAAAGGGATAGTTAAAAGAGAAACCATGGAAATAATTTCTGCCCGATGGATCATCCCCGTGGCGATACCGGCCATTGACGACGGGAGTCTTGTGGTTGCCGACGGCAGAATTGTGGATATCGGTAGGCGACCTGATATTCTCAATAAATATCAGGGCATTGCAGAATGCAGATACGATTCCGTCCTGATGCCCGGGCTGGTCAATGCCCATATGCATCTGGAACTGTCCCATGTACAGGATATTGTTCGGCCACCGGCGGACAACAGGTTCACCGACTGGATCTCTGAACTCCTAAAAAAACGGCAGGAGGCAACCGAAGATCGGTCACTGGTGGTCGGCGCTATCACTGCCGCTCTTAGCGATCAATATGCCTCCGGAGTGGCACTTGTCGCAGATATCGGCAATGAATTCTTTCCCGAATTGTCAGGTGAAAGGGCGGACGGTTGGCCGGAATTGCTCAGAATGCTTGAATTCCTTGCGCCGAATCGTCAGGCCTTACTGACCGCAAAGGAGAAGATAGCCAATCTTCCCGACTGTCAACCCATCTGTGTCCACGCACCGTACTCAAGCGGTCCTGATTTATTGGTATTTGCCAAAGAAAGATGCAGACATCTGGGCCATCTCTTTTCCGTACATGCCGCCGAGAGCGCGGCCGAACTCGAATTCCTTCGCTCCGGTACCGGTTGTTTTCGCGATTTTCTCGAACAAAGAAAAAGTTGGGACGGCACTTTCTCCTTTGCCGAGCAGGGTTTTGAAGGAACTATTTTTTATTTTGACCACTTAGGTGTTCTTGACGAAACAACTCTGTTGGTGCATGCTGTACACGTTTCGCAACTGGAGGTGCTGCTGGTAGCCGAAAGGGGGGCACATATCTGTCTCTGTCCGGGCAGTAATCGGTTCCTTGGTGTTGGCAGGGCTCCTGTTGAACAGATGCTTGTGGCAGGGATAATACCTGCTTTAGGCACTGATTCTCCTGCCTCCAACTCCACCATCGATCTCTGGCACGAGATGCAGTTGCTGGCCGCCGAACATTCGCAAGTAACGCATGAGTCGATCCTGGCCATGGCCACATTGGGTGGGGCGCAAGCTTTCCGCCGGGCTGACGACTATGGCAGTTTGACACCAGGCAGAATGTCGCAAATCTTGCGTGTATCATCCCCGGCTCTCACTCGCTGTAATGATATGCGGCGGATCGTTCAAGAACTGGTAACCGGCGGAAGGCCTTCGGAGATATCGTGGATTTCCACACATCACTAATATTTGGTTGATTTTACGGGAAATGCTTTTATGAATACATCCGATACAATCATAGCCAGAATCGGCATGGTCAACTACCTGAACACTGCTCCCATACACGAAAAATGGAAAAGTTCAGTGCACCATGCCAATTGGCAAATGGTAGAAGCTGCACCCGCCGTCTTGAATCGCCAATTGGCCGAGGGACAAATCGACCTGGGGTTCGTGTCAAGTTATGAATACGCTGCTCATCCGGACAGATATAAGATTCTTTCCGGGCTTTCCATCAGCGCCAACGGACCGGTCGGTTCGGTTTTCCTCTTTTCCCATGTCCCCATGGAACACCTTGATGGCGTGCCGGTACTCCTCAGTTCGCAATCGGAAACCTCCGTCAGTCTGGTGAAAATCATTTTGGAGGACTTTCATCACGTCCGACCTGAATATGTGAGCGGAGATGTTCTCGCAGCCGAAGGGGGGAAATTCCAGGCTCTGCTGGCGATAGGCGACGATGCCCTGCGTCTGGTTGACAAGGCTACCTATCTCTATCAATTTGATCTTGGGGATATTTGGAAGCGGGAAACCGGATTGCCTTTTGTTTTCTCTGTCTGTGCCGTACGCGAGGAATTCTGCGAATCGCACCCGGAAATGCTGATCGAGATTCATCGGGAATTGCTCAGGTGTCGCGACGAAGGCAAAGAAGATCTTAAGGCCATATGTCAATTATCGGCATCACGTATTCCCATGTCGGAAAAAAGATGCTACGAATATCTTATAGCGATTGAACACGACTTGAGTGCTCAAAAAAGAAAGGCGCTCGAAACTTTTTTCAGTTGCCTCATTAGGCGAGGAGAAATAGGGCAAGAAGCCTTACCCTTAAAAATATTTTCCAATATTTGCGCCTCATCATAAAATTTGCATTTTTGGAAGATTTTAGAGAAATTATGCCCCTCAGTCCCTCAGAAATAAATACGCTGCCTGAAAAGAAAAAAATATTGCTCGGAATAACCGGAGCAAGCGGGATGCTTTTTGTCACCTCCTTTCTTGACGCCATTGCCGGCCTGGATGTACTCGTACACGGCATATGTTCGTCTTCCGGTCGCAATGTTCTAAAAATGGAACAGAACCTCAGTCCGGAAGAATTACCAGGTGTCTGCCGTTGGTTTGCTCCTGAGGATCTCTCCGCGCCGCCGGCCTCCGGTTCAAGTGACTATGCCTCGATGGTGGTTCTACCATGCACCATGGGATCGCTGGCGGCTATCGCCGGTGGGCTATCGTTGAATCTGATCCACCGGGCCGCAGATGTTATGCTCAAAGAGCGGCGGAGGCTGGTTCTTGCCGTCCGGGAAACGCCACTCAACCGGACGCATTTAAAAAATATGCTGGCGGTCCATGATGCGGGGGCGATCCTTTGTCCCACCATGCCGAGTTATTATTTGCGTCCGCAAACCATTGCCGAGGCTGCCGAGACCTATTCCTGGCGTCTGGCAGATCAGCTGGGACTCGATATTCCCGAGAGAAAGAGATGGAGCGATCTGGATCAATTATAAAAAAGATCGGTATTTTGCTGGAGATGATCCAGTTTAAGTTGACGATCTTTGCCATGCCATTTGCATTTACCGGTGCGTTTCTTGCTGGACGGGGTATGCCGAAATGGTCGGTCATAGTGTGGGTTGTTCTCGCTATGGTCGGTGCAAGAACATGTGCCATGGGCTTTAACCGGATTGTCGACCGCAAATTTGACGAAAGCAATCCGCGGACGGCAACAAGGGCGATTCCCGCCGGCGCTGTTAAACCGTGGGAAGCCTGGGTTATGGTCATCTTGGCCGGGCTACTTTTTTTCTTTTCCTGCCGGCAACTGAATACCCTGACCTTGCAACTGGCACCTTTTGCTCTCAGTTTGACCCTTTTTTATTCCCTTACCAAGAGGTTTACCTTCCTCTGCCATCTGATTCTCGGAGTGGCCTTGGCTTTTTCACCGCTTGGCGGTTGGGTGGCGGTGGCAGGAACCTTGAATGACTATCCGTATATGCTGTCTTTGGGCGTGCTTTTCTGGGTAGCCGGTTTTGACACCATCTATGCCTGCCTGGACGCCGATTTCGACAAAAATACCGGCTTGCATTCGCTGCCCTCTCAGATGGGCAAACAAAAGGCTTTTCGATTGGCCGGTTTTTTTCATATTCTGGCCTTTGTTTTTTTCCTCCTCACCGGTTGGCAGTCACATTTGAATAGTTTTTATTATGGTGGGGTAGCCATCGCGGCGGGAGCGCTTTTATATCAGCATATGCTGGTAAAACCTGAAGATTTGTCGCGTATCCGTGCATCTTTTTTTTCGATGAACGGTTTCATCAGCGTCACCATTTTTGCTGCAACCTGGTTGTCGCTTATGATATGGGGACGTTGACGTCCATGACGTTGCTTCCGATGTCGGTGATTTTGATTGTTTTTGGCTTTTGGACGGTTGTTCCGTCTCGCGCTGGCGATGCGGCTGCCTCCGTCGAACATAAGACCCCGCATTATGGCATAATTGACCCAACCTTGCTCGCCACCGGGTATTCAGGCAAGGAAAGTTTGGTGTACGATGTATCCTGGACCGGGGGGATAAAGATTGGGGAATTGCACCTTCAGATCAATGCGCTGCCCGGTGTCGCTGACGGATTCGAAATACGGGCCACGGTGACGACAAAAAACGCGGCGATCGACCTTATCTATCCCATTAAAGATGTGCATATCACCCGGGTTCAGGGCCCGAAAAAGCTGCCTTATCACTATGAGATCTGGCAGAAGGAAGGCCGTAATTACCGGGCTCATCGGGTGATTGAGTTCAACCAGGAGACGGGAGAAATCAAGTACACCAAAAACGATAAACTTGAGGATGTATTCAAGGTTAACGGAGAAACCAATAACGAATTTTCTTCATTTTTTAATAGCCGGTTAATGGATTTTCCTATAGGTGGCGGCTTTATTGTACCTACCTTTGCCGATGAAAAAAGGGTGGAAGTCCTCGTGAATGCGATTGCCACCAAGAAGTTTGACGAGACCGTCATCGGTCCGGTGAATACCGTTGAGATCATGCCGATAATGACCTTTGAAGGCCTATATGACAAAAAAGGTGATACCGTAATCTGGTATACCAACGATGAGTGCCGAGTGCCGGTAATGATCAATTCAAAAATAATCATCGGCTCTCTTACCGCGGAGCTGACAGCCTACGAAAATCCCGCCTGCACCCGGTATCCGTCGGTGGCAGAGAAAAAGACGGAATAAAATTTACTATTTTTTCACAAGGAGCACGACAACATGACCCCAACGGTATTATTGACAAATTTTCCCAATCTCAGTCTCAAACATCGGGGAAAAGTCCGGGATATGTACGAGATCCCCGGGCATGCCGATAAATTGCTCATGGTTGCCACTGATCGGATTTCCGCCTATGATGTAGTTATGAATGAGGCTATTCCCGGCAAAGGTGCGGTACTGACCCAGCTTTCCCTCTTTTGGTTTAACCTGCTGGGGGGGATAGTCGAAAACCATCTGCTTACCGCTGCTGTCGATGAATATCCGCAAATCTGCCGACCCTACGCCGAACAATTGGCGGGAAGATCGATGCTGGTGAAAAAGACCCAGCCGCTGCCGATTGAATGCATTGTCCGTGGCTATATTTCCGGCTCGTTCTGGAGTGCTTATAAAAAAAATCCGGTTGTCTGCGGCTTTCAGTTGCCAGAGGGAATGAAGGAATCGGATAAGCTACCTCAACCGCTTTTCACCCCTTCCACCAAGGCGGCCCTTGGTAGTCACGATGAGAACATCTCATTGGCCCAGACCGAAGATCTCCTGGGAACAGATAAGGCACGTAAAATCAATGAAATATGTGTCGCCCTCTATAAAAAGGCAGCGGATTACGCTTTAACAAAAGGCATAATAATTGCCGACACCAAATTTGAACTCGGCGAGCGAGATGGCAAACTCATTCTGATAGATGAGGTGTTGACGCCAGATTCCTCGCGCTTCTGGCCGGTCGATAAATATGCACCGGGAAAATCGCAGCCGAGCTTTGATAAACAGTATCTGAGGGATTATCTTTCGACGCTTACCTGGAATAAAAATCCTCCTCCCCCAATCCTGCCGGAGGAGATCGTTACAAAAACCAGGTTACGATATGAAGAAGCAGTGCAGAGGATAACCGGAGCATAGTGCCGGTGGTTAGGCGTTGCCTTTTTGGTTCATGAGGTCCGTACTGGCCGACTATAAAGAATGGCGGCGGGTACACGATCACATCTTCAACACGACGAGAATTATCAGTTAATAGGTATATTTATTTGTTAGTTCAAGTCTGATTCATCCAAAATATCAATAAATCAAGCCTGGCTCAATTGCTGGCAATGATTATTATTATCCACCTCGTAGAGATTTAAATATAACAGTGAAATAACCTGCCAACCGGGATATTGCCCACTTATATAACGCTGCTATTTACGGCGAGAATTATATGTTAGGCTTTTGTTGCTGATTTCTGGATTGAAGAATAGATTCGACCTTATTTTTTATTACGACTCGAAATTTTGAATTTTCTCTTAAAGTTTCGAGTTGCTCATTATCCCATTTTCTGCTTTTACAGTAATCAATCCAGTGTGCGGCTCCGCAGCATGCTTGGTTAATTCTTGAATCGTAGTCAAAAGGTTCTATGAAGTCAGGTAAATTCTTTCTGAATATGGGATCAACTATTTGAACGGATAGATTGTTTTTTCTCGCCATGGCGTTTGATATGCGAAAATTCACATGCTTGTCGCCGAATCCATACCCGATAATTACTAGCTGATCCAGCTGATTAAGGATCTCGTCGAAAATGATTAATTTTTCTTCACCTTCTTCAGTAATATCCGGTCAGGAAATTGCATGTGGTTTCTTTAATCGTTTAAGGTGCTTTCTTTGTTTCCGATTTTGCACCGCTGTTTTATCCAGAGCTTGTTGCGTTGCTTCATTTCGAATT
>CAIQWD010000070.1 GCA_903875445.1 uncultured delta proteobacterium | reverse complement strand
TGGATTGAACTTCTGGCAGTGTCGCGGGGGGAAATGCTGGTGATTGATCCATCGGTAATCCTCCATTGGTTATAAGAAGGGTACCGATTGTAGCAGATCAATTTTTTGGCGTCATGGCAGGCTTGCCGAAAGGACACGGTATACGAAGCATTCTCGCTGAAGAATTTGAATCCGCCGGAGAATATCTTATACACGGCGCCAACTCCCATGCCGAGAAGGACGGTCCTGAAGCCGCTGCCGCCTTCGCTTCCGGTAACAAGTACTTCGGCCGCCGCCATCGACTCGGGATAGATGAGATTGCCGTGCTCCTCGACAATAAGATATCTTCTTACCGGGGTGATAAAGAATACGCCCATCAGGCCGCCGATGATCGTCACGATGACAACCGTCATGATACTCAGACCAAAACCAAGGAGTATCAGTGCCGGGAGAACGAAAATGATGCCGCCGGCAATGGACTCGCCCATGGCGGAAAGAGATGCGACCATGTTCGCTTCCAAGATATTGTTTCTTCTGAAAAGTCCTTTGAGAAGGCCTGTGGCGAGAATCGCCCCGGGTATGCCTGCGGAGATGGTAAGACCGACCTTGAGGCCGAGGTAGGTATTGGCCGCGGCGAATATGAGGGCAAAGAGGACGCCGATAATGATGGAGTATCCGGTGAGTTCAGGCATTGCCTCGGTTGTCGGAATATATGGCACATATTCGTTTCCGGGCTTTCCACCGTAGGCTTCCTGGGACAGTTCGTATTTTTTGGTTGCAAGCTTCGCTTTAGCCATGGTTCTCCTCCTGAGTTGCCTTATTTTAATTTTGAGAGGATCGCCGTCAAGAATGCCCACATATTGGCCACCGAGCGTATACTGAGATGCTCATCCGGAGTGTGGACATTACAGAGGTTCGGCCCGAAGCTGATCATGTCTGTCTTTGGCAGTTTTTCTTTAAGCAGGCCGCATTCAAGTCCTGCGTGAATGGCCCGGATTTTTGCATCGCTGCCGGAGACGTTTTTGTAAACACTGACACATAAATCCCTTATCTTTGAATCTGCTTGGTAATACCAGGCGGGATACTCACCGGTCCGGGAGGTTTTGGCTTTAACTATCTTCGCCAAGGCTTCAAGCCCGCGGGTGATTTCTTCTCTAATCGAATTGACGCAACTCCTTACGGAAATGGTGACCTTGATCGATTTGTCCGATTGTTCGAGTACACCAAAATTGAGGCTGCTTTCTACGAGATTTTCCAGGTCGGGACTCATGGACTGAACGCCATTGGGAGCAATCAAGAGAAAGTCGATAAGCCTCTCGGTAGAACCCCCGCCAAGGTATGTGGCAACTTTCTCAACAGCAGTGACAGCCACCTGCAGATCCGGATCCGCAGAGGCGAATTCCTTTTTCAATTCCTGGGAAAAACTAGTAACAATGGCCTTGATTTTTTTGAGTACGGCGACACTGGCGGCAACGGTCACCTGCGCTTCTTTGGCGATGGCATTGTGATCCGAACCTCCGGAGATCGTTGAGATATGGAAATCACCTGCTTTCCTGGCCGCATCCAGTATTCTTCCTAGAAGCTTGATGGCATTTGCCCTTTGCTGGACAATCTCCAGGCCTGAGTGTCCGCCTTTCAAGCCGGAAATCTTTATGCAAAGGGCGCTGCTGGCAGTTTTCTTCCAACGGGTGTTGAATTCACTTAAAAGAATCAGTCCACCGGCACAGCTGACAAAGAAAACCCCTTCCTCCTCCGCGTCGATATTCAGAAGCGTTGTGCCGGTGAGATGAGCTGTTTTAAGTGAAGCTGCTCCATTCATTCCGGTCTCTTCGTTGGTTGTGATGAGAAGCTCGATAGGTGGGTGGGGGATGTCCTTCGAATCCAAGATAGCCAGGCCATAGGCCACTCCTATGCCATTATCAGCGCCTAGCGTTGTGCCATTTGCCCGTAGAAAATCGCCATCGATCTTTAAGGATATCGGATCCTTTGTAAAATCGTGACTGGATTTTGCGGATTTTCCACAGACCATGTCCATATGTCCCTGAATAATCACTGCGGGAGATTTTTCATATCCGGCGGTTCCGGGTTTTTTGATAATGACGTTCAGAGCTTTATCTTGAAAGACTTTTAGCTTTCTTTCTTTTGCAAAACCCACCAGGTAATCGCTTACCTGCTTTTCATTGCCTGAGCATCTTGGAATTGCAGCCAGTTCTTCAAAATAATGAAATACTTGTTTTGGCTTCAAGTTTTTCAACATCATTGCCTCCATTCGAATGAATTCTGCAGCAGCGTTTTGATTTTCTCCCTTTCAGACTTCAAACTTCATACCAGAGTTGGAATATTTGCCTTTTTATTACCCATCTTCATGATTTGTTGCGAAAAACAGCATAAGAAGCGTTGATAACGCCGGCATCCGGAAGTGCAAATTGAAAGGTCATATGTAACCATTGGTCATATATGGCCGTTATTTGAGAGCATGTAGAGGTGGAGTGGCTCTGGGATCCGGTGCTTTCATCTGCCTATGCGATGATGGAACGTAGGGCTTTCCTGTATAAGGTCCGTTCAATTCATCGGTACAATGAACTAGGCATTAAGTTTGCAGTTAAAAACAAGAAACGAATTTCTAAGGTTCTAAAAGAGGTTGAAAGCAGAAAATGGAAAAGATATTGCTGCACGCATTGACTGTCTTTATGGGGTTCTTTGCTATAATGAATCCCATCGCTAATATCCCTATTTTCCTGAGTCTTACGCGTGGTGAGGATAAACAGACGAAGGGTGCCGTGGCATCAACATCGCTGGTGTTGGCATTTCTCATCGTTGTTGTTTTTTCCTTTGCCGGCAAGGTGATCTTCGAATTATTTGGCATCACCCTACCGGCCTTTCGAATTACCGGGGGTCTGCTGGTCTTTTTTATTGGCTTCCAAATGCTGCAAGGTAATTTTTCCAGGGTTAACCACCCAAGCGAAAAGGACAAGCAGGAATCAAAGGAGGCGGAACTCAGTGTTTCAGTGTCTCCACTGGCTATACCGATACTCGCAGGTCCCGGCACTATCACCACTGCGATGAATTTCTCAGTGGGTGGTTTTGGCAATATGGCAGTGACTATTGCGGTGTTCGCTCTTCTTTGTGCAATAACATACCTGTGCTTTATCTTCGGTGAGAAGTTTGTGGCCTTCATCGGTGCCAGCGCATTGGGAGCAATTACTCGTATGATGGGTTTGATTCTTGCGGTAATTGGGACGCAGATGGTAATTGATGGACTGCATAGTGCCTTTGAGCTTACCAGCTCATTGACGAAATGAACCTGCAATAAGAGGTGAAACTATTTGCAGGAAAACCTGCCAAGCTTATCAAACATGAGGGAATCGTTATGAAACCTACAAAATCTACTTCCTGGTTTACTCGCTTTGCAAAAGCGACAGCGCGGAAAACCGGACAGCCTATTGCCTTTATGATTGCTGTATCGGTAATCATAATCTGGATACTTACCGGTCCGATCTTCAAATTCGGTGATACCTGGCAACTGGTTATTAATACCGGCACTACTATTGTCACCTTTCTTATGGTGTTTCTGATACAAAATACACAGAACAGAGACTCTCTGGCTTTACAGGTAAAATTGGACGAATTGATTCGCGTAATGGAAGGAGCACATAATGCTCTCTTGGATCTGGAAGAATTAGACGAGAAAGAACTTGATAAAATTCGAATCACTTATGAGGATCTGGCAAAACAAGCAAGAGAGGATTTGGGGAAAGATACGGATGATACCGGAGTACCACAAATTATCCAATCATGAACAGACGACAAAATACCTATCAATTGACAATTTGTATTCTCAGTTTCCTGTTGCAGGTAGGTCGTGGGTTTTACACCAATAAAGGACTCCTGCTTGCCGGTGCCGTCGCCTATTATACCTTGTTGTCGATCGTGCCACTGTCCATACTCGCCCTGATTGTGCTAACGCAATTCATAGAAGAACAGCAGTTGATTCTCACCTTGTCGACCTACCTGAACATGGCGGTTCCCGGCTATGCGGCAACGTTGACCGATCAGGCGCAAACATTCCTTGAAAATCGCAAGGTTGTCGGAATTATCGGCTTTCTTGTTATGTTGTTTTTCAGCTCTGTTGCCTTTTCGATGCTTGAGAACGCCATGTCGGTGATCTTTTTTCAGCATGGCAGGATTATTCGGCGGAAGTTCTTCATCTCGGCAATTATTCCCTATGCCTATATCTTTGTGATGGGGTTCGGTATTGTGCTGGTGTCGTTTATTGTGGGTGCAATTACGAACCTGGAAAGCAGACATCCGACAATTCTCGGTTGGAGTTTAAATCTTGGCGGCGCAACCGGAGTGGCACTGTCTCTTTTGGGGATAATCGGCGAGGTGTTGATACTTACCTCTATCTATCTGGTGATGCCCGTGGTGCGAGTCAGGTTTCGTCACGCGCTCATCGGAGGACTGACCGCCACGGTTTTATGGGAGATCACCCGTCGGGTGCTGATCTGGTATTACGCGACCGTATCCATGGTTAATATCATCTACGGTTCCATTGCCATGACCGTGGTGGCTCTTATAAGCATTGAGTTTGTCGCCGTGATCCTGCTGCTTGGTGCCCAGGTCATTGTCGAACTGGAGCGTAAATCCGGCACATTGACCGGCGAAAAAAAAATGGGCATTGAGACATGATGTTTCCGAGCAAAGAGACCCGGAAGGCATGATGACCTCTTCTCATAAAGTTATCTACGCAGCTCTGGCCGGGAATTGCCTGATAGCAATATCCAAAGTCATTGCAGCTGTCATGACCGGAAGTTCGGCCATGTTGTCGGAAGCGGTCCATTCGGTCGCCGACACGGGCAACGAAATTCTCCTGCTGTATGGATTGCGGCGGGCTAAAATGCCTGCCGACAACCAATTCCCTTTCGGCCATGGCAAGGAGATTTATTTCTGGAGCTTTGTTGTGGCCATGGTCCTCTTTGCAGGTGGTGCGGGACTTTCAATGTACAAGGGAATTGATCATCTCATCTCTCCGATGCCGGTGAAAAATTCTTTCGTCAGCTACGGTGTTATCGGTCTGGCCATAGTTTTCGAAGGAATCAGCTGGTATATCGCGTTGATAGAGTTCGGCAAATCAAAAGGTGAGTGGAGTTATATCCGGGCTATTCATAGAGGGAAGGACCCATCAATTTTTATTGTGCTGATGGAGGATTCCGCTGCAATCATCGGTCTTGTCGTCGCATTTCTGGGGATCCTTGTCAGTGATCTTACCGGGAATTCTGTTTATGATGCTGCCGCAGCCGTCATTATCGGGTTGATACTGGCGGGAACAGCCCTTTTACTTGCCTCCGAGACAAAAAGTCTCTTGATCGGAGAGAGCGCCAACAAAGAGGTCGTTCAAGGGATACGGGAAATCGCCTGTTCCTATAAAGAAATCAAACAGGTCAACGAAGTATTGACCATGCATATGGGGCCTGACTTTATTCTCGTCAATATCAGCGTCGATTTCGTCGATCCGATCTTTGCCACAGCAGTTGAAGTAACCGTAGCAGGTTTGGACAAAGCAATCAAACAAGCTTATCCGCACGTCCAGCGCATATTTATCGAAATAGAGACATGGCAGGCAAAAGAAAAGTAGCTGGATGCAGTGTATCGCCGCGATTCCCGGCAGTGAGTTAGAAAAAGTCATGTCTGTCGTTATTTTCAAACCGCCCTGAAGATCTGCCACGCAAACCACCAAAAAACAGGAAGTGGTCAAATATAACCACTTGGGCAAATATGACCCGATTCTATGGTCGTCAGCGACCTTCCTCCATATCAATTTTCAGTATTTTCTTCATAAATAGCAAAACGATAGATCACATGATCAAAGTGCCTGGAGCCTGGCACAATGATTGCTGAATAAAGGAGTGAGTATAGCTCTGTACCCTTCCCGTCGGGCACCGCACTACGGTACTCCTTGCCACAGTACATGAGCAAGAAGAGAGATGTAAAGAAGACTCCCACCAATGCATAAGCAACAGAAAATGCATTGAAACATAATCCACTTGGATAAGGTCCCGGAAATCGAACCGGACCTGGCGGAATGGGACTATGACGATTACGAAGGAAAGCGGTCTGTGGATATTTGCAAGGAACGACCGGACTGGAATGTTTTTCAGGACGGTTGTCCGCACGGCCAATTCGGTAGTGTCCTGGCTGCAAGATGGATCGGATTGCCATTGGTCGAAGCGCGGCATTTTCCGCTCGGCACAGCTTCACTCAGCATTTTCAGTTTCAACCCCGACCATTCCGATGTACCGGTCATCGATTTGTGGAATGCAGCCTCTCACAATATATTCACCAAAGTGTCTTCTTCTCCCACTGGCTATGTTGACGCGGAGCACTCGAGCTTTTGAACAATGGGAAAACGAGGTCGGGGAAATCATGTAACCGTAAACTAAAAAAGGAGTCCAAAATGCCCATTCAAGTCAATGAAGAAAACGGCGGCCAGAGGCTTATCATTCATGTCAGCGGCAAGCTGGAAAAAGCGGATTACGAGCACCTTGTTCCCGAGTTCGAACGACTCATCCGGCAGCATGGGAAATTGCGCGTATTGTTCGATATGAGCGACTTTCACGGCTGGGAGGCCAGTGCGGCGTGGGAAGACTTCAAATTCGGCGTGAAACACTTCGGCGACATCGAGCGGCTCGCGATGGTCGGAGAAGAGCGGTGGCAGCACGGTATGGCGATATTCTGCAAGCCTTTCACGAAAGCGACTGTTCGATATTTTGATCACGCCGATGGTGATGAGGCTCGGAAGTGGTTGGGTGAAGTATGAACGGGTTTCTGCCGCTACCGATATGAAGAAACACACCCAGCCAAGTTACAACATGTAAACGACAATAAAGACTACCGGGTGGCAGGTTGATCGCAGCGCAAACAGGGGAGCCTTATGATGATAAATTATGGCAACGGATGGATGAGTGGTGGGTTTGGCGGAGGGATGTGGCTATGGACGGTAATCGGGGTATTGGTGGTGGTCCTGCTGGTCGTCCTGATCACCAAGGTGTCCATGAAATAACGACCCGCCTGTGAAGTAAATAGACTGACCGTTTTTCTTTTGCAATGGTGAAAAATGACAGGAGTACCCCCCATGATGGAACATACTACCACGACTAAACCTGAATCCGAGACACAATCGAAGCCGGACGCAAAGGACGATCTGAAATCCCTGCCCCTGCCTGAAGTGGAGAAAAAATTAGACACCTCGCCGGACGGCCTTAGTCAAGCCGAGGCTGAAAAAAGGTTAAGCCAATACGGGCCGAACGAGATCGAAGAAAAGAAGACCAATCTGTTGCTGAAGTTCCTGTCGTATTTTTGGGGACCCATTCCATGGATGATAGAGGTCGCGGTAATTCTCTCGGGCGTGGTCCGGCACTGGCCGGATTTTTTCATCATTCTCCTTTTATTGCTGGCCAACGCGGTGGTCGGCTTCTGGGAAGAACATGAGGCGGGCAATGCCATCGAGGCCCTGAAGGCCAAGCTGGCGATTAAGGCCCGGGTCAAACGGGATGGGAAGTGGGTCACCCCTCCAGCGCGCGAGCTGGTTCCGGGAGACGTGATTCGCCTGCGGCTGGGCGACATTGTGCCGGCTGATGCGCGCCTGCTGGACGGCGATGAAGTGGAAGTGGATCAGTCGGCGTTGACGGGAGAATCCCTGCCCGCAACGCGTAAATCCGGCGAGGCGGTGTTTTCAGGTTCGATCATTCGCCGGGGGGAAATCGGGGCGCTGGTTTATGCTACGGGCGTGAACACGTACTTCGGTAAGACGGCGCAACTGGTGCAGGAGGCGCACTCCGTCAGCCACTTTCAAAAAGCGGTTTTGAAGATCGGCAATTACCTGATCATCCTGGCGGTGGCACTGGTCGCGGTGATCATTGGTTTTGCGGTCTTTCGTGGCGACCAAATACTTACCACTCTGCAGTTTGCTTTAGTATTGACCGTGGCAGCGATTCCCGTGGCCATGCCGACAGTGTTGTCGGTGACAATGGCGGTGGGCGCACGACTGCTTGCCAGGAAAAAAGCGATTGTGAGTAAGTTGGTGGCAATCGAGGAGCTGGCAGGCGTGGATGTGCTCTGTTCGGACAAGACCGGCACCCTGACCCAAAACAAGTTGACGCTGGGCGATCCGTTTTGCCTGGGCAATGTCGCAGCCGAGGACCTTATCTTAAGCGGTGCACTGGCCTCACGTACCGAAAACAACGACACCATTGATCTGGCCGTACTGGGTGGTCTCAAAGACAAAGATGCGTTAAATGATTTTGAAGTGATTCATTTCCAGCCTTTCGATCCGGTGCATAAGCGCACCGAGGCCACCGTCAAGACCAAGGACGGCAAGGAGTTCAAGGTGACGAAGGGTGCGCCACAGGTGATCCTGGAGTTATCGGCCAAGACAGGGCAAATAAAGTCCGAGGTTGAAAAGGCGGTAGGTGATTTCGCGGGGCGTGGCTTCCGTTCATTGGGCGTGGCGCGGGCCGAGGGAGATGGCGCGTGGCAATTTCTGGGCGTGCTGCCCCTGTTCGATCCGCCGCGCGAAGATGCCAAGGCCACCATCGCCACCGCGCTTTCGATGGGCGTGAAGATCAAGATGGTGACTGGCGATGCCCTGGCAATCGCCCAGGAGACCGCCAAGAAATTAAATATGGGCGCAGACATTCTCGATGCCTCCGGCCTGGGAGATGTCAAGCATGATGAGACTGCCGAGGTTGCGGAGTCCATCGAAAAAGCTGATGGTTTTGCCCAGGTGTTCCCTGAACACAAGTTTCACATTGTCGATGTTTTGCAAAAGCGGGGCCATATCGTTGGCATGACCGGTGATGGGGTGAACGATGCCCCCGCGCTGAAGAAGGCCGACTGCGGCATCGCCGTCTCCGACGCGACGGACGCCGCGCGCGCGGCAGCGGACATCGTGCTGATGACACCCGGCCTGTCGGTGATCATCGACGCGATCAAGGAGAGCCGCCGTATATTTCAACGGATGAACAGCTACGCGATCTATCGCATCACCGAGACACTGCGTGTGCTCTTGTTCATGACGCTGTCAATCCTGGTCTTTAACTTTTATCCGGTGACCGCGGTGATGATCGTGATGCTGGCCTTGCTTAACGATGGCGCCATCCTGTCCATTGCCTACGACAATGTACATTACAAGGACCAGCCCGAGTCCTGGAACATGCGGATGGTGTTGGGAATCTCCACCGTGCTGGGTGTCATCGGGGTCGTCTCCGCATTCGGCCTGTTTTATCTCGGTGAACGCGTCTTTCATCTCGACCGTGCGCACATCCAGACGCTGATGTATTTGAAACTTTCCGTGGCCGGACACCTAACAATCTTCCTCACCCGCACCCGCGGCCCGTTCTGGTCTATCCGCCCCGCGCGGATTTTATGGTTGGCTGTGGTCGGCACGCAGATCATCGCCACTTTGATTGCGGTTTACGGGCTGTTCATGACACCGCTGGGTTGGGGTTGGGCCGGGTTCGTTTGGGGCTATGCGCTGGTTTGGTTCCTAGTTAATGACCGCTTGAAACTGCTGGCGTATCGGATTTTTGATCCAGCCAAGGCAGACTTAACGCCCGAGACCAAAACCGATGTACCGACCGATTTGACTCCACAGATTGCCAAACGAGCCTATGAACTTTACGAGGAGCGAAGTCACCAAAGCGATCCGGCAGTTCAGGACTGGGAACAGGCGGAACGGGAAATCCGAAAAAACACTGCCCAGGCCAAACCGAAGGCCTGAGTCAAAGGCCAAATCTCAAGGAAGTACGTGATCATGAACAGGGAAAATTAAGAACGAGAATTCACCTATCACCTAACATTCGATACTCTTCAATGGAGCAATGCAATGATGGAAATCCTACATAAGCTATTAACCGCACAGCCTTTGCTTGCGCTATTTTTTACGATTGCGCTTGGCTATTTCGTCGGGAAAATAAAAATCGGCAGTTTCGTTTTGGGCGGTATTGCCGGCACCCTGCTGGTCGGCGTCATCGTCGGGCAGCTTGGCATCAACATTGATAGCGGTATTAAGGCCGTGTTTTTCGCGTTGTTCATTTACGCAGTCGGATTTCAGGGTGGACCACAATTTTTTCACGCGCTCAACCGTCATTCGCTGAATCAACTGGTGTCTTCTTTTGTCATGTGTTTCACAGGGTTGCTCTGTGTTCTCTTGGCTGCGTGGATGTTTGGTCTGGATCGCGGTTTGGCGGCAGGCCTTGCCGCCGGCGGCCTGACCCAATCGGCGATTCTCGGCACCGCCGGGGAGGCCATCTCCAGGCTCGGTTTGTCGCCGGAATTGATTAAGGCCATGCAGACCAATGTCGCGGTTGGTTATGCCGTTTGCTACATCTTTGGTTCACTCGGACCAATCATTATGGTCAGTTGGTTCCTGCCAATGATCATGAAATGGAACATCCGTGACGAAGCTGTAAAACTTGCGACCGTCATGTCCGGCGGCCATGCTCAACTCGAACCTGGTCAATTCAATGCGATACGGACCATCGATACGCGTAACTACGAAATTGCCACAGATAGCACGGTCGTAGGCAAAACAGCCTTGATGATAGATAAAGAACTTTCCAACGCCGCCGTCGAGGCTATTTTCCGCGACGGCAAGACGCTCGAATTGGCCGACACGACGATCATCAAAGTTGGAGACATCGTTGCGATTACCGGTACGATCGAAGTCATGGAGACAATCTCCGGATTTTTCGGCAAGGAAGTCACCGCCCCTCAGGGTCTATTACTGGTACAGGAAAATCGCGAAATCATTCTGACCAACCGCGCCCTGAGCGGTCGCGAAGTCGGTGAAATCCACGATCACGCCAATGTGGAAACGCGCCATGGCGTCTTTCTAGCGGCCGTCAAGCGCATGGGACGGGATCTTCCGCTGCTGAACAAGCTTCAGGTAAAAAGCGGCGACGAATTGCACTTCATCGGTAGTCCGGTCGACCTCGATCGCGTGCAATCGAAAATTGGTTACAAGATCACGGCAGCGCAGGTCACCGACTTCATTTTCTTCGGGATCGGCATGCTCATCGGCATGCTCGTCGGAATGATCGAGTTTAAGATTTTTGGCATCCCGATCTCGGTCGGCAGCGGTGGCGGCTGTCTCTTGTCCGGCTTGATGTTCGGCTGGTTGCGTAGCGTCCATCCGAGATTCGCGGCCCTGCCGCTTGGCGCGTCTTCTTTCCTGCGTGACTTCGGATTGGCCGTTTTCGTCGGGATTGTCGGCATTATGGCTGGTCCGCCGGCTTTGGTCGCCATTCAGCAACACGGCATCACCTTATTGTTGCTCGGTTTTGGAGTGACCCTGATTCCACAGATCATCACCTTCTTCTTCTCCTACTATGTCCTGCGTATCCAGAACCCGATCGAGGCCCTGGCCTGCGTCGCCGGTGGCCGCAGTGCGAACCCCGCGCTCGCCGCATTGCTTGCCAAGACCGGCAATGCCACGCCGGTCGTAGCATTCACCGTCACCTATGCAGTCGCCAATGTCTTCCTAACGATTTGGGGGCCGGTAATTGTCGGCATCATCACCAAAAACGCCGTCCTTTAAATGGAGAACCTGTTATGAACAAACAAGATTTTACTGAATTTGCCAAGCTAAGCCCGTTTGAACTCAAAGACAAACTGATCGAGATTGCCACATCGGACAACCAGCGTCTGATGCTGAACGCCGGCCGCGGCAACCCCAATTTCCTGGCGACATTACCGCGCTGGGCTTTTTTAAGCCTCGGCGATTTCGCCATGCGCGAATCGGAACGGTCATATTCTTACCTCGACAGCGGCTTCGGCGGACTGCCGGAGCACGAGGGCATCGTGCAAAGATTCGATGCCTACGCCAA
Source organism: uncultured delta proteobacterium (assembly GCA_903875445.1). Lineage (GTDB taxonomy): Bacteria > Desulfobacterota > Desulfobulbia > Desulfobulbales > Desulfocapsaceae > Desulforhopalus_A. The sequence goes on along the minus strand of CAIQWD010000070.1, from coordinate 32,245 downwards.
CCATCACAGACCAGCCGACGGCGTTCGTTTCCTGCGCTCGGCAATTTCCTACGTCAAGGATCAACTAGGTCTTGACCAGGATGCGTTTCTCTTTGAGATGGTCAACGCATTCCTAGGCTGCACCTACCCGACCCCTCCGCGCATGCTCTTACATACGGAAGAAATCGTGAAAGCGTATCTCGCCCAGGAAATGTTCGGAGCAGTGCCGCCGAATGGCAGTTTCTCCGTTTTTGCCACCGAGGGCGGTACCGCGGCGATGACGTATATCTTTCAAAGTTTGCGCCAAAACAAGCTGATCCGATTGGGCGACAAGATCGCTATCGCCACACCAATTTTTTCGCCCTACCTGGAAATTCCGGTTCTCAATGACTACCAGCTGGAAATTGTCGATATCCGCATGGATCAAAATGATGACTGGCAGTTGCCGGAAGCCGAAATCGCCAAACTGCTGGACCCGTCGGTCAAACTTTTCTGTATCGTCAACCCGAGCAACCCGCCATCGACGAAACTGTCGGATGCCGTCATCGACCAGCTTGCGACACTGGTCACCAAGCAGCGCCCTGATCTGCTGATCGTCACCGACGATGTCTACGGCACTTTCGCCGATGACTTCGTTTCAATATTTGCCAAATGTCCGCGCAACACGCTTTGCGTCTATTCGTTTTCAAAATACTTCGGTGCGACCGGCTGGCGTCTCGGCGTTATCGCCTTGCACGACGATAACGTTTTCGAGACCGCGATTGCCGCGTTGCCGCACGACGAGAAGCTTCTTCTCGACAAACGCTATGCGTCCTTGACTACCGAGCCACGAACCGTACCCTTCATCGATCGCCTGGTTGCCGATAGTCGAGCTGTCGCCTTGAACCATACTGCCGGCTTGTCGGTTCCGCAGCAATTGCAGATGGCCTTGTTCGCGCTCAACGGATTGATGGATCGTGAACATCGTTACAAAAACGCCGCAAAACACCTCATACGGCAAAGATATCAGACTCTCTACGGGCATATGGGCATCAAGGCCGTGCACCAGGAAAACGACGTAAATTACTATTCCCTGATTGACCTGCAGGAGATCGGTGGCTCACTTTATGGACCGGAATTCAAGGCATGGTTCGTCAAGAGCGACCTGGGCATCGGCTTTCTGTTCCGCCTTGCGCAGGAGACAGGTGTCGTCTTGTTGCCGGGTAATGGATTCGAGGTTGTCGATACGTCAGCCCGTGTTTCGCTCGCTAACCTCACTGATATTGAATACGCTGCGATCGGAAAATTTACGCGGCAAGTGCTCGACGAATACAATCAGGATTTCTTAAAAAACATGGTCAAGAAATAGGCAGTTTTCAACCGTCGCGCACTGAGTTACTGCACATTCTATTAGAATCCGTCTATAAGGTATCAACGACTGTCTTTGGGTGCTTTCTCAAACGACGGCTTTCAAAGATGTGGACCCAAAGTTCGATGACTGGCGGAAAGAAAGAAAAAAAGGAAAATCCCAAAGAATAAGCCGGATTTAAGAACAAGAATTGCAAGATTGCGAACAATTACATGAACGTAAACCAAAAAGAGAGAGCGTGAAACCAAATTAAAATTGTTGTCATAGGTGGCTCTGCTGCAGGTGCCAAGGCGGCCGCCAAGGCCAGGAGACTTTATGAATTTGCTGAGATTACCTCGCGGGTATGAGGCGGCAATCATCCTCCGTGCCCACAGCTACAACAATGTCCATGTATGGATGTCGGAATTATGGCTTGGCCGTATCCGCGTAAAAATTGAAGAAAAGGCTGATCAGTAGCGGCAAATCACTCATTCTGAATTCCGTATCCTGATTCATTGTGGAGAACAAAGTGAATACTACTGCGGAAGAAGTCTCAGGGGAAAAACTGGCGACCATCTCGCTTGCAGCCCTGGGTATTGTATTTGGAGATATCGGAACCAGCCCTCTCTACGCCCTCCGGGAATGTTTTCACGGTGAATACGGTATCGCGGCCGAAACCGGAAATGTACTCGGGGTCTTATCCCTCATTTTCTGGGCTTTGCTTTTGATCGTCTCGCTCAAATATCTCACCTTTATCCTCCGGGCCGACAACGACGGCGAAGGCGGCGTTCTCGCCCTGACGGCCCTGGTCAAATCGAAAAAGGTCGAGATGGGCAAGATCAAGGGGGTACTTGTCGCCCTTGGCCTCTTTGCCGCCTGCCTGCTTTACGGCGACGGCATGATCACTCCAGCCATTTCAGTGCTGAGTGCGGTGGAAGGGTTAGAGCACATCACTCCGCTGTTTGATCCTTACATCATTCCTATCACCCTTGTCATCTTGACCGGCCTGTTTCTTCTGCAGAAGCGCGGCACCGCCAGGGTAGGGGCCTTGTTCGGGCCGATCATTTTTATCTGGTTCTGTGCGTTGGCCGGGCTGGGGCTGATCCAGATCATCCGGAACCCGCAGGTGCTCAGTGCCGTTTTCCCCTGGCACGGTATCGCCTTCCTCATCAACAACCGGATGCACGGTTTTATTGTGCTTGGCGCTGTATTTCTAGTGGTCACCGGCGGCGAGGCAATCTATGCCGACATGGGTCATTTCGGCCGGCGACCGATCCGGCTGACCTGGTTTGTCGTCGCATTTCCGGCCTTGGTCCTCAATTACTTCGGCCAGGGAGCCCTGCTGTTGACGCATCCGGAGGCCACGAACCATCCGTTCTACGCCATGGTGCCGCACTGGGCCATTATCCCCATGGTTATCCTGGCCACTCTGGCCACCATTATTGCCTCCCAGGCTGTGATCACCGGAGCTTTCTCCCTGACCAGCCAGGCGATTCATTTGGGCTATCTGCCGCGCTTGCCGGTTACCCATACCTCCATTGCCAGTATCGGCCAGATCTACGTGGGACCGGTCAACTGGCTGCTGATGGTCTGCACCATCGGACTGGTCATCGGCTTCCAATCGTCGAGCAAACTGGCCGCCGCTTACGGCGTGGCGGTCACCGCCACCATGCTGGTCACCACTGCCCTCTTTTTTTGTGGTTGCCCGCAAGCGCTGGGGCTGGAGCCTGCCGGCAGCCGGTTCGCTCACTGCCCTTTTCCTGGTGGTGGATTTTGCTTTTTTCGGCGCGAACATGACGAAAATTTTTCATGGAGCCTGGTTCCCTCTGGTCATCGCCGGCCTTATTTATGCCGTGATGACGACCTGGAAACGGGGACGCAAAATTCTGGCCAATAAAATGAAGGGATTAACCTCGGATCTAGGGAAATTCCTGACAACGGTGGCAGGTGATCCGCCCCAGAGAATCAACGGCCAGGCCTTCTTTCTGGCCCGGAGTGCTAATCTGGTGCCGGCGGCAATGGTTCAGAACTTGCGGCACAACAAGATTCTCCATTCCGAGGTGTATTTTCTCAATATCTGCAATGAAGAAACCCCCAAGGTACCGAATCTGGAGAAAATCAAGGTGGAAAAGCTGGGCTCGGGTATCTACAGCATCATCGCCCGTTTCGGTTTTATGGAGGAACCAAAAATTGCCGTCATCTTCGCCTTATGTCAAGGACAGGGAATACATATCGATATGAAAGATGCCAGCTTTTTCCTCGGTCGCGAAAAACTCGCCATCGGCGCCAAACGCGGCATGAGCAAATGGCGCGCGCATCTCTTCCTTATTCTCTCGCGCAATGCTATGGATGCCGCCAGTTTTTTTGATATCCCCACCAATCAGGTCATTGAAGTCGGTACTCAGCTTGAGCTTTAGGGGGTAAGTCTGAAGGAGGTGGAAAAACTTGACACCTCGAGAGTTGGATAAGGGTTGACAAGAAAAGGGGTGCCCCATGGTAGATAAAAGATGACGAAAGGGCTGGTTGACCAATCCCTGATACAACAGGCACGAATTACTGTATCTTTAAGACATCTTGCTGACCAGGAACTGAGATAAACTGGCCGCAAAACGATTCCTGGTTAAAGGAATCTACAACAATAGAGTTACAGAGAAGATCACCATCGCCGGAAGTGCGGCTAACAAGTCAGCTCTCGAAGAATAGAGTAATGAGAACAGCACATCCATTGAAATCCGCCAAGTGAAGTATCTCAACAACATAGTTGAGCAGGATCACCGAAGTGTAAAGCGAATAACCAATTATGAGAAATTGCTTGTGGATATCGACTCTCAGTTGTTGCGTCTTGAATCAGAACAAACAGATGAGTCCACCGCAGAACCTTAAAATGGTGGCATATGACCATCGGTTACATCTGATATCTTTAACTTGGGTTCAATCACCGCACTGCAAGCATTTTCAGAACTGAATATCCGTGGATATCGAGATGATGGACAATATAAAACAAAAGGGGGTAGAGTAAGTTTTAAATATTGCACGGTTTAGTTACCCTGTTGTGCCTATTTATTGTAACCAAGTCGACGTCAATCAACCCATATTGCCTCAACAATCAAGCTTGATTTCGCTGATGGCGTGCAGCTGGGCGGCTCTTCATCAACAAAGCAACCAGACCGGCCACCACCGGCAGCAGAAAAATCACAAACACTGCCGACGAAAGGCCCCAAATATCAGCAATCCAGCCAATAGAAATCACTGCCAGCCCGCCGATCCCGCCAGCCAACCCCATGCTCAGTCCCGCCGCCAGTGCTTTGTTGTCGGGAATGGCTTCCTGCGTGGCAATCACAGTTACCGAAAAGCTGGATAACAGGGTCGCTCCGGCCAGCGCCAGAAAAATAATGCTAACAATTCCTTCTGTGTAGAAAAAAATAAAGAATAATGGTGTTGATAGGACCAGCGATCCGACAATCAAACGTTTTCGACCGTAATAATCGGAGATAAATCCGCCCATCAAACCGCCGACAGCCCCAGTAAACAGCATAAGGGTCAGCAACCGGCTCGCTGCAATATTGGATATGTTTTGAGACTGAAAATATAGTGGCAACATGGTCAACATCCCTGTGTATGACAAGGAACGAATGGCAATCACGCTGATGATGGCGGAAAGTTCCCGTCGCGCCGATTTTACCGAGACCCAAACTGCGGCAAGATCCGGGGATGCCCCTGTTAATAGAGCATTACGCGGCGAAAAGAAATAGAGCAAAAATGCGACAATAATTCCGGGGATGACGGTAATGAGAGTTGCCTTCAACCCATAAGCTTGAAAGAGTGGCACCAGCAGAAGCGGTCCCAATGCAAAGCCGATATTGCCGAACCCCACGAAAGCTGACAGCAGAACAGCTTTGTAATCTCCGCTCAATACATTGACCATGGTTGACGCCTGCGGATGAAACGCAGCCGTGCCAAGTCCGGCCAAAGCCGCCAAAAGCACGATCGTCCAGTAGTTCTCAACAATTCCGGTTAAGCTGAGCATGACTGCCATCCACAAAGTCCCCACATACAAGAGCCAACGCTTGCTTTGCCGGTCCAGAAAATAACCAAAAAACGGCTGGGCAAACGAAGATGTGATACTGAAGGTCGAGACCAGGATCGCGGCTCTGGTAGCTGTAAATCCCTGATGCAATACAACCAAAAATGGCAGCAATTGGGGAAGATAATTGCTATAGAGATCATTAAGCATATGGGCTAAGGAAATGACGCCTAGTTTCGAATACTGAATTCCTTGTGCTTTTTGCATGACAGACTCCTCTCGAGAATCAATTCTTTATCACTACAATCCAAGATCGCCGGAGTCAGCCACTTTTCTATAGTGAGCGATAAAATAGTTGAAATTTTCTTGTCTTTGCCAAATGTCTTCTGCAAATTCAGCAAGATCTTCTTTACCCGCCGAAGTAATCGCATACTACTTTCTGGGCGCCCCGGCGTCCGGAGTCTCCCAAATGGAAACCACCATGCCATGCTTCTTCATTTCCTGCAACCTGCGGTAAATGATGCCATTCATCGATTTTTAAAAACACGAATTGCTTCCAATCTCATCATGTTTTACTCTGTTAATATAGTGTAGAAAATTGAAATAAGGGTGAACTCGGAATGATCAATATTCCTTCAGCTTATAGCCCCCAGATTGATAAACGGTTTTCTGCAGCAAATGATAATCCATCAGGAGCTGCTGCCCCAGGGGACTTTCAACCAATCGGGAATGCCGGTCAGCAACAAGATACTGTCACTCTCTCCGGCAAAGGAAGAGATTTGTCTGCTCAAAATTCGACCAATGTAAACAAAACAAAAGGGGAACCTTCGACCGATCTCCAGACAAAGGCAACTCAGAAAGATCAAGCCCAGAAATCGACGGACCTTGCGCTGATCCAACAGCTAAAAAAACGAGACAACGATGTTAGAAACCATGAACAAGCCCATCTTGCTGTTGCCGGGCGATATGCAACAGGAGGTGCTTCCTATACCTACCAGACAGGGCCTGATGGCGTAAGATATGCGATAGGCGGAGAGGTACCGATTAGTATTTCGGCAGAAAGTACACCTGATGCCACCATCCAAAAAATGGAAGCCGTACGGAGGGCTGCTCTGGCACCTGCTGATCCTTCTCCAGCTGACTTACAAATTGCTGCCGAAGCATCAGCCTTAGAAATCCAGGCCATGCAAGAAGAACAGGTTATCCAACGAGAAAAAGCAAATCCACCAGCGTCCTCTCCAGGCTCGGGGACATCTCCAAATAGCAATACCCAGAGCAAATTTGCTACCAGTCTTTCCTTTGCATCTACCACCATTGCAGCAACTTCAGGCCAAATATCTCCTGACAATAACAGGCAAAGGATAATACAAACATATCAAGCCATGATAGCAATAACCTAAAGCTATTACCCCACTTTTACCTTTTCGTCTTTTTTACTCCTTATTGCTTGACTCCGGCATTAATCTTCCTTTTTCTCCAATTCCAAATTGTGGCTTATGTCTATACAGCCGATGACACTCTGAGCAGCAGGACAAAGCTGAATATAATTATTGAAACATTCAAGTGCTGCGTCACGCTGTTCATCTGGGAGTTTGAGCAGATCGTGCATCTTTAAAAAATGGCAATTTCCATCCCACATAGAATGAGATACATAAGAAAGTAGCATCATATTTAAAATGGATTTGGTCAACATCTCTCAGTTTTTTGCTCGGCTCTTTTTTTGTGAGGAACGCCCCTGATGAATAATGATGTCGAAGCTCATATCTCTCCTCTCGATTTTGACAACCCACCAAGTTGTTTGTCCTAAATAATCAGAGGGATACTCAACTCTGGATCGTCAATTCAAACAATGCTTATTCCAGCCACTCGACCCTTAAAAACAAGCTGGAAGGGTGATTTCTAGCTACTCCATCTCAATATATTCGACCCCCTGAAATGGCTTCAAAAGGATATTTTGGAAGGTTCATGGGATGCTTTCCCACGAATCTTTAGCGATCACTATAACGCCTTAGTATCCACTTTATGCGCAACAATTAAACAACGCTTTACTGTATCGACTGCATAGCTTATAAGTGGCTCAATCTTGCTGCCGTCAATGTGCAACGCCTGAAACCTCCCGATATCCAGCCCAGCTTCCCCAGCCAACTGAAATGTTCGTTTCTCAATCGCTGGCGTTGGTGTTTCTTCGGCACCATCAAGAGTCACAACGCGATGGACGTAGCGAATTGCGCCATCTATAGGATCAAACAGAATACAGACTGCATCCGAGCGTACGCTCGCCTTACCTGTGGATGTGAATTTCATCCTCAACCCTCCTTATTGCCAATGATCCAAACGTACGGATACAAAAGCATGCTGATTGCTTGCGGCAAAGGTACCGATAGAAATTGAGCTCATGAAGTCAAATACCGCCGGCGGCCAGGACAAGGGTTGGGTTGCCCCAAAGTCATGCACCTCATCAGCACCAGAATTGAGTCGTTTGCGATATTGCCTGATACCGGTAATGGCAGCGCCACCTGAGCCAATGCCGTGCAAAGTGACTTGAGCACCCACCCAATCAGGAGGGAAATTTATTTCGATAGAATTCAGAGTTCCGGGACCGATGTGAAACCAAGCCCAGTCAATTTGAGTTATAGCCATTTATTTGATCCTCCTGGTGAGTACACAATCCTATGGTGCACCCTGAAGCATCATGGCATTTATCTGATATTTCCGGCTAAGATAAGATCCAGGGTGTTTCGATTTAGTTTAAGCATCCATATCGTTACCAGCAAGTTGTTTGCCCAAGTCAACGAATGCGATATCCTCCCTTGCTTCAACGATGATTTCGTCATGGAGGATGTGAACGATCTGAGAATCCAAATCAATCAGTGCCGACTTAAACCCATCTGCTGCTGATCCCTGTATTGGATGATTGCATATGGAATCATCCGCTGTCATCTTCTGAAATTTTCCTAGACCTTCCCAATCTTGTTCAAATGTTCCCTTTTCCTTTCTCACAATCTTATCAAGTGTAAATCCTCAACTAGAAAGACAAGGACCGGAACTTACAAAAAAAATCAATTGTAATTACAAATAGCAGATGGTAACGATACACACACCAATAATCAAACAGGATGTCATTGCCACTCCGTAGCAGCGAAGAATTATTATTGGGGCAGATAATCTATCATATGAAGCACATCATCTTAAGATGCAAATGGCAATGGTTATGATTTTCTGGAAAGATCTTGACTTTGAGGAAGCAAATTTGAGGCATTGATGAAGACAAATCGATCAAGGATCGATGATATCTAGCTTCTAGATATCACCACCAAAATACAGGTTAACCAGTTAGAAACAGCCCTGGCTTGGCAATTTTGACTTGTCAAAGCAGAGTGAAATATGGTGATAGCTGGAAAACTAGACAATAACTTGTTAAGGATGAAATGACTACAATGAAGCAATATGAAGTGTTCTTGCAACCCTTTTCTGAAGAAATAACAGATGATTTGTTAGTCGAATTTACCTGCTCAAAATGTAAAGAGAAGGTTGTTTCGACTCCGAAAGTTCAAGCTGCTTTAAGCTCAGGCGGAATAGGACATAAATGCCATAATTGTGAAAGCTACTTAGCACTAATCCGCTGTCCTTCTTGTAAAGCTAACCTGACCGTTGATGATGAAGAATGGGAAGAATTGGCTGGTCCAAAAGGCTCACAATGTCCTACTTGTGGAGTTTCTCTTTATAGGGTGAAGTGGGCAACTGGTGCCACAATGGCCTCGTCAGGTATTCTATGTCCCGGATTGAATAATTGGTCATCAACAGAAATTGAAAGTTCATATTTAGCTAACGTCAGGCGAAAATTACATAAAAATAACAAGAACCTTTTTTCTGTTTTGCATCATTCAGTTGGTACACGAATGATATCATCTAGAGAATCTGTTGAGTACCTTTTGTCAAATAAATGGTACTCACCCTTGGTAATGTCAAATACCTCCTCACCCATCAAAGATAGTTGTAAGTATAAATCTCCTTTCGATCATGACTTTCATAACAATTTATTTTCATTTGTAAACAACTTAAGGTCAGCATTAGATATGCTTTCACAAGAAATTTGTTTTCATCTTTCTCCAACAAAACCAGAAGAAGAGATTGAGCTATTCTGTGTTCACAAATATCTTAATGATAATCAAACAATAATAAAGCAATTAATTACAACTCTCATCAATGATGAGTCTTTTGTATACCTGAATAAGTTAAGAAATCTAATGCAGCATCGTAGATTACCTCTAATGGTTACCACTGGTTCCTACAATACAGATCAACTAGACACGATAAAACCACAAAATATTCACTCCTTAGCCCTTATAACACTTCCCAAAAATCTTGACTATTTTGATGACAATCAATTGAATAATAACTTTTCAATTCCATTAATGAATACAATAGAAAAACTATATCAAAAAATTTCCCACTTTATGTTGGAAATTTATAAAAGTATTAATCCTTAACCAACTGTTTGTAAGGACGCGCAAACAGTCGCGCGCCCCACAACAGCATGTTAGCAACAGAGAAAAATTCTTACTCATGATCTATTGTGATTATCAACAAAAAAAATGGATTGAATGTGCTCTTAAATATTTGCCCGATGAAATCTACAATCAAATAGAAGATAATATTGCTTTCACAATACTTAAAAGCGATGGATTTAGATTAGGAAAAAAAGTAAAAAATCATAAAGAAGTAATAGTGCTATCTCCTTGGATATTCCCAAGTTCATATGTGACTGAAAATCATACTCAGATAAGATACCTTATATTTTGTATCCTTCATGAAGTTGCTCATGCAATTTGTAATCATCATCCACCAGATGAGATCTCATCGGAAGAAAACAATAAACAAGAAAAAGAAGCAACTACCTTTGCATATGAATGGTACAACAGATATGTCAAAGAATATAATGCAGACGATTTAAAGGAATTAACAGAAAAAGAAATTCTAAAGCATCAAGAAAAAAATCAAAATCGACTAAAGAAATTTCTTGAATATTAATTCAAAAAATATTGCTAACAAGACACCCCGCAAACGGCGCGGGTCAGGTGAGCCGAAGCGTTAGTGCGCCAAGCGCAGCTTGGTGCTTCTTATAGGGTGCCCTGCTTAAGTTCCTGGGCAGGAAGTCCCCATCGGGCAAAGTCTAACCAACAGCCCGTACCGAGTCTTGCGCGACTTGCGGAGCCGGAATATAGGTGAACAAGAGTTGTGAAGCGTAGACAGGGAACACTGCAGGCCGCAGGGGAGACGTACCTCCCCTAAGCAATTCAGCCTCGTAAATGGTATCAATGCAGTTGGCGACGGCTTTAACGTACCGGAAGCCAGCACAGAGGAATCGAATGGTGAGATTCCCGAGGGGCTGCCGGGGTCCAAGAGCGTGGCATGTAGTGAGAGAAGCATCAGGAACTTGGGAGACCCTTCCACCTCCACCGATTTACCGATTGGTGGTAGGACGGTTCAATCACAAAAAGGCTGTCCGACGGGTTAATAAAGCGAAGGGAGTCAGATCATCTCATAGTACTTTGAGACGGTAACGCCGATCACATGGGGAAGGGGATGACGGTATTGCGTAGCCCATAAAGGAAACTTGTACCGGATATGAAAGGCTGGATAATGCAAGCAAACCTCACTGAGGGGAATAGCAAAGAGAGCATTCAAATGTTCTTGTACGAAGCGAGCAATACTGAGGAGCCTTGTGCGAGAAAACCGCACGCAGGGATCTGAGAGGGGGCGGTCGGGAAACTGGCCGTCCTACCTCGATGGCAGAGAAATTATGAAGGAAAATGAGAACAGTTTTAATTGAAATTGGAAAAGGGAACTAATTCCAATAAACTTTTCAAGGGGGTGCCATGAGCTTATTAATCATGTTACATTTATGAATACCGCAATAGTGCTGGCAAAAGAAAAAGAGTTTGTAGTGATATTTCTTGATTTGGCCAATAGAGATGGATTCGTAGACCCCGAGGAATGGGCCAAAGAGGATCTCTTTGTAAATACTAAATGGAATTGCAAAGCGTTAGTAGAATTATTTAAAACGCTCAACAGGAATTGTCCTGGGCTTGTTGAGTTCAAAAAGCAGAAGGGGTTTATTGGAATGATAAAATTTCCGGCGATGAGGCTTAGTGAAATGGGTTTGAAGATGGCCGAAATGCTGAAGGATAATAAACAACTAAAAGAATAATTTATAAAAATCTATAGGATGCAACATGTTTAATTTTTTTAAGAAAAACTGTGATGTTCATATAGATCAAATGGATAAATGTCTAAAAAAGGCTTTCGAACTATATTGTAGAGCAGATTCTTACCTTTCAGGTAGTGGTTTTGGTGACGATATCACAAAAAACATGAGTGCTCAAGGTGCTATCGAAAAAGGCCAAAAGAAAATTAGAGAAGCTTATTGGAATTTTCAAGATGGTGTTAAATCTATTTCTAATGAAAGGGATAAGAATGGATTAAAAGCAGTCTTGTTTAGATATACTGGTTCGGTATATCTTCAGGCCATATCTATCATTAGTAATAACGTGATTATTGATACATGGCAAAAGGATCTGGATTTTTTAGAATCTGAGTGCAAAAAACTAATGGATTTTGGCGACAGTTAAGATGAATCTGCTCTCTCCATTTAAAGATTCGGTAACGGGAAAGAGGGGACGTTGTTTAATTGTTGAATCAGAGAGATGGGAACAGATTTAATTTCTGAAACTGAAGATTTAATACACAGAAATCCAACAAGATAATGCACCGAATAAACCGGTGATCATCAACGTTCATATGGAATTCCCCCTGTGGACAAATATGGTGCATAATGCCAAGTCTGTTCAAGACTAATCCAGTTTGGTTGATAATCATCCTCTTATTCATGGGATACGTGTTTATTCCCCGGACAGAAGCTTTCCAAACATGTCCGATTTATGATACTGACGGCTGGCTAAATACTCAGATGCCAGGCAGGTTGCTAATTCGCAATGGGGTAAGTGGTGAAGACATCCTTCTTACAATGCGCGATGAATTTGAAAAAGGTGACAGGCACAGAGCTATTTATGAATATAACCCTAGCGGTAAGAGATTCCATAAAGTTCTTGATTCGAAATGGGATGCATCCGTGACTCCCATTTCTGAGTGTGTCTTACGGCCTCAGAAGCTTCCTGATAAATTCAAAATCACCGGAGAGAAGTTGTTCTTCGAACAACAGGAGGTTCCTGTTAATGGTGCTGTCCTTATATCCTCTTCTTATTCTCCAAGCGGTAAGGCTATCGCCATACTTTCAGCTGATGGGCCACGGACAGGTAGCTTCATGCCATTTTTAGGAGGAGGCCAAAACTCAAAAGGGCTACATTATCATCAATTATTTTCCGTTGCCGATGGAAAGCCTATAGAGGATGTCGTGAGACTTCGATTCACTACCGAAAAACAGGCATATTCTACATGTTGGTCTCTTGATCAGAAGTACGTTTTTTACGCTTCCCTTCTTGCTGATAAATTATCCATTGTGGAAACCAACTGTTCGAACTAATAGTTAAAAACCTGAAAACATCTTCAATTTGTCTTTTGTGTTTCAGGTTATGATGTGTAAAATGTCGTGTTAGGCCATCAATTATCACACAGCAAAATAAATGCACCGGATAAACCGGTGATTATCACGTTTGGACGTCAAAGAAAATGAACCTAGCGGTCAATCGAATGATAAGCATTGGCATCGCTGCTGCGCTGCTAATGAGCATAATACCCCTTACGGTAACGGCAGCAGAACCAGCAGGGTTTAGCTTGCGGTTCCATCCCGTTGGAACACCTGAATTTATGGGGCCACCGAAAATTGGACAGCCTGGGTTTATACCTCCGGTTGCTGAAGTCATTTATGAGCCAAAAGAAGCGAAGTGCCTCGCAAAGAAGATTACTGGAGAATACGAGGCGCTTGTGAAGGCAGATGGTTCGGTATCTTCTATACGCTCACACCACAATCCCATAACTGGGGATGCGTGTGAAAAGCAGTATTTATTCTCCTCTATCATGAAGTGGCGGTTCAACCCCGCAACCTTTGAGGGCAAACCAACATCTGTTTATATGTGGTTCGGGCTCAACCTGTGAGTGTCGCCCAACCCGTCTTTCAAGCGGGACTCAGCAGTCCCTTAACTTTGCGTTAGGCCAAGGCAATGTTTCAGCCACGAACCTTCAAGTTTTTTGCAGCAATCATTGCAACTGTTCTTTTACTATCTTTGCCTGCGTTTGTTTGGACAGGTTATCTCGATTCACCGGCGGGCTTAATCGTGGCAGTACCATATCTTTCCATTTATTTGTTTCATAAAATCGGCATCCCTGGCCTGCTTGAGTATAATGGCGCGTGCGGTTGGGGGTGGTGCGCACCCACCATCTTCGGTTGGGTTTTCCTATGCGCGTTTTGGCTACTAGTAGCATGGCTACTTGCGTGGGGTTTGTCTAGTCTAACCAGAACGAAAATTGGGGTCTTGAATTGTAGAACAGCAAAATAAATGCACTGGATAAACTGGTTATTTTTGTGTTACAAAGTACAGATACCTCCTCTGAATCTTGACCAAAACAGCATTCAAAATCTCTCCTATTTATCTCTAATAAAAATGACCGTGGAATATCACTGAGTGATACCAAGTTACGACTCCATATTCAAAGTTGTCGCCTATTATAGAAATACAGAAATGGTCAAACCGAAATAAGCAAGTCCAGAAAAGAGAGGCTCGGCTATAAACCAGTGATTTATATGATCCACTCAAATTAATCTCTATGCGGTTTAAATATGCAACATCCTGAATATCACCGAATTCATCGTTCCGGCTGGCTGCGGGCAGCAGTCTTGGGTGCTAATGACGGCATCGTTTCAACCGCCAGTCTGATTGTTGGAGTAGCTGCAGCTGATGCAATCAGAGGGAGTATTATTTTGGCGGGCACCGCCGGCTTGGTGGCCGGGGCACTGTCGATGGCTGCCGGTGAGTATGTTTCCGTAAAATCCCAGGAGGATACGGAGAATGCTGATCTGAAGATGGAGTCAGACGCGCTCGAGAATGACCGGGAAGAGGAAGAGCATGAGTTGGCAGCTATTTATCGAGATCGTGGGTTGGATGAGACACTTGCCAAAGAGGTTGCGCGCCAATTGATGCGACATGACGCTCTTGCGGCTCATGCACGAGATGAGATCGGCATCACTACTGAATTGAGTGCACAGCCAATGCAGGCTGCCTTCTGGTCAGCTGGTGCATTTTCCATGGGTGCGGCAATTCCGTTAATAACAGCAATCCTAGCTCCTGCTTCTTTACTTGTGTGGATTGTCCCGATAGTGGCGATTGGCATGCTAGGGGCGCTAGGCGCGATTGCAGCTGCAACCGGGGGCGCTTCACTGTTTCGTGGTGCTTTACGAGTATGTTTCTGGGGCACGGTGGCAATGGGATTGACTGCTGCAGTCGGCAAGCTTTTTGGGATTGCGGCATGAGTTAATACCGCTTTGTCAATAGGCCCTCGCTCCTCAGCCTGTTTCCTGCCAAGCAGGCAAAAACTGACCGGAAGAAAATAATCCGGCAAGCAAAATATCGAAAAAGAACCATCCCTCTCACCACCGTGGTACCAGCCACTTCTACCGGCTCTTCCCCAATAGTATCCGAGCACTTCACCGCAGGTCATATTTCACCAAATGGTTATATATGACCATTTCGACGACTATGGGTTGTTATCAAAGCCCTGCCTGTTAGGTAATATTTCATAAGAAAGCAAAGGGATAGAATAATAACTTTAAGAAAGCGACACCTGGCACATTGCTTGCGATATAAAGAAAAGAGTCAGTCGCCGCCAAGGAGTTATGGCCTCCGGTCCGAATGATGGAATGTTCCGGATAAATTCTTAACCACATTGAAACAATGGAGATCTTATGAATACAAAGCAAGTTTTTAAAGAGAAGATGGAAGCCGAAGTCGCTCGTGCACAAACCGAGTTAGCCAGATTTCGGAGCCAAGGGATGGCGTTTACTGCCGAAACAAAAGACAAGCATGACGAGCATGTTGCAGAACTTGAGCAAAAGCTTGACGCCACAAAACTCAGACTGAGAGAGCTTGGCGAGGCGGAAGAGCATGTTTGGGAAAGTCTTAAAGATGGCGTGGAACATACCTGGGGAGCGCTGCAATCTGCTCTTCAGGATGCCGTCGAAAACTTTAAGACCGAGCCCCACATAGCCGGTCTCCATGGATCGGACGAAGGTGCTTCTCCCCACGGTGAAGGCTTGAAAGGGAGTTCGCCTGAAAAGTTGTAGCCCGGAGAAAGAACATGTAGCACCCAATTACGCACAGGCTTGTATTCAATCAGGTTGGGATAACGGTATTGCCTTGTTGGTTATGGGAAAAAATAAGGGTTGAAACAGAATGAATACGAAATCAAAAGCATATCTCGTGGGTGGCGGCATCGGGTCTTTGGCCGCCGCTGCCTTCATGATCCGAGACGGCAACCTGCCGGGTGAAAATATTATTATCCTTGAAGCTGCGTCCGACATGGGTGGCAGCCTCGATGGCGCAGGCGACCCAGATCGGGGCTATTCCATGCGCGGCGGAAGGATGATGACTACCGACAACTACGAATGTACCTGGGATCTTTTCAAGTCGATCCCTTCACTCAGCGATGTGGGCAAGACGGTTTTCGACGAGACCGTGGAATTCAATGATCTGCACAAATCCCATTCATCGGCGAGGTTGGTTGACCGCTGGCGCGCCAAGGTGCCGGTGACGTCGATGGGGTTCTCCATGCATGACCGTACCGAACTCCTGAAACTCAGCCAGGCCGACGAAGAGGACCTGGCAGCAAGCCGCATCACCGACTGGCTCTCACCAGGATTCTTCGAGACTGAATTCTGGTATTTATGGTCCACAACCTTTGCCTTCCAGCCCTGGCACAGCGCCATTGAATTCAAGCGTTACCTCCTCCGGTTCATGCTCGAATTCTCCCGAATCGATACGCTCGCGGGCGTCAAACGCACAATTTACAACCAGTACGATTCCCTGGTTCTGCCCTTGCAAGCCTGGCTCAAAACCAAAGGCGTCCAGATTTTTACGGATCGCACGGTGACAGACCTCGATCACAAGCTTGAAAACGGCCTTTTTGTCGTAACCGGCATCCGCTGCCAGGGGCAGGGCAAGAGCGAAGCCATCACCTTGGGTGACGGCGACTTTGTGTTTGTGCAAAATGGCTCGATGACCGATGCCTCAAGTGTGGGTTCGATGACGTCTGCACCCAAAAAGCTAACCAAAGCAGACAGCGGCGGGTGGGCGCTTTGGGAAAAACTGGCGAAAGGCCAATCTCATTTCGGCAGGCCGGCGGTCTTTAACAGCTGCATCGCGCAGTCATGGTGGGAATCCTTTACCGTCACCGTCAAGGATACCGCATTTTTCGACAAGATGTACCAGTTTAGCGGCAACGAACCCGGCACCGGCGGCTTGGTCACGTTCAAGGATTCGAACTGGCTGATGTCGATTGTCCTGGCTCATCAACCACATTTCCTCAGTCAGCCGGAGGGCGTCCAGGTGTTCTGGGGATACGCGCTGTTTCCGGACCGGATCGGCAATTTCGTTGCCAAACCGATGGCTGACTGCAATGGCTCGGAAATTCTTATGGAACTCTGCGGTCACCTGCGTTTCGATGTGGAAACCATTGCATCGGCCAACTGTATTCCCTGTCGAATGCCCTACATAACCAGCATGTTCATGCCCCGGATGCGGGACGACCGACCTTTGCCGGTGCCACCCGGCGTGAAGAACCTGGGATTTATCAGCCAGTTCGTCGAGATTCCGGACGATGTTGTCTTCACGGTGGAATATTCGATACGGGCGGCCCAGATGGCCGTCTACCAATTGTTGGGTATCGAGCGCAAGATCCCGCCCGTCACGCAACACGCCAAGTCGCTGCATGTGCAGTTCGAGGCACTGAAGAAGGCGTTTGCCTGAGAGGTACGGCAGTGATTCTAAAAAGGAGAAGAGAACCATGCTGACAGAAGTCCTTTCCCTGGAACTGCTCGGCAAGATGGATGCTTACTGGCGTGCAGCCAATTATCTGGCGATCGGCCAGATTTACCTCTACGACAATCCGTTGCTGCGGAAACCCTTGCAGCTCGCGCATGTCAAACCGACTCTCCTCGGCCACTGGGGCACGACCCCGGGCCAGAATTTTATCTATGTGCACCTGAACCGGGTCATCAGCAAGTATGATCTGGATATGATTTATATTTCCGGTCCCGGCCACGGCGGCCCGGCGCTGGTCGCCAACACCTATCTTGAAGGCACCTACAGCGAGGTTTATCCGAATATCAGCCGGGACGAGGACGGTCTGAAAAAGCTCTTCACCCAATTTTCCTTTCCCGGCGGGATTCCCAGCCATGTCTCGCCCGAGTGCCCTGGATCGATTCACGAAGGCGGCGAGTTGGGGTATTCTCTCAGCCATGCCTTCGGCGCCGTGTTCGATAATCCGGGCCTGATCGTTGCCTGTGTTATCGGAGACGGTGAGGCGGAGACCGGCCCTTTAGCCACGGCATGGCACTCCAATAAATTTTTGAATCCAATTACCGATGGCGCGGTGCTGCCTATCCTGCATCTCAACGGCTATAAAATAGCGGGCCCAACCGTTTTGGCCCGCATCACCCATGAAGAATTGGACCAGTTGCTGCGCGGTTACGGCTGGACACCGTACTTTGTCGAAGGCGATGAACCGGAAAAGATGCATCAACTCATGGCCGCAAGGTTGGAGCAGGCCATTGTCGACATCAGGCAGATCCAAGGCTATGCCAGGGAAAATAACGATGCCTCCCGGCCTCGTTGGCCGATGATCGTTCTTAATTCACCGAAGGGCTGGACCGGTCCGAAAGTCGTTGATGGCCTGCAAATAGAGGGTACCTTCCGAGCGCACCAGGTGCCGCTTCTGGCGGATGCGGCGCACCCCGAACATCTGCGTCAACTGGAAAGTTGGATGAGGAGCTACAGGCCGGAAGAATTGTTCGATGCAAATGGCCGGCTGATGCCGGAACTGGCCGAGTTGGCACCAAAGGGCGACCGGCGGATGGGCGCCAATCCGCATGCCAACGGTGGTATTTTGCTGCGTGATCTGACTATGCCCGACTTTCAGAGTTTCGCGGTGCAGGTGCCGACACCGGGATCAGTCCAGGCCGCCGACACGCATGTGCTGGGGGAATTCTTACGCGAGGTCATAAGACTCAACCAAGCGGCGCGGAATTTCAGGATCTTCGGCCCCGATGAGACGCTCTCCAACCGCCTGAACGCGGTGTTTGAGGTCACCAACCGGCAATGGCAGGCCAGGACCCAGGAGAACGACGAGTTTCTCGCAACAGACGGCAGAGTCATGGAGATGCTCTCCGAACATCAGTGTGAAGGTTGGCTTGAGGGTTATCTGCTCACCGGTCGGCACGGGCTGCTGAATAGCTACGAGGCCTTTATTCACATCATCGATTCGATGTTCAACCAGCACGCCAAGTGGCTGAAAATCACTGCAGGATTGCCGTGGCGGCGGAAAATCGCCTCACTCAATTATCTGCTCGCCTCTCACGTCTGGCAACAGGCCCATAACGGTTTTACCCACCAGGACCCCGGTTTCATCGATCACGTTGTCAATAAAAAGGCGTCTATTGTTCGCGTTTACCTGCCACCCGACGCCAACTGCCTGCTGTCGGTCTGGGATCATTGCCTGCGGAGCCGGGATTACGTCAATGTTGTCATCGCAGGTAAGTACCTGGCGCCGCAGTGGCTCTGCATGGATGCAGCGGTTGCCCATTGCCGGCAGGGAATAGGCGTCTGGCACTGGGCCGGCAGCGACCAGGGGAGGGAACCGGACGTGGTGATGGCCTGCTGCGGCGATGTACCGACGCTTGAAACGCTTGCCGCCGTTTCCATTCTCCGCGAAGCCCTGCCCAATCTGAAAATCCGGGTGATCAATGTCGTCGATCTGATGAAGCTCCAGCCGCCAAGTGAACATCCACACGGGTTGAGTGATGAGGGTTTCGACGCCCTTTTCACCAAAGATAAACCAATCGTCTTCGCCTTCCATGGCTATCCCTGGCTCATTCATCGGTTAACCTACCGCCGGACCAATCACGACAACATGCATGTGCGAGGCTACAAAGAAGAAGGAACCATTACCACGACTTTCGATATGACGGTCTTAAACGATCTCGACCGCTTTCACCTGGTACTGGATGTGCTCCACCGCTTGCCGCAGTTGGGCACCGAAAGGGATGCACTGAAAAAGGCGATAGAGGCTAAGCTCGTCCTGCACAAGCAGTATATTTACAAATACGGTCAGGACATGCCGGAGATACTGAACTGGAAATGGTCATATTCGACCACCGTGCATATTTGACCATTTCCAGGTGTTTTCCGAGCACGCTTAAAAGTGTTCGTATTTTTATATATATTAATTAAAAACAGTATGATAGGTGGTAATTAAAGGAATTCTTGAGGCTGGCACAATAATTGAAACATCTCAGGTTATAACCGTAACACAATTCTTTTCGTTGGATGACTTCCGTGCCATCATTTTCACCAGGATTGCTTGAAATTGTCAACCTGGTGAGAACCGCTTTGGAGCATTATAACACAGTTTAACACAGTTTCTTAAAGGAGAACTCCCATGCTCGAATCAATTGCCATCATCCTCATTATCCTCTGGTTCCTGGGTTTTGTCTCATCTTACACCATGGGAGGATTCATCCATATCCTTCTGGTTATCGCTGTCGTGGTAATTCTGGTTCGGGTAATTCAAGGCCGTCGCGTCTTATGAGATTTCTCCATGAGTAAAAAGGTTACACGATAAGCAAGGGAGATGCATACAAAGCAAAGATAGACGCCGATTCGGCAAAGGTATATACCCCAGCACGGTATTGGGGACTTGGATATGAAAATGAATAAAAACAACATATTGGGAATATTGTCAATAATTGTTCTTGTATCTCTTAGCGGATGTTATCTCGGATATCCCGATCGTGACAGAGGTGATCGGCATGATACGGATGAGAGACACGATAGGGGAGAGAGACATGATAGAGGTGAAGGACATGATAGGAGTGGGGGTTCTTATTTCTACAGGGATTCAGGAAATGATCAAAGAAGATAATCTCTGCCGCTCATGAAATGACTAGAATCTTAACCATGAAAGGATAGCCATGCTGATCAAATTTTCCACCAACAAGACCGTCCCCGAAGTTGTGGTTGCTTTGACGCTTACCGTACCCAGCCATCATTTCAACATCATTAAGGTTCATGATATTCAAGAGGTCATGACCAATGGAGGACTACTATGCTGAACAGATAAGGCGAGAATAACAGAAATCATCATTTGACAAAATCACATAACATCAACATGGAGTACTGAAATGAAAAAAATATCGTTAGTAATAATCGCCGCTTTAATTTTCGGGATATCGACCTTTGCTGCTGCAGCGGAGGACTATTCGAGCACCATAAATGTGTTTCGGGATTCACCCATCCCCGCAAAATACTTCAAGACCTCATACGGTTATGCGGTCTTTCCAACTATTGGCAAGGCTGGCTTTGTGGTCGGGGGCTCCTACGGGGTTGGACAGGTTTACCGCGGTGGCAAGGCAACCGGGAAATCATCAATTATTGAGGGTTCAATAGGCTTTCAGGCGGGCGGTAAGGCGTTCAGTGAGATAATCTTTTTTAAGGACAAAAGCGCCTACGATGAATTCATCAGCGGCAATTTTGAGTTCGACGCTACTGTCCAGGCAATCGCTGTAACGGTGGGAGCCGAAGCCCAGGGCGGAACCACGGGTGTCAGTGCCGGCGCAAGTGCCGGGCCAAAGTCTGATGTCCAAGCCAACCCCAAATATTACAAAGGAACGATTACTTTCGTGCATGCTATGGGCGGCCTCATGTATGAGGTTTCCCTCGGAGGACAGAAATTCTCCTATGAAGCTTTATGATGCTTGAAAGAGGCTCAGAGACCATTTAATCGTACACCTCCTGGCTTATTGCATCTAAAACGAGAGTGCAAACCTACCCGACCAAAGAATCGAGACGGTAAAAGCCAGGGGGAAAGGATATCGAGCGAGAGCGAACCGGCTGAAACTGTTATCGGGGATGCTCATATGGCACGTATTACCCTGAAACTGAAAGGACACACCTGGCTCTTGAATGGCTCCTGAAACACGCTCACCCACTCATAGCCCACTCTTTTGAAAAGAGCGGGAACAATTTCTTCTTGAAATGATTTTAGCACAAACAAGCTTTCCGGGGCAGCGAGCCCAAGTGTTTTGAAGGGAATTTCTCTGCAATTCACTCAGCCGGTTGATATAGGAGATATTTAGACTTTAGTGAAATCGATCTGTAGGCACACTTTTCTTGTGATATGCCTTCAAGCAAGGATGTGACTCCTTTTCCTTTTTAGCGAGGTGTTATAGGAACATCACGTATCCCATGTGAAATCCGAGTAGCAATCTCTGTAGAACTCCTCCAGTATGTCCCTTTGATGAAAAGTTATTTCTATCACATCGTTTCTCGATTGAGCAACCTGAGTTTCTAGTATGAACTCGCCGTTCATTTGAAATAATTTTAGTTTCTGCCCTTTCTTAGATATCTCTTGAGCAACAGGAGAGGCAGAACGTTTCTCATCTCTTTGTTTATGAACGGGTTTGGGCATTGCATGTTGTTTTTTAAACTCATCGGTCGTGAGATTGTATATGGTCCAAGCGTTGATCTCATTTTGGGCATCTGAAGCATATATCAAATCAAGGCTAGCAGAAGCCTTGTCGTACCATAATGTGACATACATTCCATCCTGAACGATGGCATCCACGACTGGTTTAAAATCAAGATCACCAGCAAGCAGAGTGGCCTTACTCATGTTACGACGATAAGAATGTGCAAGCATATCTACAGCGAGTTTAACATCAATTTGCTTTTGTCTGGACCTATTTTGGGTTCCTCGAATGACTCCTTCGAACACATGAACACCAGGAGTACACCTCAGAAGATCGAAGAACTTTTTCCTTTGTGTAAACCTAACATCGAGGGCCTCGTCAGATTCCCCCTTCACCCGAGAAGGCAGACAATCGTAATAGAATGATTTGCGAAACGATGAGGTAAGACGATGAGGATCGATATCGACAAAGGCTCCAGCGAAATACTTGGCAGAAGTGCTCTCAACCAAATTTCGCAGGTATGCTCCATCAATATACAGATAGGAGATTTCAGACATAGTATTACGCCTTAGATGTGAAGTCCCGAGAGACAGTCCAAGTCCAAGCATTACATTTTTTTAATTTTTCGGTGTAGTACTCGTTGTTAAGATCGGCTTAGATTAATTTTTTCTTCCATTTAGGGGTAGAGTATATTTCTCCAAATATCATAACTGATAAAGCGAAAAGCAGATAGAAGATATTTCCCGCCTTGGACGACACCTGATCCCTCTAAAGGCAAGAGATGTTCACTGGCAAGCCTCAGTTGAGGTTGAATTTCAGAAATTAAGACTTCCTGAAAAAGTTTTCGCCTGCAAGGGTCCGCATCTTCCACTAACTCTTACCCGGTCACTCGGAATCCATCCAGGGAAGAAATTTCGTGAAGGAGATATCGGTTGTGATGGATGGTAAGTCATTCTCATAAGATTAATCGCGGGGATCGCGCACGGGGGCGTCGGTTAACCCAAGAAGACGAGATCAGCTCGACCGTAAAATTCAGCATGATTATCCGCTTCAGTCCGGCCGGGAAATGCCTGGATTAAAAACGGTGCTCCTGTTGGCCAGTGCATAACGATCACCAACAGACGCGGCCGGTTACCCCCCGCACTATCTTGATTTCCGAGGTGGTGACCGGCATGCGACGTGCTTTACGATTCCTCATGATTCGTGCAATAGGTATTGAAAATTCACTCTTGTTGCTGTAAATTTTACTTATTACATGTCGTTAGCCAAAGAGGTAAAAAATGCTACAGGCAAAACTTTCCAGCAAGTTTCAATTGTCCATCCCCAAGGCGTTGCGCGATGATTTGAACATAGAGGCGGGGCAGCGATTTGCGCTCCTGGCGCGGGGTAGGATCATCGAATTGATCCCGGTGCGCTCAATCAAGGATGCCAAAGGGATGCTGTCATCTTCCGACTATAAAGACCCCTCGGAATACCGGGACAGAAAAGAGAGAGATCTGTAATGGTCTTGGTAGATACCTGCGGCTGGATTGAATGGCTGACGGGCGGGACGCTCAGTGATTCCTATGAGCCCTATTTCGACCATATCGCCGCCATGATCGTTCCCACGTCGGTCCAATATGAGCTTTACAAATGGGTGGTAAGGGAAAAAGGCATTCAATTGGCACTGGAGGCCGTAGCCTTGACCGAACAGGCCACGGTAGTTCCTCTCTCCTCGGCGATTGCCCTATCCGCCGCGGATTTTTCAATGGAGCATAACCTATCGTTTGCCGATTCGATCATCTATGCCACGGCCCGGTTTTATCAAGCGGAATTGATTACGTCCGATGATCATTTCCAGGGCTTGCCGATGGTACAGTATTTCCCCAAATTTTCTAAATGATTCACACCCGGATCACCAACAATCATGGTAAACACCTTTGAATAGATGAGATGTTTTTTAAAAAACGATTCAAAGTGGTTGCTGGGTCTCCATGTGCTCAGTTCGAGGCCACCCATGTTCTTGCCTCATCCAGATGACCGAAGGGGAAATGTTTGATCGTTGCCGCCACAAAATGAGATGTGATGTGCTCGGCAGCCTCACCGAGAAGTGAGTCGGTGACAATTGCGACTTTCTTGATCTTCCTGTGGTGATCACGCACGAATCGGAAGTGGCGAATGGCCGCTGCCAGATTCGTCCACCCTGGGAAGTGTGCTACTTCAAGCAGCAGGCCGTTAAGCCCGCCGTTTCGTTCGATGAAAGGATCCACTACCTGGGAGAGTGCTTCAAAATCTTCTTTCTGCAATGGTCCTGCTGGACGAACGTGGAGCACAGAGTTTGTCTCGTCAAGAGTATAATCAATCATCATTTCTTCTCCTCGTGGCTCAATCGGTTATTTTAAGGTTTCTGTAAACTCCTCCTAAACCAATGATTTACAGAGAAGTTGAATCACCCCAGAAACCTTAATTGGAGGCTTTCGATAGTCAATATAATTCCAATAGAGTATAACCGATGGAGCGAAAAGCAGATAGAGGATAATTCGCTGAGTATCTTGGATAATTCTTTGTTGTCCTGCTGGAGACTTGATCGAAAAATCGGCAAACAAGGTGAAGGTGGATCAGCTGTGACCAAAATGAATTCAGGCAACCGGATCACCCTGTTGCATAACGGCGATGCGTATTTTCCGGCGCTTGAAGCGGCTCTCGACCGAGCGGTGTTTGATATCTACCTTGAAACCTATATTTTCGAGAATGATCATACCGGACGACGCATCGCCGAAGCTCTCAGGCGAGCGGCCTTACGTGGGGTAACAACACATCTGCTGATTGATGGCTTCGGGTCGAACAGTTTGCCGAAAATCATGATTGATTACCTGAAAGAGGCAGGGGTCATGGTACTGAAGTTCCGGCCCAAGATATCGCCTTGGACACTGCGACGCAGGCGGCTGCGGCGCTTACACCGAAAAATTGTGGTAATAGACCAGAGTCTCGCCTTTGTTGGCGGCCTGAATATCATTGATGATTTGGATATGCCTGGTCAGGCATCGCCGCGCTATGACTATGCGGTAAGTGTGGAAGGGCCGTTGGTAAAAAAAATCTATGCTTCAACCCGTAGACTGTGGTTACGGGTGGTCTGGTTGCGCCGCTTGCGGTTTGATTGGCACCGGGACAAAAAAAGGCAAGCTCCTCGGCTGGAATCTGCGGGAGATATGCGATCGACCTTTCTTGTACGAGATAACTTCCGTCATCGCCGCGATATTGAAGATGCCTATTTGCAGGCAATTGAACAGGCGCAAAGCGAAATTATCGTGGCAAATGCCTATTTTTTACCTGGGCTGAATTTTCGTCATGCTCTTTTTGCTGCCGCCGGTCGTGGAGTCCGGGTGGTTTTGCTGTTGCAGGGGAAAATGGAGCATCGATTGGCTCATTATGCCTCGCGGGCTCTCTTCGGCAGCTTCCTCGACGCCGGGATCGAGATCTATGAATATCACCAGAGCATTCTGCACGCCAAAGTCGCGGTAATCGATAACCATTGGGCGACGGTTGGCTCCTCGAATCTCGACCCTTTCAGTCTGTTGCTCGCCCTTGAGGCAAATATCGTTGTTGATGATAAGAACTTTGCCACAGCGTTAAGGGACAGCCTGGAGCAGGCTATCAAGGCGGGAGCGAGGCGAATTTTTGAGAATAACTGGAAATTGCAGCCAATCACGCTGCGTCTGGTGTGCTGGCTCAGTTACGGGTTGATACGATTCATGGTCGGAATAGCGGGGATTGCATAACCTGAGCGAACTGACCAGCCTTATCGCCGATGATAAGGTGTAACACGTCAGGCGCGACCTGCATCACCGCCGCCACACCGGCCATTTTAACTCCCTCCTCGTCAAACTTGGCTGCGTCGGCAAGTTCCACGCGCAGGCGGGTGAAGGCGACAGCTTCAATTTTTCGAAGATTGCCGCGGCCTCCCAAGGCCAAAAGCATCTGCTCTGCAGCTTCGCGCACCTGTGCTTCGATAGTCACCGTTTCCGAGGAAACGCCCGTGCCATTATCGACGTCCAGAGTCGATGCCGGCATTCGACCGCCATCCGCTTCAGGACCGGCGGTCTTAAGATACTCTTCCATGTCGGTCTTCATGTTTTCCGAGGGTGTGCCGAAGATCGCCTGAATACTGTTGCCGACCACCATGACACCGGCTGCGCCCATGGCCTTGAGCCTGGCTTGATTGACGCTGCCGGCGTCTTTTACCACCACGCGCAGGCGGGTAATACAGGCGTCGAGGTTGGTAATGTTCCTCCGTCCGCCGAAGGCCAGCACCAATTCGAGAGAACGACCGCCAGTGGTCGTGACGCCTGCATTTCCAGTGACGGTTTCATCCTCGCGACCGGGGGTTTTGAGGTTAAGCCAGTGTATCGCAGTACGGAAAACACTGTAGTAAATCAACGAATAGATCGGGCCGATCACCAGCACAAGCCACCACTTTTGGGAAAATTTGCCAAGAACGTTAAAAACGACGAAGTCAATGCCGCCCTGCGAGAAGGTGAAGCCCATATGCATGCCCAGGGTGTTGGCAACAAACTGGGTCGATGCAGCGAGTACAGCGTGGATGAAGTACAGCGCCGGTGCCAAAAACAAAAAGGAAAACTCGATCGGTTCAGTGATGCCGGTCAGAAAGGAGGTGAGGGCGGCGGAAAGCATGATGCCGCCGACCGCCACCTTGTTTTCCGGTTTGGCACTTTGCCACATGGCGATGGCGGCGGCGGGCAGGCCGAACATCTTAAAGAGGAATGCCCCGGCGAGGATCCCGGCAGTCGGGTCGCCGGCAAAGAAGCGGTTGATGTCGCCGTGAACCACGGTGCCGGTTGCGTCGGTGAAGGCTCCCATTTCAAAGAAAAAGGGCACATTCCAGATGTGGTGCAGGCCGAAGGGGATCAGTAGCCGTTCAACAAAGCCATAGACGGTCGCGGCCATACGCGGATCACCAACCGCCGCCCAGTGCGAAAACATGTTGATACCATTCTGGACAGGCGGCCAGATGACGGAGAGCACCACGCCCAGGACGATTGCCGCAATTGCGGTGATGATCGGCACAAAGCGCTTGCCGGCAAAAAAGCCAAGGTAGGGCGGCAGCGAGATCCGGTAAAAGCGGTTGAACATCGCCGCAGCCAGGCCGCCGGCGAGGATGCCGCCGAACACGCCGGTCTGCATCGATTTGATACCCATAATCATTACCGGTTCGACCTTCCACACCCCGGCCATGACGCCCATGGTTGCCAGCATCACCATATAGCCGATGGTAGCGGCGATGGCCGAGACCCCGTCGTTTTCAGTGAAACCGACAGCAACCCCGATGGCAAATATCAGCGGCAGATTACCGAATATTACGTCGCCGGAATTTTTCATCAGTCCGGAAAGCAGCGCCGGCATCCATTCGAAGTTGGCCGCGCCAATACCGAGAAGGAGACCTGCGACCGGGAGGACGGCAACCGGCAGCATCAAGGATTTTCCGATTTTTTGCAAAAATGCAAATGCATATTTAAACATTGCTCTCTCCCTTAATAAGCTGATCGGCAAACGATGCCAGGCGCAGTCGCACTTCGGAAGCCGTAGCCATCTGCAACACCTCTTGGGCGAGTGTCCGGCACTCGCCCATGGCCAAGCGGCAGACCACTGCCTTAACGGACGGAATGGCAGGCACGGAAACCGAGAGTTCATCGACACCGAGGCCAATCAATACCGGGACAGCCAACACGTCGGAGGCGATACCGCCGCATATGCCGACCCATTTCTTGTGTCGGTGAGCAGCTTCAACCGTCATGCGGATAAGGCTCAGCACTGCCGGATGCAAGGCGTCGGCCTGTTTGGCAAGTTTTGGGTGCCCCCTATCCATGGCAAGGGTGTACTGGGTCAGATCATTGGTGCCGATGGAGAAGAAGTCGGCTTCACGGGCAAAAAGATCGGCCATGACCGCGGCTGCGGGAACTTCGATCATGATTCCAACCTTGGCGCTCTGGCCGCTTGTTTCCTGCTCCTCGGCGAGGATCTGTTTTGCCCTACGCAATTCATCAAGTGTTGCGATCATGGGGAACATGATATGCAAATTGCCGAGCGGTGCCGCCTGCAGGATAGCCCGCAGCTGAATGCGGAAAAGGTCGGGCCGGTCGAGGCTGACACGTACTCCGCGAAGGCCGAGGAAGGGATTTTCTTCCTTTGGCAGGGGCAGATAGGACAGGGGTTTGTCGCCGCCGACATCGAGTGTGCGGATGACCAGGGGGCGATCCCGGCCAAGGACTTCGGCTACGTCTTTGTAAGCACTGGCCTGTTCTTCCTCGGTCGGTGCGGTGTCACGGCCCAGGAAAAGGAATTCGGACCGGAGCAGACCCACGCCCTCGCCGCCGAGGGCCAGGGCCTCGCGGGCTTCTTCGGCATTACGCACATTGGCAACAACCTCGATGCGATGACCGTCGGTGGTGACGGCAGGTTCACCGGCTGCGGCCTTTTCCCTCTCGCGTCTGGCGGTCTGACCGGCCATACGTTCTTGTGACCGGGCAAGCTCATCATCGCTTGGATGCATGCGCAGCGTGCCCTTGCCGCCGTCGAGTATAACGAGTGCGCCGGTTTCTAAGGAGAGCGCGGCATGATCGATGCCGCATATGGCGGGGATGCCGAGCGATCGGGCAAGGATGGCAACGTGTCCGGTGGGACCACCACTGGTGGTGCAGAAACCAAGAACCTTGCTGCGGTCGAGCGAGGTCGTGTCGGAAGCGGACAGTTCCTCGGCAATGAGGATCGAACCTTCCGGGGTTTCGATTTGGCCCTGTTTCACACCGGCAAGCAGCGACAATACTCGGCGTCCGACATCGCGGATGTCGTTTGCCCGTTCACGCAGCAGTGAATTGTCGAGTTCTTGGAGCTGGTCGGCATGGAAAGTGAACGCTGCACGCCAGGCGAAAGCGGCACTTTTGTTATCACTCACACCTTTTCTTGCGAGGTCGAGGAGATCGGGGTCTTCCAGCATTTCCTGGTGGGCATCAAGGATTTTTGCCTTGGAAGCATCGGCGAGCTGACCCTTGAGCGCCTCGATTTGCCCCTGTGCTTCGTGTAATGCGACATCCAGCTTGGCGTTTTCCTGTTGGGCACCCTCACCGGATTCCAGTACATCAATCACTTCCCGGCGGAACTGCACAACCCGACCGACCGCAAGGCCCGGGGAGGCGGATACTCCTGATAGTTCGCCCGCATCTGTTGGCTCAGCGCGTGGCGGCAAAACATCGGCAGATGCGGTGGTTCCAGCCTCTCCCGGTTTTTCGCCACAGCCATCGGCAAGCATCCTTGCGAGTACGGCAGCGGCCTCGCCGGCATCACTGCCCCAGGCCTTCACTCTGATTTCGTCATGCTGCCGGGTCGATAGACCCATGATCGCAACCAGCGATTTGGCATTGGCTGTGTCGTCACCGCGGACCAGTCGGATCTCGGATTTGAATTTCTTTGCTTGTGTCGCAAGAATTGCGGCGGGCCGGGCATGGAGACCAGCCGGGTTGGGGAGTATCACCGGATCGGAAAAAACGGCGCCGCTTTCTTCAGCATGCGTCGCGTTTTTCTTAGGTACATCCTCTGCCAGCTCAAGGCTGAGGATGATACTTTTACCCGCCTGTACCAGGCCGCTACTAGGCGTCATGTTCAAAACCTTCTCACCATTGGCGATGAGAATCTGAGTAAGCAGGCTGCGAGCCTTGCAGGCAATCAGATCGGCATCGAAGGCAATGAGCGGCTGGCCAACCTGTACCGATTCCCCTTGCTTGACCTTGGCTGTGAAGCCCTCGCCCTTGAGCATAACGGAATCGATACCGATATGTACCAGGACCTCAATGCCACTGCTGGTAGTAATAGTCAGTGCATGATTGGCAGTGTGGAGGAGTGTCACTACTCCTGCTACGGGTGCGAGCAACAGAGCCGAGGTTGGATCGAGTGAGACACCATCGCCGACCATCTTCTCTGCAAAGACGGGATCCGGGACGCTTGAAAGCGGGACGAGAACTCCTGAGAGCGGGGCTATGATATCCAATCTCGACGGGATTGTAGTCATTTATCAACTCCTTTTTTGCTGCTTCAATAACTGAATAAAGAAGAGTGTCCTGAAAATGCCGGAGCTGCCATAAAAAAATATCCCACAGGACTATGCCATATGGGATATTGCTGAATTTTTATAAAATTCTTCTCACC
Organism: uncultured delta proteobacterium; assembly: GCA_903875445.1. Lineage (GTDB taxonomy): Bacteria > Desulfobacterota > Desulfobulbia > Desulfobulbales > Desulfocapsaceae > Desulforhopalus_A. Next base: position 2,023 of record CAIQWD010000070.1, on the reverse strand, counting down.
AACTAGTTGGTCTTGGAGGTGGTCGTCGTAGTGGTGGTTTGTTTCTGTCCGAAGATAGGGTTTCCAGATGTTGTAGTGGTAACCTTTTTCTCTTCGATCATCGGTTTTTCCGATGTTGTAGTCGTGGTTTCATGAACCAGCACTTTTTCAGCGGTCATTTGATTGCCATTGCGGGTGTAATAAACCGTCACCGGCAGACCGGATCTAACGGTCTCCATGGAGACCGGCTCACCTTTTTCATTAATATAGTTGGTTTTGTTGGTGTAGGTGTATACCACCGGGTTTGGGCTGGATTCGGAGCGGATCACGAGGGTATCGGGGTTGACCTCGCTGATTGTCCCTGCGGTTTCCGTCCTTGTAACAGTCATTTGGCTCTGTTGGGCATACAAGCCGATCGGTGTGATCAGAATAGTCAAAGCGAATGCGAATAAACTCAATTTTTTCATAATGTGCTCCTTTTCGGAATAAAATACATGGGATGATTCTTTACCGAACTCTGATCGTGCTCCAGAAATTATAGAGTTTTGGTGGTGGTTGTGGTGGTCTTTTGTTCCTCGATCATCGGTTTTTGCGATGTTGTGGTCTTGGTTTCATGAACCAGCACTTTTTCAGCGGTCATTTGAGTGCCATTGCTGGTGTAATAAACCGTCACCGGCAGACCGGATTTAACTGTCTCCATGGAGACCGGCTCACCTCTTTCATTAATATAATTGGTTTTGTTGGTGTAGGTGTACACCACTGGGTTTGGGCTGGATTCGGAGTGGATCACCAGGGTATCGGGGTTGACCTCGCTGATCGTCCCGGCGGTTTCCGTTTTTGTGACGGTCATTTGGTTCTGTTGGGCAAACGAGCAGACCGGTGCAACCAATAGAGTCAATGCGAATGCGAATAAACTTAATTTTTTCATAATGTTCTCCTATTAGAATTTAAATACATGGGACGTAAACTGCGATTTTTTAGCGAACTTTCAACCTGCTCCAGGAATTATGGAGTTTTGGTGGTGGTTGTAGTGGTAGTCTCTTTGACCATCGGCCTTTCAGTGGTTGTCGTGGTTTGTTGTGTTTGTTGAATCATTTCTCCCGAGCCTTCTTTTTTGGCTTTCGAGCCACAGGCGGAAAAAGTGGCGATCATCAAAAAAAGGACTACGTAGGGGATGAAAATTTTGCTCTTTTCCATTTTAGTTGTTCCTCTCTGCAAACGTGTTGCGAAAAAACGGTTAGTTACCTTTTTAGTATGGCGCATATACAACTAAGATCAGAGATCAGAAGAAAAGAAAGAAAGTAAGTTTTCTTATTCAAAAAATTCTGACAGTCGGATTCGAACCAATACTTCCTTTTGACTGAAGAGATTGTTTGATTTGGTGAAAAACGTATCGGACTTGGCGACCACCGCTCTTGGTATTGCATTTTCGGTGCCAGGACCGCTAACGCTTAACCTAATGACATACAATGTATCGATATGTCTAATAATATTCGCAAACACCCAGCTATTGCAAATTACTTGGCAAGCCACATGGAAGTGGTTATATTTGCACAATGGTCAAACATGACCACTTAGTCCACGCTTTCCTTTGCAGGGTATACCGTCCTCATCTGCCATAATCGGTATATAAACCGCAGCAGTTTCCCGGACGGTGCAACCTGGCAAGATTCAACGCATTACAACGATCATTTTTAATTCAACCAGGGTTTCTCTTTGGAAGCCTCGGGAAACTACGATCCAGTTGAGTCCCTGTTTGGTTAAGGAGCTGTAACTATGGAAATTCAAAGCGACATTATTGAAAAAAGTGCAGCCAATACACATCCCTTTGTTGGAGTTTTTTTCAATATCATGGGGGCGATTCGTCAGCCTTTGATTGTTCTTGACAGGGATTTGACAGTTTTAAAAGCCAATCATTTCTTTTATCTTCAACGCTAATCAAAATTGAACCACCTCTGCTAACGAAAACTGAGCCACCTGCGCCATCTCTTTTTTTCTGAAATCCTGCATTCCCCTCCTTTTTATTTTCCCATCTGATTGCTGA
>CAIQWD010000069.1 GCA_903875445.1 uncultured delta proteobacterium | reverse complement strand
TTACTGTCATCAGCTGAGACCTGTTTATGGGCAGCCGAGAAATCATCAACGGAAGCACCATGGCCTTCAACCTCGACAATGTCACCCGCTCCGGGGATTTTAGCGCCAAGCAACTCTTCAATATCTTTGACATTGACCTTAAATTTAACAAAGGCATTTCCTTCCTGATCCCAGCCATAATCTACTAAATCGGCAAGATACGTGGTGGCCATAACCTTAACCTTTACCACATCCGAACTCAGCATATAGTTTTCAACCGTGGTCTGACTCTCAAGCGTGAAACCAACCACCGTCTTCACCAGATTCTTATAGCCGTCCAATTCAGCCGCACGTAAAGCCTTGATCGGCCCGGCGTTTGCCGGGGTTGACGTGGCAAATCCCACCCTTTTAAAGGTCTTGCCTTTAAGACTGACAACCTGCCCGTCAATGTTGGTGATCTCATCCAAACTGATAGAGGCGGTAGCCTGGGCTATGTCTTTGTCGGCATCGTAAACAACCTCGTCAATTTTGATGCCTTGTATATCGGCGGAGGTTTTCGATTCAGTCTTACCGGTGAAGCTGGCGGCAATCATATCAACAACTTCTTCGCTTGATCTAATCTTCAGACCATATACCGATTCAACAATGGCGCGTTCCGCAAGCACCCTGGCAGCACGGGTGGTCATGATCTTCTTGTTGCCCCCCCAAGCAGTACCTGAAATCACCAACGCAAAAACCAGCAGCATCAGGATTATTCTGTTCTTTGATAACATGGTTGTTTACTCCTTTAGGATCCTTTATTAAAGAATCCATTGTAGCGTTGAAAAACTTGGGTTACCAGTCTTCAGCCGTAAGTTGGCGACCAAACTTCTTGGGTTTTGGAGCTGCGGCTGCAGCTGCGGCTGCGGCTGCAGGTGGTGAAACTGCCGCTGGACTAGGTGCAGATTCTACAGCAGCTGCAGAAGCAGTGGTTGCAGAAGCAGTCTGTGCTGGGGCTGCTTTTTTCTGAGCAACCGCCTCCGGTGCTGCTTGAGCCTGCGCCACTTCCTGCTGTTGTTGCACGGGTGCCTGCTTCTGGCTTGCCGGCTGTGCTTGAGTCGCTACAGCTTTCTTTTCGGACCGTGTAGCTTTTTGTTCTTCAGGCTCCTGTGCTCCCTTCTGCATTTTGGCGAAATATTCGTTCATTTTCTGCCTTTTGCCATAAGCCTCCCGGGTGACCGGAATATTCAAGTATAGTTTTGTGAACAATGCTTCGCTAATACCACCCGGATCTGCGGATCCGAGCTTAGAATCAAACTGCTGCAAAGCAGCAACGGTCTTGCTGTCCATGCGATTATTGATACTCACATCGAATCCATGCAAGGTAAGCCATTGCTGAGCAGCCCCTACCCGATCCTCGCGTCCCATCCGGTGATAGGTTTCCGAGATTGAATCCAGAACCGTTTTATCGGGTGAAACATCATCACCCATTAACCGCCAATAAGGTAATGCCAGATATTTACCAATCATCTGGATCATGCTCACCTGGACGAGAACCCTTACCGCCTCATGCCGTCCCTGAACCTTCTTGATTTGACCCTTCAAGCCGAACGTCGGTCCAAAGAGGGTAATACCAACCTCTTCTTCCTTCAGCCCTTTATAAACCTCCATGCTGTTGGTAGTCGACATTCGAGGAATTCCTGCCAAGGTCTGGAAATTTTTAAGATTGAAATCGAGTGTGATCCGGGCCTTGCCTGTTTTCGAGGTATCACCATAACTGACACCGGCAGTCTGGGAGGGAAACCATTTGGGGGCACCGCCAAACTCTGCCTCGGCATCTACGTTGGTATTATCACCTCTGGTTTCAAGTCCGCGGTCGAACTCGGTTATGCCACCGGTGATAACAACATCGGGAATTGTCTTGTTACCAAAATTGCTATATCCGGAAACCATCTGGTTCTGAATATACGACGGATTGTATTCAATAAACCGCACATTACCGCCGATGGAATTGAGGGTACTCTTCATTATTTCAGTAATGTTGCGCTGAATCTCGCCACCGCTGGTCGTTGATGTACCGGTTTCATCTTGGATATCCTGACTCTGTACCTTCATCAGTCCGGTGTCGTAAATCTGTGACATCAAACCAAGGTCCAACAGAGCCTGAGTATAGTTCGTCACCTTCACTACAGGCGCACTCTTTTCCAGCTCGATATTGGTATTTTTAGGGTTCATGTCACCGCAAGATGACAGCAAGACAAGAGCCAAGCTCAACATTAAAACATTCATACCGCTCTTGGCTTTCGCAAAATCAACCAACTGATAGACAATTACAGCTTTGTTGAGTCTCATATTTAGTTATCCAATATGTTGAAGAATAGCTTTAAACAAAATAGCCTGGCCATTACTCAGAAACATTTGTCTTGGCGCCTTTGCTTTGGTCGATGATATAAACGTTGCCCTTTATGTTACTCCCAGCGCCCATAACGACGCTGTTCATGTTTGCACCGCCGGAACTGCCAACTTGATCCTTACTATCCTTACTATTTTTCATGGTCATTGCTTTTGCTTTGGCATCCATGACAATAAATTTGATGTTGAGATCCGCTTTCCCCATTTCATCATCTTTCTCAATACCGTCATCAGTAAATTTGGAGATACCATCATCCAAATCCGACCCCTGAGCAATGTCCAACCCACTCATGGCAATAAAAAAGAATAATGACATCAGAAAAAATACCTGCATTGTTTTCATATCGTATCTCTCGTTTGCTATAAAGATGCTTGAATATCAAGGAGATTTGAGATCAAAACACCTGCCATCGGCAAGAACCTTTTTCGTTCATATCGCTTTCGACATGAGAAAAAGGTTCTTGATTTCTAGCTGACCACTTCTTTATTACTCAACTGAAACTGACCCCATGCTTGCTTCATTGCCTTTACCAATGGCAATATTGGCAGCTTGTTTTACATCGGATTTGTTGGTGATAACGCCGGTTTTGCCAACTGTGCTGTTTTTGATATCAACAGATCCCATATTGGCTTTGTTATTCTCGCCAATGGCGATATTGGCGGCCTGCTCGACATTAGAGGTATTGGTAACTTTACCGTCAATCTTGGAATCTTTCATGTTGATTGATCCCATATTGGCCTCGTTGCCTTTACCGATTGCAATATTGGCAGCTTGCTTGACAGTCGATTTGTTCGTTACCACACCGGTTTTACCAATCGAGCCGCCATCCATATTGACGGAGCCCATATTGGCCTTGTTGTTCTCGCCAATGGCGATATTGGCGGCCTGCTCGACTTTCGAGTCATTCGTCAATTTGCCGTCAACCTTGGCGTTTTTCATATTGATCGAACCCATATTGGCTTCGTTGCCTTTGCCGATTGCAATATTGGCGGCCTGTTTGACATCGGATTTGTTCGTTACCACACCGGTCTTGCCGATCGACCCGCCTTCCATATTGACGGAACCCATATTGGCTTTGTTGTTCTCGCCGATGGCAATATTGGCGGCCTGTTCAACTTTCGAGGTGTTCGTCAATTTGCCGTCAACCTTGGCGTCTTTCATATTGATCGAACCCATATTGGCTTCGTTGCCTTTGCCGATGGCAATATTGGCGGCCTGTTTGACCTCGGATTTGTTCGTTACCACACCGGTCTTGCCGATCGATCCGCCTTCCATATTGACGGAACCCATATTGGCTTTGTTTTTCTCGCCAATGGCAATATTGGCAGCCTGCTCAACCTTGGAATCGTTGGTCAATTTGCCGTCAACCTTGGCGTCTTTCAAATTGACTGAGCCCATATTGGCCACATTCTCTTTACCGATTGCAATATTGGCAGCCTGTTTGACGGTGGATTTGTTCGTTACCACACCGGTCTTACCAATCGACCCGCCATCCATATTGACGGAGCCCATATTGGCCTTGTTTTTCTCGCCAATGGCAATATTTGCGGCCTGTTCAACCTTGGAGTCGTTGGTCAACTTGCCGTCAACCTTGGCATTTTTCACGGCAACAGAACCCATATTCGCCTCGTTGCCTTTACCAATGGCAATGTTGGCGGCCTGTTTGACGTCGGATTTGTTCGTTATCACTCCGGTCTTACCTACCGTCGAATCTTTGATGCTGACAGATCCCAGGGCAGCTTTATTATCTTCGCCAATGGCAATATTAGCAGCCTGCTCGACTTTACTGTCATTGGTTACTTTTCCGTCGATTGTCGATGCTGCCCAACCGTTGGAAATACCCATAGCCATAACCAGTCCAAGTGCGCTTACTAACAATGTTTTCTTCATAACTTTGCCCTCTTTTGATGTTTTGTTTGGTGTGTTGCTCAAAAAATCATTTCTTCATTATAACAGAGTCCTTGTTTGAAGCGTTCCCTCCTGTTGCAATGTTGAGATTTTGGCCAAAACTTGCCGGCATTGCTCCATCATTAATACTGACTCCTGTTTCCGAATAAATATAAGCACCGCCAGTGTTGAGATTGCTTATATTGACAGTCGCGGATTTGCGTCCGAACAACCGCCAAGAGGTGAAATAACTGCTCCCTCCTCTAAGTATTAACATTACCTACTGTCGTATTCCTGATAACCGCAGCCCCCTTTGATGGATGAGGCTAATGAAGGGTACAAGAGGATCAGAAACGCAATACTTAGCAAACCGCCTGGATTGAATGCTTTTTGCCCTCTTTGACAAGAATTCATCAGCATACCATTATTTAAGTATTTTTTTCTGTGAGAAGGGAAGGTCACCTTCAGTATCTCTACTAAAAATGATAAAACAATTATAATTCAAAATGCCTCCCACAGCAAGATAAGGAACAAAAAATATTTGTTGCGGAATATTCATATTTTCTTCTAATATTTCGTATTGTTAATGGCTGTACAATTGGGTTCTGTCCGGGAAATGCTTAACCACTTTCTTTCGAGATTTAAAAAAATCTCCATCCACATCAAAAGAATCTTTTTCCAGATCTGTTGGCAATCCGTGGTTGGCTCCTATACTTTGTAGTATTGCTATCGTTTCTAACTGTTTCCAAGCAATCCCCGGGTGCTGCCATATCGATATCCGGTTCAATGAATGATATTTTACCACCAGGTTCTTACAAAAATACCAACGATCATCACATTCAGGGTGCTGCAATGCATTTTTCTTTCCTCATACCTTCCAGTAGATTTTGCATAATCATAATTATTTCGCTTTGTTGCCTGCTCGTTATTTTTTTTGCAAATTAAATACTACTCCCTATTTCCCATTGCATGGTATCTTGCAAATGCACTACAACACAATCACTTTTATCTATTTTTTGTGATATTCGACCATTCATGAAACAAGTATCAATATTTGAGGAATCCGGTCATCCTCCGGAAGTGCCTCTCGCGGAAAGAGCTCGACCGACAAAGCTTCAGGATCTTATGGGCCAGGAGCAACTCCTTGTTCCCGGCTCCTGGCTTCGCCTGATGCTGGAAAAAGACGAATACGGCTCTTTTATCCTCTGGGGACCGCCCGGCACCGGCAAAACAACCATTGCCAGGCTCATTGCCAAACAAACCAGACACACCTTCCGTTCCTGCAGTGCCGTGCACAGTAAAATCACTGAAGTCAAAGTCCTCATGGAGCGAGCGGCGCACACCCATTGTACCGAAAATCGCAGAACTATCGTTTTCATCGACGAAATCCACCGCTTCAACAAATCTCAGCAGGACGCCTTTCTCCCATACGTCGAATCGGGAGCGGTGATATTGATCGGCGCAACCACCGAAAACCCTTCATTTGAGGTTATTCCGGCTCTGCTTTCAAGATGCCATGTATTTGTCCTTGAGCCATTGTCTGCACTGCATCTCCATGAAGTCCTTGTCCGCGCTGTATCAATGGTCCCAAAGCACCTGACCTTTGACAATCACGTCCTGCAAAATCTTGCAGAAAACGCCGGTGGTGATGCCAGAAAAGCGTTGAACGATTTAGAAATGGTCTGTCGAAATGCCGAAGCGGGAGATACCATCTCCATGGAAGTATTAAAAAAAGCGACCACTACCCGTTCCTTTTTTTATGACAAGGGGGGAGAAGAACACTACAATCTTATCTCAGCTCTACAGAAATCCATTCGCGGCAGCGATCCCCAGGCGGCATTGTATTGGCTCGCGAGAATGCTGGAGGGGGGAGAAGACCCTCTTTACCTCGTCAGAAGACTCGTGCGGATCGCCTCGGAGGACATCGGTCTCGCCGATCCCCAAGCACTCGTTCAGGCTGTGGCAGTGAAAGAGGCGGTCCATTTTCTCGGCATGCCCGAGGCGTCTGTCGCTCTCTGCCAGGCTACGGTATATCTTGCCACCGCTCCAAAAAGCAACTCTCTGGAAACTGCCTATCTCGCCGCCAAGGACGACGCGGCGAAAACGAGCCACCTCAAGGCTCCCCTGGCCATTCGCAACGCCCCGACAAAACTGATGAAAGAGCTTGGTTATCAGAAAGGCTATCGCTATTCCCATGATTTTGACAATCATTACAGCTACCAAAAGTATTTTCCCGACAGTCTTCAGGAAAAATCCTACTACATCCCCTCGCCATTCGGCTTCGAAAAAGAGGTTAAAAAGAGACTTGATTGGTGGAAGTATCTCAAAGATCGTCAATCGAAAGACAACGATGCGGGATAAAAAACCAGTGATTTCCCGGCGTTTAGCCGAACCTCAGGCCTGACTAAAAATAATTGCACAACTACCCTTGTTTTTTCCTGAAAAAGAGCTACGTTTTCATTTGCAGCATAAAAAGAATTGTCGATGATTCCGGCATCCATTTACGGTGATTAAACTTCAGTTCAACCACAAGGAAATACAAGAAATGGAAAAACGACAACATCAACGGATGGAAGTTGCCAATTTAAGTGTTGATATTTCCGATGGTTCGGGCTTCTTCGGCGGTACGATCAGGGATCTCTCCCTATTCGGCATGAAAGTTGACAACGTGCCCAAGCGACTCGATGACAATGCCAAACAACTTTCAATCGTTATTTCCGGCAAGGGCCAGAACTTCAAGGTGAAGGCCAGACCAAGATGGGCAGTTCGACAACCGATCGGCAAAAGTGTCGGCATCGAGATTGTCCATGCGCCTATCGGATGGACCGAGTTTGTTATGAATTTTGAACCGGGAAAAGATGAGGTTTGGGGAGAAATTCAACTCTGACGATTTTTAGGTCCTATGCTGCCGACTTGGCTTGAAGTCGGCTGCATCATTCCCTCTCTCCGACTAAAAAAACATCGGGAAAATTGCCATCGTCAACAAAGTGTGGTACACAAACCGGGCAATGTAGCCTGTTTGTGATGCAGTCGCTTTTTACCATCCGCTTTCAAGACGTAATTCACTAAGAAATGACTCCTCTTTACGAAAAAATCACATACGTTTTCGATCCCTTGCACCACCTCTGGGAACATGAAAATATGCACAAGAAAATCTCCATCACTCTTGTGCTCTTTTTTTTGATGAGCCTGGTCTGCATTGAACTGAATCGTCGCAATCTGCTTCCCGCCTCGCTGTCCTCCACGGTGCCGAGAAACCATTTCTTTGCCGTTCAGGGGGCCTTTACAGTCGTTCTTATCCTCGAAGTTATCAGCCTGATCTTTACCATCCCCTGTTCTTTCAGCCGATCCGTCGGCAAACAATTCGAAATCCTCTCACTTATACTGCTGCGTAATGCCTTTAAAGAGCTGTCCTATTTCCCGGAACCGATAACTTTTGCCGGCAATCAACAGGCGATCTTACACATCCTCTCCGACGGCTTCGGGGCACTGCTGATTTTTGCCCTTCTGGGATATTATTATCTGATTCAGGCCCGGACTTCAGACGAGAAAATGCGCCCGGGCGATCTCTACGGCTTTGTTGCCGCCAAAAAAGGGATTGCCCTGATTCTCCTTGGTATCTTTGCAATCATGGGAATTCGCAGTGCCATCGGAACTGTGACCGGCACTGCAACCAGTGAGTTTTTCCACGAATTTTATACCCTCCTGATTTTGACGGATATCCTTGTCGTGTTGATCTCCCAATGTTTTCAGCCGTCCTTTTATGCCATTTTCCGCAACTCGGGATTTGCCCTCTCAACCTTGATAATCCGCATAGCCCTGGCAGCACCGCCATTTTTCAACGTCCTGCTGGGTCTTGCGGCAGCTCTCTTGGCCATCCTGCTCACCTTGGTGAGTCGAACCCTGTTTGGTAAAAAAATGGGGACAAAGTGAAAATAATCACAGCCAGATACCAGTAAGATGTTGGTTGCAAGCCGAACAAGCGCCTGCCTTTAGCCGATTGACCGTCACCCGGAAGCCTTGCCGCTCGATAAGAAGAAAACCGCAATTCGGGCAGGAAGTGTCTTCACCGCCTGAACCGGGGCGGTTGCCGGCATAAACGTAATGTAAGCCCTGATCAAGCCCTATCTGTCTGGCCCTTCGGAGGGTCGCTTCCGGGGTGGGGGGAGGCCCCGTCATCCGGTAGGCGGGATGGTACCCGGATACATGCCAGGGAATCGATCTGTCGATTCCGGCCAGAAAAGAAGCAATCTGCGCCAGTTCTTGGTCGTCGTCATTCATCCCCGGGATGAGAAGGGTCGTCACTTCCACCCAAATTCCTGCTTCCCTACAGCGAGCAATATTGTCAAGTACGGGCTGCACCCTTGCACCGCAGATTTTTTTATAAAACGCATCGCTGAAGGATTTAAGATCTATATTGATTGCGGTCAACACCTGGGCAAGTTTGGCCACAACCTCTTTGGTCATATAGCCATTGCTGACAAAGATATTTTTCAACCCGTTGTTAATGGCGGCCACGCAACAATCATAGGCATATTCAAAAAAAATCGTCGGCTCCACATAGGTGTAACTGACGGATCGACAGCCTCCGGCAAGTGCTGCGCGAATTATCTCTTCAGGCTTTCTGAAAATACCCGATACCTCAACAGCCATATCTCGCGACACCTGGGAGATAGAGGCATTCTGACAATGCAAGCAGCGAAAATTACAGCCATAGGTAGCAATGGAGTAAGAAAGGCTTCCCGGTAAAACATGGAAGAGAGGTTTTTTTTCTATCGGGTCGACATGTTCTGCAACAACTCTGCCGTAAACCAGACTGTCGATCGCATCGTCCCGCCGCACCCGTACACCACACAGCCCCCGCTGGCCATCGCGCAAACGACAGCCGTGGGCACAGAGGATACACTCCAGGGTTCCATCAGGTTGCGGTAGCCAGCACCCCGCTGAACCTGCGGCTCGATTCTTCATATTTTCTATCATATCGCAAACTTTTCAATTATTTGTGCTGCAACCATTTATTCCCACGCAGCAAATAGTGCGGATGGAAGTTGCCTTTATAGCTCATTGCCGGAACGGAATGGATAAAATACCCGAGGTAGAGGAATTCGATTTCCCATTCGCGGCACAAATCGATGAGGCAGAGTATGTTGTAGGTTCCAAGACTGCGCCTCCCCTCCTCGGGATCAAAATAGAAATAGACGGCATTCAGCCAATTGTAGCCGATATCGATGATGGCGGCGCCGATCAATCGCTCGCCCACCCGGTACTGCAGTTGGGCGCTGTTGACGATGGTATTTAAAAAAAAGTCCCGATAATATCCGGTGGCAGTATTATTTTCTCTGGGATATCGGCTCTGGAGAAACTTTTCACAGAGCGCATAGTCTTCCCTGGTTGGCTGCAAAGACACAAGAACTTTCTGGACATCGCAGTTTTTCGTCAGCGCCCTTTTCTGGTTGCGATTTACTGAAAATTCGACTGGATGCAGACGTATGGGGATGCACGCTGAACAATTGCGGCACGCCATATTGTAGAGACAATTACCGTTTCGCCGATAACCGGCGGCCAGAAACAACTCCATGGCCCGCTCACTGAGAGGGGCAAATGTCGCCTGATGAAAGGTTGAAACATAGGGCAAACCGTAGGGGCACCCTATGTCGATATCGATAAAAAGATGCCCTACCCGAGAATGCAGGGAGGTGAATTCATTCCTGCACCACTCATCGTAATTGCAAGCCATCGTGCTGACCATTTTTTTTGGTTGCGAATTCATAATAAACCGTTTCTGAAAAATCACTTATCCGGAGATACCAGCACACTTTCCGAGTGTATCCCATCGCATTTGAGGGTGAAAGGTTTCTCCAGATGCACATGACAGACATATTTCTTTTCTTCTCTCAAAGGCTGACGCGCAAGCCAACTCCAGTCGAGAAAATCCGCCCTCCGTCCCCCCACCTTACCGCCATCCTCATTCAAGGTCAGATAGGGTATGCCGAGAGAGGTGATGTTTTGAAAAAAATGCGTCCCCTGGGAAGGCTCTGCCCTAATCCTGCCGTTACGAACCTCGATAATTGCCGCCACACCTGCGATATCCGCCCACTGTACCGGGATCCCGAGAAAGGGATCGGCCGAACCCCACCTGCCCGGGCCGATAAGCAGAAACGGTTTTTTTTCCCGCCGTAGCCTGCGATTCAACTCGCCAATTTCTCCTGCCATTTCCCTGGTTTTGGTGGTATCGAAGGTGTCCGGGCGGACATAGATGATATCGGCAATATTGGAATAGGAACCATGGCCAAGGGAACTGCCGACAAAACAAATGGCCTGTTGCACCTCATGGTCCGAGATCTGCACGTCGACCATTTCTCCACCGGTGACCATCGGCCGTATCTGCAAAACATAGAAAATCGATTTGCCAAGTTCACGGTCCAGGTGAACGGCAAATTCGATCTCCACATCGCCGCCCATTCCGGCCTTGCCGATCTTCAACAATTCGCTGAGAATCTCGGGCAGCGGATAACCGGAATACTTGAGAATCGGTGCAAAGGTCATGATCTTAGGCCCCGGCAGATGCGCATCCCTGACCCTGTCTTCCTCGGCGAGATACGTCGATGCCAGCATGGTCACCGGCAGCTCCTCCTCCGCATCCTGAATGTTACGCAGGGTAAGATTCGAGACCTGCCGATGAAAACAGCCCTTGGGCTCCATGTCCAACGCATAAAACTGCCGCTGGCTGGATTTCAGCATATTCTCGACGGTTGCAAACTGTACCAGTTTTTGGGCTCTTGCCGGGGAAAACCACAACGATTTCTCCCCGTCAACCACCGTCTTGCCTATCCCCAAAGCAATATGGACGATCCCTTCGTCGGCCTGCATCTCCATAACCGGGTAATAATTGCGAGATTGGGCGACTCCGGAGATCGCCGGATACCAGTACCCGCCATAGGCCCCTCCCGCCAGCTGCTGGACAATAACGGCCATGGAATCCTCCCGGCCATGCCCGGAGATTCTGGAAAAGGCAAGGGGACTCTCGAACCAGGTGGAGGCGTAAACCAGCTTGATAGCGCTTTCGAGCTGCGCCAGCCGTTCGTTGAAATCGGGGGGATTGTTAGCAAGAAAATAGGTGGAATACAGGCCGGCGTACGGTTTAAAATGACCATCTTCAAGCAGCGAGGAAGACCGCACGGACAGCGGCTGATCACATTTCTGCAGAAATGCCCGAAGCTCCTGACGAAGCCAGGCGGGCAGGGCCGAATCGAGAAAAACATCGGCGACCTGGTCATCGGACATCGATTTATTGAGATTGAGATTATTCTCCTCGATAAAGGCATCGAAACCATCGGCAGTAATAACACAGGTCTTCGGGATGGTTACCGTGTGGGTGCTCAAAACCGAATCTTTGCGATAGGCTCCCTGCAGACAGGCCCACATGAAGGCTATCCCCCGCGCTTTGCCGCCCATCGAACCGCTCCCGATCTTCACAAAGTCCATGACATCGATGTCATAGTCGCCCGCCGAAAATTTTGCCACCACCCCCTGTTGCCGTAATTTTCGTAACGAACGCACCTTATAGATCAAATCCTCTCGGATGTTGGCGAGATTCTCCATATTCAGCACATAATCCTTATGCAGACGACGCGCCAGGATGACTTCCGCCCGTGCCATGACCCAGTTGGAAAAGTGATTTCTGAGCGTGTGATACCTGAGCGATTCCTCCGGAATAACCCTCAGCTGTTGTTCGAATTCATGCAGGTTTGCAGCAGAACCGATAGCCCTGCCACCTGGCATGCGGAAGATAAAATCTCCGAACCCGAGGTGGTTGAGGAAAAAACTGTGTACCTCATCCCTGATCAGCGGCGAGTTTTTGTCGAGAAAAATCGCCGGGATCCGCTCAGCCAATTGGCGATTGCGATCTTCCGTCGACACCATGAGAAGCGGCAAATCGGTAATCTCGCCACGCACGAAGCGTAAAAAATTAATCCCCGCCTCATTATCGAAAACCCCGTTGCGACGAAACCTGGCATCGGAGATCACCCCAAAGACATAGGGTTTGTAAGCCTGATAGAGGGTCATGGCCTCCTCGTAATTAGTGGCCATAAGAATTCTCGGACGTGCCCGCATGCGGAGAATCCGGTGCCGCTCGTTGAGGCTTTCGTCGAGCACCGACTGGGTCTGCCGCACTACCTCACCATAGATGAGAGGGAGGAAAAGTGAGCGATATAAAGGCGAATCCTCAACATAAATAATGACCCTGACCATGGCCTTTTTGGTATCTCCATCGACATTCCGGTGGTCCTCAACATTTTTTATTATGGCCAAAAGGAGGTCGGCCTCGCAACACCAGAGAAAAATTTTATCGATAAAGCCACTGTCCACCTTTTCCGGAAAGGTTGAGCGGATATTATGGGCGACAAGGATGACCGGCAGATGCGGGTGGTTTTTTTTTATCAACGCTCCGAGTCCAAAGGCGTCCATCCCTCCCAGATAGGGCATGGTGATAACCAGATCGAATTTTTTCCGGTCAAGGAGCTGCAAGGCTTCTCCGGTTGAAGAAGCGCGGGTGATTTTTGGAGGTTTGCTGAGATTCAACCCATGGTATTCATTGATCAGTCGGGTTGCCAGGCTGCCGTCTTCTTCCATGATAAAGGCATCATAGAGGCTGGAGACCAAAAGAATCTCCTGAACCTTAAACGGCATGAGATCATGGAAGATTTTAAAATGCGGATCAAAATCTGCCAACACCTCATGAGACTCAAGCAACATAGTGGACCCTTTTTAGTACCTTAGAAATTTTTTTTCTTCGTGAAGGTACTTATCCCCCTTATGGGGGTCAGTTAAGGAAGTATTGATCTTGCGACGCGCCTTTTTCTGCTTTTTGTTTTGTAGTTTATTGTATATTTGTTTTCGTAAAAAGAAAATGGATTGGCAGCTTTTCCACCAAAGGCGCAAAACACAAACGCTTGGGAAGCCTCCCGCCACCGCCAGGCTCCGGCTTTCTGCCAGTTCCACGCGAACCTCTCTTTCTTCCTTTGCATTAAAGCAGCACCGTGTGTTACGATGTGGTACAGTTAGATAGTTGATTTGGCAATTACGCTGCAAGGGGCCAACGCCTCACTGCTCACGGGACCATGGACAGCAGGGAATTCGTTAAGATAAGGAAAAAATTGGACAAGACCCAACGAGAGATAGCCAATCTCCTGGGAATTTCCCTCAAGGCCGTCTGTAGCTACGAACAAGGCTGGCGGACAATTCCCACCCATGTCGAACGACAGCTCTTTTTCCTCCTTGCCAGGAAAGGTCACCAGCAGCAGGAAAACTCCAACTGCTGGGAATTGCGCAATTGTCCGGATGAAAAAAGAAACAAATGCCCAGCCTGGGAATTTGATTCGGGACAGTTCTGCTGGTTTATCAGTGGCACTCTTTGTGAAAACGCTGCCTGCAAGTCGTGGGAAGAAAAGATGGGGATGTGCAAAACCTGCGTGGTCATGAAAAGTTTCCGAGAACAATAACCCCGGCAGTTATCCTGCCTCCCAGGAGAACTCCCTTCCGTGTCGCTAGTTCTCGACCTTTGACTCTCGCCAGGTCGCCTCCTCGCCAATCACTTCTCCACGGCCTGCAACTCTTCGGGGGTATTGACGTTTTCCCAGGCATAACAGAGTGCTTCAGGAAGTATCGGATGGTCGATCCGCACATCGCCTGCGGCCTCACCGATTCGCATATTGCCGCTATACAGCTGTTCCTCAAAGAGATGGATCGAGCGAAAATCGTACCAGGCCAAGAGCGGTTCAAGACGATCGTTACCGGCAAACTTCGGCACCCGTCCCCAGCAACCGGGCCGACGACCGGCAAGCAGCCAGCTTACCGCCTCGGCGGAGACATGCGGCATATCACAGGCCACCAGCAACCAGGACACCAGCGGCTGCCATCGCCCAGCGGCCAAGATACCCGTCAAAGGCCCCACCACTCCGGGAATATCGGAAATTCGAGACGTTGCGGCAAGCACTTCGGGCAGTACGCCGCTACCGGAAACAACGATACCGTCAAGCAGAGGATGAAGGATGGCGATAGTATTTTCCAGCCAGGTCTTCCCCTGTCCGTCTGTTAGAAAATGTTTCGGACGACCCATCCGGGAACTCCTGCCGCCGATCAGGACGCAGCCCCAGACCGGGGTCCGCCGCCCATATTCCTCCAGTTTTTCAAGCAGCCCGGCGATAAATCCAGGCCACCCTTCCTGCCAACCAAGGGACCATGGCAAATCGCCCGCCTCCCCACCGGCGAAGGCGCCAAGCACAATCGGTTGATCCGGAATATCGACGCCGCTGTTGACTATTACTAGATCGTATCGCCGCGCCAGCAAAGTCAGGGTGTAGGGATTATAGCCGTTACTCCGCCGGACAAAGACCCCGGCCAGGGAACGCTCAGTCAATTCGGGCAGCAGACGACGAACGAAATCGGCACGCGACTCCTCGTTGCCCCCGGTAAGGGAAAAAACCGGGAGGCGGGAAAAACCTTGCATGGCGGCTCCAGTTGTCCTCGGTCCATTATCCTGCCTCTGTTTCCGGTGAGTCACGACAGCTCCTCCCTGATACCCCGGAGACTTTCCGGTAGGGCACCGGTTTTTCGCCCCATCTCCAGAAATTTCTCGATAGCCGCAAACCCCTCCGTTCCGAGGTCCCGAGAAAAATCATTGACATACAAACCAATATGGCTGCGCACCACCGCAGGTTCCATCTCCTGACTATGACTGCGGATATACGGCAGACAGTCTTCGGAATGGACAAAGGCATAATCGACACTGGCCCGAATAGCCCGGTCAATCGCCAGAATCTTCTCTTTCCCGAGGCTTCTACGTGCGGCAATGCAGCCAAGGGGAATGGGCAGGACAAAACGGTTTTCCCACCATTTTCCAAGATCTTGAAGGCAGACAAGACCTTTATCCTGATAGGTAAAGCGGGACTCATGGATGATGACCCCAGCGTCAACCGCGCCGCCGGCGACGGCATCGATGATCTTATCGAAACGCATCACCACCAGCTCGCCACCTTTCGGCAGGAACAATTGCAAAAGCAGGGCCGCGGTAGTAAGCGCGCCGGGGATGGCGATGCGTTTTTTAGTGAAATCGGCAGTCGTTATTTCCGAGCGGGCAATCAACAGGGGCCCGCAGCCGCGGCCGAGGGCGCTGCCGGCGGCAAGGATGCAGTATTTATCCTGCACATGGCCATAGGCATGAAAGGACATCTTGCTGACATCGAGTCGCCCGGCCAAGGCCCATTGATTAAGCTGTTCCACGTCCTCCAGGAGGGGTTCGGAAAAATGGATCCCGCCGGTGGCCGTTTTTCCATGCACCAGGGCGTAAAAAATAAAAGTGTCGTTGGGACAGGGTGAAAACCCGAGAGAAAGAGGAGCACTCATGCCGACATTCCTTTGATAATAAGAGCGGCGCTTTCGGCCGCCTGCAAACACGCCTCGCGCAACCGCCAGTTCTCTGGCTTGCGGTCCTCGACATAATTGGAAATGGACCGCAGTTCCAGGCAAGGAATAGCGAATTCCCGACACACCCGGGCAACCGCCGCGCCCTCCATATTTTCACAGAGTCCTTGCCACCTGGATCGCAGCATTTCCCCTCGGTGCCGGGTTGCGGTGGCGGCGTTGACAGTGACAAACACCCCGGAAAAGCACGGCCTGCCAAAGCTTCTTAAAATTTTTTGCCCGAGGTCTAAAAGGCCAGGGTCGAGTCGGCAGGCAAGATCGCCGGTGAGCGACTGGTCGAGGTATTCCATCCCGTCTGGCAGGCAGATTCCCAGATCCCCGGCAACCTCCTGCTCGGCAAAACAGATGTCAAGCAATTCCGGCTGAAGATTTCCGCCCGGCTGCAGGTAGGCGCCGCCGATACCGAAATGAACTATCGCATGCACCCTCTTCTCGGTCTCGCAGAGAAACCGGGTGAGACGCAAGGCTGTTTCCATCGGTCCGACTCCGGTTACCAGGGTCAGACATGGAGGACTTTCCCCAGGCCACTCGCGGAGAAAAGGCTGCATCTCTATTTGGGTTGCGGCAAGGGCCAGGATCATGGTAATGAGATCAACTTTATAAGGATTGGAAAAAGATGTTTTTCACTATCCCTTGGGGGATAGAGCTACTGTAACGCATTACTCCATTCTCTGCATCGCCGACATCGGGCCATTTGCCATTTTTTTCCTTCTCTCCACATGCATAAAGATCATTTATTAAGCGCCTACAAATACCATCTTCCCACGGAACGCATCGCCCAACGTCCGGTCGATAAGCGCGACGAATCCCGGCTGATGGTGGTTGATAAAACAAAAGACACCCTCGCCCATCATCGCTTTAGCGACCTTGTCGAGTTTATTGGGGCAAAAGATATGGTGGTGGTGAATAATACCAAGGTGTTCCCGGCCAGGCTTCTCGGACAAAAACAAACCGGCGGCAAGGCGGAAGTTTTTTTGCTTGAGTATCCGACAATTCTCGATGAGACACGAGGAACGGCCAGGGTTATAGCCCTGATCAAATCATCAAAACGACCAAAGACGGGAACGACAATCACCATCAGTAGAAACCTGCACTGCGAGGTCATCGCCGATTTCGGCGATGGCAAAGCCGATTTGCAGCTCCACTATGACCCGGCAACGGGAATGGCCGAAACCCTTCGAACCTCCGGGCAGGTTCCCTTGCCGCCGTACATCACCAGGGCCGACGGCTGCACCGCCGACGATGTCCATCGCTATCAGACGGTGTACGCCAGCCATCCGGGGGCGGTCGCCGCCCCAACCGCCGGACTGCACTTTACCGACCGGTTGTTGGAGAGCATCCGTGCAAAAGGAACTCTCCTTGGCCAGGTAACTCTGCATGTCGGTTATGGCACCTTTGCCCCAGTGCGCGAGGAAGACATAACCCGCCACCGGATCCATGAAGAGTATTTCAGTATCACGGAAGAAACCGCCGAAGCGGTGGAAGCGACAAAAACAAGAGGGGGCAAGATCTGGGCGGTGGGCACGACAACAGTGCGCGCCCTGGAATATGCGGCGCAGATCTCCGGGCGGCTGCAGGCAATGTCCGGTTGGTGCAATCTGTATATCTATCCGGGGTTTCGTTTCAGGGTGATCGATAATCTCGTTACCAACTTCCACCTGCCGGATTCCTCACTGATGTTCCTGGTGTCGGCACTGTGCGGCAGACAGACCCTCCTTGATTGTTATCAGACGGCAATCAAGGAGGGCTATCGGTTCTTCTCTTATGGTGATGCGATGGCCATCATCGGCGGCCGGACAGAATAAAGATCGGAGCGGGAGGTCAAGCACTTGCAGCCGCCGGACAACCGGCACAACCGGCACCAGCCTGACATGGTGGGGCAGGCTTGGCTGCCTCAGGTTTAGCGGCCTCAGGCTTAGCGACACCGGAGGTATGCGAATACCCGTCGGCATACCAACCGCCACCACGCAACTGAAAGGAACTCATGGACATAAGTTTTTTCACCGGCGCCTTGCACTCGGGGCAGTTACTCAACGGTTGGTCGGCCATCTTCTGTTGCACTTCAAAAACTTTCATGCATTCCTTGCATTCGTACTCGTAAACCGGCATATCCTTACCACCTATTGTTCTAACTACTGAATAATTCAATTGTATTGCTGGACATCCCTGAAAACCCGGATATTCAACACCACTATGTCCTAAGGGGACTGAGGCAAAATAATTCCCGTGCAAGCATCTGTCAACAAATTGTACAACAACAAGGAGGGAAAAATTCCTGCCACATTCTGCGTCTGCTGCCTGCTTGTTGTTCCCCCGGTTTTCTGCTATACTGGCCCACTCCGATGCCCTAGACTGGATAAATGGGACTCTTTTCAACCACCCTCAACACTCTGTTACTCTCATGATCGGTATCTTTGATTCAGGCGTCGGCGGGATGACCGTAGCCCGGGCCGTCGAACAGCTTCTCCCGCACTATCCACTTACCTATCTGGGAGACATCGCCCGTACCCCTTACGGTACTAAAAGCGCCCGAACCATTATCGATTACTCCCTTGAAAATACCCGGTTTCTCGTTGATAACGGGGCCAAACTCATCATCATTGCCTGCAATTCCGCCGCAAGTGTTGCCACTGATCGACTGCGCCGGGAATTTCAGGTGCCGATCATCGAAGTCATCAGTCCTGCCGTCGAACAGGCACTCATGCACTCGCAAAAAGGGCGGATCGGCATCATCGGCACCCGCGCCACCATTCGCAGCGGCGTATATGAGACAAAGATCCTGGCGCAACACCCGGAATACAAGGTTTTTTCCACGGCCTGTCCCCTGCTCGTCCCCCTGGTCGAAGAGGGATGGATCGGCAAACGGGAAACGAAGATGATCCTGCGCCGATATCTGCACACCCTGAAAGACCAGCAGATTGACACCCTGGTGCTCGGCTGCACCCACTACCCTTTGCTCAAGCACCTGATTCAACCCAGGATCGGCAAAAAAGTCATACTTATCGATTCTTCCGTCGCGGTGGCAGAATATCTGCAACACTATCTGGCGGGCGAAACGACCTTGACACCGGACCAAAGTCACGATCCGACCCTGAACCGCTATTTTGTCACTGACCTCACCGAATCGGCACAGTTCATCGCTGCCAAGATTTTTCACCGTCCCATTGATCTTCAACCTGTATGATAATGCACAATGGCTAACCTTGCTCAGATTGTTCACCTGTTTGTTGTGTTTCTCGCCCTGACGATCTCCACATCCCATGCCGCAGCAGAGCCGGTCGAGTACCCGGAGGATATTGCCGCACGGCTGCAAGCTCGCTACGACACTATGCAGAGCCTCTGTTTTAATTTCTACCAGGATATCCAGGGGGAAATGACCGGCAGACCGCGCCAGGGATCGGGCCGGGCGGTCTTCCTGAAAAACGACGGCAAAGCCCGGATGCGCTGGGACTATGTCAGCCCCGACCAGCAGGTACTGATCAGTGATGGGGTTGTGTTTTCCATGTATTTTGCCAAACTCAAGCAGCTGATTGTCAGCCCGGCAGAACAGCTGGAAACCGATCTCACCTATTCTTTTTTTTCCGGCAAAGGCCTTTTAAAAAGAGATTTTTATATCCGCCCGGCGGACGAGGACGAACAATCGACGAACGAGGACGAATTCAAGGTAATCAAACTCATTCCGAAGACCCAGCATTCCCAGATCCAAGACATTCATCTTTATGTGACCGCGGCCTCCCTCATCCGCCGCCTTAAAATCCGCGATCATTTCGGTACCGTCACCGTCCTGAACCTCAGCGATATAGAGGTTGACACGGTGATGCACGGAAAAACTCCGCGGGAAATCGAGGCGCTCTTCACTTTCGTTCCGCCACCGGGAACTGAGATCATCCACCAATAAGATGGAAGGTGATGTCCCCACCTCGCCCAGGGTTGCCCTCGTCTCCATGCCCTGGCCGCTTGTCAACCGGCCCTCCCTCCAATTGGCAACGCTGAAAAGCTATGTGGAGGAAAAATCGACCTGCCGGGTTGACTGCTTTCATCCTTACCTGCACCTCGCCAAGGCCATCGGTATCGACACCTACGCCCGCATTGCCCGTTCGGGCTGGGCCGGAGAAGCGCTCTTTGCACCACTCCTCTTTCCTGAAATGAAATCCCGGGCGAAGCAGCTCTTTCGCCAAAGCCTCCCGAAAAAAGATCCGGCTATTGCCGATTTCGAGAAACTGGTCGATTGCCTTGAGCAAAGCACAGCCGAGTGGCTGGCGGCGACCGAGATGCACAGCTATTCCTTGCTCGGCCTTTCCGTCTGTTTTTTCCAACTCCTGCCCTCTCTTTATCTGGCCTCGAAGATAAAGGAAAAACATCCGAAGCTGCCGATTATCTTCGGCGGCTCTTCGTGCTCCGGCAAGGTGGGTATCTCTCTTTTTGAGACCTTCCAGCAAATAGATTACCTCATCGACGGTGAGGGGGAGGAAGCCCTCCTGCACCTCTGTCTTCATCTTGCCGGAGTGGAGAAGTCGCTATCAAAAGGAATTCTCGCCCGCCACACTTCCAGTAGAGCAAACATTCAGCTACCGAGGCTTAGCCTCAACGACTTACCCTACCCAAACTATGCCTCCTATTTCCGGGAGATGCGCGAGCTCTTTGCCGATCAGGTTTTTATTCCGGTGCTGCCGATTGAGTTTTCCAGGGGCTGTTGGTGGAACCGCTGTTCCTTTTGTAATCTCAATCTGCAATGGCCGGACTACCGGTTTAAGAACGGCGACAGGATGGTGGCGGAAACCACCCACCTGGCAAAAACCCATGCCTGTTTGCAGTTTGCCTTTACCGACAATGCTCTGCCGCCGGAGGAGGCTGATCGTTTCTTTTCAGCTCTTGCGAACAGCAACATGGATTTTGATTTTTTTGCCGAAATACGAGGAATTTCTGACCAGCAACGGTTGGAGTTGTACCGTCAGGGCGGGCTGAGAACAGTTCAAGTCGGCATTGAAGCCCTCTCTTTGACCTTACTGATTAAGATGGCCAAGGGCACCACGGTTATGGACAATATCGCCGCCATAAAGCTGTCCAGCAGCTGCGGGATACGCCTTGAAGGCAATCTTATCACCGAGTTTCCCGGCACCACCGCCCAGGAAATTGCCGAGACTTTGATCAATCTTGATTTCGTTCTCCCGTTTGCCCCCCTTTCGGCTGCGCCATTTTTTCTCGGTTATGGCTCTCCTCTTTACGCCAAACCAAAGGATTATGCCATCCGGGCGATCCTGCCCCATGACAAAAACCAAAAACTCTTTCCCGTGAAAATCCTGAACGGAATGACCATGCTCAGCAACAGTTATCGGGGTGATAGGGTACGGCAACGAATACTCTGGAAACCGGTGCGGGAAAAGCTCCGCGCCTGGCAGAACTTTCACCAAGAGAGAAAGAACAAGGCAATGCACCCGCTCCATTACCGGGACGGCCACACCTTTTTGATTATCTCCCAGGAACAGATTCGCGGCTCGACCCTCCTGCACCGGCTGAAGGGTTTCTCGCGAGAAATCTACCTGTTTTGCCTTAAACCCCAGATAATCTCAGCGATTCTAGCCGCTTTTCCCACCATTTCCACCCCAAGTCTTGAGGGATTTCTGGGTGAAATGTGTAGCAAACGCCTGATGTTCCGGGAAGGGGCCCGTGTCTTATCGCTGGCAATTCACTGCCGTCGCCCGTGAAAAAAAGCGGCCTGGAGTACTGACTCTTTACCTTGCAGCCACGGCTGCCATCTTCATGACGGCATCCAATGCAAAGTTCGACTAAAGAGCCTTTACCGTTCTTGACATTGGCGGTCAGAAGATGCAAGGTGATTTGGTTGGAATTATGTTCCTCGAACGAATAATGGTAACCAGAAGATTCGAGGTGCAAGAAGAGCACGGAAAATTATTCGCATCACAACCTGACACCAGTCGGGCACCGAGCCTGACAACAACCGTAAACCGCAGTTTTGGTAATGGAATGACATGACAGACACACTCAGTGAAAGCTTTGAAGATCTGTTCAAAGCTGAAGAAACAAAAAAAATCAGGCACCTGACTCCCGGGCAAAAAATTAAGGCCACCATCGTCGGGATTAACAACGAATCAACTTTTCTTGATGTCGGCAGCAAGAGCGAGGGTGTCCTCAACAGCTCCGAACTAAGAGACGACCAGGGTAATTTGACCCGCAAAGTAGGCGATGTGATTGATGTCTATTTCCTGCGATCCAAGCCATCTGAACAACTTTTTACTACCTCTATCGGCGGCGGTGCAGGCAACAGTCACCTCGAAGAGGCGTTTCAAAGCGCCATCCCGGTGGAAGGCTTTGTCAAGGCTGAGATCAAAGGCGGCTTTGAAATCACCCTCGGCGGCAATGTTCGTGGTTTCTGCCCCTACTCCCAGATGGGTATGCGTCGGGTTGAAGATGCAGCAAAGACCTACCTGGAAACGCATATGAAATTCCAAATCACCAGGTTTGAGGAAAACGGCCGAAATATCGTGTTGTCAGCCCGCGCCATCCAGGAAGCGGAACGACAGGAGATCCGGGAAAACCTGCAGGAAACCCTCCAGGAAGGCCAAACAGTCGAGGGTATTATCAGTTCCATCAGGGACTTCGGCGCCTTTGTCGACATCGGCGGGATTGACGGCCTCATCCCGATTTCCGAAATAGGCTGGAGTCGGGTCGAGAAGGTCGATGAATATTTCACCATCGGCCAGAAAGTCCAGGTCATCGTCAAAAAACTTGACTGGGAAAACGATCGAATCTCCCTCAGCTACAAAGAAACCATGGCCGATCCCTGGGTCGAGGGAATAAAGAACTTTCCGGAAGGCTCCTCGCACCAAGGGACGGTGGCTCGA
Source organism: uncultured delta proteobacterium (assembly GCA_903875445.1). Taxonomy (GTDB): domain Bacteria; phylum Desulfobacterota; class Desulfobulbia; order Desulfobulbales; family Desulfocapsaceae; genus Desulforhopalus_A. The sequence goes on along the minus strand of CAIQWD010000069.1, from coordinate 93,665 downwards.
CTTGCCCAGTTCGGGGCCTTTGTGACCCTGGTCCCAGGTATTGACGGCCTGATCCATATCTCCAAACTCGGCAGCGGCCGACGGATCAACCATCCCCGTGAAGTCATGGAGGTTGGTCAGAATATCGAGGTGAAAATCGAAAGCATCGATCCGGTCGAGAAGCGGATCAGTCTGGTTCCCGTCGATTATGTGTCGGCGGAGAACAAGGATGAAGAGGAACGCACAGAGTACAAGGCCTTCATCACCGAAAGCAAAAAGAAAAAGTCGGCAGGCGAGGTTGGCAGCCTGGGAGCCCTGCTGCAGGCGAGGATGACCGAGAAAAAAAAATAACCACGACCGGAGATGGAGCAGCGTTTGCCCGGTCGCTCCATCTCCTTAACCGGCCTCCTTGCCCTCTTTATTGCGATGGGAACATGTCTGCAATAACCATAAAGCGATAACGTGCCCCAGCCGTTATGATGAACCCCATATTCAGCAACAGAAGCCGTTATCTCTACATCCCGATCATCTTTCTCACTGTTTTTTCACTCATCTCTCTCCTCTACATCGAGCGAGATGCTGAATTGGATCGCAAACGCTTTCATACCCATGCACTTATTATTGCCGATGATACCTGGGCTCTCGACCGAAACGGTGCCGTGGCCTATCTGCAACTGGCGGCGAAGGCCGACCATTACCAATACCTCGTCATCTCTATCCCCGGTGACGATGAATTTCTGCGCATTCCCGATAACCCCCTTACCGGAATTTCCCTTGCTCTTCACAAAGTTGGACTCATAGGCCTGAAGGACATTTCCGAGGATATCCAGCACGACACTCAGACCATCGGCCGCCTCCATGGTCGCCAATACGTCAGGGTCATTTTCCCGCTGCTGAATATTCTTGCCGTTCTGCTCCTTGCATTGCTCACCTCGACGTTTATCATCTATCTCTTTCTCAACAGAAAATTTCTTGAAAAACAGGTGCTGGAACGGACGAAAAACCTCCGGGAAAGTGAGCGACGTTTTCATGATCTGGTTGATCTCCTGCCGGAGATGGTTCTGGAAACCGATCTCAATGGGCGGATCGAGTATTACAATAAGGCAGCGCAGGAGAGATTGAAAATCCCCTTTGCCCCTGCAAACCCGGCAATCTTTTCCCAATTCATTACCAACGAAGACCGCGAAAAGGCCATTCGCCATTTCCAAACCTCTCTTTTAAATGATGCGGCAGGTTTGCAGGAATTTATTGCCACCGACCCGGAAAACCGTACATTTCCGATACTCTTACGGTCGGCACCCATTCGCAAGGACGGCAATATTATCGGAGCGCGGATGATCGTCATTGATATCACGGAACGGCACCGATTGGAGGAGCAGCTCCTTCGTGACCAGAAGATGAAAGCCATAGGACTCATGGCTGGTGGCGTCGCCCATGACCTGAATAATATTCTCTCGGGAATCATCAGCTATCCGGAGCTGCTGCTCCTCGATCTTGGAGAGAAAGATCGGATGCGGCGCCCCCTCGAAGCGATACGCAGGGCCGGGCTGGACGCGGCGGAGGTGGTCGCCGATCTCCTCACGGTTGCCAGGGGAATTGCTGCTGCAAAAGAGGTAATCAACCTCAACACTCTCGTTGAAGATTATCTGGCATCGCCCGATTTTCATCAGCTTCGCTTGCGTTATCCATTGATATCTTTAAATAAATCCCTGGATGAAGATCTGCTCCATATATGCTGCTCGCCCATCCATATCAGGAAATGCCTGATGAACCTTATCACCAACGGCATGGAGGCCATTCAGGGCAAGGGCACATTGTCGGTATCCACCCACAACTATCGACAAACGATGCAGGACCCACAAAAGAACCAGGTACTTCCTGAGGGCAGATATGCAAAAATCGCTATCTTCGATTCCGGATCGGGGATCGCTGCCCATGAAATCGAGCATATCTTCGAACCCTTCTACACCAAAAAGGTCATGGGCCGAAGCGGTACCGGCCTTGGCCTGGCCGTGGTCTGGAATACCATGAAAGACCATGGAGGCGTAGTCAATGTCATAAGCGACCCGCAGGGTACCAGCTTCGAACTCTACCTCCCCGCCGTCGAAGAAAAGGCCTCGGCGGTTTCCAAAACCTCCGACTGGCAATCCTTCAAAGGCAATGGTGAACAGGTTCTGGTAATCGACGATGAACCACGTCAGCGCGAAATAGCCGAAGAACTGCTGACTTCTTTAAATTACCAGGTGGCAGTAATGTCTTCGGGCGAAGAGGCAGTCACCTATCTCAAAACCCATCCCGCCGATATTCTGGTTATTGATATGATTATGAATCCCGGTCAAAATGGGCGGGTGACCTACGAAAAAATCCTAAAATTTCATCCGCAGCAAAAGGCCATTGTCGCCAGTGGCTATGCCGAAGATGAAGATGTTAGAGCCACCCTGGCCCTCGGGGCCGGGGCCTTTGTCGGCAAACCATACACCCTGGAAAAAATCGGTGCAGCCATATACAAAGTTCTTCACAGCTGATAAACTGCGCAAAATCCACTGATGCGCGAGTCGTTTTCCCTGCTCTTTGATCTCAACGGGAGGTATGATGATGCTCTTTTGTAATCTTTTGTCGGTAATTTTGCTGTTTCTCGTTACCTTTCTCGTGCCAGACGGAGCCCGGGCACAGGACGCTCTGGCCTGGATGGAGGCCGTTGCGCCGCCGTTTTTTATTCATGACGGTGAACTCAAAGGCCAAGGATATGAAGATCTTATCACCGATATCCTAAAAGCACATCTGCCGCAGTATCAGCATACCCATATGAAGGCCAACATAACCCGTCACTATCAGCAATGGAAACAAGGTGAAAAGGTCTGCAGCGTGGGGATGTACAAGACTCCGGAACGGCTGGAATTCACTTATTATTCGATTCCCAGCGTCTTTACTTTGCCACCGGTATTGATCATCCACAAAGATCGCTTCCAGGCATTTGGCGGCAACAAAATAGTCAGTCTTGCGAAAATCCTCAAGGATGGCAACCTCATCATCGGCCGATCCAACAACCGATCTTACGGCATGGAAATCGATACCGCCTTAAAGACCTACAGCAACCCAAAGAACACCTTCGTCTACGAAGGGCCTGAACTCTCCTTGAATCTTTTTAAAATGCTTCAGGCGGGCCGTATCGATGCCTTGCCAGGTCTGCCGGAAGAGGCCATGTATCTGGCAGAGACCATGGGTATCCGCGACCAGATAATGACCCTTGCCGTCGAAGAAAATCAGGGCAACCCGGAGGGATCTCTCAGTTATGTGGCCTGTTCCAAGAACGAATGGGGTAAAACCGCGATTGCATCGATCAACCAGGTACTCCTGGCACAACGTCCGACCGAGCAGTACCGGGCGGCGTATGAAAGGTGGCAGGATCCGGGTAGTATCGAAGACTACAGAAAACTCTATCAAGAGGTGTTCCTGAAAATTACCGAGTAACAGAGAGGAGGTGCAGACCGAGTTGGCGTGCGGTGAACCCATGCCTCTGGCGGAATACCGGGAGCCATCGCCAGCCTTGTCCTGCGGAGAAGACAATTAATGGAGTTGCAAGGCAAGTTGCTGGCGGCGGGCCTCAAAGAGGATTACCGCTGCGGCGACGGAACTGTTGAGAGAATCGAGGGTTCCGGCCATGGGAATGGAAATCAGTACGTCACACTCCCTTTTTACCAGGGGTCTGATGCCCTTGCCCTCACTGCCGACCACCAGGCAACTGGGAACTGTAAGATCGGTCGCATACAGAGATTGGGCATCGCTTTCCTTTACCGCACCAAAGACCCAGAATCCGGCCTTTTTTAGATCCTTCAAAGCGGCAACCAGATTGGTCACCTGACAAAGAGCGATGTGCGACATCGCCCCGGCAGAGGCCTTTGCGGCAGTTCCCCCGAGGGGTGCGGAGCGCTCCCGGGTGACAATCACCCCGGCAGCACCCGAGGCAAGGGCCGACCTGATGATCGCCCCAAGATTATGCGGGTCCTGCAGAGAGTCGCAGATCATCAGGCGAACCGGTTCCCCTTCTTTGATTTTCACTGCCATCTCTTCGAGAAATGTGGCAAATTCAGCCAAGGGTGTCTCGCTTATCCGAGCAATTATTCCCTGATGACGAACCTGTGAACTTCCTTCCCCGGTCAGCCGCAAGGCTTCGGTGAAGGTAAGTTTGATATTGTGCAGACGGGCCATCTCGACGATTCCCTCGATTTTCCCGCCCCGTTTATCTTTTTGCAGGATTATCTCGGTGATACGTTCGGGTACTTTTTCAAGACTCTCAAAAATCGGATGAATGCCCCAGAGGAGGTCTTCGCTCAACCGGATTCTCTTCTCGCCCGGAGTCCCTCCTTTATCTTTCTCTTGTTTTTTCATGAGGTTATTATATCGCCGATCGGTTGTCCTGACGGGAACCTGTGGGCCCTGGCCCGCTCCGCTACAATGATTGATGAAAGAAGATCAATAGTCTCTTCCAGCTGATCATTGATTACAAGGTATTCATATTCGTTGACGGCTTGCAATTCGCTCCGCGCATTGGCAAGGCGGAGAGCAATCATCTCTTCACTTTCCGTTCCCCTGCCCCGCAGCCTTTTTTCAAGTTCGCGGAGGCTTGGGGGGGAAATAAAAATGTGCGTCGCTTCCAGTTGGCGGGAGCGCCGCACTATCGATGCCCCCTGCACATCGATATCGAGGATGACATCGACCCCGGCCATGCGCTGCCGGTCAATGGCCGCCTGGCTTGTGCCGTAGAGGTTGCCATGGACCACGGCATGTTCAAGAAAGAGCCCATGGTCGATCATCTCCAAAAACTCTGCTTGAGTGATGAAGTGGTAGTCGATGCCATTTTTTTCACCTGGCCGAGGAGACCTTGTGGTGTGCGATACCGAAAAAGACAAACCGGGAATCTTGGCCATCACCCTTTTCAGAAGAGTGGTCTTGCCGGCACCGGAGGGTGCGGAGACAACAAACAACTTGCCGGCGGTCACGAAGATTCACCCGGCTGAAGCTTTGGCTGTCCATAGTATTCAGCGAGATTATAGCCGGGATTCATCGCCTGCAAACGTTGACTGATAGTATCAGGTTGCACCGACGACAGAATAACATGGTTTGAGTCCATGACCAAAATTGATCTGGTCCTCCGACCTTCGGTCACATCAACCAGCTTCCCTTCCTTTTTAGCGGTTTCCTTCAGTTTCCGAGCCGGGGAAGACCCGGTGTTAATCACGGCAATAATTCTTTCGACCATGACAGTATTGCCGAAACCAATATTCAGGAGCTGCATAGTTCACCACCTAGCCTATCGCCTGAAACGAGTCAGAAACTTGATACCCATCCCGGTTATTCAATATTTTGCACCTGTTCACGCATCTTTTCCAGTTCACTCTTCAAGTCGACGGTTAAATGTGCCAGCACTGCATCATTTATTTTTGATGCCAGGGTATTGACCTCGCGGAGAAACTCCTGGATAAGGAAATCGAGTTTTCGACCGACACCCCCTTCTTCGCAAAGAAACAGGTTAAACTGTTTGATGTGACAACGCAACCTTACAATCTCTTCAGTGACATCCGTTTTATCGGCAATAATGGCTACTTCCTGAACCAGTCGAGCCGGATCAAGCTGGACATTGCCGAGAAGCTTTTCAAGCCTTTCGTTGAGAGAAGTCTTCCGTTGTTCCAACAGTTCCGGAATGCTTTTTTCGATGGTATCGACAGTTGCGGCAAAAAAATGCAAACGGTCTCTCAGATCAGTGGCCAGAGCATCCCCCTCCTGCAATCTCATGGTATCACATCGCAAGAGGGCCTCGTCTACGGCCCTTTCAACAATGGGCCAAATTTCCTCAAGATCCTCGTTTTTTTGTTCCCTATTGAGAACCTCCGGAAATGCGGCCAGCAGTTGTGGGGTAATTTCCAGAGACAGGGCAAATTCGTCGGCCAGAGTCTCTAGGGCATTTCGATATCCTCGAGCCAATGCCAGATGCACTTTTACCTCCTGCAAATCGGAAAAATCGCCACTTACCGAAAGAAACAACTCAATGCGACCACGCTGACAGGTAACACCCACCTTACGACGAATTCGCTCTTCAAGGGGAGTATGGCCCCGCGGAAGTTTCATTTTCAGATCGAGATACCTGTTGTTCACACACCGTACTTCGGCGGTCCAAACCCTGTCGCCACTGGTAATCTCGCCGCGGCCAAAGCCGGTCATGCTCTTAATCGCCATGTCATTCCTACTATCACAATGTTGATCCCGAACAACGGGGGAAGGATTCTTGCAAATATGAAAAGCTCTAAGCCGTTGTAAAAAAACAACATGGCCAAAGGCATGCCTGAAACGGCATAAGGAGCCGTAAGGAAATGGTTATAAATGGTCTAGTTATTTCCTAACGGCTCCTAAGTGAATAAAAAACAAAACGATGTAGAGAGAGACCCCTCTACATCGTTTGGCAAAACAAAGGAACAAGGATAAACAACCGGAGTTACTTGCCGGCCATTGCCTCATTCAGCTTTTTAATAATTGCATCACTTACTTCGATTGCTTCATCGAAATAAACGACACCATTCTTCGAATCCAGAATTGCAGTATAACCTTTATCCTTACCGAATTTATCGACGACCTTTTCAAGGGCTTTCAGTATAGGTTCAAGCTCCTTATCCTGCAACTGCTTCATCTCAAAGCGAGCATCATCAGTCTTTGCCTGAAGTTCTCTACCGTTTTTCTGGTATTCGCGTACCTTTTCGGCCTTTTTCTCTTCACTCCAGGCGGAACTTTTCTTTTTGATCTCATCCTGCAGAACCTTGAGAGCATCTTCTTCTTTTTTGAAGCTCCCTTGAAGCTCTTTCATCTTGACGTCAAAGCGCTCCTTTGCAGCTTTTCCAGATTCGCATGACACAATGATCTTCTGAACATTAATTACAGCTATCTTCAGATCGGCTGCGAAACTGTTGTGGGCCGCAAAACAGGCAAGAAGAAACACCAATCCTGCCGGCAGGATTCTCTTGTAACTCATGAATATCTCCTGTTTCCTACTACTGAACAACTACGAAGTCGTCCCTTCTGTTCTGTGCCCAAGACGTTTCATCCTGACCCTGTAGCAACAATCTCTCTTTGCCATAGCTGACGGTGCTGAGTTTTGCCTCGCTCACACCAAGATTAACCAGGTATTTTTTGGCACTCAATGCCCGTCGCTCGCCAAGAGCCATATTGTATTCATTGGTACCACGGGGATCGCAGTTACCTTCGATTCTAACCTCATATTTAGGCTTGCTTTTGATGAAATCGGCATTCACTTGAACACGCGCTACCTGATCTTTTCTAACATCGGAGGAATCGTAATCAAAATAAACAGGCAACATTCCTTCTGTGGTACGTCCTTCGCTGATGCCGAGAGGCTTAGAATCAAGTGATTCCACAGGACCGGCCGCAGCCTTTGGCTCAACTTTCATAGCTTGATCCGTTTGTTTATCGGAACCGCAACCAGTTAACGCCATAATGGACAAACAAAGTAACGCGGGCAACATGAATCTCTCTTTTCTTACCATTGGGGACCTCCAGTCTTTCAAATATGAATTAGGTTAATAAAAAAAATGATGTGATGTGGTGGACTTGCGGCGGGGGGATGCCGGTCGCATTATTGTGACAAGCTAGGCAATATATAAGGAATCCGTATATTCTTCAACTTCTTTTTTACTTTTCATGACACCCTGACAAATTTAATTTTTTTCGGTTTTTTCATGGCTGGGATCACACTCCGAAATGTATCTCACAAACGAATTTCTATCTGCAATTTCAAATCCGAATAGTGCGCTAACGATCTTATCTTGTTGAGGACTCACGCGAAGCCCGCTAAAACCCTTGCCAATCTCGGGTTCGGTAATTGTTTTTTTAGCGCGACAATTGCAAATTATGGCTAGTGATAATTGTCTTTTCAGATTATAAAGCTGAGTAAATGGACAATTCGGTTCTGACCTTTTCCACTGCCTCTCGACGACGAAAATAATTGGAGATTTTAATGGCCAAAGCAAGCATAAGCCCCAACAGGGCGACCGACAGAACAATCCGTACCATTGATCGGAAACGAGAGCAGGAGCGTCGTAAGATGTTCCTGCGAGCCAAGGATCATGCGCAAGAATTTGCAGCAAAACTTGTTCAACGTCTTATCGACCGGGAAATCATCGAGACAAATTCCGTTACCGCCGTTAAGGATGCTTTCGAAAACCAGTTGCTGAAGCTTGGGTATATCGAGGAATTCGAATTGCAAATGAAAATCGCGCCGGTTCGCACTGTTGCCCAGGATCCCAACGTTGTCAGTCTGTATTTTACCCAATTTATAGTCGAGGATCTTATCCAGAACCCGGCGATCCAGGACGTTTTCGGAGACGATCTGGACATCTATCGTGCGGTCGATTCGGTCTTTAGAGTCCTCAGAGAATAAGCCGTTGTCAATAAACAACTTGGCTTTTGTAATGCCGAAAACGGCATAAGGAGCCGTAACGAAATGATCAAGCTATTCCCTAACGGCTCCTAAATGCGTCACCCCGATTCGGTTCCCGCCCTGCTCATCGCCGACAAGGATGGTAAAATTACCGAGTTCCCGGAACTGCTCATGGCAGGGATGAGTAACGGTAGGTTCATACAACCCGACCTGCAAGATCTCATTCCTTTGCCGGAAGGCAGTGAGCTGTTCACCCTTCCCGGTCGCTTTCCGGTTGGCTGGGACCCCGAGACCGATGAACCGGTAGTTCTAACGGAAAATCCCTTTACACAAGGACCGGTTCAGGCCGTCGCTGCCTTCATGGCACCGGCACACACCGCCATTCTCGCCGGCAGCTACCAAAGCAGGCAGGATGCTCCTGCCTTGCCGCTCTTCGCTTATACCGCGGTAGGTTGGCATCGTGACAGATTTTGGGTTGCCGGATTCCGTAGCGACCAGGACAAAAGACAAGATGCGAACCAATACCGGCAAAATACAGTTGCCAGTCGCACCCGCAAAAAACTGAAGCAACACAAGGATAACAGACTCATTCAGCATTTGGGAAAATGCTGTCTCACGTATGGTTGCCCGGCTGCCCGTAATTATTTCCTCGGTCGCTGGGAGGCACCACTGCCCACCTCGCCGACCTGTAACGCACGCTGCCTTGGTTGCATCTCCCTGCAAGCCTCCGGATGTTGCCCGGCAACCCAGGACAGAATCACCTTCGTCCCCAGCGTCAAAGAAATCAGTGAGGTTGCCATCCCCCATCTCGAAAAAGCCGATAACCCGATTGTCAGTTTTGGTCAGGGATGTGAGGGTGAACCTCTCCTTCAGGCCGATGTCATAGCCCAGGCTATCCGAACGATTCGCAACCATACCAGCCGGGGAACAATCAACCTCAATTCCAATTCAAGTCTGCCGCAAAGTGTTGCTCGATTAGCCCAAGCCGGCCTTGACAGTATCCGCGTGAGCCTGAATTCCGCCCAAGAGACCTTCTACAACCGCTACTATCGACCGCAGAACTACGGTTTTACCGATGTCATGCGCTCCATCGATACCATGAAGGACAGTGGCCGGTTCGTTTCCCTCAACTATTTCATCCTCCCGGGATTCACCGATTCAGAACAGGAATTCACTGCTCTGTGCCGGCTCCTTCGTTCTCATCGTCCCGACTTTATTCAGCTGCGCAACCTCAATATCGACCCGGAATGGTATCTTAAAAGCCTCTCTTTTCCAGCAGATGCGCCTGCCTTGGGCATTCGTCCTTGGCTTGCCCGCATCCGGGAGGAATTTCCCTTGCTGCGTTTTGGTTATTTCAATCCGCAAAAACCTGACGCATCCATTTCACCTGAAAACACTTAGACTGCCTCAACACCGCTATTTTCCATTGCTTTATTTTCTAGATAAGATAATATTCCAATTAAGAAAGCTTATCATTAATACTTACATTGGAGTTAAATATTATGGAACAGTTGCCCAATATGCGTTTGACAACGCAAAGGCAAATCATTCTCGAAGAACTCGGCAAAGTAACTTCCCATCCAACTGCCAACGAAGTCTACGACATGGTACGCAAGCGTCTGCCGCGCATCGGACTGGGAACAGTCTACAGAAACCTTGAACTCATGTCCGACAATGGAATTATTCTGAAACTGGAGGTTGGCGGCACGCAAAAACGCTTTGATGCAACCGTCGAACCCCATTATCATATACGCTGCACTTCCTGCGGCAAGGTCGATGACATCGCCATGGAAGTGCAAGGACAAATCAACCAGGCTGCCGAAAAGGCAAGCAATTATATCATTCTCGGCCACCATGTCGAATTTTCCGGAATCTGCGGAGAGTGCGCAAGGGGAAAAAAAGAGTCTCCCTTGCACTAATTAGTGCGAGATCCGGAGGACCAAAACAGCAAAGGGAGAAAGAGCGAATAGATCCCACCCTTTCTCCCTTTGCTGTTCAATAAGAAGACAACTTGAGGTTGTTGCTATACAGCCGTTCCTCTCAGCCGAAATGCACTTTACAAAAACGCCGCTTGCCGACTTTGATGAGCCTTTCCCCTTCCGGTGCAATGATCATATTGATATCGGTAGCTTTGACTCCATCAATTGTGACAGCGCTTTGCTGAATCATTCTCCGGCCATCGGAGGTGGAACTGACCAGGCCGGCATCAACCAGAAGTTGTGGCAGGGCGATCGGTTCACGGGCGGAACATTTGAGTTCGGCAAGATCATCCGGCACCCCACCCTTTTGAAAAACCTTTTCAAAATTCTCTTCCGCCGCCTGTGCCGCAGCCGGGCTATGGAAGCGGGCCGTTAACTCGCGAGCCAGGCGCTTTTTCGCCTCTTTCGGATGCAGAGAACCCGCCTCGACCTTTGCCCTGAGGTCGGCGATCTCATGATTACTGAGATCGCTCAAGAGGGCGTAGTAACGGAACATCAAAGTATCCGAGATAGAGAGCACCTTGCCGTAAATATTATCGGCGGACTCATTGATGCCGATATAGTTCCCCAGGGACTTACTCATCTTGTTGACACCGTCCAAACCTTCGAGAAGGGGCATGGTCAACACTACCTGCGGCTCCATTCCTCTTGACCGCTGAAGATCCCGGCCCATGAGGACATTGAACAGCTGGTCGGTCCCGCCCAATTCGACATCGGCCCGCATGGCAACCGAATCGTAGCCCTGGATGAGTGGATAGAGGAATTCGTGGATCGAAATGGGCCTGCCGGTATCGAATCTGTTGCGAAAGTCCTCCCGTTCCAGCATCCTGGCGACGGTCAACTCCGATGCCAACTTGATCATATCGATGGAGGTGAGTTTGCCCAACCACGAGGAATTGAACAGTACCTGGGTTTTTTCAGGATCTAGGATTTTAAAAACCTGTTGTTTGTAAGTCTCGGCGTTTGCAGCCACCTGTTCGACGGTCAGAGCCTTCCTGGTATCGGATTTCCCGGTGGGATCCCCGATCATCCCGGTGAAATCGCCGATAAGAAAACAGATATCGTGCCCCAACTCCTGAAAATGCTTTAATTTTTGCAACAAAACCGTATGGCCGAGATGCAGATCGGGAGCGGTCGGATCAAAACCGGCCTTTACTCTCAAGGGTATTCCGGTCGCCTCCGATTTTTGCAATTTTTTGACAAGTTCCTCACGGGCAATAATGTCAACCGCGCCCCGCTCAATCAACTCAAGCTGCTCTTTAATTGAAACCATATTTCCCAACCGCTGTTCTCATTATTGTGGTCTTGGCTATTTTGCGTATTCGACAGCCCGGGTTTCACGAATCACGGTAACCCGTATCTGCCCGGGATAGGTCAGTTTACTCTCAATCGCCCGGGCAACATCCTGGCTGAGTACGGTTGCCTCCTCATCTTTCACCTTGCTCGAATCGACTATGATGCGTAGATCTCGACCGGCCTGAATCGCATAGGATTTATCCACCCCTTTGAATTCATTGGCAATCGCCTCAAGATCTTCAAGGCGTTTAACATAGCTTTGCAGCATTTCCTTTCTCGCCCCAGGCCTTGCCCCGGAAAGGGCATCCGCTGACTGTACGAGAATATCGATGACGCTTTGCGGCGGCTGCTCTTCGTGGTGGGCACCGATGGCATAGACAACCTCCTCCGGTTCCCCGTATTTCTTCGCCAAATCACGTCCGATAATGGCATGGGAGCCTTCAACCTCGTGATCGACCGCCTTGCCGATATCATGCAACAGGCCGGCCCTCTTGGCCATTTTCACATCCACCCCGAGTTCCGAGGCCATAATGCCGCAGAGAAAGGAAACCTCGAGGGAATGCTGGAGAACGTTCTGGCCGTAACTGGTTCGGTATTTCAAGCGCCCCAGGAGATTGATCAGTTCGACATGCACCCCGTGCGCGCCAACGTCGAAGGTTGCCTGTTCGCCGGCCTCACGCATGGTGATTTCCAGATCCTTGGTAACCTTTTCAACAACCTCCTCAATGCGTCCGGGATGTATCCTGCCGTCGCTGATAAGCTGCAACAGGGCCTGACGTGCCACTTCCCGTCGCACCGGATTGAAACCGGAAAGAATCACCGCCTCGGGGGTGTCATCGATGATGATATCTATCCCGGTTGCCGCCTCGATGGCCCGGATATTCCTGCCCTCGCGACCGATAATCCGCCCCTTCATTTCATCGTTGGGCAGCGGTACCATGGAGACGGTCCGGTCGGCGACGTAATCGCCGGCATATCTGGAGATGGCAAGAGCCAGAATATTCTTGCCCTTCCTATCCGCCTCCATCTTCATCTCGTTTTCTATTTTTGCAAGTCTTTTGGCTGCATCCATCCTCGCTTCACTTTCAAGAGAGTCCATGAGTATCTTTTTGGCCTCCTCCTGACTGATCCCCGCAAGTTTTGCCAGTTCGTAGCGCTTAGTGCTGATCAGTTCATCGATTTCCTTGTGTTTTTCTTGCCATTCGAGTTCCTGCTGGCTGACCCTGCGCTCACTGTAGAGAAGTTCATTCTGTTTCCGATCAAAACTGTCCCACTCTCTTTTCAGGCTGTCTCTCTTTCTCTTTATTTGCCGTTGCTCGTCTTTAAGTTCTTCCCTCTCGACCCTGAGTTCTTCTTCCAAGGCTTGCTTAACCTGATAGGCGGCCTCCTTGCTTTGCAGCAGAGCCTCTTTTTTCAGCTGTTCCGCCTCGGTTATGGCATTTTCAATAATTTGCTTGCTTTGAACCTTGATATTTTTCTCATTGCTCTCAGTCACGCGTTTTCGCAGATAAAACCCTACGAACAGGCCGACAAGCGCACCACAACAGGCGAATAGAACCGGATAAGCTAATGAACTCATAGAAGAATCCTATCGTGATGAAGATTGACAGGACAAAGGGGGAAAACCGGTGGGCAACAAAAACGACAGGAAGGACTGCAAGAGAGAAAATATCCTCAAAACAGCAATAAAAAACGACCAGACTTTAAATCCTGGCTATTTACGCTAGGACTGCACCTAGGAGTTCTTGTAACCCAGAATGAAACCGACCAGGCAACGACTCATGTAGATAACACAATACCAGTAAATACAATCCCCAGTAATTGCTCCTCGGGAGGAGCTATTCCACTTACTACCGTGAGAATACGTTGATCCAGATACCACCTTAGGCGTCGATTCATCTGGAAGAGTATCTAAAAAAGCAATCCTGCTTCCCTGTATTCGTACTTTGTGCCGACAGCACCTTTCTGCTGAAGTCAATCTTCTATTATATGTTTAACCGGTTAAAGGTTTAACGCACATCTCTGTCTGAAAAAACTTTTGAACCGGATAGAAAAAAATGCAGACAGTTCATGTCTGCAAAAATCTTCCCCACACTGCCGTGTCACCAGGAAAGTTAAACCTAAATGAATAGGTGGGCACCTCATAAAAACGGCGGGAAATTCGTCAGACGATTTTCCTTGAGTTTACAGCGGAGCTGCCCTTTTTTTGGGAGTTGGCTCAACACACACTGAAGATCACCAACAGTGCAGGGAGAAGTCAAAATTACCCGAGTATCGGGCGAAACCTTTCTTAATCTGCGTGAATTATAGCAGACTTTCCGACAAACGAAAAGATTTTATACCGTAGTCCTCATTCCGTCAGCAGTTTGGCCCTGATTTCCTCGCTCAACCGAACCATCCTTTGTTCGGAATCCCAGCGATAATCATCGAATTCCTGTTTCAGTTTGACATACTGCGAAGCTATGTTTAAACAAGCCATGATAGCCATCCTGCCTACAGGCAAGGTTCCGCTGGTCGGAGTGGCGCCATTTTCCACAAGCTGGCGAACGAGAGAAAGAATTGATTTCAATTCTTCTTCCGAAGCAGCAGTATAGAATTTATATTCCTGCCCCAGGAGTTCGAATTTAACCAACCTTTCCGTGTTCGACATAGCACCTCAACTCCAATTCCAGTTACCGCCGCAGCTTTCTCCCTCCCCAAGCGCTTCCATCAGGGATGTTTATCTGTTGGTATTGCCGATCGAAAAAAGATTTTGCTGCACCCTCCCCTCCTCCTCGCTGCGATGTTCGACAACAATCTGCTTTACCGTGGGGGCATCCTCCTCCTGAACTATGTCGGCGTCTTCGCTTACCTCAGGTTCGGTTACCTCCAGACCCATTTCCCATTCTTCGATCTGTTCGACAATCTTATTGACGCGCTGACTGATTTCGCTCCGTTCGATATCCTGGGAAGAAAGATTGCTGCGCAATTCTTCAATCTGCTGTTCACGTTCCCGTAATTCCTGAAGCAATTTTGCCTTTTCCGTCCGTAATTCGGAAAAACGCGCCAAGAGCTTTTCGACAAACTGCTCAAGGCGACGAAGTTCATTGTCCTGACTCATGTCATGCACTCCTCATGTATTGTTGTCCTTCAGGATCCCTGGGTGATAATAACGTTTCAAATGCAACACTCAACAACAAAGGAGCCTTCGGGAATCTGTTATAACCTGCCATGTCTCCGAATATACCATGCGTCCTGCACACTGCAACCTCTATCAGATTCGCGAGTAGCTCCAGCTGATCGGATGAGCGTTACGGTAGGGCATGAAGCCATGAAAGATCCGGGGATCGTCGTCAAAAACCAAGGGTAAAAAATATTTATCCCCTTCCCACATCGGCAGCTTGAAGATATCGGCGACATCGACCCAGACCAGATCGCCCTCCTCGTTCGACAACCTCGGCGTACCGCTAAAATGTTCGATGCGATAGATAAAACCGAACCAGTTCTCCCCTTGCGGCCCAAAACCTGTCCAATTGATGGTCCCTCGCAGCACCGCGCGCTCACAAAAGATATTTGCCTCTTCGGATATCTCTCGTACCAGACATTGGTAGATATCCTCAGCCGGCAACATTTTCCCTCCCAAACCATTATATTTCCCGAGGTGTTGATCGTCAGGACGTTTGTTGCGATGCACAAGCAAGGTTTGCTTTTGATCGGGGGACAGGATATAACCCAAGGTTGCAATTATTGGTGTATACATCTCCACCCCCAAATTTCGCCAAATGATTCAATATACATATTCCGCTGCTCTCGCTCTTGTGATATAACTAACTGAATGACTTTCGGGATAATCCATTCACAAAATATAATCTTCTTACCAGAACACGACCGTGATATCTCTCAAGCGCCTACTCCACCGAAAAACTCTATTTTTCTTCACCATCTCATGGTGTTTGCTGCGCTTTGCCATGCCGTGTGCAGCCTCGCCTGCCGCCGGTCAGGACTTCCCTTTATATCCGGCAATCAGCAAAAACGTACAATTCTGGGAAAAGATCTATGCCGTCTATTCTCTCAAACAGGCAGTTATACATGACTCGGAAGATTTATCAAAGATATACCAGGTCGTCTCCCTGGTTGACCTCGAAGCGCCGGGGGCACAGCAACAGAATGCCGCCATCCAGAAACAGGCCTGTGAAAAATATCGTTCAATCTTGAGAAGACTTGCCGTCCAGGCCCCGAGTTCTCCCGAGGAACAACGTGTGGCAGCGCTCTTTGCCGGAAAAAATGCCAGGCAAGAAATGGCCTTAGCGGTCAATAATGTGCGTAGCCAATCCGGTCAGAAAGAACGTTTTCTGTCCGGGGTTGTCACAGCTGG
This sequence comes from uncultured delta proteobacterium, assembly GCA_903875445.1. Taxonomy (GTDB): domain Bacteria; phylum Desulfobacterota; class Desulfobulbia; order Desulfobulbales; family Desulfocapsaceae; genus Desulforhopalus_A. The sequence continues at coordinate 77,611 of CAIQWD010000069.1, read as the reverse complement.
AGCCTATCTTACTGAGATCAAAAATATCTTCCGCAGCTACAACCTCCCGGAAGAACTCGCTCATCTTCCGCATGTGGAGTCATCTTTCAATATCAAGGCGTATTCCCGCATCGGGGCAGCCGGCCTCTGGCAATTCACCAGGGAAACCGGAATACAGTACCTGACAATAGACTACACCGTGGACGAAAGGCTTGATCCCATCGCCGCAACCCGTGCCGCCGCAAAATATCTTGCCAAAAGTTTTCAGACCCTCAACAACTGGCCTTTGGCCATCACTTCCTACAATTACGGCCTGGGAGGCATGATGCGGGCGGTGAATGAGGAAGGCACGTATGAAAGGATCTTCACCAACTATAGCAAGGGTTATTTTAAATTTGCCTCAAGAAATTTTTACTCGGAATTTCTCGCTGCCCGAAATGTTGCCAGATATCTGGAGAAGAATAATGGCGGGGTTGCCGCCGAAGTAAAGTATCGTTACCTGAATCTTCCCGGCTATGTCCATGTACAGGAAATTTCACATCACTTTGGCCTACCGGTGGGAATGATTGCCGAATTGAACCCGGCGCTCCGGCCACCGGTCATCAGCGGCGAAAAACTCATCCCCAAAGGCTACGCCCTGAGACTTCCTGCCGGCGGAAAGACCAACCAGCTTATCGCCTCGCTCTCACCTTCTCTCTTTAAAAATGGGCAAAAAGCGAGTCTCAATCACCGGGTACAAAGGGGCGATACCGCCAAAAGCATCGCTCGATTACATAAGATTTCCTTGAAAACTCTACTGCGAGCCAACAACCTCGGTCAATCTACCACTATTCGTCTCGGACAAAACCTCCTCATCCCCGGCAAGGCGGATGCAGCAACAATCAATGAAAGTAAACCGAAAAACAATTCCACCCGAATTAACATTCAAAAAAATGTAACGACCAAGGACAACCTACTCGCAAAAGATTCTTCATAATCCACCGACCGGCAGAACTTAGGGGCCGTTAAGAAATAACCCATACTTTTTTATCCATTTCTTTACGGCCATTTATGCCGAAAATAACATTGAATTGTATGTTTTAATTTTGAACGACGGCTTGTGCAAGGGCGATGCGTTGAAGCAGTTCAACCCCTTCAAAACAGCCTTACCTTCGCCGGAATTCGACCGACCACACTTTTGCGGCGGCAAACAGGAACCGAGATGGATATTACCAAGACCATACAAGAGCTTAAAAAAAGGCCGGAATTCACCGAAAATGTCGGCATGATCCTTATCCACAACGGCGTCGTCCGCAACTGGTCGCGCCAGGACAGGGCCGAAGTGACAGCCCTTGAGGTAAACCCCGATTATGAAAAAATTGAAGCCCTGCGCCAAGAATTCCTGCAACATCCCGGCATTTTTGATATAATCGTTGAAGCACGGAGCGGCACGCTGCAGCCGGGCGATGATCTCCTCTTCATCATTGTGGCCGGCGATATCCGAGAGAATATCAAACCAGTGCTGGCTGAGCTGCTCGATCGAATCAAGGCCGAGGCGGTGCGCAAAAAAGAGATTTTCTAATCCCCGACCCGAGGAGGAGGATCGCCAATGTCCGCAGCCCAGAAATTTATTGCAAAGTTTACCGACATCCACCCCCTCCCCCATATCGTCACGACAATTTCCCGTTTGATTGCCGACGGGGAATCGACCATGAAGGATTTTGAGGAGGTTATTAAAATGGACCCGGTGCTGGTGACACGCCTCCTGCGCCTGGTCAATAGCCCCTTCTACGGACTGGCCCAGACCGTCAACTCGATCGGGCGGGCGGTTGCCTTTCTCGGCATGAAAAATCTGCACAATCTCATTGTCGCCGATGCCCTCAAGAGTATTTTTGTGACCAAGGATACCAAGGCCGCTTTTTCGAAAAAACGCCTCTGGCTGCACAGCGCTGCTGTTTCCATCTGCAGCAAAATGGTGGCTGAACGAATTTTCGGAATCAATGGGGACGATGCCTTTTTATGCGGTATTCTTCATGATTTTGGCCTGTTGGTGGAGGAACAAGTTGAACAGCAAGCGTTTCATGGAATCTGCACCGCCTGCGAATCGACAGCCGACCTCCTCCGCCTGGAACAACAGAAATTTTCCACAGATCACTGCGAAATCGGCTACTTAATGACATTGGACTGGAAAATGCCGGTCACCGTTCAGAAAGCGATCCGCGATCATCATTTACTCTCGGAATCGCTTTTACCTTCGAGCCTGACTGGAATTATCCAAATTTCCGAATATATCGCCGGACAACTCTCCCACACCACCCTGCCGAACGTAAGCACCCAGATCTCCCCATGCCTTTTGGAACATCTCCAGAACAATATCGACGAATATAACGTTCTCATTGAGGATCTTCCCGAAGAGATGGCTAAAGCTCAGGCGATTTACGGATAAAGGGGGCAGCCATGACCGGTCTTTTCAATAAAGTCGTTTCCCCTACCGGCCAGATCAAAGAGCTGCTCGCTTACCTGACGGAAAATATACCAACCCTGGCAATTCTTGCCGTAACCGATGACGGACAGCGGTTTTCGGACGAGGGCTCCAGCGCTTTTCCCGAAAACCTGATACACAGATTAACGGAGTTCGCCCGGCAGCAAAACAACCACAATCAACCGCTGCTTTCCCCGGACAATCTCTACCTCACCTTACCTATCCCTGCTTTGCAAACCATCCTGGTCTGTGCCACCAGCAACACTGATTTTCAGCCAAAAGGCATGGCCAGTCTCCTTCGTTTGGCGGTACGGGGCTATTTTGACCATAAGGAGGTAGAGCAACTCAACAAAAAAATCACCATCCAGAAGAACCAGTTCAACCGCAAATTCCAGGTGATGGACGAAAAACACCAGGAGATGCTTGAAGAGACGGAGCACAGCTACCGAATAATCCAGGAACAACAGGACAACTATTCCCGGACTCTCAAGTCGGAAATTGAAAAACAAACCCAGGAACTCCGCAAGTCGAAGACCGATGCAGAGGCCGCAAGCGTCGCCAAAAGTCAATTCCTCGCCTCCATGAGTCACGAGATCCGCACGCCGATGAACGGCGTCATCGGTTTCACTGACATGCTCCTTGCCACGGAGATGGATGAGGAGCAGAAGGACTTCGCCTTGACCATTAAGCGTTCCGGAGAAGCACTCCTCGGACTTATTAACGATATCCTCGACTTCTCCAAGGTGGAAGCCGGACAGATGACCCTGGAATACATCGACTTCGATCCGGAAATTACCGCCCATGACGTTTGCGAAATGATCCGCCCCCGGGTTGCCGGCAAACCCATCGAGGTCCTCTGCCGCATCGACGACCTGCTGCCCGCCAATATCAAAGGTGATCCGGGCAGGTTTCGTCAGGTTCTCGTCAACCTGCTCGGCAACGCCGCCAAATTTACCGAAAAGGGTGAATTGGAACTGAGTATCGAGGCTTGCGCCGAAACCGAAGAAAACATTACCCTCCTTGCCAAAATCCGTGATACCGGCATCGGCATTCCTGAAGATAAATTTGCAACAATCTTCGAGGCATTCAAACAAGCTGACGGCTCAACCACAAGAAAATACGGCGGTACCGGCCTCGGTCTGTCAATCTGCAAGAAGATAGCCGGGCTGATGAATGGTGACGTATGGGTGGAATCGACGATCGGTGCCGGTGCCACCTTCCATTTTACCGCGGTCATGAAAAAGTCGTCGCTCTGTCAATCGCACAAACCGGCTGCCGAAAACCTCAAGGGCCAGAAAATCCTGGTCGTTGACGACAACAAGGCCAACAACGAGATCCTTCGTGGCATTCTCGAAAATGCCGGAATGGCTGTAACGACCCTGCTCGACGCCACCACCGCCATGGCCGAACTCATTCGCGCCGAGAAGGAAAATGTCGCCTATACCGTGGCCATCCTCGATCTGCAGATGCCCTTCATCACCGGCTTTGAGCTGGCGGCAAGGATTCGGACCTCACGGCTTGCCAACCAAGCCATCCCCCTTCTTGCCTACACCTCCTCGACGGAAAGGGTAGCGCAAAAATGCAAAGACGTCGGATTTACGGCTTTTCTCACAAAACCGGCGCGCCGAAATATTCTCCTTCGCACTCTCTCGCGAATCCTTGGCGCTCAGGATGAGGTGCAAGAACATCCGGAAGAGAAAAAACTTGTCACCCAATATTCGCTCCGTGAGGAGCTGAAACAATCGGTCCGCATTCTTCTCGCCGAGGACAACCCGGTTAATCAGAAACTGGCGATGATGATGCTCTCCAAGGCCGGCTATAAAGTCACCGTCGTGGCCAACGGCAGATTGGCCGTAGAGACCTTTACGGCAAAGCCCGAAGAATTTGACACCATCCTCATGGATATCCAAATGCCGGAAATGGATGGCTATGAAGCGACCAGGCAGATACGCCTACAGGGTTTCAAGGATATTCCCATCATCGCCATGACCGCCAATGCCATGAAGGGTGACAAGGAACTCTGCCTTGAGGCCGGAATGAGTGATTATATGACCAAACCGATCAAAAGGGAGATCGTCTTTCAGATCCTTGAAAGATGGCTCAACCTCCGTAATTGAACCGCCCATTCGCATGACCATTTCATCGTCTCCACCCTGCACCTGCCATTCCAAGCTTAAGGCCTGGGCGGATGAACAAACTACCGCTTCATCATCCGGGCAGAAAATACTGCGACTGGTGGTACGACTGATCCTCATTACCGTCACAGAATTTTACAACAACGCCCTTTCCCTCCGTTCAGCGGCCCTGACCTATACCGTTTTGCTGTCGCTCGTCCCCATCCTGGCAATGAGCACCGCGATTATCAAAGGACTCGGCGGCGATAACCAACTGCGCAAGGCGGCATACAGTTATATAGAAACCTTGACCGACAAAAGCGGCGAAACTGGCAGACCCACAAAAATCACCCCGGCACCTCAGGAAAACTCATTGCCGAAAAATGGCGTAAACCTCACCGACCACCTCCGTTCAGCCGTCGATCAACTCTTTGATTATGTGGATAAAACCAACTTTGCCGCCCTTGGCTCTCTCGGGGTTGTCGGTATTCTTCTCAGCGTCATCCTGGTTCTCAGTTATATCGAAGAGGCGATGAACGGCATCTGGAGGGTCACCAGCGGCAGATCGCTGCTGCGAAAGATCGCCGATTACCTGACCCTCCTGATCCTTCTGCCGATCTCCATCAATGTTGCCTTTGCCGCCAGTGCAATGCTGCAAAGTCCGACACTGATCGCAAAAATTGATATCCTCATCCCCTTTGTCTGGCTCCAGACCCTCCTCCTCAAAGCAGTGCCGGTGGCCATTATTACCCTTACCTTTTATGTAATGTATATCTTCTTTCCCAACACCAAGGTAAAGACCCTTCCCGCCCTGTTCGGCGCCGGCCTGGCCGCCTTTCTTTGGACTCTGGTGCAAGACATGTATATCACCCTGCAGATCGGGGTGGCCAATTACAATGCCATTTACGGCTCCTTCGCTACCTTGCCGCTTTTTCTGGTGTGGATCTATCTGGGTTGGCTGTTTATTTTGATAGGTGCGCAGGTCGCTTATGCCTGTCAGAATATCACAAGCTACAGGCTTCTGCCTCTTAGCGTCGCCCCATCTTTAAAACTTGCGGCGGCATTTGATATTATGGATTGTACTATTTCGGCTTTTGCCGGAGGCAAGGCGATAAGTTCCGAAAACCTTGCCGATTCTTTGCCGAACTACGCTCCGGCGGTCATCATCGAGGTTGTGACGCAACTGCGCCAAGCCGGGCTGCTCCATGTTTCACTAAACGATAACCGTCTGTTGCCGGCATCGACAGGCAAAGGCGAAGATTACCAGAAGGTGGTGGCCAGTATACTGGGGACCGACACAGCCGACACCAAGGGAGGCGCAAGGAGTATGCTTGCCATGGAGGCTGCAGCCAAGGCAAGCAGAGTTTAGGAGCCGTTAGGAATGAGACCATTTATAACCATTTCCTTACGGCTCCTTATGCCGTTCCAGGCATGCCTTCGACCCATAATATTTTTTACAACGGCTCAAACCACCTCAACTCTCTTTAACACCTTAAATAAAGGATAAAAAACCATGGGCATCAACATTGTTTTCACTCTGAGCGGTACCGACCGGGTCGGCATCGTTGATGAAATTACCAGAAGCCTGCTCGAACTCGGCGGCAATATCGAAACCAGCAGAATGGTGCGACTAGGCGGCGAATTCGCCGTTCTTATGCTCGTCACTCTCCCTACCGACAAGGGCGATGCACTGCAAAAAACCGTGACCGACCTGACTTCCCGCGGTTACAAGGTAACGACCACCCCGACCAAGCAAAACGGCAGCCAGGCTCACCCCGGCTGGCTGCCGTATCGGATTGAGGTGCACGGCGCAGACCATGAAGGCATCGTTCACAATATTGCCCATGCCCTGGCGCAAAAAGGCATCAGCATCGAAACCATGGATACCGGCAATACAAGGGCCCCAAACAGCGGCGCCTTGCTCTTCACCATGAAGGCGCTCGTCCTGGTGCCACCGGGCTTAGATGAGGATCTCTGGCGGGTTGAGCTGGAAAATACCGGGCATGATCAACATGTTGATATTATTGTCTCGATTGACAGTAAGCCGGTTTCGTGAAAATCACAAAGAGAACTCGCAAAAGCCCTGCATATTACCGGCTACAATAACGAAGAGCCGATCAACCGACGGCTGACCGATTTCCAATTCCTCCCGGACGACGAGGAGATCCGTCTCTTGCAAAGCGAAAAAATCGATCCGACCGGAGTATTTGTAAAACGCTTGGTTAAATAAACGCCGGAAACGGTCGCTTTCCCTACAATCCTTTTTTGGGTCTCCCCAGTTGGTCGAACTCCACTCCGGAGACCACGGAATTCATAATGGCAGCGCCCCCACCGGCGACATTTGTCCCCCCTGCCGAGACATTGGTGACACCGCCGGTATTAACGACCGAGCCGAGGATGGCCGTGCCACCGGCTGCAATGTTGGTTCCGCCCGCTGAGATATTTGTCACCCCCGCAGAATTGACTACCGAACCAAGAGTGGCGGTGCCTCCAAGGGCAACATTGGTGCCACCGCCGGAGATATTGGTAACACCGCTTGAATTAACGACCGAACCAAGATTTGCAGTGCCACCGACCGCAACATTGGTGCCGCCGGCGGAGATATTGGTAACACCGCTTGAGTTAACGACCGAACCGAGGTTCGCTTTTCCACCACCAGCAGCTATATTGGTGCCGCCGCCGGAGACGTTGGTAACACCACTTGAATTAACGACTGAACCGAGGTTCGCTTTTCCACCACCAACAGCTATATTGGTGCCACCGCCGGAAACATTGGTGACACCGCTTGAATCAACGACCGAACCGAGGTTCGCTTTCCCGCCACCAACGGCCACGTTGGTACCGCCCGCCGATATATTGACAACATCCTTTGAATTAACCGTTGAGCCAAGATTTGCCTTCCCACCGCCGGTAGCTATATTGGTACCGCCGCCGGAGATATTGACAACGTTGCTCGAATCGACGGTTGAACCCAGGTTGGCCTTACCCCCACTGGTGGCGATATTGGTGCCGCCCGCCGATATATTGACTACATCCTTCGAATTTACTGTCGATCCAAGATTCGCTTTGCCTCCGTCTACGGCAATGTTGGTGCCGCCGCCGGAGATATTGACGGTATTTTTCGAGTTGACGGTTGAACCGAGATTCGCTGTACTGCTGCTACCGGCAGCGATGTTAGTGCCGCCCTGGGAAATATTGACTGCCTTCTCGGAACCCAAGACGCTCCCTAGATTTGCCTCGTTGCCACTACCGGCAGCGATGTTGGTGCCGCCCTGGGAGATGTTCACCACATTCTTGGAAGTGCCAACACTGCCAAGATTGGCTTTGTTGCCGTCGCCAACCGCTATATTGGTCCCGCCTTCATTTTTATTGACCACCGCATCCGAATTTTTGACGCTGCCGAGATTGGCCTCATTATTTTCACCAATGGCTGCGTTTATTCCCCCCTTGTTGAGATTGACGACACCTTCCTTGATGCCATCGACGCCAACACTCCCAAGATTGGCTTTATTGTCCTTCCCAATGGCAAGGTTAGTCCCCCCGTCATTCATATTCACAACAGTCCCGGTACTGTTTTTCACATCGATCGAGCCGAGGTTAGCTTCATTCCCCTTGCCGACGGTAACCACGGTACCATTCTTCGTGAAATTAATGGCGGTTCCTTTGCTTTGGGTCATGTCGATCGAGCCGAGGTTCGATTTATTGCCTTCACCTATGGCCAGGTTTACGGAATCCCCTTCAGCCTTATTAACGACTATCCCCTCGATGGTTTTGAGTTTTATTGAGCCGGTATTGGCGACATTATTTTCACCAATGGCAATATTCGTCTTTGAAGCACCCTCCACGTCATTGGTAACAACTGCATCGGCAGCAAACACTCCCCCTGCCTGAAGAAAGAAGACACCCGAAGCGATTGCACATATCAATTTTCTCATGAGTCCACCTCCTTACTGCGTATTTTCAGGAACTGCCGCACACCATCTTCCAGAGTATTTCAGAATATAAACAATAACTCAACTTGGCAATTATACCACTTCCAAGCGGATTTAATAAGGAAATCCGCTATGGCCCCAGCGATTTTTTTCCGAAACCTTTGACTCGGCGAGGCTACAACCATAACAAATTCCTCATCAATATTTAGCACTATTCTCATATCCTCCGGATACCTTGGTCCCATGAATAGACATATCGGGTATCCCAACATCTTCGACAATCGCGACAAGAACCTGCAGACCTTCTTCAGCTCCCTGACGGCCAAAAACCTGCCCCCTTTCACTGGTGAAGACAGCAGCGTAGGCATGGAATACGAATTGCAAGTAGCGGTTGAAGGGGACCACAAGGATGTCGATTTGCCGACCACCATCGGCTCTTCTACCTACTTTAAAAATGTTGTCAAACGTAGCGCCCGAGGCGATCTCCCGCACGCGAGCCTCGATTCCCTGAAGGATTTCCTCCACAAAAACAGTTCGAGCGTCTGGGAAAATAGCTGGGTACGATTTCCCGAAAACCGCTTGACCCACTGGACGAAGAACCTGCTTGCCGAGGATTTTCAGGCCGACAAGGGCAATCCGACATCGAAACCGAGAACCGATATTCATCGCTTTAGGTGTATCCACCGTGGCCAGGAATGTCTGCGGTTGCCGATCAGTTACCTGCTAAAACTCGCCCTTGCCAATGTCATCAGCAGCGATAGCATGCTCCCACCGCTGCTGTTTGAGACCGGCACAAGCCTCATGCAGAATCTGTTAAGCGACAACACCTCACCGGAAATCCTCAGCTTCACCATCCCTGTTGCCACCCGTGGCCGGATCGGTGACCTGGCCGCCGTCGAATCGGCGAGAACCCTGCTTTTCTGCCAACTGCTTGTCCAGTACGCTAATAAAACCATGGGCCTTGCGGAATCGGGGCAGAAATGTTTGCTCTACTGTGCGCCGCATGCCCCCTTCCGGCAGAAACACCTCAACACTATGGTTCCGGACAGCTACTATCGCCACCTGTTCATCAGCCCCTGCCTGTCCGGCTGGAACCGCGGCGAAGAAAAATATCGTTACATGGAACTGTGCCACAAGACCCTGTCACGCAGCCAGCTCAACACCATCGGAAAATTAAAAGATGCGGGAATTATCACCCGCAACCTTATAGTTCTGCCGAATACCTCGAACACCTGCCTGGCCAACAACGGCACCCACGTCTCCTTCGGCAGTCGCACCTTGACCGCGATGGCCGGTGACAGCGAATCCCCCTTTACACCGGCGGTGGAAAAGTATTTCGGGGATCTCGTCATCAAAATCGTTGAGCACTTTCTGCCGCTCTTCGTCAACACCTACAGCGCCGCCCCGTATCGTCTCGATTTCAGCGATTTTCATCCGGAAAAGGTCCTCGGATTTTTACCGCACGAACTCGATTACACCCACCTGCGGATGATCTGGCGACGATGGCAGAAAAAGGCGAAAATTGGCTTTCTCGGAAAAACCTTCACTCCTTTCGGTCCGCGTTGGCTGGATTCCACCCTGGCAAAAATGCTCCGCCTCAAGGGGGATCTGGTGCCGGATTTTCGGCTGATCGATTATCTCGTCACCCTCCTGTCGACAGAGACCAGCCCTGGCTTGAACGGTATGCCAGGCAATCATGAGCGGCTGAAAGAGGACCTAGGCGAGATGGGCATCTTTGATCCGCGGATGGCCATCTACCTGCCGTACCGCCAGCGGATTTTTGCCACCTCGGGCTATGCAGGGTTCGAGGGCCGTAGTTATTCCCTGTTCCACAGTCTCAAGGAAGACATGGCCGAGGCGGTGGATATGCAGAACCTGATCACCGCCCTGGCCTGCCGCTACATCCTCGAAGGGAAAATCAACCATCACGACATTCCCGACCAGCCCTCCATCGAAAGCGAACGAAGACAGATTTTCTTTGGTCAGGCTATCGGCATCCCCACTTTCTATGTCCGTGCCGACACCGGCAACAGGTTTCTGCAAAAAATCCTCACCGATATCCCGTCGCAGCGCAACAGTAAGCGCTACAAAGGCTATATCAGAGTACGACACGACGAATATAACCTGGCCCTCCTGCACCTGCTGGAAGCCGACGCCGCCGATCTTATAGACGCCCAGAATCTCAAATCTCGCATGGAGTCTCTGCGGCAAAGACTCACCGACCACGGATCGTCGGCTTTTGCAAAAATTATCGCCGGCGTCCGCGACGAATTACCGGGACAGAAGAGCCCTTTCAATTTCCCCGCCGAGGTGTTCAACGGGGCGATGGAACGCTACTACCGCACCGGCTTGAAGTCCAGATACCTTGATGAATCCTTGAACTTCCTGGTCGAGGATTGCAGGCGGCTGGAAAAGCTTGGCGATCCCGGCCTTCAGCAGGTCATGACGGCAATAACAAAGAAAGTGACCGCCTCCGAATATATCACCCGAAACCGCCAAGCGATCCTTGATGAGTCGGCAAATCCGGCGCTTCTTCAGGAGATGCTGCGCATCTGCCTGGCGATTATCCACCATGAGAGGAACAATCCTTGACAACAACCATCCTGCAACGAAGCTTCACCCATCAATTTATCGAGAGAAAATCCCGCCGGGTAATCACCGAAAAACCGATCGGCGATCGCAGCGTCCACTTTCTCTATCACCATCTGCGGGAAAGCGCCCCGGCCATGTTCAGGCTGCTCACCTCGGCGAGGGTATCCAGCCTCCTCGCCTTCTGCCATTATGACCTGCCCAGCAACGCCAGGCGCAACGGCAAGTACCTTTTCGAGGGGATTGGTGCCGACTGGCGCGAATGTCTGCAACCGTTGTCGTATTTCGATTCGCACCGCAAGGTCTTCGAGCGGCAGATCCGTTATTGGGAAACCCGGCCAATGAACCCAAGATCCACAACGGTCGTCGCCCCCGCCGATTCACGGATTTTGATTGGCAGTCTTGCCGATACCTCGGCGCTCTTTATTAAGGACAAACTGTTCGATGCGAAAGAACTTCTCGGACCAGCCTGTCCCTGGCGGGAAAGATTTAACAACGGCGATTTTGCCGTCTTCCGCCTCACTCCTGACAAATACCACTACAACCATCTGCCGGTAAGCGGTCGGGTCCTCGATATATACGGCATAGATGGAAGGTACCATTCTTGTAATCCGTCGGCACTCATCGCCATGGCCTCCCTCTACGCAAAAAACCGAAGGGTGGTAACGATCATCGATACCGATGTCACCGGCGGTTCGCAGGTTGGCTTGGTGGCAATGATCGAAATCGTCGCTCTGATGATCGGCGACATAGCGGAGGCATATAGCGAAGAAGGCTACAACAATCCTCGGCATCTTATGCCCGGTATGTTTGTAACGAAGGGTTGCCCGAAAAGCCTTTTTCGACCGGGCAGCTCAACAGACGTGCTGTTTTTCGAAGCGGGGAGGATATCCTTCGCCGCTGATCTTATCGGCAACTCACGGCGACATGATGTTCTCAGCAGGTACTCCAACGGCTTCGGCAGGCCGCTGGTTGAAACGGATGTCCTGGTTCGTTCGACAATTGCTGAACGGACCGGGATTAAATCACCTACTTCAATGAGTGAGGAAAACCTATGATTGACAATATTTTTGTTTTGGGCCTCGGTTGTGTTCTTGCGGGTTTTCTTGGCTGGGCGTTTAGAAACCTGCCCGGGGAACGCTGGCAAATGCTGGCGGTCGTACCGACCATAAAAAACCGGGAAAATGCCTGGCAGGGGACGAATCTCACCTATTACGGTTTTTTCATCGCCACCAGTCAACTCATTTCCCTGACTCTGCTCCTTGTTCTCCTCGGGGCGATGTACGTCTCCATCCCCGGAACTATGCTGATCATCTTGGTCATTCTCTCCCTATGTATCCCCGCAGCCCGGCTGATAGCAATGATAGTGGAAAAGAAGCGGCACACCTTCACCATCGGCGGCGCCTCCTGCGTAGGCATTCTCATTGCCCCCTGGGTTGTGCAGGCGGTGCACATGCTGTTAGTCGACAGGGGAAGCTTTTTGCCGATCATCCCGGTACTGGCAGCAATGTCCATTGCCTACACCCTGGGCGAAGGGCTTGGTAGACTCGGCTGCATCAGCTTCGGTTGTTGTTACGGGAAACCGGTCAAGGATTGCCACTGGTTACTGCAACGCCTCTTTGCCCGGAGAAATTTCGTCTTCCAGGGAGCGACAAAAAAGGCGAACTATGAAGGGCGTTTCGACGGGGAAAGGCTTATTCCGATCCAGGCAATCACCTGTGTCATCTATACCTGTGGTGCCTTGGTCGGCAGCATGTTGTTTCTCGACGGTCGTTTTACCGAGGCCCTCCTGCTGACAATTGGCCTCACCCAGCTCTGGCGCATCCTGTCCGAGACCCTGCGCGCTGATTTTCGCGGCTTCGGCAAGATATCGGCGTATCAGAAGATGGGTGTTCTGAGTGCCTTGTATATGTTGCTGGTAACCCTGTTGATCCCGGCTCCGCACTATATCGATCCGAATATCATGATCGGCTTCAAGGTCTTATGGAACCCGATCATCATCCTTGCCCTGCAAATCCTTTGGTTGGTGTTCTTTATCATCTTCGGTCGCAGTACGGTCACAACTGCGACTGTTTCCTTTGATCTTATTGGTAAACATGTTTAGACCAAGTTATATCTTGAAATTGTCGACAATAAGCTTGAGCACCGATGCCAGTTTCTGCAAATCTTCAGCACTTGCTTTAACATGATTGCTTCCCTCCGAAATCTCATTTGAAGCGGTATTGACAGTCGAAATATCTTTGGTGATTGAAGCTGCCACTACCGAACTTTGACTAACATTTTCATTAACTTCACCCATGCCTTGGGAGGCCTGAACAATATTATTAGCAATTTCCTGGGTTGCTGAGGATTGCTCGCCAACTGCTTTGGAGATGACAGCAACAATTTCATTGATGCTGTTAATGACCTCGGAAATTTGTTGAATCTCTTGTACTGTTGTCGAGGTTGTTTTCTGCATGTCCCATATCTGCTTTTTAATGCTCTGGGTGGCGGCTGCCGTTTGTTTGGCCAATTCTTTTATTTCGTTTGCAACAACTGCAAAACCTTTTCCCGCCTCACCTGCTCTTGCCGCTTCGATGGTAGCGTTAAGCGCCAGCAGGTTGGTTTGTTCGGAGATCTCATTGATAGCCTCGGTAACCTTGCCGATGGCCTGCCCCGCTTGCCCAAGCTCCGCCATTTTGGCTGAGGTGGATATCGCCTGTTCTACCGCGGAAAGTGAAATGGCGTGTGCCCGCTGGGCGTTATTGGCAAGCTCGCCGATCGTCGCCGTCATCTCTTCAGCGGCAGTAGCCACCATGGAAGTATTGGTGGTCGACTGCTCCATGGCAGCAGCCACATTGTTCAGATTGGCAGTCATCTCTTCTGCGGCGGTTGCGACACTGTCAGCTCGCCGCGAGGTATCTTCCGAGTTAGCAGACAATTTACGGGCGGTTTTCGACAGATCATTGGCGGAGGCATCGATTGAATGGGTGTTATCGGCAATCTGTCCGATTATACCCTGCAATTTCTCTATGAAGCAGTTGAAATAAGTCGACATTTCGCCAATCTCATCGGAACTGGTTACATCGAGACGCTTGGTCAGATCACCTTCGCCCGCCGAAATGTCTTTGAGCATGTTTGCCGTACGACGAATGGGACGGACGATGCCTTGGGTGATGAGAAAAATCAGCGCGATACTGATTAAAAGACCAATAATCCCGCCGATAAAGAGAATTTTACTGGAACTGTTGAGAATGCTTTCAACACTGCTTGCACTCTTCAAAGTTTCACCGATTCCTTCAACAGCGGTCTCTTCGGCCGACGCGGAAACTGCATTTCCGATAGTACTGCGTTTTTTACCAAGATCCGCCAAAGCGGTAGAGCTTGCAACGAGCTTCTTCATATTCGTTTTATAACTGGAACCGGCCATTCTGATGTCTTCCAGTTGTGATATGCTGGCTTTGCTGCTGGTTTTTTTCTGGATTGTCTTTAAGGTGTTTTCCATTTCCTCGAATTTTTTTGCCGACTTTTCGATCATCTGCGGATCCTTCGTCAGCTGCCCCTTCAAAGTATCCAGTTGAATAACATAACCGAGTTGTATTACGTCATTCATATCGCCGAGCTTTTGCAGCTGCTCCTTTAAAGATGCAGGATTGATCTCTCCTTGTTTTATGCCGGCGGTCATCGCGCTGTTTTGATCGTCGACAAATTCGAGGCAGGCCTTCATAAATTCTTGAGCTGCCGCCTCGAGTTTTTTCCGGATAACCTTTATTTCCTTTCCTGTTTTTTCTGTCTCGTTTACCAGTGTTTCGTATTCCAAAAGGTGGGCCGATGCCTCGACCGTATTTTCCTTAAGAATTTTCAACTCTGGAAATCTTGTCGTCAACTCATCTGCATCCTGCAGATTTTGTTTCACATTTTCCAAATGTTCACGGGACGAAGAAAGGAAGGAATCCTCGTAAGCGGCATCATAGCCATTCATCTCGGAAATAGCCCTCGCTGCATCGCGTTCAACGCTACTGGCGATGCGTGTTTCAGGCATATATTGATTCGATAAAACCCGGGCCTGTCCCGCAACACCTTTCATGATGTAGAGAGCAACTCCCGTCAATATCATGGCAACAGCCAGAACAATCCCGAATCCCGCAAATATTTTTGAACTGAGTTTCATGACAAGATCCTAATAGTAATTGATGGTTTCCTACAATATAGGACTACTTGCTATAGACTCCGCAGCCAACAATCAAGTCACCGGATCGTTCCAGGTACATGGATTTGGGCTCGATCTCCTTGGACACGGGATTCATGAATTTGTAATTCTGCCACGCACTCGGCTCCTTCTTCATGAGTTCTATGCGCTCTTTCATGTATTCCTTGCCATCGGTATCCTTGAAATCGATCAATTCCTTACCGACCATGCTCGCTTTTTGGCCATGGGCAAGGCATATTGCATTCATATCGTAGACAACCACATAAAGATCCCGATCGACGAATTTGCCTTTGGGATTGGAGATCTCCTCAAACGCTTTTTCATTGCCGTTGGCTTTGATGAATTCAACGGCTTTTTTGACCATTGCCACGGCTTCATCCTTGGTGCCTTGATCGCCTGCAGCGGCAAAGCCTGCCAAAAAAAAGATTCCATAACACACTGCAACACTTGCGGAAATTAAATAATTTTTCATGAGTTACAACTCCTTTTAAATGTGGTGATGCATAAGTTTTGACCGGCAGAAGTGCCGCTCCCGCTAGCTATCTGGCTATGTTATTATTTGACAACGACCTAAAACCAATGATGTCATAGGATGGCTGAAATTGTCAAATTACCCTCATACATTTTTCCGGAAAAGACCTTGGGTCTTTCGCAAAGAGAAGTGGCATCGGTAAAAGCAGAATGGTCTCCTCAGGCTGAAACTGCAGGATAATAGAGATGTAACCAGCTTTTAACCAAGCCCCAATATTTCTCTTGTAAACAGAAGTCTCAATGAGAAATTACGTACAGACAAACACATACCTTCAGGAGAATGTAATGAACAGAAACCGAACACATTTCGGCATCACCCTCAGCGCGGCTGCCCTCATTTTAACCTTCACCAATCCGCTGATGGCCAAAGGAGTGGCCGAGCAGGGACTTGAAAGCCACCCCAAGTTTGTATTTTTCTTTGTCGGTGACGGCATGGCCATGCCGCAGGTAAATGCCGCCGAGATCTTCAAGAATGCCTCAGTCAATTCCGACATCAAGGTGTCGCGTCTGTCGTTCACCCAGTTTCCGACCAGCGGACTGACCACCACCTATGATGCCGGTTCGTTTATCACCGATTCAGCCTCAGCGATGACCGCCATGATGACCGGCCACAAGACACTTTCCGGGGTCATCAATATGGACACCAAGAAGATTGAGAAATATAAAACCCTCGCGGAATTTGCAAAAGAAGGCGGATATAAGGTCGGGGTCGTCAGTTCGGTCTCTCTCGACCACGCCACTCCGGCGGCTACCTATGCCAAGGTTGCTTCAAGGGGCGAGATGTACAGCATCGATGTCCAACTGGCCCAGTCTTCTTTCGATTACTTCGGCGGTGGCGGTCTGACCCAGAAGGGTAAAAAAGACGGTGACGCCGATGTCTTCGACCTCGCCCGCAAGAATGGCTTTACCGTGGTGAACAGCAAGGCTGCTTTCGATGCATTGAGACCTGGAGTCGGCAAGGTCCTTGCTCATAACAGTGTTCTTCAGGACGAATCGGCCCTCTCCTATGAGATGGACCGTGCCAAGGACGATCTGAGTCTCGCCGATTATACCCGCAAGGGCATTGAGCTTTTAGACAATCCCAAAGGCTTCTTCATGGTGGTCGAGGGCGGCAAGATCGATTGGGCCTGCCATGCCAATGACGCCTCTGCCGCCATCAAAGACACCCTGGCTTTTGATGATGCAATCGTCCAGGCGGTGAAATTCGCCGATGCCCATCCGAGTGAGACCCTGATCGTGGTCACCGGTGACCATGAAACCGGCGGTATGACCATCGGTTTCTCCGGGACAAAGTATTCGACCTTCTTTGAGAAAATTGCTCTGCAGAAAGGCTCATACATTGCCTTCAATGACGAGGTTCTCACCCCTTACAAGAAGAATCACAGCAAAGAAAACGCTAAGCTCGAAGACATGCTGGCCGATGTGCAAAAGTATTTCGGCATCAAATACACCGAGTTGAACGATTCCGACAAGGAACTGCTGGACCGGGCCTTCCGTCGCAGTCTCGGAGGCGAGGTCGAGCGTGTTGCCCAGGAGAACATTTACAACCTCTATGGCACCTATGAACCCTTCACCGTGGCTCTTACCCATATTCTCAATCAACAGGCCGGGATCGGCTGGACCTCGTATTCCCACACCGGCGTACCGGTGGCCACCTTTGCCCGCGGAGTTGGACGGGACCTGTTTTCCGGCTATTATGACAATACCGATATCTTTAGAAAACTCAGCAAAGCCATGGCATTAACGGTGCCGGTAACCGTGACCATGAAATAGGCCCCGGATCTGTTTGCCCGCACCTCTCCCTTGTGGGTCCTTGCAGGTCCGTCTCACCCCGATAGCTATCAACAGGCGATAACGCCCGTTGATAGCTATCGGGCCTTCAATTTATCGGAAACCCTGAAAATGGAATACCCCCTGCATCTTTTACGGAGAATGTCCGGACTTGCTACTCCGGTAGCGCATGCCACCAGGTTATCCCCAGGGATACGGTCTTTACCCTGGTGGTTGGGCCTGTTGATCACCTAAGACATACACCTCCGCCTCAATATCAGCAAACATCCGCCGCACCACATTTCCTTTGCCTTGCAGGGATTCGGCAGTGTGTTCATGGTATCCTTATCAAATGAAAACTGAGAACCTCGCCCGTCGGTTGAGAGTCGCTGCTCGTAGGCTTAGGGCTGTATAGGCGCAGGCGTATCAGGCAAGAGTAGACACCTCGTGTTAAGAAAATGTTTAAAATGTGTTGCAAAACGGTGAATTGCAACAATTCTCCGGGGGCTGACGGGAACAAGAAGTTTCCATTGAGTTGCTATTTGTCTCCGGTTTGCATTACTATTGTCTTGGACGAATGAATATGACCAAACAACAAGGACTGTGAAGATGGCTTACCCGATGGGATTAAAGGCAAAGATTACGATCACGGTCTCGATATTGGTCATTTTTCTCATATCAGCAGTGGCGTATGTTACCTTTTCATTCTTTGAAAGGCAGCTCAAAGCCACCATTTCCCAGAGCCAGTTTGTCATGGTGACGGCGCTGGCGGGCGAGATCGACAAGAAACTTATGGCTGCCCATAGCCAGCTCATCGATGCGGCCCTGAGGGTCCCTCCTGCGGCACTCAAGGACTCGGATCGGGCGCAGGTTTTTCTCGACAACCTGACCGGCCTGCAACGCATCTTCGACGTAGATGTCTTGATCTTAACTCCAGAAGGGAAGATACTGGCCGAGTCGCCCTTCCGTCCCAATCGTCGTGGATTCGATGCCTCTTTCCGCCCTTTCTACAAGAGCACAGTGGCAACCAAGGCACCGGTCATTTCCGACCCTTATATTTCGTCCCTGGCCCAAAAACATCCCGATATCATAATGACTGCCCCGATCTTCGACGAGAAGGGCCTCTTAGTAGGAATCCTGTTGGGGGCCATGGACCTGGTGGGGGAGAACATCCTTCAGGACCTCTTGCGGGTGACCATTGGGCGTACAGGCTACCTGTACCTGACTACCCGGGAGAGCCGGACGATCATCATGCATCCCGATACCGAGCGGATATTAAAACAGGTTTCACCCGGCACCAACCTCCTCTACGATAAGGCCGTTGACGGGTTCGAGGGGACCGGCGAAACGGTTAATACCTATGGCGTGCGCATGCTGACCTCCCTCAAGCGCCTCAAGGTGAACGACTGGATCCTCGCCGCAAACTATCCTGTTTCCGAGGCGCACGAGATAATCTTTGACCTGGAGAAAAAATTTTTTGCGGCAGCGATCATTGGCATCGTCTGTGTTTTAGTTATCGTCTTTTATCTCATCAAGCGCTTAACCTATCCTCTTGTTGTGTTCACGCGTCATGTAAAAGAACTCCCCGGAAAGTCGGGCTCAGACAGGTTGCTCGAGATCGGAACGGGCGATGAGATCGGCACCCTGTCCCAGGCCTTCAACCGGATGGTCGAGGAACTCGATCGCCGGCAGGAAACCCTCCGACAGAGTGAAGAACAGTATCGGGCAATTTATGATTCGGCCAATGATGCTATTTTTATTCAGGATCTGGATACCGGCGCCATTCTCGACGTGAACCAAAAGATGTGCGAGATGTACGGATTCAGCCGGGAGGAAGCACGACAGACCGATATCGGCGTTTTAAGCGCCGGTTACCCTCCCTATACCATGCAGGATGCCCTGGGATGGATTGCTAAGGCTGCTCAGGGAGAACCACAGCTCTTTGAGTGGAAGGCGAAAGATAAAGGAGGGCGGCTGTTCTGGGTCGAAGTAAAAATGCGACGTGCCGAAATAGGTGGTACGGATCGCCTCCTGGTCACCATCAGCGATATCACCGAACAGAAAGAAGCCGAGGTGGAGAAGGCGGCCCTTGAGGGAAAGCTGTTCCAGGCCCAGAAGATGGAGGCTATCGGTACCTTGGCCGGGGGAATTGCCCATGACTTTAATAACATCCTGACTGCACTCATCGGCTACAGCAACCTGTTGCAAGCCAAAATGGCGGTGGACGATCCATTGCGAACATATGTTGACCAGATATTGGCGTCGTCGGAAAGAGCTGCAAATCTTACCCAGAACCTTCTGGCCTTCACCAGAAAACAGGTGACGGAGCTGAAGCAGCATAACGTCAATACTATCATTCAGGGCATCGAAAAACTCTTACAGAGATTGCTTGCGGAAGATATTGAATTTAAAACAGTCCTCACCGATGAGGATGTGACCATTATGGCAGATGTCACCCAGGTTGACCAGGTGCTGTTAAACCTTGTTACCAATGCCCGGGATGCCATGCCCAAAGGTGGCAAGCTGGTAATTGAGACGCACCCTGTTGAATTCGATGATCCCTTTGTAAAAGCCCATGGGTTTGGAAAACCCGGGAGATATGTATTGATCTCCGTTTCTGATACAGGGATTGGTATGGATGAAAAGATCAGAAAGAAAATTTTTGAGCCTTTCTTCACCACAAAAGAGGTGGGAAAAGGAACAGGGCTCGGTCTCTCCACGGTCTACGGCGTTGTCAAACAGTACGATGGATTTGTTACAGTTTATAGTGAGCCTGGTGAAGGGACGACATTTAACGTCTATTTCCCTGGAGTGGTGAAACAGGCAGAAGAAAATATATCCAACGATACCCCTCAAGTGAAAGGCGGTTCGGAAACAATCCTGATTGCTGAAGACCATGGTGACCTGCGACGCCTTATAAAAGAGGTCCTGGAGAGTACAGGATATACCGTCATAGAAACTGAGAATGGATCGGAGGCAGTACAGAAGTACGTGGATTTTATGGAGCAGATATCCCTCCTCATTCTTGATGTCGTTATGCCCAAGAAAAACGGGATGGATACCTACAATGAAATAAAGAAGATACAACCGAATATAAAGGTCCTTTTCATGAGTGGCTACACCGGCGATGTCGTTCTTGACAAAGGGATTCAGGAAAAAGAATTCAACTTCATTTCCAAGCCGCTGTCGCCAAATGCACTGTTGCTTAAGATAAGGGAGATTTTAGATGCAAAAGACATATACCCGTTATTGAATACTCTTTAAGGAAGCATTTATTATGAACCAACTTGAGTCACTGGAAGAGAAAATAAGAAAGACTGAAATCGTACTGGCTGAGTCTCGGGAAAATTTTGAGAAAAATTCAGATAGCTACAGTGCAAGACTTCTCCTGATGAGTATAGAAAACCATCTTGCAGATCTTCTTAAGCAATTAGACATCTTCAAAAACCAGAAATAAGAATAGATAGATTCGGCTATATTCCTCTGCCCGCAAATGGAGTTGAAATGATTCGCGAAGCCGCCGCCAATATCAAATAAAATCAGCTTTCTTGTCCCTTTTTGATTCCGATAAACGGGGGATCCTGTCAGTTCGATGGTAATCCGGCGTGTTTTGGGGTCAACAACTCCGGTCTAGTTTTGCAACTCGTTTAGGGAGTGCATGGGCAGAAATACCTTTTGATCGTTCAGGATTATCTGCATAAGTTGAAGAAACTATAAGCATAGCGAAGATGATGCATATTATTAGTTTCGTTGTTCTCATATCGATGCCTTTCCAAACGAGTTAGGTAAACGGCGGCAACCATTATTCAACCAGTACTTTGTTTTTGAAAATAGCCATTTTTCCGCTGTCCACATCAACCCATTATTGCAACTTATAAAAGTTATTGGTTTTGTATAATATTTTCACACTTGTCAACAATGAAGACCCCCTTCTTGCTTTAACTTGTCAACTTCTAAACCCGACCCTCCATTTGACCTGGCCATTAATCAGTCCTTTATTGGTTAGGCTTTGTTTGTGCTTCCCGGGTCTCTTTGGCAAGAGAATGAAATTTCTGCCGCCCCACCACATACTGCACCCCCTGATGGGAAAAAGTGAACGATTGTATTCCTTCGCGGGAAACTAGCAAAAAACCATTCTCATCGATTCTCCGGACACGGCCTTTGTTTGCACCTCCGCGGGTTGCCAGCTGTGAATCGCAATTTGGACATAGGTATCGAAGACTTTCAGGTCTATTGTCTCTACGATTTCCGTCTATGTGGTCCAAGATCAATGGCAGTTGCTTTCCGTTCCACCTTAGCGATTGCTCATGAAAAGCACATTCTAGATTATCACATCGCCTTGGCAGATTTTGTTCTTGCCTCCATTTATCGTAGTACCGCCTGATGGTCGACTGATTTTGCTTTTTTGGAGGAATACTTCAAAACAACAGTGAAATTTTTCTTCATCTAATTTTGCCTTCTTAGGGGGGTGACAAAAAGTCAGGTCTTGAATAATAAGGTTTTTTCTTAAATTTTCATGCTCCAAAATCCCATGTTTCGTACCACACCAAACAGCCCTCTTGTCAATGGATATCAGCTGCATCCATCATTTTGGCGACAGGCCTCATCGAACCTTAAATATGCACTACCCGCCGATTCTCTTATTGGTGGCGACAAATCTGATAAAAGAAGATAGATTACCGAGAAAGCGCAACCAGCTGTCCGGGGATTTCCAGAGCATCGCCACATAGCCCCAGATGACCCGGGGGCGTTGAAAATGGCTGCGGTAAAAGTCGATGAACAGTTCTTCCATCCTGGCCAGTTCAATCCCCCGCGGCACAAACTGGAAGGCCATGCAGTCCATCTTCTCCCAGTCCTCCATGAAGGTTCCCATGGTCTCGCCCGCCTCTTTAATCTGTTTATACACCGGCGAACCGGGAAAGGGGGTGAACTTGGAGAGATTGAAATCGTCGATGGGCAGAGAAAAAACATAGGCCTTGCTCTTTTTGATGCTGGCCTCGGTCTCGCCGGGTAAACCCATCATCAACAGGCCTTTGACCCGTATTCCCGCCTTTTTGATCAGGGCTATTTTATCCCGCATCATCTGCAGATCGACATTTTGTCGATGGGCGGCGAGCAGCAACTCATCGCCGGTCTCGATTCCCAGGCTGATCATCCAGCAGCCGGCCGCCTTCATCAGTTGCAGCAGTTCAAAGTCGAGGTGCTCGGCCCTGGCTGCACAATTAAAGGTCATGCCGAGCGGTTTTCCCATGACCATCCGGCAGAAATCCACCACCCGTTGGCGGTTGAAGGTAAACTGGTCATCATAGAAATTGAGATGGCGGAGCCCATAGGTCTCTTTCAAAAAGAGCACATGGCGGTACAGGTAGCCGGCGGAATTATAGCGAAAGGTCCTGCCGAAAACCGAGCGGTCACAGTAGCTGCAGGCGTAGGGGCAGCCGCGGCTGGAGATACAGCTGCCGTTCGGGGCTTTCGGATAGTTGAAGATGGGCAGGGTGTAGGATTCAGGGTAGCCTGCCAATTTTTTATAGTCGGGGAAAGGCAGGCTATCGAGGTCAAGAAGTTTTCCCCGCCGCCCAGTGAAGAAGGCCTTGCCGTCCGCACCGCGCAAGACCAGCCCTTCCACTGCATTCCGCCTTTCTTCCGGGGTTGCCAGCAACTCTCTCAGGGTTTCCTCGCCTTCGCCGACCACCGCATAGTCGATCACCGGGTAGGCGTCGAGGACCGCCTCCCTGACAGCGGAGACGTGCACCCCACCGAAGACCACGCGAATTCCCGGTTGGATGCTTTTAGCCAAACGCGCCAGCCGCTCCCCATCGAAAAAACTTGAGGTGGTGCAGGAAAAACCGATAAATGCCGAGTTCTCGGCCTGCAGATAGGCAATGATCCGGTCACCGGCGTCGGGGTGGGCGTAACAGTCGATGATATCGTTCCGCAAGCCATGGGCGGTAAGGTAGGCGGAAATGGAGGCAAGGCCGAGCGGCGGCATGATGTTGGCCACCCGGGAGATATCGCTGCCCGCTTGTTTCGCGCTATAGCCGAGGGGATGGACGAGAAGAATGGTTGTTCCGTTCTGTTGCATGGGCGGTTATTTGGGCAAAGGATTGCTTTTTTGTGGGTGCGGGAGAAGGTGGTCAATCAGCGATAATCGTTTGTTATCATGGTTTTTGCCAAAAACCCTCGCGCCATTTCTGGTGAAAATCGCGCAGCCAGTCGGGGGTGAAAAACTGCACCACCCCTTGCGTATCGGTCAACATCTGCACGGTATAACCACGGGTGGCGACCTGGCCCGCTGGGTTGAAAATGGTATAGGAAAAGTTCAACCTGGCCGCCTCCGTCCAGTGCAGGGCCGCCTCGATCCGGATGGTATCATCAATGCGCAGCGGCAGTTTGTAATCGAGATGCA
Source organism: uncultured delta proteobacterium (assembly GCA_903875445.1). Lineage (GTDB taxonomy): Bacteria > Desulfobacterota > Desulfobulbia > Desulfobulbales > Desulfocapsaceae > Desulforhopalus_A. The sequence goes on along the minus strand of CAIQWD010000069.1, from coordinate 53,640 downwards.
TCTGCACTATCGGGGCCATCATCTTGTTTTCCCGGATGGTATGGTAGTTCAAGCCGTAAGCATCGCCGAAGGCCACCCGTCCATCCTCAAAATAGCTGGCATAGCGGCCATGCCAGACCATGCCGAGGATATCGACCTCCTCAAAATTTATCCGTCTGCAGGCCGTGGCCACCAGGGGCGCCGGCTCACCTTCCTGACCGGGGAAATAACTGCGTGGAACAGCCATATCTGCAACTATCCTTTTTTAGTATCTTCTTTAGTCGGCGCAAGGAAAATCCGTACTCCCAGCCACGGCTGCCGGTAGATCACGGCTGCATTTGCCGCATGCCCGGGATCGGCAACCACCTGCCAGAGCTGCAGCGGTCCGACCTGGCCGTATTTGCGCCAGCCGTTCCCGGTATTCTCTTCACGGCATAATTGATACAACCAAGTCCCTGCACACGGCAAGGTCGCCGGTTCCTGACCATAGGTCCTGATCAGGACCTCAGCCAGAAAGCCGCCAAGAGCGGAATCCTGCAAACCACCTTTGGCGTGGATCAAGCGGTATTCGCCAGCGCCATCCACCGCCACCTCCAGAAGTTTTACGCCGGTGGCATCAAGGAGGATATAGTACAATCCTTCCCCCCGTTGCCGCAAGGCCAGGAGCCCGGAAAACCGCACCTCTCCCCATCTTTCAATGCGAATTTGCAGCAGCCGGGCCGAGGACTCACCGTCCGGCGCCAGGTTTTTGTCGGGAACGGCAAGCGGCACGCTGCAGGCGCCAAGCAAAAGAAAAAAACAGCAGGAAAGAAAGCCGTTTTTCATCCCCTAACCTCTCTTCCCCACTGCCAAGATGGCCGGACTGACAAGAAGCGCTACCGGCCAGGACACGCCAACGCCAACCAGGACGGTAATCCCCAGGGCATGGAGGGCGGGATGGCCGGCAAAGGCCAGGACGCCGAAACCGATGAGGGTACTCGCCGCGCAGAGGCTCACCGCCGGGGCCGAGTTGGCGCCATGATCGCCAAGCTTGTCGCAAACAATAAAGATGCCGTAATCGACGCTGATGCCGATGACCAAAATGCCCATGATCAGGTGCATCATGGTCAACTCGCCATCGGTCAGGTAACAGAATATTGACATGGCAGCCAGGGCCGTCAGCACCGGTGCCAATGCCGCCGCCACGGCCCTTGCCTGACGATATTGCACCGTTACCAAGAGGACAATAACCAGCCCGGCGGCAAGGGACAGGGTAAAGATATCATGCCGGAGAAGCCGCTCGACCTCCGCCCGCCACTTGGCGGTGGCCAATACCGTTACCTGCGGCTCCCCCTTGGCAAATTGCAAGAGGACCGGCAGGGTCGTGTCGTCGATTGCCACCGTGGTCATTGCCAGATATTTGTTGTCGCCCTTTTTGCCATCGGCCAGCGGCATTTTCAGCATTGAGGCAAAAAGCGGCTGGAGTGGGCCACCGAGAAATTTTTCCGGCGAAAGTGTCTCCGGCTCGCGGTCGAGCCACGAGAAAAACGGCGTAAATGCCTGTTCGGTAAAACCTAAAGAGACCGCTTCGGCAACAAACCGCCGGTCAAAGTCCGGGCGCAGAGTTGCCCAGAATTGCTTCCAGCCATCGTGGTTTGCCGCCTGCGTTCCGGGTCCCGGCAGAAGAGGAGCAAAAGATTGAAATTTTTTAAATTTTTGCTCCTGGAGAAAGCTTGCGATCCGGGCATTGCGATCAAGCACCTCGGCAAGTGTCGCCCCTTCGGCGATAACGAAGGCCTGCTCCCCTTTTTCTCCCCAGGTGGCGGCAAAATGCCGCTCATCTGCCAAAACCTGTCGGTCCGGTACATCGAGGGCCCGCAGGTCGCCATTATAGCGGAGATGCGGCCAGGCAAAAATGCCGAGAGTTAAACTCACCAGCCAGACGCCAAGAATGCATCGAGGATACTTCGAAGAAAAATCGGGCAGCCGCCATTTGCCCTTCTTCTGCTCTTTTGCCTGTGGCCGCGGCCCGGCGATGGTCGGAATCAGCAGCCAGGCAAAGACCAAGGCAATTGCCACTCCGACAAAGGCCAGCAGCCCCATCTGTCGGTGGGCAACAACCTGGGAAAAGAGCAGGATGATAAAACCCGCCATGGTGGTCAGGGCGGCAAAAAACAGCGGCGTCGCCAGGTTTTTCAAAATATTCTGCCTGTCTCCCTGGCCGCGGGTGAGGGAGAGATACAGATAAATGGGATAATCAATGGCGATTCCCAGCAAGGCGACACCGAAGCCCAGGGCCATACTGCTGAGATCGCCGTACACCAGATGAGTGATGGCGATGGCCGGTGGAGCGGCGAGATACGGCACACTGAAGACCACCACCGCCCGAATATCCCGTAAAGTGACGGCCAGGAGAATGGCAAGGAGGATGGTCGCCGCCGTCAGCAGCCACTGCAGGTCGCGCTGAATCGATTGGCTGTTGGCCAGGGTGTGCGGCAGGCTGCCGATGATTCGCGCCTCGACTCCGGTCGCCAGTGTCTCTAGGTAGGCGTCATCAAAGAATTTTTGCAGCATCAGGGCGTTATGCGAATCGGTCAGCGAATCACGGCTTTCGGCAACCAGCAGACAACTCTTGCCGTCCCGGCTCATGAAAAAGCCTTCCTCAAGGCGCATGGAGAACTCGGAGCGCAGGGAATTCAACTTCTGCAGCACCAAAGTGACCAGCCCCAGAGGGTCCAGCTGCACCTGTTTTTTCAAGGCGATGCCGGTGGGGCTGTTGAGGAGGGCAAAGGCCTTGGCAAGGCCGGTACGAATTCCCTCCGGCGAAGTGAGGGTAGCGAGGTTTGCCATATCCCCTTTGTCAAGCAGCATCGGCAACGATGCCTGCAGCCGGGAAAAGAGCGCGAACTCGTAGCCTTCCGGCAACCGCGCCAGGACGTAGGAAAAATGGCCGCTCTTCACCATTTTTTCACCCAGTTGCACTGCACTTTTTTGCAGAGCCTTCTTGGCCGTTTCTTGGCTGTCGGCGCTTTCTCCGGAAAGAGAGAGGGTGATAAACAGTCGATTCACCAGGCCCATCCGCTGCAATTGCCGGATATCGCCGCGCACCGAATCGCCCGGCAGGAGATCGACAGCTTCGTCGCTGACCTTCAACTGCCGCGAGGCAAGGAGCCCCAGAACCACAAGCCCGAGGACGAGGCTCCACCGCCAAAAGACCGAAAGCTTACTCATCGGAGGCGCAGCGATCGAACAGGGCGTCCGGCAAGACACCATTCAGTACGTAGGAATTGAAGCGCATCAGGGTCGAGTCGCCACCCGGTTCGGTGATCAGCACCGTCTCCGGCTGTTTACTGGCTGGGTCGAAGGTGATGGTTATGGCGCCGATGTAGTCGAGCGCCGCCTGGTCTTTCGGGGTAATGACCAGAGAGTACCCTTGTTGTGTCATATGGTATTTGTCGTTCAGCTTGGAATAATCGCCGCCCAGCCAGAGCCAGAGCTGCTCGGCAACGGTGCGCATCACCGGATCGGTGCCGAGATCAAAATGGGCGGGCGGTGCCTTGTCGTTGCAGCGTATTCCCTTCTTGCCGTCGAAGATCAGGGCGGAGGGGACGGGTGCGGTAAACTCCCAGCGCAGGCGGTCGGGCCGGATCACCGTCAACTTGCCATGGAAGATTACCGGGTCGGTAAAAAGTGCCAGCCGTCGTTCCTGCACGAATTCACTGGAAAAGGACTGCACCTGGGCGGAAGCAGCCTGAATTTCCTGAAAAAACTTGTCCAACTCGGGGGCGGCAAGAGCAGCGGCAGGAAAAAAACAAAGCACCGTCAGGAAAACGACTAGGGAAAACGAGGAATTACTGCTGCGTATCAACATAAAGCTCCATGGCCGTAAGAAAGTGGCCGAAACCAAGTACCAGAATTGTATTCCGCGATGCGTCGATGGCAATATCGCCGCCGCCAAGAAAATTCCCAGGAACCACCTCGCTCTTAAGAAACGAGGCGGCAAAGGCAGCGGCCACAGCCGAAGCGGAGGCAAACTCGCCGGTAAATTTTCGGTAGCGGACAACCGGGGCAGAGGGTTGTGCCAGGGCCAAAAACTGTTGCAACTGGGCTTCTCCCTGCTCCTCCATGGCGGCAGGAATACCGGCCAGGATAAGGGCATAGCGGCTCGGTCGATCGGTAGCGGCAAGGGAGGTAAGCATGGCCTCTAAGCTGTCATTGCCCTCGCTGCTTGCGAAAAAAGGAATGGTTATGCAGCACTTGGCACCTTGTGTCGTCCTGCTTACACAAAAGGCGCCACCGCCGTCGGCAAGCGCCGTTCCAGGGGCGATCGAGGCATCAAGCAGCGGCGAGAAGGTGGTATGCCCCTCGTCGGCACCGAGGATCAAGGCCGGTCGCTGCGAGTCATGGAACATGAGGTCGGCGGTAAGCAGCGCCTGCTCAAAAGAATAATCGCCACCGCTGGCGGTAATATTCGGCCCGGTTGCGGCAAACATGATCGCCACCTGGCTGGCCGGTCCATTGTGAACGGAACCGACAAAATCGGTGGGGCTTGGAAACTGTTCCTTGGACGCAGTAAGACGGGCGAGGAAATCATGGGTTTCCGAAAGGGCTCCCCAGCCTGTGCCCATAAAAACGGCACCCGGTTTCTGGTCACCAAGCCCGGAATCCTGCTGGGCCATGAGGGCAAGCGACAAAGTCATGCGCGGCAAACGCTTGAGCCGACGAATGAGTTGCGGCGGCAGGTTTTCCGAAACGTGGTCCATACCGGCCATGCCGGCCACAGAAATACCACGGCTGACCTGCTCCATGGTGGCCATGGTATTTCCCGCTCCGCTCAGGCAGGCATAGCCGTGGATGGCTAAGGCTCCACAAGATTGAATCGAGGAGTGTCGCGGAAATGCGCCGGACGCCCCAATCACCAGCGAACCGTTATTACCGCCAAAGCCGAAGGAGTTGGACAACACCGCTTTGACCGAGCCCTCCGCCGGGCTTGCCAGCGGGGTCAGGCCGAGCAGGGGATCGACCTTCTGCAAGCCGGTATTGGCCGGCATCAAACCTTGGGTTACGGCAATTGCCGACACTACCGCCTCAAGGCCGCCGGCGGCGGCCAGACTGTGGCCGGTGGCCCCTTTGATCGAAGAAAGCGGCGGCGGCACGGCAAAAAGCCTGCGCACCGCTTTTGATTCGGCGAGATCGTTGTCCGGGGTACCGGTACCGTGCAGGTTGATATAGCCAATATCTTCGGGTTGAAGACCGGCATCGGTCAACGCATTCTGCATCGCCATAAAAGCGCCCTGGCCTTCTGGATGCGGGGCGGCGGCATGGTAGGCGTCGCAGGACAGCCCGGCGCCGAGGAGTTCGGCGTGCCGGCCATGCGGTGCTTTGGTGGTCAGAAGAAGCATGCCGGCGCCTTCGGCAACAGCCATCCCCTGGCGATTTTCATCAAGAGGCCTGCAGCCGTTACGATCAACAAGCTGCAAAGAATGAAAGCCGAAATAGGTGAGACGGCAGAGAGAATCGACTCCGCCGACAAGCACTGTCCTGGCGCGCCCCCTGCGGAGCAGCGAAAGGCCGATGGCAATGGCCACGGCCCCGGAAGAACAGGCCGTGGAAACGGTGAGTACCGGTCCATTGCAGCCAAATTCCCGGGCAAGAAACTGGGCAACGGTATTTAAACCGTGATACCGGTACAGCTCCTTGTTGTCTTCCAGCTTGCGCAGCAACTCTTCGGTGGTTGCAATGCCCCCGGTTGTGGTGCCGATGATTATCGCATCGGGCGGGCCACTGCCCCCGGCCATTGCCTGGCTGGCGGCAATCCGCGCCAACCTGTGGGTTCTCGGCAGAGACGATGGCGTATCCAGGCCATCAATCTGCCCTACCGGCAAAGGTATCCCCTGCAGCAAGGAAAAGAGTGTCAGGGGTTTGATCGCCGAGCGGTTGGCCCGCAAGGCCTTTTCCGTAGTTGGAAGACCCGAGCCAAATGCACTGATGATCCCGGCTCCTGCAATATAGACTGTTGCGTCCGTCAAGAAGATGCCCTGGAGGAGTTTTCTTTGATATAGCGGGCAAGGTTTACAAGGGATGAAAAGACCTTTTCACCAACCTCCTGGTTGTTGATGATAATGCCGTAATCCTTTTCAACCATGACCACCATTTCCAAGACATCAATGGAGTCGATCCCCAGTTCACCACCGACCAACTGGGCATTTTCATCAAATTTTTCGGGAGTTACGTCTTGAAGGTTGAGAATATCTATGAGTTTGACTTTCAGTTCTTGTATAAGTTGTTGCATAATTTCGTATTTTTTGTCGAAAAGATTGAACACGGATTGGGGGAACGACCAATGCCGCTTACACCCCTCATGTGGCGACAGATCAATTCCCCGCCATATGGAATTACATGGCGTATTGACTTAACTATTTTCAAACGACATCGAAGAATTCCTACGCCGCCATCTTATAGAACGAACAGGAATTTGTCATCTAATTTGGTGGCGATTTCACAAATAATAAGGTATCAGTGTCGATACTTTGCCATGAACATTCTACCTCTCTCGCATATATCCCTGGAAGACCTCCTCCCGCATCGTGGCAACATGCTGCTGGTGAGCGAGATACTTGAGGTTGACCGACAGCATGCCCTGGCAATCTGCTGGGTCGATAAATCTTGGCCTTTGGCCGATGAAAACGGGATATCTTCTTTGATTTTAGTGGAGTTGGCGGCGCAGACGGCAGGGGTATGCAACGGTTGGGACAGAATTCAAACCAAGGGACTTGATTCGGAAAAGATGGGCTGGCTGGTAGGCATTAAAAAGGCCGATTTTTTTATCGATTACCTGCCCTTTGGCGGCAAAATCCTGTCCCGGGCCGAAAATATCTATAGTTTTTCCAATCTCCGGGAAGTGTCCTGCGAACAACACCTGGACAATACCCTCATCGGCAGAATGACTCTCCAGCTCTTTCAAGCGTGAGTGAAAAAAATGACGGATTCAGACGAAGGGAAAATTGCCATTATCACCGGCGGCAGCAAGGGAATCGGCAGGGCCATCTGCCTTGAGCTGGCGCAGCAAGGATACTACACCGTAATCAACTACATGAGTGATAAAAACGGGGCGGAACAGACCTTGGCGACGGTCGTACAGCTTGGTGGCCAAGGTGAAATTTATCAGTTCGATGTCAGGGATGGCCAGGCAACGGAAAAGGCGGTCGCGGATATTGCTGAACGACTCGGGAGAATCGATGTCCTCATCAACAACGCCGGCATCATCGCCGACGGCTTGTTCATGATGATGCCGGCAAAAAATTGGCAGTCGGTCATCGACACCACCTTGACCGGCTTTTATAACATGACCCGGCCGGTGATCGAAAAGATGGTGCGCAGGCGCAAGGGGTCCATTGTCTCCATTTCCTCCGCCAGCTCACTTATGGCCAACCGTGGCCAGGCCAACTATTCGGCGGCCAAAGCCGGTCTGAATGCGGCTTCCAGGTCGGTCGCAACCGAGGTCGCGCGCCTCGGCATCCGTATGAATGTCGTGGCACCAGGCCTGATCGAAACCGCCATGATTCAAGAAGCCCCAAAAGATCACATCAAGACCTTGATCCCCATGGCCCGTATCGGCAGGCCGGAAGAGGTTGCCAGGGTCGTCGGCTTTCTTTGCTCGGATGCCGCCTCCTACGTCACCGGCCAGGTAATTTCCGTTAATGGCGGAATGTTTTAGCAAAAAACTCTCATTGAAAATGAAATTTAAACTTATCTATCCGAAATGGTCGAAACTCGACCGACAAACCGAGTTTCATCTGCCGCCGCATGGCCCGGTAGTCTTTGCCGCCACCCTTCCCGATTATGTCGACGTCGATTTTGTCGATGAGAATCTGCAGGCCATTGATTTTGACGAGGCGGTCGATCTGGTCGGCATCTCCATGATGCTTACAATTCAGGTAAAAAGAGGCTGGGAAATAGCCGACACCTACCGTAAAAGAGGCATCAAGGTCATCTTCGGCGGCATTGCCACTATGCTCCACGCCGAAGAAACCATGGAGCACGCCGACGCGGTTTTTTTAGGTGAAGCCGAAGGACGGATGGAGCAGGTGCTCGACGACTTCCGGCATAACAAATTACAGCCTTGCTATGATTATATCAACCAACGCCCGGATATAGCCCTGGTTGGTCCGGCACGCCGGGATATCCTCAACCGCAAACTCTACAACCATAAAGGCGTGCAGATGGTTGATCTGGTGCATGCCTCGCGCGGTTGCCGCTTTAATTGCTATCCCTGTGCCGTATCCTATCTAGGGGGCAGAGCCTTTCGCCCCCGCCCCATTGACAAGGCCGTGGCCGAGATGGCCGGAATCAACAATAACCGGCTGTTCATCGTCGACAACTCCCTGGCCCAGGACACCAAATGGGAAATGGAGCTGTTTCGCGAGATGATTCCCCTGAAGAAGAACTGGTGTTCGCATCCCATCGAAGACAAGCCGGAGGTCCTCGATCTAGCGGCCCGGGCCGGGGCCTGGTACGTTTATCAGGCGGTCTTCGACACCTCCGACTATATCAAGGAACGGATCAAACGCTACCACGACCACGGCATCATGGTGGAAGGCACAATTTTACTGGGGCTCGACACGCACACCGAGGATTTTATCAAACGTTTCATCGATTTCCTCCTTGAGATTGAGCTTGACCTTGCCGAATTCACCGTCCTCACCCCCTTTCCGCACACCAAAGCCTATGACGAACTGAACCGGCAAAACCGCATCCTCTCCCATGATTGGAATGATTTTTCCGCCGACCAGGTGGTCTTTCAGCCAAAGCATATGAGCCCGGAAAAACTCCAGGGGCTGCTTGATTATGCCTGGAACACCTTTTATCATGAAGAGCCGCAACGAATTAAAATGGCCAAGCTGTTCAAGCAGGTCGTAAAAAGAGAAATGGATGGCAACACCTTCAGGCCACGCGACAGAAGCCTTGCCGGACAATCCTTCGGCAGGACGGTAAACAGGGAAGATGACAGCGCATTATTCGACAAATAGCCTTGATAATGCCCTGCAGAACTTGCTGCAGGGGCCCAGATACCCGGACAAGGAATTTGTTCGGGCCGGTGCCACCTTTGGCGAAGTATATAAAATGGCAGTCGATTTGCGTATTGCCTTTGCCGAAATGCAACAACCGGCAGCCGTCTGTCTGGCCGCCGAAGACAAGGCGATAATGGCTGCTGCACTCCTCGCCTCTCTTGGCGGTGGCCCCACCCTCTTGCTGCCCTATGCTTTTTCCGCCAATGCCCTTGCCCAACTGCAGCAAACTACGGGCTTCACAACCGCCATTGCCGATACAACCAGAGACTTTCCGGAAGGAGTAAAAGTGCTCTGCCCGCAAGCACCAGGGTTTACCAAGATGCCGCTCACGCCGCGGGCCTTGCCGCAATCGGAATTGCTGCGCATTTTCACCGGCGGCTCCACCGGCACGCCGCAGGTCTGGTCGAAAACCGCCGAGAATCTTTTCGGCGAAGGTTTTTTCCTGGCAAAGCGTTTTGCCGTGACGGAACATGATTGCATTTTGGCGACCGTCTCGCCCTACCATATCTACGGATTGCTTTATTCGGTTATCCTGCCGCTTGTTTCTTCGGCGACTGTCGTAGGCGAAACGCCATCTTTTCCCAACGAGATTGTAGCTAGCGCTAATGCCCAGAAGGCTACTGTTCTCGCCAGCGTCCCGGTGCATTACCGGGTCTTGCGGCATAAAAAGATGTCTCTGCGCCTTGCCTTTTCCTCGGCCGGCATGCTGGACAGAGAAGACAATGAGATGTTTTGCAGACAGAATGCGCATGGCATTGTCGAGGTTTACGGTTCCACCGAAACCGGTGGCATTGCCACGAGAAACAGATCGCAGGGCGAAGAGTTCTTCACCCCCTTTTCGCCGATTCAGTGGAAAATCATCGATTCTCGCCTGGCCGTCCACTCCCCCTTTATTTCCCCAGAACTGCCGGTCGATGCAGCCGGTTTCTTTACCACCGGCGATCGGGTGGAAGCCGAAGGCACCGACCAATTCTCCCTCCAGGGTCGGATAGATACCGTCACCAAGGTGGGCGGTAAGCGAGTCGATCTTGAAGAGGTTAGCCTTCTCATTAAAAAGGAACCGGGAGTGAGCGACTGTGTGGTCATGGCCCTGCCCGAAACAGGCGGACGCGAACACTGCATCGTCGCTTTGATAGAGGGCGATGCGGCCAATAGCAAGGCAATTAAAAAAAGCCTGGCCCTTAACCTTGAAGCCTACGCCCTGCCGCGTCGCATAAAAAAAGTTGAACGGATTCCGGTAACCAAAAACGGTAAATATGACTGGACAGCCATTGTCCGGCTTCTCAAAAAATGAGCACTCCCCGCGACAGTTTTGCCGCAGCCTATGCCTGTCTTGCGGCTTGGGCCGATCTTCTCGATCGGATCAATGTCTTCCCTGTGGCTGACGGCGATACCGGAAGCAATCTGCGCATCAGCCTGGCACCGCTGCGCAATCCGAGCGAAAATAACGAGACAACCCGCCATCTCTTAGCCCGCTCCGCCACCGGCAACTCAGGCAATATTGCCGCCGCCTTCTTCCGGGAATTTTGTCAGGCAGAGAGTTTTAGCCAGCTGGCTGAAAAAGCGGCTCTCGGCAGGGATAAAGCCTGGCAGGCTATTGCCCGTCCCTGCGACGGGACCATGCTTTCGGTTTTTGACAGCCTGGCCGCAGTTCTAGCGGCCCATGCCGAGCTGCCCACCCTCTATTCGCCCCTCTGCCTCGCCCTGCAAAAGGCGGTTCTGGCCAGCACGCAACTCCTCCCCGATTTGAAAAAAGCCGGGGTAGTCGATTCCGGGGCCTTGGCCATGTACATTTTTTTTGATGGCTTTTTCCGGCACCTCACGCAACAGACTGCGGCAACCACCTCCATTTTCGACATCTTTGCCGGCAGGCTGGCAATCGATAGTGCTTTTCGCCAAGACCTTAGCGACTGCTACTGTGTCGATGTTGTTCTCCAACTGGACGACAAGCAGATCGCCGGCGACGACTACGCGTCAAACCAAGCAACCGTCCGCGACAACCTTGCCAAATTGGGGGAGAGCCTGGTGGTGGTTCAAGATGAATCCTTCCTTAAGATCCATATCCATACCCCGGACCCGGACCAGTTGCGCGGACGTCTTGACGCCTTCGGCGATATCGTCCAGTGGAACGATGCGGCAATTGATCAGGGCAGTTTTAAACCCGTACCGGCAGCCGGAGAAAGACCAAGTCTCCACCTGGTAACGGATGCGGCTGGCTCACTGCCGAGGGCGATGGCCGAGGGCCTTGGCATCACCCTGCTTGACAGCTACATCATAGTCGGCGACGATTGCCGGCCTGAAAGCCTGTACACCGCCGAACAGATCTACCCTTTGCTGCGCCTGGGTTGCAAAATAACCACCGCCCAGGCCTCGACCTTTGAGCGGCAGCAGCACTATCGAAGTATCTGTCAGCAGTTCGGGCCATCCCTCTATCTCGCCGTCGGCGCCGCCTTTACCGGCAATTATGATGCCGCCATGGCCTGGAAAAAGGAAAATGCCCTGGGCGAACTGTTGACGGTTATCGATACCGGGGCTGCCTCCGGACGACTTGCACTTATTGCTCTCCTCACCGCCCGCCATGCCAGTAAATTCGACACCCCGGAAGAAATCCTTGCCCTTGCGCAAAACCTTGTTGCCGAGTGCAGCGAATATGTCTTTATTAATGAGCTGAGATATCTGGTCGCCGGCGGTCGAGTCTCAAAGGCGAGCGGCTTTTTCGGCGACATGCTGCATATGAAACCGATTATCAGTCCGACGCTCGATGGGGTGAAAAAAGTGGGCCTTGTCCATAGCAGCAAGGGGCAGTTGGCTTTCGCCGTGGAAAAGCTTGGGCAGCGCTACGATAGAGCTGCCACCCCATTGATTTTGCTTCAATATTCCGACAATGAGCAGTGGGTAGCAAGCACGGTGCAAGAACACATTCGCTCCCTGCTGCCGCAGGCGGAGATTCTTCTTACTCCCCTGTCACTGACCTCCGGGGTCCACATGGGGCCGGGCACCTGGTCGCTGGCCTTCGCCTCTCTCCCCGCGGCTGGCGGTCCGGCCCGATGAAAGCCTCACGCTCCAAGCTTGGCAGTCAAGCTTTGTCGCTACTCATCCGACCGGCAATTATTATCCCGGTTTATAACCATAGTGTATATATTGGCGAGGTTATCAGCAGGGCGCAGAATCTCGGCCTGCCGGTTTTTGTCGTCGATGACGGCTCAACCGATTCTACCGGCAAAATCCTTGGTGCAATTGAGGGCATCACGGTCCTGCGCCATGCGACAAACCAAGGGAAAGGCGCGGCTCTCCTTACCGGTTTTGCCGCAGCTCTAGCGCAACAATGCAATTGGGCAATCACCCTTGACGGCGATAGCCAACATAATCCTGAAGATGCCGGGGCCTTGCTGCAAGCGGTCAAAGATGGCGAAAGGTGTATCGTCATCGGCAAGCGCCGGGGCATGCATGATAATAGCAACGTGCCGTGGACCAGCCGGTTCGGTCGCACCTTTTCCAACTTCTGGGTATGGGTGGCCGGCGGGCCCTGGGTGGCAGACTCCCAGTCCGGTTTTAGGCTCTATCCCCTGCCGGAGGCCCTTGACTTGAAGACCCGAGCCAGGAGATACCAGTTTGAGGTGGAGATCCTGGTGCTGGCACAGCGGCAGGGCATCGCAACTCAGGAAGTGCCGATCCGGGTAATTTATCAGGAAAAAGGTGCGCGCATCAGCCATTTTCGCCCCTGGCGTGATTTTCTCCGTAATTCGACGACGTTCACGAGACTTATCTGGTCCCGAATCTTTTCTCTCTTTCGATCATGACCGGCTTCTGGTATACACTTCTTGTCCGGGTCGCCGGCCTGTGCGGCTCCTGGTTATTTGTCCTCACCTCGCGGATCATTGCCGCAGGCTTTTTTGTCATTTCACCGCGGGTTGCGGAAAGCCGTCGCTTCTATGCCGCCCTCTATCCGGAGAAGGGAAGGCTGTATCAGCTTTACTGTACCTTTCACCAATACCAGAATTTTACCAGCATCCATCTCGACAGGTATCTTGCAAGTCATGGCAAAACGACGACCTACACCTCCCAGGGCTTGGAAAAATTGGATGCGGTCATCGGTCGGCAAGGCGGCATTCTTCTTATGTCGCACCTCGGCAACTGGGAAATGGCGGCAACGCTCTTAAAAAAACAGCGAACAAACCTGCAACTCCTTCTCTATATGGGGGTGAAGGAAAAAGAAGGGGTGGAGCGGCTGCAAAAAGACGATCTGCGCCGCTCCGGAGTAACCATCATCGGCGTCGACCAAACCGACAACTCACCCTTTTCGGCGGTCGAAACCTTTCGCGTCTTGCGATCCGGGGGCTTGGTGTCTATTGCCGGAGATATCGTCTGGCGAAGCGATCAACGCAAGGTGCGTGTCACCTTCCTCGGCCGTGACGCCTATCTCCCGGGAGCACCTTTTATTTTTGCCCTGCTGTCCGGTGCGCCGCTCTTCGTATTTTTCGCGTTTCGCGTCGGCAGGAACAGCTACCACATGCCCTTGGCAGGTCCGATTTTCATCCAGGCGAAATGCCGGCAAGAAAGACAGAGGGCCATTGAAGAAGCCGCCCAGCAGTACGCCGATCTTATGGAAAAGGCACTGCGGCAACATCCCTTTGAATGGTATCACTTTGATCGATTTATCCATTGATACATCACAGTTGTAAATTCCACCAGGGCATTAGCCAATGGGAAAAAAGCGCATCTACCTCGTCAATCCGAAATGTCCGGAAAATTTCTGGGCCATGCAGGGGGCTATCGATATAGCGGGCAAACATAAGACCCTTATGCCCAATGCAGCCCTCCTCACCTTGATCGCCCTCACCCCACCCGACCTCGACATTGAATACATTTATTGTGATGAGAACGTTGACCGCATTAACTGGGATATCGAATGTGATCTAGTGGGCGTTACCGGCTACACCTTGCAGTTCGAGCGTATGCAGGAGATCTGCCAACGCTTTCGGGAGCGGGGCGTTTCCGTGGCGGTCGGAGGGATATACGCGACGATTGACCCGAAAGCGGTTGAAGCAATTGCCGATTACCTGTTCATCGGCGAGGCCGAATATACCTGGCCGAGATTTCTCCTTGAGTGGGTCGCAGGCAAGGCCGGGGCCGTTTATGAACAGCTGGACTTTATTAAAATGGCAGACAGCCCGGCGCCTGACCTAAGGTATATCAACGCCCGGAACTATCTCTATTTTTCCGTCCAAACCAGCCGGGGATGCCCGAATAATTGCGACTTCTGCGACGTTGTGCGGGTCATCGGCAGAAAATACCGGAGCAAACCAATAGCGCATATCATGCGTGAGGTGCAGAATGCCCAGGCCGCCGGCGCCGAGACGGTATTCTTTTCAGATGACAATTTCTATGTAAACAAAATATTCACAACGGATCTTCTCACCGAGATCATCACCTGGAACCGGACCCTTTCAAGTCCCCTTTCCTTCAGCACCCAGGCGACGGTGAAGATCGGCGCCGATGAAGAGATCCTGAAACTGCTTGCCGATGCCCGCTTCAGCGTCATATTCATTGGCCTTGAGACAACCAAGAAGGAATGCCTTGATGAGGTGAATAAGGGTCAGATGTTTCAATACGATCCCTACGAGGTGATCCCGCGCATATCGAGTTACGGGATTGTGCCGTTTATCGGCATGATCGTCGGCTTTGATCACGATACTTCCGAGGTTTTCACTGATGTTGAAAAATATCTCGAAGATACGGCAAGCCCTATCGCCTCGGTCAGCGTACTCAACGCCCCGAAAAACACGCCCCTCTACGAGCGCATGGCAAAAGAAAATCGCCTGGTTGAGGATTTTCGCGGATTCTGGCACCTGACCACCAACATCATTCCGAAAAATATGACCCTGGAAGAGCTATACACCGGCCATAAAAACCTCTTTAAGCGCATTTACGATCCAGAGAATTTCGAGCGCCGAATTATTGCCTGGTTGGCAGGCATCAGCTATTTCACCGAACTTTACTCGACCCGCAGGAAGACCTTGCACCGCATCCCGCTAATTATTCGCATAGTATATCATTTTAATTTCAAAGTCCCGACCAGGGTGCGGCGAATGTTCTGGAAGGTGCTGAGAAAGGCGTGGCGTATCAATCCACGCCTCATTTCCAGGGCAATATCGATAATGGTGCAATACTGGCATTATTACGACTTTGCCAATAAGGAAGCACGATTGAACACGAAATTGGAGAACGTGGCAAAATAAATGTAACCAATATGGTTGCAATGTGAGAACACAGGGGTTACGATAAAGAGATGATAAGGAGTTTTGCGCATAAAGGATTGAAGAAATTTTTCCTTACCGGAAGTTTGGCGGGAATCCAGGCAAAGCATGCCGAGCGGTTGCGACTCATCCTGGCCCAGCTTAATCAAGCCAGGGCAGTCGAAGACATGCAGATCCCGACTCTTGCCCTCCACGAATTGAAGGGTGAAAGAAAAAAGACCTAGGCTGTAACCGTGCAGGCAAATTGGCGTGTTACTTTCCGTTTTGAGAACGGAGACGCTGAAATTGTTGATTATGAAGATTATCATTAGGTGAGACTATGAGAATGCACAACCCCCCACATCCCGGTGAAATTCTCAGCGGCTTATGGCTTAACCCCATGGGCCTGTCTGTTACCAAAGCCGCAATTGCTCTCGGTGTCAGCCGTAAAACTCTGTCGAAAATTATAAACGGCCATGCAGGAATTTCACCGGAAATGGCGTTTCGTTTGTCCATTGCCTTTGGTGGAAGCCCGGAAAGTTGGATGGGACATCAGGTTGCCTATGATCTTTGGCACGTAGAGCAACATAAACATGAACTGAACATCAAACCTCTTTTTATCCAAACGTTTCAGTGAGATATAAAAATATCTGGTAATTGCCGATCATAGTGATATACCTATTTTGATCCGTTGCAACGCGTATTGACAGGAGTGAGAATTTCCCTCTTTGGGAGGTATTGGCACATGTCGATCAAGAACCTGGAGGCTCTCTTCAAACCACAGAGGATAGCCGTTATCGGTGCGAGCGAGGACGAAAAGGATATTGGCTATCATATTTTCCGAAACCTGATCGGTAAAGGATTCAAAGGAATCGTCCATCCGGTCGCTCCCAACATGGGTGGGGTGCAGGGCGTCGAGGCCTATAAAACCGTCTGTGACATCCCCCATCCGATCGATTTGGCCATGGTGGCAACCCATCCTGAAAATCTGCAGGCTGTTCTCAAGGATTGCGGCCAAAAAGGGGTGAAAGGGGTTGTCCTCCTGGCTCCGGAATATAAAAACCGCTGCAACAATGCCTATCAAATTTCCGAGCAACTTGAGAAGTTATCGGCGATGCATGGTTGCCGGGTTCTCGGCCCCAATTCTTTTGGGTTTTTGCGACCTGCCAGTAATCTGAACGCCAGTCTGTATCCGGAGATACCAAAGAAAGGTAATATCGCCTTTATCTCGGAAAGCGGCATCTTTTCTACGGCCTTTCTCGAACGGGCGATAAGCAAAGAGGTTGGGTTCAGCTATTTTATCTCACTTGGCGCCAAGCTGGATATCAATTTCTCCGATATTATCGATTACCTGGGAGGGGACGGCAGCACCCGGGCAATTTTCCTGCACATCCAGAATATCAACAATGGTCGACGGTTCATGACCGCGATGCGGAGCTTCGCAAAAACCAAGCCCATCGTCGTTGTCAAATCGGGAAAGGCCGATATCTTCTCCTCGCTGGCAATAACCCATTCCGGTTGTCTTGCCGAGGAAGATCTGATCTATGAAGCGGTGTTCAAAAGGGCCGGTGGCTTAAGGGTCAACGACATGGTTGATCTTCTCTATATGGTCGAAACGCTGGCTAAACAGAAAAGACCGAAGGGAAAACGGCTGGCGATCATCTCCAACTCCTTCGCCCCCTCCGAATTAGCCATCGATGCACTGAAAGGGATGGGCGGCGCACTGGCAACACCAGGCAGGGCTACCCTGGAAACCATCGGCGACAATCTGTCCATCAAACGGGAGTTGAACAATCCCCTCTATCTCCTTGCCGACGCATCCGCTACCGAGTACAAACTGGCCATCGAAACCTGTCTGCTGGATAAAGAAATCGACGGTATTCTGGTAATTTGTATACCCTTACCTGGAACTGACTTGAAAAAGATTGCCGAGGCGATTGTGGATGCCGCCCAAGGCAATCCGGGAATCCCTCTGTTTACTACCTGGTGCGGAGAACAGACTGCTCTTAGTGAAATTGCCTTTCTGAACAACAAAGGTATCCCGACCTATTATACGCCCGAACAGGCTGTCAAGAGTTTCATGTATATGTATCGATACGATTACAACCTGAAGTTGTTGCAGGAAACACCGGAAATTCTTGTGAAAGATTTCTCTCCTGATCCGGCTATTGCAGAAAGAATCCTGAGAGGCAGCATGGAGCAAAAGCGGTTCTCGCTGCATATGGATGAGGCATTCGATTTAGTCAGGTCGTACGGCATTCCGGTAATCGAAACGGTGGGAGCGGGCGATGAAGCAGAGGCGGTGTCCGAGGCGCGCCGTATCGGCTATCCGGTGGTGATGAAAATTGATTCCTTGACCGTTCACAATCGGGTGTTGAAGGGAGGAGTACTGATCAACCTGCGAGATGACCGTGAGGTGCGAAACGCCTTTGCCACCTTGCAAAACCTCATCCATTCCCTTGAAGACTCGAAGGCCCGGGTGATCCTCCAGCCAATGGTCATAAAAATTGGCTACCAGTTGGCGATTGGTGCCAAAAAGAGCAAGAATTTCGGGACGGTAATACTTTTCGGTCTCGGAGGAGAATACCTGCGAGCGGAGAAGGATTATGCCATAGGCCTGCCCCCTCTGAATCAGACCCTTGCCAGGCGGATGATGGAGGAGACAAAAATATATCGGTATATGCAAAGCATCCCTTCCTACCATGGCGCCTTGCGCTCCCTCGAAGAGATGCTGGTGCGCTTCTCGCAACTGATTATCGATCTGCCGCAGATCGGCGAAATTGATATCAACCCCTTTCTGCTGACCGAAAGTGACGGGATTCACGTCTTTGATGTCGATATTCACATCGACAGACAATTGCCGAAGGAATACCGGTGGACAAAGGGCGATCTCTGCCCTCTGCATCTTTCAATCCCTCCCTATCCCTTCAAATATGAAAGGGAATCGGAATTGCGGGATGGCACGGCCATTCACATTCGCCCAATCCGCGGCGAGGACGAGCCGGCCTTACGTCGTTTTTTTGAGTCCTTATCGGATGAATCGGTTTTTTATCGGTTTTGCCAGCGCCGTATCAATATGCCCCATGACAATCTGGCACGCTATTGTCAGATTGACTATGACCGGGATCTCGCCTTCCTGGCGGTTGTAAAGGGCGACGAGGAATCGATTATCGGCGATGTCAGGCTGAACAGATTCGTCGATCCCGACAACGCCGAGCTTTCCTTTGTCGTTGGTGACCGCTGGCAAGGCCAGGGGGTTGGCATTATCCTGATGGATTATTGCATTGCCATTGCCAAGGAAATAGGGATCAAAACCCTGTGGATGGAGATCCTGAAGAGTAATCCGCGGATGATTACATTCGGACAGAAGTTCGGGTTTAAACGGGTGCCGGGCGTTGAAGATGACGATATGACCGAAATGGTGCTTGATATCGGCACATAAGAGAAATCGAATATCTTCCAATTCCCCCAGAAAAGTCCTTGCTCACTCACATTGTGATTTTGGGGGCGCAGTTATCAGAGCTTCATAATCTCTGCCCCCATAAAAGATGTTGAGAATGAGAACGGCCTGCGTTTCTTCATCAACAAGAAAGGCTGCCACGGCTTTTTTATCGAGCGGCATAATCCGCAGGTTTTTCATCAGGTCATTTCTTTGTTGCCCGCGCAGGGGCGCGGTTTCCAGCTCATGACATTTTTGTCGAAGTTTTTCAACGAACGCCCACGCTCTCTCGGGGTAGCCGCTTTTGTTTGCTATATAACCATAGATGGCCTCAAGGTCTTTGATCGCATCCGGCATCAGGTAAACATTATATTTTTTCATCAAGCTTCTTTTTTATTCGCTGTTGGTGCAACCGCTCGATTGTTTTAAAAGCATCATCCAGCGGTACAGGGGTACCGCTTTGGGTCGAGTTTGCCAAACGGTCGCGAATTAAAGAAAGCCGCGTTTCGTATTCCTCTTCTTTCTTTTGCCATAAACGCATCGCCTCTCTGATAAGTTCACTGGTGGAACCGAAGGCTCCAGACCGCACCTTATCCTTGATCGATGCGAGCATTTCAGGCGGTAAGGTAATGGTTATCCTTTCAGCTTTTTCCGTTTGCATTGTCTTTTCTCCTTATGCAATGGTGTGATATAATCATACTCTCCTGCTTCTCAAGAGTCAATGCGCCATCGGTGATTCAATCAAAAATCGCAACCTTTTGTTGACATTAAGCGAAATAACTATATATTAAATAGCATTACAAACGCATTAATACATAGCGAGATATCATAAATGAAGATAAACCAGGAACAGAAAACAGAGAACCGCCGGATAATTATCCGTGCTGCTGTCGATTTGATCTCAGAAAAAGGGTTTAAGTCGGCAACAATGCGAGGAATTGCCAAGAATGCCGGCATGGGTGAGGCAACGATATACAATTATTTTCCAACGAAAGAGACTATCCTTTATGGCTATTATCAGGACCACGTCCAGGCTTGCATTGGTATTCTCCAACAGGTGGAAGATTTTCACACCTTCAGCCTGCAGGAGCAGCTTCAGACCTTTTTTGAGACCAGCTTGAATCTCTTTCTGCCGGATCGCACATTTGTCAGCGAGACCTTTCGCTTGGTGCTGTTTGGCGGTAGCGGAGATTGGTCCCGGTTGAAACCGATTCGAACGGCTTTTTTGTCCGCCATCGATGATATGCTGGCCGCCGCCGCCGAAGTGGGAGAGATTCCCGAACAGGTCTTTCGGGGGCTGATCAGCCAGTTTTTCATGGACTCCTATCTTGGTGCAGTCCACTATTGGCTGACCGATACCTCGGAAGCTTTTAGCAACACCAGCGTGCTCATTGACCGAGGCCTGGATCTGGCCTGTACCCTGCTGAAAGCCGGCATTGCCAACAAAATCTTCGATATTACGATTTTTCTATTCAAGACCCATATCCTGCCACGGTTGGACCATTTTATCGATCCGCTAACGACCGCCTCCAAGGTCAAACGGCGATTTATGGAGGCCATGGATGAAAGATGATATTCCCACCGGCAGATTGAAACGCGGCCTCGCCGGCGGCAAAACGGCGGCCAGGGTTGGAAAAAAGATCCTGACCTATTACACGAAGCGTCCCTTTCTCACAGCAGCAGGACGATTGCAGGCGAAGGAACAGGCCACCCTTGAAGGCGCCCAGGCATTATTTCAAGGACTGAGTTTGCTGAAAGGGACGGCGTTGAAGATGGCCCAACAACTCAGCCTGGAGGTGAACCTGTTGCCGGAAGGGGCCTGCCGTGAGTTGGCGAGGGCATATCATCAAGTGCCTCCCATCAACCGCGCTCTCGTGCGTCAAGTCGTACAAACCGGCTTAGGGCGGTCTCTGGAAGAGACCTTCGCCCAGTTTAACACCGTGGCTTTCGCGGCGGCCAGTCTGGGGCAGGTCCATCGCGCTGTCTCGATGGATGGTCAATCTTTGGCGATCAAGATCCAATATCCGGGAATTGCCAAGACCATTGAAGGTGATGTCGATTTGATTCGCCGCTTGCTCGGACCGCTTATCCCTGACAAACATCTGATCCCGACCATCGATGAGATCGCTGCCCGGTTGCATGAAGAGGTAGATTATCTGCAAGAGGCCGAAAATCTCAATTTTTTTTTCGATTCCCTGCAGATGGACGGGATAAATATCCCTCAGGTTCATCCAGAGCTGACCTCATGTACCGTACTGACCACTACCCTGATGCACGGGAAACCATTGGATCTCTGGCTTGCGGGCTCCCCTCCGCAACAGGCCAGGGATTCCGTTGCCCAGCTGTTGAATGAATTGCTGACTCAAAGCCTGTACAACCTGCATACCATCCATGCCGACCCCAATCCGGGGAACTTCATCATTGGTGATGACGGCACAATCGGTCTGGTCGATTTTGGCTGCGTCAAACGCTTTACGCCGACTGTTGTCGAACATTATAGACAACTGACTGTTGCCGCAGCCCATCAGGACAGTGAAACCCATTTTCAGTTGATGATCACCCTGGGCCTGATCCCATCAGAGTTGGATCAAGCGATCATAGTGAAAGTCCGGGAGCTTTCCGACGCGATGTGCAGGTGGTACGGCCGTTTGTATGCTGAAGAATGGTTTGATTTCCGAATGCATCCCCAGATGATGGCGGAAGGCTGGAAAATAATGCGCGGTTATCAGCATTTGCGGAACTATTTTCTGGTGAATCCTGATCTTATCTTTCTTGACCGCACCCGCTACGGTCTGCTCCGTATCTTCGAAATGCTGGGAGCCAGGGTCGGCTTTCGCAATATTCATGAATGGTAAGCCCTTAAGGAATTCTCGAAAAACCAGAATAGAGTTTACAATGACAAATCTCTAAAACACGGAGGGTGTATCATGGAGATAGAAAAGTCTTGGGCTGAAATCAGCTACTTCGTCAATAACAAGGCAGAAAGTTGCATTTTCGCAACAACCGATGCCGATGGAACTCCACACGCCACACCGATTGGTTCCCTCTTTTTGACCAGGCCGGGCAAGGGATATTATTTCGAGAAATATCCGACGACTTTACCCGCGCACTACTCAGCCAACCCAAAGCTCTGTATTCTGGCAATGCGGTTGACGATGTGGGGATTTATTTCGGGTATGGTGCGAGGTCGTTTTGCAGCCCTGCCAGGGATCAGACTGCACGCAACGGCAGGAGTTTTGCGGGAAGCCACCCAAGACGAAATGCGGTTATTTGCGCACAGAGTACGCCAATTTAAATTTTTCAAAGGATACAAGCTGCTATGGTCGAATATGAGTCGCGTACGTGAGCTCGAGATTCATTCGGTAGACCCATTGACTGTAGGCCCCATGACGAAAGGGGCGAAACTTTGCCGGTAAGCATTCCTGTGATTTAGCCAGGGTTATTATCAAGATGGGCACTCTTGGTGATTCAGTATTTCCTTTTGCAATTGCAAAAAACTGTGTAGTATCCAAGCCGATTTTCCACAAAACCGGCTCAGCAAGAAAGCGCTAAGTAACTCTTACCTATATTAAAAAATTCCTCTCCTTTTCGATTCCATTATGACCAAAGATGACATTCAGAATAAAATTTTAGCAATTCTCACCGAAGATTTTGAATTTGAAAAGCCGGGCCTGGATGACAATCTCCGCGACGACCATGGTTTTGACAGCATCGATGCCATCGAACTTTTGGGAAAAATTGAACTCACCATCCTGGGCTTTTCCCTCACCCGAGACGAAAAGGAAAAGGCCATGGGCATCAGGACAATCAACGATATAGTTGCTTATATTGAAGATATAAAGCAATCCCGTAACAAATAGCACTGTCCGCCTACCATGAAACGACGCGTTGTCATCACTGCCTGTTCCGCCATCACTCCCATCGGCTACGACAAAGATACCATCATCGAAAACCTGCGACTGGGGCGGTCCGGAGTAAAACCCCTGCGCGATGACGGCCTCCTGACCCGCCACATTCACTCCCGAGTCTTCGGAACCGTTGATTATCCGATAGAATACGGCTTCAAACGGCATTTTACCAAAACCATGGGGCCCGTGGCCTATTATGCCTGTCAGGTTGCCAAGGATGTCTTGGAGAGATCAGGGCTCAGTCAGGACTTTATCACCTCCGGCCGGCTGGGCGTCGCCTTCGGCTCAACCCATGGCAGCCCCACCGTCCAGCGCGAGATCTATAAAACCTTTTTTCATGACATTGACACAAAATTCTCCTCCATCGGCGCGGTTGACTATCTCCGCTCCATGGTGCATACCACGGCGGTCAACATTACCCGGATGTTTGGTATAACCGGGCGAGTCATTGCCTCTTCCACCGCCTGTACAACCAGCAGCCAGTCCATCGGCTATGGCTATGAAATGGTGAAGTACGGCATGCAGGATGCGATGATCTGCGGCGGGGCGGACGAATACGACACCACCACCGTGGCGGTTTTCGACAACCTCCTTGCCTGTTCCGTCAATTACAACGCCACACCGCACTGCACCCCCCGACCCTTCGACACCAACCGCGACGGTCTGGTCGTCGGCGAAGGTGGTGGCGCCGTCCTGCTTGAGGAATATGAATCGGCGAAAAAGCGCGGTGCCGTTATCCTTGGGGAAATCATCGGCTTTGCCTGCAACAACAACGGTGGCGACCTCATCCTGCCGAACCTCGACGGCATTACCGCCACCCTGCGTCTGGCCCTGCAGGATGCGGCAATCACTCCCGCTGATGTCGATTTCATCAGCGCCCACGCCACCGCCACCAAAATGGGCGATGTCATTGAGGCCCAGGCGATTGCTGCAGTTTATGGCGATAAACCGCTGGTTACCGGCCTGAAGAGCTATATGGGCCATACCATGGGCACCTGTGGCGTCATCGAGTTGATTTTAACCACCTATATGATGGAACAGGGCTTTATCGCCCCGACCCTCAACCTGGAAAATGTCGATGAACGCTGCCGCATGCTGCGCCATACCCGTGAACTTACCGACACCAAAACGAAAATTGCCGGCATCCAAAATTTCGCTTTTGGTGGCGTGAACACTTGTCTGCTCGTGAAAAACGGTAGTGAAGTACGATAGCTGTAGAATTACAGCGAACACACGAAAGCACAAGGCGCACTTGTCGCCGTAGTGCGTAGAAAAGGCCTGCCCGTTGCATGGCTGGCCGTGATGTCTTGCCGCGCCCCGTTGCAAGACATCAGCCAAGAGAAACCGGATTGACATAATGTACCTCATGTGGTACATATTTGTGTATGGACAGCTTTAAAATATTACCCGCAAGATTCTTTGAAACAGAATTTGGGCGCATGCCGGTCAGGGAATGGCTCTTAGAACTGCCGCCTGAGGACCGAAAAACTGTAGGAGATGATATTCGAGTTGCTGAATTTGGTTGGCCTGTGGGTATGCCCCTGTGTCAATCCCTTAAGGGACACAAGGGATTATGGGAAGTCCGCGTAAACCTATCAGGCGGACGAATAGCAAGGGTGTTTTTCTGTGCGCATGAAGGATATATGGTGCTTTTGCACGGATTCATCAAGAAAAGCCAAAAAACGCCAGATTACGAATTAGCGGTTGCCGTAAAAAGAATGAAAGGACTAAAGCCATGAATAAGGAAATTGAAAAAGGCCGTGTTGGGGGTTCTTTCAGTGATTTTTTGAAAGAACAAGGCACCTACGAAGAAACAACGGAACAAGCCGTAAAGCGGGTTATTGCTCACCAACTCGCGGCGGCCATGAAGGAAAGCGGGATTAATAAAATTGAAATGGCCAAACAACTTAAAACAAGCCGTTCTCAACTTGACCGCTTGCTTGATCCTGATAACGACAAAGTGACCCTTGCAGCTCTTTCACGAGCTGCAAAAGCAATGGGGCGTACGCTTCGCCTTGAGCTTCAATAAGGCAAGAACTAACAATGGCGGGAACGCTTTATAAATACAGAAAGTTCAACTTTAGGTTACTTTCTATGTTTAGAAACAGAGAATTGTATTTTGCCGAGCCTGCATATCGTACGGTTGCTGTTTTGTGTGCATGAAGGACAGATTTTCATTCTGCACGGGTTCATTAAGAAAACGCAAAAAACGCCAAAAGATGAGATTGAGTTAGCGCAAAAACGAATGAAAGAGATAATAACATGAGCGAGAAAAGCAAAAAAAACAGACATTGTGGTTCAACGCTCGATGATTTCCTGAAAGAAGAGGGTATCTATGAATCCGCGAAGATTGAGGCAGTGACACGCGTAATCACATGGCAGATTGCGGAAGAAATGCTCAAAAAAGGCATTACTAAAACGCAGATGGCAGAGCAGATGCATACGAGCCGCGCACAGATTGACCGGATTCTTAAGGCTAAAGGAAACATCACAATCGAGACTCTTCAACGTGCTGCCGCGTTTGTGGGGCGTGAGCTTCGTCTTGAGTTGAGATAGAACCAATTCTCATGAACGTCCGAAAACACTTTATTTCCGCCGAAGTCGAAAAGCTGATTGCCGCCACCAAAGGCAGCAGGAATGAATAATGAGGGAACACCTTATTGAATTTAAATAGGTAAGGTGTCCCCTAATTTACACGCTGAACAGGAAGACATCCATTATCTTGAAGAGATCCGTGAGAAGTATGGGGATTTGATAAATAAGTTTTTTACCAAATACAAGTCCATGGAGACAGGAAAATGAGAGTGTTGATATTACTTACTGTGCTGGTATTGGCCGGGTGTTCGATAAAAAGAGTCGATTTTGAGGCTAATATTAACAAGGCCGACTTCGCCACAGACATGCTTCAAAAGCTTCCGCAGTTTGCGTACTGCTTCGATTTGTCTTACGGCGAGGCAAGAGAAGACTTGAGTGTTTTCTTTCGACAGGCAAGGGAGACAAGCACCCCCCCTCCGCCAGGGGAATATATTGGGTTTTCTTACGCTTTAAATTGGGGGGTTGAGGTTGTTACGGAAGTCAACGCCTTGTTTCTTGAAAAACATCGGAAAACATTCATGAAAGGGAAAAAGACTGATGATTGCATTGAGACTTTTTCCGACAAACTGTCTATATCTATTCTGTCAAAGACAGATTGACCAACAATTTCTTGCATCATCACTCGGTGCGGTAGAGAGCCACCTTAACATAGTGGATACCCTCCACGTTATCAATCTCAAAAATATGAGGCAAATATGTATCCTTTAAATGACGGTGAACTTCTTGCTAAAACACATCAATTTTTGCTTATCAGAAAAAATCACCAATTCACGATAGAGGTTATCGAAATAATATCTGGTGAACCTAGCCATGGGCACAAATTTCAGGCCTATCTACTTCCAATGTCCAATGGGTTAGTGCCTAAAGAATACTATGGATTTGCAGAAACGCATGAAAAAGCACTAGTGGAGTGCCTTGAAAAAATAAAAAATATAGATGATGAAACAATATTGAGTTGGATCACAAGACCTTTGAGTGAAGAGCAAATAAAAAGAATAGCGGGTCAGGCTTAGAAGTTAACTTGCCTCTGATTAAACAAAATAATTCATTCTGTCTAATGTTTCGACCTCGATAGGACTGTGACGTTCAGTTATTGCCCCTGCGATGTTGAATCGAAATGATTTTCCCGAAAATCTTCGAAGACGTTGCCGATTTTGAGGAGTCAAAAAATATCGGAACTGAGAATGAGAATATGCCCGCTCAGATCTCGGCCTTCTACACATAACCCTTTGAAGAGACTATCTAAAGAAAATGAGTTCAGAGAAACAAGCTCCCGGTCAAAATTCCTCGCAATCTTTCACCGATAGAATTCTTGATTTTGCGGTAACGCTAGCCTGTTGGACCTGGTTTATTTTCGGTTTTCTCTTTTTCTTTTCCTGGGCCTATCTTGCCGTCGCCCTGTTTGCCAAAAGACCGGAAGCCCCTTTCCAACGGCTAAACTATTATTTTTTTCGGATATTTTTCCGTCTTGTCAGGATCACTGCCCCCCGGCAAAAAATTGAAATCGACGACAAGATAGACGCCATACGCTCTTCGGTGGTTGTCTGCAACCACCTTTCCTACCTCGACCCTTTATTGCTGATCACCCTTTTCCCTCGGCAAAAAACCATAGTGAAACCTCGTTTTTTCGACGCTCCGGTCTTTGGCTGGATGCTTAAAAAATCCGGGTATCTGCCGGCCTCAAGTGAAGGGCGTTTTTCCGGCTTGATGATTGAACAGATGGAAACAATGGGACAGTATCTTAAAGACGGCGGCAATCTTTTCATCTTTCCGGAAGGAACGAGAAGTAGAGACGGAAAAATCGGCAACCTTAACCAGGGGGCGATGAAAATTGCCCGGATGTGCAAAGCCCCTCTCTATGTCCTGCAGCTCCGCAATACCGACAAGCTCTTTACGCCAGGCAAATTTCTCTTTAATTCCAGGATAGACAACGACATCAGCATTAAGATTATCGATCATTTTGAACCGGACTATCAAAACGATCCCCCTTCCACCGCACAACTAGAGCAGCAGGTGCGGCAAGCCTTCAGCGCCCATCAGCTGTGAAAGCACCGCAAAGAAATCAGCCTTGCGAGCAAATCCGGGCCAGTGCCGGGCTTTTTACCCGAAAGAACCTAGCGTCATGGAATCTTCCAGTAAGTCGTTGATATCCTTTGCCAGCACCTCGGCTTCCGCGCGGTCAAAGCGGACGGCACGTTCGGCATATCGGTGACAGTAGCGGCAATCCTCGCAGTATGTTTCGGCGCAGCGAATTTTCTGAAAGCCAGCCAAGAAGTCCGTTAATTCAGCATTATCGATAGAGAGATCAAATGTCAGGAGTCGCCGCCGCAATTTAAGCATGCGCAGCATGAGATGCCGTTCCTCTTTGCCGTAGTGTCGCATGCGCTCACGCACCTGATTGTCTATATCACTGTGGAAACCGCCCGGATCACCGAGCATTTCGAGCGAAAGGATGTCCAGCAGATTCCCTTCGTAGCGCCGATCGGCGTACGCCTTGGCGGCACGCAACAGCCAAGCTGTGGAGCGAGAACGATCGATAATCTTAAATTCATCAAAGCCCAGCGCTTCGTATACATGGAGATCTTCGGGACGAATCCAACGACTCATCAGCAGGAGTTCCGGGTGCAACAGACGACGTCGCGTACATTGCCAGAGGTAGGAATCAAGAAAAAAACTCACCTGCCGAGTCTTGTGTTCCAACTGAGAAGCGTGTCCCACGCTGGACGCATGTTCGGCAAGGTAGTGACAGTTATAGATACATGAGACGTTGACGAACAGTTGCATGCCACATGAGAGCCCGGAACGGATTTTGCTCAGCATCTTAAAATCACGATTGAACTCGCTGTAGGGGATGATCAGCGGATCGACACCAAGAGATTCCTGGTACTTGAGTCGTGAAAGATTGGTCGGCCAACTGAGGACGCTGCCACGGATAGCCAGATGCGGGAAATTACGATGCACCAGCGACAATACGGCCAAATTAGCGATCGATACGCTGTCGACACCTATCTCGACCAGTTGTCCAATGAAGCTCAATATTTGTTTTTTGCCTTCCTGGGTTTGTTCAAGATTGCCGAGGCAGGGGGCGTTGATGAGGTAGCAGAAGGACAGGTCGCGGTCATGGGCTGCACGAATATAGGCTACGGCGGATTCCCAATCCACCGAGGGTATTACCATCCCAGCTCTACCCCCTCCCACTATATCGAAAGGCAACTTGGCGTAGACCGAAGTTACCTCGGGGATTTCCGCCAGACCTTCCAACAACTCCATATCCCAATTTGCAGCAACGCTCAGTTTCATTGATTTCTCTTTTTAATACGGTTCAACTCTCTTTGCAGAGATAGCCGTGGGCCGCAAACTGGAACGGCGAGGCCATGGTGAGAGTAAGATTTTCAGCCAGATTTGCTTTCTGTAATTGAGCAGTTACCTCATCCAGGGTATATGCGGCACGAAGTGAGAGCAGCATGTCCTTACGCAACAATGGCGGGGCATCCGGGATATATGTGTCAACCACAAACTCAGCTGCTTCTTCGCTTGTTGGTCGCAGCAGGTCAATGATCAAAATCGCTGCATACGTCTGGCCATATTTAAGGATGGCATTCCACAAAACCATGGGATCGGCAAGGTGGTGCAAAAAGCTGTTGGAAATAACCACCTCATAGCGTTCGCGTGGCAGAGGAAAAGTGCTCGGCAGGATACCATGGAAAAGATGCACCTGTTTTTCCAAACCTTTACGTTGCACAGCCTCCTTGCCATAGGCCAGCATGCGGGGAGCCCCCTCGACACCATGTATCTCACAATGCGGGAAATGTCCAGCCAGGGCCAGAGGGATGGCGGCCGGGCCGCACCCAAGATCAAGAATTGCATCGGTTGGTACCAGGCCGGGGAAATATTTTCGAAAGCGTTGAATAAACAGCCAGCAGGCGCTGTCAAGATAAGGGCCTGCGTAGATGGCGACCTGTTTAGGATCATTCATCAGTTCCGGTTCGGGAATTCGCTTCATAGTAGTTTTTCCATCCCTTATCGAGAGCAAATTTTTCATCTTTATTACCACACCCTGAGAAAGTATGCATTGACTGGAAGAACAATGAGTTCAGGAAATGTCAAACTTCTCTTTTCCACCAGTAAAGCCGGTCAGTTACCTCAAGGAAATTATACTTGTAAAATATCACGAAGATGTTAAAATTGCCGGGCCTGCGATGAAATATACTTTTTCATGTCAATGCATTACACACCTAGTATAGGTGTCGGCAGGAAAAGGAACTTTCTGTATTTGCTTACCTGTTGTATATTTCCAGCCCAAGTGGTATACGTTTGCACCCCTGCCGACAAAGCCGGGATACCGGCAACGACGGGAGATGTTCCCAACCTTGAGATACTTTTTGTATTTAACCAAGATACTGTATTGTATTTAGTATTGAGTTGTTGATTGGATGAGAAAGATGGAAGTATCCGAGACAACCGTGTCCGTGATAACTGAAGGCAATTCTCCCTGGTTTTCCGGCCATTTTCCCAACAATCCGATTCTGCCTGGAATTGCGCAGTTAAAAATGGTTGTCGATCTTCTTAGAAAATCTGGAGCGGGCGATGGGTGCATGGCGGGTTTAAGCCGGGTTAAATTCAGAAAAATTGTCCGACCCGAAGAACAACTCGATATTCAAGTCAGATGCGACACTACGAAAAATCACTTTATCTTCAAGATTACCAGCGGGAACGAGGATGTTTGTTCCGGCAAAATGCAATTCACCCAAAACAAAAAAACACGAATTCATGAGTAACGATATCAAGCAGACCATCACACGAATCGCCGAAATCATCATCAATGAACTGAAACTTGAAGATGTTACCCCTGAAACCTTCAATCCCGACCTTGACTTGATCGATGAGGTTGGGGTCGACTCCATGGATCTGGCAACCGTCGCCCTGGTTCTGCGAGATGAATACGGGATCAGGATCGACGAGGATGATTATCCCAAACTGACCTCTGTGCGCATCATTGCCCAGTACATCCTCGACAAACAGAATAGCAAAGAATAGATGTCCACCCGGCCGCAGGAATACAAATTCTCCGATATCATCGCCGACCCGCTGATCAGAGAGCGTTGGGAAAAGGTTCGCCGCTATTTTTTTCTGCGCGAATCCACCTATGACATGAGCAACCGCTGTAATATTCGTTGTGAAGGCTGTTATTATTTCACCGGTGAGAAGCAGTTCGCCCCTGAAAATACCGACGAAAATGCCTGGCGGCAGCTCCTTCAATCGGAAAAAGCGCGCGGCATCACCTTCGCCGTCCTAGCCGGTGCCGAACCCTCGCTGGTGCCGCATCTCTGTGCCATTTGTTATAAGGTGATTCCTCTTGGCGCAATTGCCACGAACGGCCTTAAAACGATTCCGCGGGAAATCGATTACCGGATTCATATCTCCGTTTGGGGCAACGATAGCACCAGCCAAACCATCCGCCGGGCAAAGGACATGCTTGCCAGGCAGATGGTGAACTATAAGGATGACCCCAGGGCGGTTTTCGTCTACACCTTCACGCCGGAAAACATCGAGGAGGCGAAAGAGGTAACCGAACTCCTGGCTGATAACGGCCAGCACATTACCTTCAACATGTTCTCGGCACCGGTCGGCTACCAGGGCCATCTCCGTCACACCCCGGAAAGCTTGAAAAAAACCCGGTCGATGATGAGCGAACTGCTGACAGGCTATCCGCAGACGGTGATCTTTTCGCCATACAATATCGTAGCCCATACCGAACAACTTGGTTTGCATGATCTTTTTTCCTGTTCCTATCCACGCATGAACCCGTCGACGGACATCGGCCTTGGCAGATCATTCAGGCAGTATCGCACCGATCTGCAATGGGATCGTAATGCCGCCTGCTGCGTGCCGGATACCGATTGCCATGACTGCCGGCATTATGCGGCGGGCAGTGCCGTCGTCACCGCCAGAATGTATCGTCACGCCACCGATCCCGTGACCTTTTCCGCCTGGCTTGACTATGTAGATACCTATCTTGCCGTCTGGGTCA
Organism: uncultured delta proteobacterium; assembly: GCA_903875445.1. Lineage (GTDB taxonomy): Bacteria > Desulfobacterota > Desulfobulbia > Desulfobulbales > Desulfocapsaceae > Desulforhopalus_A. The sequence goes on along the minus strand of CAIQWD010000069.1, from coordinate 22,402 downwards.
GAGGATATGAAAAGGGGCTGAACCTCTGCAATACCTTTATCAGTCCGCCTCCAACCACTTAGCAAAATTATGAAAACAGTCAGTTCCCTCCTTGATGAACCCTGGTACGAGCGGTATAAAAATATCTCAAAGCTCAATATCCGCAGTTCCATCTATGATGTGACCAACCGCTGCAACCTGCGCTGCAAAGGTTGCTTCTTTTTCTCCTCTGGCGAACACGAGGTGGCTGCCGAGGAAAACGATGTGGGCAAATGGCATGCCTTCGTCACCAAGGAGATGGACCGCGGGGTGAATCTGGCTATTCTCATCGGCGGCGAACCGACCCTCTGCCTTGACCGGGTTGAAGCCTTTTATAAGAAGTTGCCGACTTTTTGTGCCACCAATGGCCTGATTAAAGTGCCCCGGGATCGCTTCCCCGACATGATGGTCGGCATCTCCCTCTGGGGCGATGCCGAAGATGAAACAATCCTCCGCGGCAAGGACACCTTCAAGATCTCCAGCGCCAACTACGCAGGAGATCCGCACGCCTACTACCTCTATACCATTACCCCGAAACAGCTCGGCAAGACCGAAAAAATTATCGGCAAGATCCGTGACGTCGGCCTCAAGGTGCACATGCAACTCCTGTCCAACGACGAAAAGGTCGACGGCTTTTCCTGGCAACCGGAAGAGCTGATAGCGGTGCGTGCGGAGATGGACAGTATGCTCGACGCCTACCCGGAGACGGTGATTTCCTCCAAATACTACCACGAGGTCATCACTACCGGGAAAATGCTCGGCCGGTCGTTTGGCTGGATGGAATGCCCTTCGGTAACCGAGCCCCTCGACAAACGAAATCCCCGTCCCAAGAGGTTGATCAGTTTCATTCGCTGGTCCTCGGAACTGCAGACCATGCATCGCTGCTGTACCTCGGAAACCCGTGACTGCTCCACCTGCAAGGATGGTGCAGCGCATATGAGTTGGGTCATGGTCAACAAACGGGCGCATATCAAAACTACCAAGGATCTGCAGAATTGGATTGAGGTTTACGAGATGTTTGCCAAGCTGTATCAGTTTATTCCCTGGTAATCATGGGGAAAAAGGATGCGGTCATTGTTGGCTACGATGCCATTTCTCCTCTTGGGAATACCCTGCCGGAGCAGTGGCAAAAAGCCCTTGCAGGCAAAAGCGGCATCGGCCCACTGACCCGCTTCCCCCTCCCCGACGGTTTTCCGGTGCACATTGCCGGCCAGGTGCCGAACATCGACCATGAAGACTATCCTTTCCTTTCCGCCCGGCATCAGGCGGCTTGGAGTTCGCCGGTCTTTAAATACTCCCTGCTGACGGTTGCAAGGGCGCTTAAACGCAGCCGCATAGAGATAAGCCCTGCGATAGCGCCACGAACGGCAGTCACCTACAGCTCGGCGATCGGCGGCCTCGACGCAGTCCTCGCCGCCGATAGACGCCTGCAAGCCGAGAACAAACTGCCTCACCCCTATACCAACCCCAACTCCTGCATCAATATGATCGGCGGCAAGATAGCCATTGAAACCGGGGCACAAGGGCCGATTACCTCGACCATCACCGCCTGCGCCACCGGTCTTACCTCGATGCTCATCGCTTCCATGTTTTTCGCCCAGAACAGGGCCGATGTCGCCATCTGCGGGGCTGTGGATTTCGCCTTGGTTGAACCGATTGTCGCCGGTTTCTATACCATGAACGGCGTCTATTCCCCCAAAGAAGGCCGGGAAATGGATCCACCGGAAAGGGCCAGCAGGCCGTTTTCCAGAGATCGCCGCGGTTTTGTCATTGCCGAAGGGGCAGGAGCAGTGATCCTTGCCACCAGAGAATTTGCCGAGGCCCACGGCCTGCATTACAGCAGTGAACTGGCCGGTTGGAGCATGACCTCGGATGCCCATCATTTTGTCGCCCCGTATTTTGACACTATCAGGCAGTGTATGGTGAACGCCCTTGCCGATGCCGCCCTTGCCCCCGAGGACATTGCGGCTATCAACGCCCATGCAGCGTCCACCAAGGTCGGCGACAAAACCGAATATGAGGCGCTGCGCGCTATTTTTGCCGACAAGCTGCCGCCGGTCAGTGCCAATAAATCCCTCATCGGCCATGCCATGGGCGCCTCCAGCGTTATTGAAACCATCTTTGCCTTGCAGGGCCTAGAGGAGGGTATCCTCCCTCCGACCATCAATTACACGCCTGATCCGGAAATCGAGATCGACTGCGTAGCAGAGGGGAAACGTCCTCTTCTGCAGGAATTTGTCCTGAAAAATTCCTTTGGCTTTGGAGGCTGTAATGCCTGTGCCGTTTTTAAAAAATCAGCTTGAAGACCATCCATGAAGGCACCGAAAAACAGAAGGGTCTATGTTGTCGGCTATGACGTTGCAACCGCCCTCGGCAACACCTTTGACAAAACCTGGCAGGCTGCCGTAAACGGCCTCGCCGGCTTTCGCAGGCTCACCCGCTGCCAGTCCACCAGCAGGAGCAATGTGGTGGGCGAGATTCCCGATTGGGATCCGAACCAATTCCCCTATGTCAACCGTAAGGAGGCGTCTCTCTGGAACGCCTCCTATGTGTTTCTTACCATGGAGGTCTGCCGCCGGGCTCTTCTGCATGCAGGCCTTGAAATAAACGCCGAGACCGGGCCACGAACCGGCTGCCTGATCGGCTCCGCCCTGAACGGCACCGATTCGTATCGAATCGCCATGGACAACTATGTCAACAATGGCCCCTTGAAGGTCAGCCCCTATCTGCTGCCCAATGTCTGCGCCAACCTACCGGCCGGCAAGGCCGGGATGCTCATCGGATTTACCGGCCCTGTTTTTTCACCGCAGGGTGCCTGCGCCTCGGCAAATCACGCCATCGGTATCGGTGCGCGGATGATACGCGACGGCGATTGTGATTTTGTTCTGGCCGGCGGGGTTGAGACCTGTCTCGTGCCGGAAATAATTCAGGGTTTTTCCAACATGCTGGCGACCATTAAAGTCGGCCCTAAAGACCGGGCCGCCGAGGATCCCACTCAGGCCTCACGGCCGTTCAGTCTTGACCGCAAGGGTTTTGTCCTGGCTGAAGGTGCCGGGGTGCTGGTACTCGCCGCCGAAGATGCGGTCCGCTCCCTTGGTCTGACTCCCAGGGCGGAAATCGCCGGTATCGGCTGGAACTCGGATGCCCATCATTTTACCCGGCCAAACAGGGCGACCATTGTCCGTGCCATCCACGATGCCATCGACGATGCGGAAATAACCCCTGCCGATATCGGCGCCGTTAATGCCCACGGCACCTCAACCCCTACCGGCGACAGCACGGAAGTCAACTGCCTGCGGACTATTTTCGGCAAGCAGCTGGCAAAGATCCCGGTATCGTCCAATAAATCCCAGGTCGGCCATTCTCTTGGCGCCTCCGCCGGCATAGAAGCGGCCCTGGCTATTGAAAGCATGCGTCGGGGAATCGTCCTGCCGACCGTCAACCATATCCCCGACCCCGAGTTCGCCGACCTGGATGTAGTCCCGAATGCCGCTCGCAGGCATGCCCACGAATTCGTCCTTTCCAATTCCTTCGGTTTCGGCGGCACCAATTGCTGTATCGTTTTTCGAGGAATGTAATGCGACCACGACCCTTTATTCCGGAATTCCTCGAAAAACCCTGCTATGTCAGAGATGCCGGCAGCGGCAAGATCTGGCATCGCTCCGAGCTCCGCACCCTGTACGTCGATACCGACCGCTCGCAGGTTGTTTATCATGCCAACTATCTGAAATATTTCGAATTCGGCAGGGCGTCCCTGATGCGCGAAGCGCGCTACCCCTATAAAAAAATTGAGGAAAGCGGCTATATCTATCCGATCATCAAAACCGAACTCAACTATTATTCGCCGCTCTTTTACGACGACCTGATGTATATTCACACCCGGCCCGGCAAGATCGAGCTGGTTAAACTGCAATTCGACTATGTGATCACCAGGGCCGACAGCGGCGAGATATGTTGCACCGGCTTTACCAGACACTGCGCCGTCAACGGCAAAAACATCCCTGTGGAGATCGACGAAAAAACCATTAACCTCTGGAATGAGTTTCCTCATTCATGAGCGCCGAGCGTCTTTCATGCACTCTTGCCGTACAACCCTGGTTTCAAGATCACTCGGTTGGCGGTAAAATCGTCCTCCCGGCGGTGGAAACCATGCTGTACCTCGCCGCCAGGTGCTTGGAGCTCCATCCGGAGACGGATATCAGGGTCATGGAAAATGCCGGCTTTGGTAAATTTCTTGAGATCCCTGCCACTGCCGTAACAGTGGCGACCCTGGTTGAGTGTGTCGCCGATGCCGATGGGCGAATCCGGGCAAAACTGCTTAGCCATATGCAATTGGCGACAATGTCGAGAATCAAGGAGCATGGCGAAATCCATTTCCCCCCGGCAACAACCGACAAGAAGCCGCCTGCCGACATCGACCCGGCACCGCCGAGCGGTGCCGGGAAGGAGATCAGCGCCGAGCTGCTGTATCGCGAGTTGGTCCCCTTCGGCAGATCTTATCAGACCTTGCAGGGAACTCTGTATCTCTCGGATGGCCAGGCCTGGGGAGAATTAAAGGCGCCAAGACTGCCTTTTACAGATCCTGTCCAGACTCTTATCGGCTCGCCCTTTCCTCTCGACGGGGCCCTGCATGCCGCCTGTGTTTTGGGCCAACAATTTGTCAATTTTCCACCCTTTCCGGTGGGTTTTGCAAGGCGGAGCATTTTCCGGCCGACACAACCCGGCAAGGGGTACGCGACCAGGGTGTCAATGACCTCGCTGACCGGCGAGGAACTGGTTTTTGATTTGCATATCTTCAATAGTGATGGACAGCTTTACGAAAGCGTCATCGGGCTGCGGATGCGAGACGTGCGTAAGGCCATGCAAAAACAAGAAAAAATCATCTAAGATACTAAATATATTATAGAATTTTCTATGGAACCTTTTGCAAGAGAACTCTTGGAACTCATTTGTACAACCTGTAACCTGCAGGATGTCGAATTGGACAAGATTCACATTGATGATCCTCTGATTGGTCCCGAGTCTCCCCTCGGAACCGATTCTCTCGATGCCCTGGAAATTGCCGTTACCATACAGCAAAAATATGGCGTGCGAATGGATTCGGAAAATACCAGCCGGGTTGTTTTGCAGTCCCTGGCCAGTCTTGTCGAATATATAAAAAAAAATAAACCGGGTGGATGATCTTCGACGGCGCCTCCTATCACCATCAACATGGGAATCGGTTTTTTTTCATTGTTTTAAAAAAGTTTGGGAACAGTTAAAAATATTATGCATACTCCACCAGTCATACGCCTTTCCGGAAACGATCTCACCTTTCAAGACATAGTGGCAATTGGCATAGGCGGCAAAAAAGTCGCCCTTGACAAGGATTCCATAGAGCGATGTAAGGCCTCCAGGGCCTTTCTCGAAAAAGCGCTGAGGGATAAAAAAATTATCTATGGCGTCAACACCTCCTATGGTCCGATGTGCAATAAAATTGTTAATGACCGTGATATCGAGACCCTGCAGAAAAACCTGATAATCAGTCATGCGGCGGGTCTCGGAGCACCCATTCTCCCCTGCATAGCCCTTGCCACCCTGGCCGTCCGCCTCAACACCTTGGCCAAGGGCTATTCCGGGGTTCGCCTTGAACTCCTTGAGCTCATGCGTGATATGATCAACGCCGGGCTGACGCCGTATATCCCGGAGTGCGGCAGTGTCGGCGCCTCGGGCGACCTTATCCATCTTGCCCATATGTCTCTTGCCATCATCGGCAAGGGTAAGGTCTTTCTCGGCAAAGAACTCATGGAGGCGGACGAGGCCTTTAAAAAAACCGGCTTAACGCCGCTTACTCTCAGCTACAAGGAAGGTCTGGCGCTGATGAACGGTACGGCAGCGATGACGGCCATCGCCGCCTTTGCCCTGTGCGGTGCCGTAAAATTGTATAATATTGCCTGCATCAATGCCGCCTTTGCCGTCGAAATATTCGGCGGTATCGACGACGCCTTTGACGCCGACCTGCATGCGGTAAAACCGCATCCCGGCCAGATACGTGTCGCCGAGACCATCAAGAAACTCTACAAGGGTACCGGCAATATTACCTACCGGGATGAACTCCATGACAAGATCAGACGCCAGGGCAACGGCGACACCCCGGTTTTCGAGACGAACATCAATGTCCAGGATGTCTATTCGATCCGCTGTACGCCGCAGATCCTCGCCCCCGTGCGTGAAACCTTAGACTATGTCACCAGCACGGTGGAAACGGAGGCCAATTCCTCGAATGATAATCCCATAATAATCCCGGAAAAAAACAAGATCATCCACGGCGGCAATTTCCACGGGCAAAGCATCAGTTTTGCCATGGATATGCTGTGTATCGCCATTTCGACCCTCTGCAATCTTTCCGAGCGAAGACTGAACAAACTGCTCGACAAAAATCTCAATGAAGGCCTGCCCGAGCACCTGATTCCTGGAGAAATCGGGTTGACGATGGGCTTCATGGGCGCCCAGTATCTGGCTACCTCCTCGACTGCCGAGAACCGAGGCCTGGCGGCGCCCATGAGTGTCAATTCTATCTCCTGCAACGCCTCAAACCAGGATGTCGTCAGCATGGGAACCGTTGCCGCCCGCAAGGCATTTCGCCTAGTCAGCAACGCTAAACATGTTGTGACCCTGGAAATTTTAGCCGACCTCCAGGCCCTGTCTTTCAGGAATGCCGATAAACTTGGCCAGGCAACCGGCAGAATCCATGCCGTCCTGGCAAAAGAGTTCCAAGTCTATGACGACTCGAGAATATTCCACGAGGATCTTGTGAAATTTCGCAAATTGCTCTTTTCCAGCGATATTTTTACCGACCTGTCGGTCTATTATTCCCAATAATTAAAGATAAACGAGTTGAACATGGGTGCTCACTGTCTCCTGGTTTCCGCCAACCGAATGGTATTACCCTACCCGGTATATCCGCTCGGGATAGCACACATCATGGGTGCCCTGCAACGCCATGGCCACCGGGCCGATCATGTCGACATCCTGGCATCCGGGGGTTATGATGCCCTTACGAAACGACTCCAGGACAGCCACTACGATATTATCGGCGTCTCCATCAGAAACATAGATAGTGTCGACAGCGCCTCTCCCCAGGAGTTGCTGAGTGACATTAGGGAAGCGGTTTGCTGCATACGAAAATATTCCAAAGCACCCATTGTCCTCGGCGGGCCCGGCTTTTCCATCATGCCGGAACGGCTTCTCGACTATTGCAATGCCGATTACGGCATAGTGGGGGAAGGTGAAAAGGCTTTTCCGCAGCTGATAGACAGGCTTATGACAGGAGAACGCCCGGAGCAAAGGTTGTTCTCCAAGAGTCTCACAAGGTTTCCCGACTGCCGACCATCCTACTCGACAGAAGTGGCCCCCTATTATGTCGCCCATGGCGGCATGCTGAATGTGCAAACCAAGCGCGGATGCAACTACGGCTGCGCCTATTGTTCCTATCCGACCATTGAGGGGAAAAACCTGCGCTACCGCGATTCAGCCGAGGTAGTGCAAGAGATCGAACATCTTTGCCGGCAATTCGGAGCCCGCTATATCTTTTTCACCGATGCCGTATTTAATGACCCCGACGACCGTTATCTTGAGGTTGCCGAAGCACTTATCCGAGCGGAGAACACAACGCCTTGGTGTGCATTCTTCCGCCCGCAAAACCTTACGAAAGAGACTCTCCGTTTATTGAAAAGAAGCGGAATGGTGGCCATGGAACTTGGCACGGATGCCTCTTGCGACACCACACTTGCAGCACTTAATAAAGGTTTTACTTTTGAAGAGGTGGTCGCCGTCAATGAGGCGAGTATTGCCGAGTCTCTCCCCTGCGCCCATTTTGTCATGTTCGGCGGCCCCGGAGAAACCGTGGAAACGCTTGAGCAAGGACTGATAAATCTTGAGAAATTGCGAAGAACTGTAGTCTTCGCCTATATCGGTATTCGCATACTGCCGGGCACAAGGCTCCATAAACGGGCCCTGCTGGAAAAATTAATTACCGAGACGACAGATCTCGTCGCCCCTCTTTTCTACTATTCGCCGCATGTTGCCAGGGATTTCATTGAAGGCCGGCTCCTTTCGTCATTTCACGGCAGAAAGGGTCGCATCCATCCCGTGGCAAAATGTGAGCATTTGATCCCTTTCCTCCACCAAATGGGACATGTCGGCCCGTTATGGGATCTGTTGATTGACCAACATCCGGGACAATGATCAGCCCTCTCGGCATGCTCCCAGTCTTACTCGATTCAATCTTAAACACGTTAGGCCTTAGGACAATCTGCACAACGCTTACCCTTCTTCTTTTTATACTTTTCACAGCATTCTTTTTTTTCTTTCTTCTTGCCCATGCACGGCCTCCTTCATCTTTTCAGAGTGATTTTCGCCTTTTTCTCGATATCACTCCAGATTGTCCGGTAGGCGATCGACGCCTGATCCTTGCCTGCATAGGTCAGTACCGGTGCTCGATGAACGCCCATTTTCTCGACATCGGTGGAAAAAGGTATATAGCCTTTAAGTAAGCTTTTATATTCCATTTGCAAGGCGGCCATGGTCTCCCGATGCAGATTTTTACTCTGTTGCACCATCGAGAAAAAGGGCAGAATCTTTTTATCCTGATAGCCGTTTTCTTTAAAAAAAAATATACAGCTGTTCAAGGGTGCGCACCGACAAGGTGCTGGGTATCACCGGCACCACGACCTTGTCGGCGGCCTTGAAGACATTCTCCGAGAGCAGGGAAATATTCGGCGGACAATCGAGAATAAGCACCTGATAGTCCTTATCCACTGCCTGCAAGGACTTCTTCAACCGCGAGCGCTTATTCTTCATCCGTGAGAGAAAAATATCAAAATCGCGATAGGTCAGATTCGCCGGGAGCAGATCAAGATTTTCGTAATCACTGGCGCGAATGGCTGATACAAGCTTGCCGACATCATCGAAAAAGGCCGTGCTCGCCAGTTTTTTCGACGGTTTGATGCGGAAATAGAAACCCGAAGCACCCTGCGGATCGAGGTCACACAACAGGGTCCGATAGCCTTTCATGGCGCTGACATAAGCCAGGTTGACGGAAGTGGCCGTTTTCCCTACCCCACCCTTGTTACTGTAACAGGCGATTATCTTCATCTGCTCCTTCCTCGATCGAAAACAGTTCCTTAAAGGCCTCGCGAATCGAAAGGCTATCAAAACCGGCAAGATTTTCTATGATCCGTCCGCGTTCCTCTCCCTGTAATTGGTGGAGCATCGCCGTTAAAGCGCCAATGGCATGGGCTACCAGAATGGCTTTTCCACCGCTGGCTATGTCGCTTGTCAACATCTTGCCGAGGAATTGCTGCTGGACCGAATAGTCATTGAAATTTCCCAGGTTATCCTGCAGCATTTTCAGGGACCGAATAAGGTGCTTGATCTCGGCAGGGGGGAACAGCGGTGTGAAAAATTCCATGAGGTAGCGCAGTTTCTTACAATGGATGCGCAATTGGTGGATGACTTCGTCCGCTGTCGTTTCGTCAAGATCGCGGCCGGTCTTGCATACCTTCCGGTATCTTTTCATGATCGACCGGCAGGCAAAGGTGAGGGAAGGGACTCCTGCCTGCGGCCCGCTCTTGATGCCGGCACCGGTAGCGAACAATTTTTCAAGATTTGCCATGCTGCGGCAATACCCTTTGCTTTGCATGGCACCGGCAACCTTTTTTTGTTCCCCTTTTCGTTTTTGGGCAAAATCCTCGAACAGTATCTGCAAGCCGGCATGGGCTGACGGTGGAACCAGTCGATGATATTCCACCCGGTTGAGCAAATATACATCAAGGTCCCTGAGGCCATTGGTGGTTCGCATGAGGGCCGCCAATTGTTCTTTCAACCGGCTCGAATCCTTGGCATCAAAAACCCCGGTGCAAAGGCTGAGAACCGAACGAACCTTACGTAAACACACTCGATAGTCATGGAGAAACTCGGTATCGCTGTCGCTGATGAGGCCCTGTTCATTTTGCCTGGCAATGCTCAGAAAAGTCCGGAGGATGAGCGTTGCACTCTCTTTCACCGGGGTTTCCGGCAGGAGCTCAATTTCCGGCTTGACGCTGTACTGCCGCTCGACAATACCCAGCCCGCTGTAAAGATCCCCGGCATGCTGACAGGCTGTAGCCCCGCAGTTTTCCAGCCATTGCCAGAGATCGGCATAGGCCTCGGAATAACCCCTGAGATACCTGGCGCAGCCCATTCCCACAAGTTTCCTGCGACCGCGACCGATGGTCAGATGAGAAAAACGCACCAGGGTCTTGCCTTCGTCGTCAAGCACCCGCCCCTCCTCCCGCCGCACCCGCACCCCGGCAACCGGCAGCAAGGCCCGCAATCTTGATACTTCCAAAAGCATATCGACAACCGGCCCTTTGGCCATTTCGCCGATCGCAGGTGTACCCGCGGCTGCCGATTGTTCGAGCAACTGTCCGGTCTGCAGATCGAGCAAGAGCAGCTGCCCGTCGACCTCAAAAAGCAGCTTGGCGGTTTGCAACAAGCCGTTGTCGAAGGTATCGAGAAGTACGGCTTCCTGCATCTCCCCTTGTTCGAGAAAGATCTGATAGGGGGAATCGGCAGGCAGATGCTGCCTGAGCTTTCTCAGACTGAGCGAGGACGGCAAAAAGTAGACAAATGGTTCCATATGACCTAAGACCCGAATGAGAGTAACTTCTTGGTGGTAATTTTACCTTATATTTTCAAATTGTTGAAGGTATAAAGAAAGAAAAGCTGCAGAAACAGAGTATGATCGCTGCCGCTCAGGCTGGATACTCTCTTGGCGTAATTCTGTCATATCGGTTTTCCTCTGTCAAAAGAAACCCCAAAAACATCATAAATCTATTTTTTCACCAGTAAATCAGGTGTATAACACCCTATCATTTATCGACAAGATCGGCTATCATAAAAGACTGGCAGCTCCCGGTAAGCATGTCTCTTAAACAAGAAATGCTTCCTGCAAAAATACAGCAACTGTCCCCTCTACATACGGAATCGCCATGAACGTAAAGTCTTCTCCCGACCATCCGGCACCTATCCAAGCAAATCCGCCACCTCCCGTTGAACCGGTTTTTGATCTGCAATCGCCGGAATTCTACCTCAACAGGGAACTCACCTGGCTTGCCTTCAATAAAAGGGTGCTGCATGAAGCACAGGACAACCGTAACCCTCTGCTGGAAAAAGTCTTTTTCCAGGCGATTGTCGGCTCCAATCTCGATGAGTTTTTCATGAAGAGAATCGGTGGCCTGAAGCAGCAGGTCGGGGCCAGCGTCAGGAGGCTGTCGATTGATGGCCGGTTGCCCCAGGAACAAATAGATGCTTGTCATGTGGTGGTTCACGAAATTCTTGCCGAGCAATTGCTTCTGGAGAAAGAACTTCACCAGGAACTAGCCAAACAGGGTATCGGCATTCTCAAGTACCTAGAGCTTACCCCGCCGGACCGAGAAATCGCCGACGGCTATTTTCGTAACGAAATCTATCCGCTCCTTACCCCCCAGGGCATGGACCCGGCGCACCCGTTTCCCTTCATTTCCAATCTGTCGATCAACCTCCTGGTCAGTGTTCGCTACCCGGAAACCGATCACAGCTACCTCATCCGCATCAAGATACCCACCGGCACCGAAGTACCGCGCTTCGTGCAGCTCGGCAAAAAGAACGTCTTTCTTCTCCTCGAAGACCTGGTTGCCAACAACCTGCCGCTCCTCCTGCCCGGCATGGAAATCGAGTCATGCGCGGCCTTCAGGGTAACCCGCAATGCCATCACCGAGCGTTCTGAAGAACAAGCCAATGATCTGCTGGTGATGATTGAGTCGGCTCTCCGTGACCGCAAATTTGCCGAAATTGTCCGGCTGGAGGTGGACCGCAGCATGTCCGAAATGCACCGGGGTAAGCTGGCGGCCGAACTGGGGGTCGATGAAGCACAGGATGTCTATGACGTGGACGGCATTTTAGGACTCCGCGACCTCTTTCAAATCGCCGCAATTGATCGCCCCGACCTGCATTTTGCACCGCATCATCCGGTCGATAACCCCGAGCTTCTCGGCGACGACCCGAATATTTTTCATACCATCCGGGAGCAAGGCAATATTCTCCTGCAGCACCCGTATGAATCCTTCGACACCTCGGTGGAACGTTTTTTACGGGAAGCAAGCCGGGACACCAAGGTCCTGGCGATCAAGGCGACCCTTTACCGGACAGCGAAAAACTCGCGGATCATTCAGTACCTGATCAATGCCGCCCAGAACGGCAAGCAGGTGGCGGTGGTGGTTGAGCTCATGGCCAGGTTCGACGAATCGGCGAACATCCGCTGGGCCGGTTTTCTTGAGGAAGCGGGCATTCATGTCACCTATGGTATTGTCGGCATGAAGACGCACTCGAAACTCATTTTCGTCATCCGCAAGGACTATAACGGCCTGCGCCGCTACGCCCATATCGGCACAGGCAATTACCATGCCGGAACGGCCAGGGCCTATGTCGATTTCGGTCTCATTACCTGTGATCCCGAGATCGGTGCAGACCTCACCGAACTGTTTAATTATCTGACCAGCGGCTGCACGGCGATTCGCCGTTATGTAAAGATACTGCCGTCGCCGAAACAGTTGAAAAAGGCTCTGCTGGCGAAAATAGCACGGGAAATCGAGCATCAGAAACAGGGTCGGACCGGGCTTATCCAACTGAAAACTAACGCCCTGGATGACAAGGAGATGGTCGAGGCCCTGTATCGTGCCTCCATGGCCGGGGTGCATGTCGATCTCATCGTCCGCGACTCCTGTCGGCTTCGTCCGGGCATTCCCGGCTTATCGGAAAACATCCGGGTCATTTCCCTGGTCGGCAGATTCCTTGAACATGGTCGGATCTACTATTTTAAAAACGATGGCGAGGATGAATACTATATCGGTTCCGCCGACCTCATGAAACGTAACCTGGAAAGTCGGGTGGAGGTTTGCGCTCCCGTAGAGTCGACACGGCACAAGGCCCTGTTGCGGGAGATACTCGACCTGCAGTTGACCAACATCCGCAACGTCTGGGAAATGCAGCAGGACGGTTCCTACAGCCAGCGACAGGCAAGCGATGAGAAAGGATCAGCCTGCGTCCATCATTTTCTCATCGACAAGGCGGAGAAACGATCGGCCGCCGGGCGGCTCGCTCTGGCCAAGAAGAAAAGTAAGAAGAAGAGTGCTGGTCGGCATGGGCTAAAACAAGAAGGTTAACTGCCGAGAAGACAAAAATCCTCCCTTCCCGCCAAGAGCAGGAAGGGAGGGGCGATATCGGGATGGAAAATGCTAGAAGCTGACAATGGCTGAAAACGACACAATACTTAAGTCGTTATCGATCCCGGCGACCTCACCGGTATATTTGGTGATCTTCCCGGTAGTAAGATCGGTCTGGGTCGTTTCCCCTTTCATCTCATCGTATTTTTGGTAATGATAGGCAAGCATGAGGGAGAAATTTTTGGTGAAATTATAGGCTCCGCCTAGGTCAAAACCAACCATTCTTCCTGAATCAAATTTTTCTTCAAAAACTATGTCGCGCAGATGGTGCTGATCTTTATCCTCGGCCGATACCAGGGTACTGGCAATCAAGCGACCACTAAAGGTGATGGGTGTCGGGTTGAGATTGGACGAGAAGCCGATGCCGATGTAGGGAGTATTAAACTTCTGTTCATAGGTGATGACCTTGGTGTCATCAGGAAAGTTGCCCACCGTGTCATACAGGGAGTACGTGGAATAGATGTAATTTCCACCTTTTGCTTCCCACTCCCAGTCATCATGTTTGAATCCGGCGATGCCGAAAAATTTGCTTCCTGCCCATCGGTAGAAGGTTATTTCGGCATTGATATCAAACAGCAACCCCGTAGTCAGGTCAACATTATGATGTGACCAGTCGGTATATTGATAATTCGGAATCATGAAATCATAATCGTCCATTTTACCACTGCCGTCGTTCAACTTGAACCACACATCGGCGTTGACTTTCAACCACGACAGGGGGGAAACGGAACCGCCAAGGCCAAGCATGTAGACACTGTCGATTCCCCACTGTAAGTCGCTGACCTTGCGCCCCGACCTCGGATTATAGACATACTCGCCCGATTGTCCATTGGCGAGACCAAGAGACATCCTGCCGCTGACGACAGGGTCCTGTTCATTGGCATTGTAGGTCATTTCTTTTGCACTCATCGGAGCCACCCCACCGGCTGCTCCAACCGATGCTGGGAAAAGAGCGGCGCCGCAAGCAAGCAAAGTAAGACAGGCGGTAAGACGCTTTTTAGTTTGATTGTGCAGAGACATTATAGCCCTCTCAGTTTAATTTTATTGGAAATTCACAGAGCATCGCCATCAGCTTCTCGCCCACAGCTCAGTAAGAAGATTCCAGATCAATACGTTATAACAAATAGTTGAACGCTCAAATTTACCACATTTATGATTACGATATCAACTTGATTCTCCATTTTTTCTTGCAATTTTACGGTCATTTCTTTAGTCTGCTGTACCTGGCAAGATCATCTTCTGCAACAATCCGATTTGCGTTCCACCACCAACAACAGAAGGAGACATTATGAAAAAACTGGTCATCGGGCTTTGTGCCCTGGGACTGATGCTGCCAACCCTCGGTTTTGCCGTCGATCCGGTAAAAATCGGCATGATAACGACCCTTTCGACCAAAGGCGGGTACCTGGGTGAGGAAATTCGCGACGGCTTCAAACTGGCCATTGACCAGGAAGGCGGAACATTAGGCGGCATGGCAGTGGAACTTCTCGTCGAGGACGACGGCGGCAAACCGGAAAAAGGTAAGCAGATCGCCGAAAGATACGCGCAAAAAGACGGGGTGCAGATCATGACCAGCATCGTTTTCTCTAATGTTGCAATGGCCGTGGTCCCAAAAATCATCAAGGAGAACGTCCTCTATCTCAGCGCCAATGCCGGTCCTTCCGAACTTGCCGGGAGCGGCTGCGACCCCAATTATTTCAGCGTTTCCTATCAAAACGATAACCTCGATGAGGTGGTCGGCCAATATGTGACCGAGGTCGGCCATAAGAATGTCTACCTGCTCGCCCCTAATTATCCGGCCGGCAAAGACCACCTCGCCGGCTTTAAGCGATATTATAAGGGCACAATTGCAGGCGAGGTGTATACCAAATTAGATCAGGCGGATTACGCCGCGGAAATTGCCACAATCCGCGATGCCAAGCCCGAGGCGGTGTTCTTTTTCCTGCCCGGCGGCATGGGCATCAATTTCCTCAAACAGTATGCGCAGGCCGGACTGAAGCAAACCATTCCGATTTATGGTCCGGCATTTTCCTTTGACGAACGTATTCTCGACGCCGTCGGCGATGCGGCACTCGGCGTAAAGAACGGCTCGCAGTGGACACACGATCTCGACAACCCCGCCAACCGCGAGTTTGTCGCCGCCTACCGCAAGGCCTATAACCGGACTCCGACTCTTTATGCCAGCCAGGGCTATGACACCGCCAGGCTGCTTGCCTCCGCCCTTAAAGCAACCGGTGGCAAAACTGATCCGGAATCTCTGCGACCAGCAATAAAAAAAGCCGATTTTGCCTCTGTTCGCGGCAATTTCTCCTTCGGCAACAACCAGCACCCGATCCAGGATATCTATATCCGGGAAGTGGTGCAGACCGAAACCGGCTTCACCAATAAGACTGTCAAGAAGGTCTTTACCAATCATGTCGATGCCTACGCTAAGGAATGTAAGATGTAAGATGTGAGTTTATGCTCCTGGTAATCGAACAGCTTCTTAACGGACTGCAACTGGGGATCACCCTGTTTCTCATGGCTGCCGGACTCACCCTGGTGTTCGGGATCATGCAGGTTATCAATCTGGCCCATGGCTCCTTTTATATGATTGGCGCCTATGTCGGGGCAACGGTAGCCGCCCATACCGGTTCCTTTCTCCTGGCCATGCTTGCAGCCGTTGGTGCTGCTGCCCTCGTCGGCTGCGTCGTCGAGATTCTCGTCCTCCGCCACCTGTACCGCCGGCAACATCTCGATCAGGTGCTGGCCACCTTCGGTCTGATCATGTTTTTCAATGAGCTGATTCGGATTGTCTGGGGCCGGCAACCGCTGTTTATGAACGTACCGGCGGGTCTTAACAAAAGCATCGAGCTATTGCCCGGCCTGCCGTATCCGACCTACCGCCTGGTGGTGATCGCCGTCGGCCTCTTGGTCGCCCTCTTTTTATGGCTGATGTTTGCCAAGACCAAGGTCGGCATGCAGATCCGAGCCGGCTCCAGCAACCGGGAGATGATCGGCGCCCTCGGCGTCAACATCAACCTGCTCTACACCCTGGTCTTTGGCCTTGGGGCGCTCTTGGCCGGTCTTGCCGGAGTCATGGCCGGACCGATTCTCGCGGTCGAGCCGGGCATGGGCGAGAGCATCCTCATTCTCACCTTCGTCGTCATCGTCATCGGCGGCATCGGGTCGATCCGCGGGGCGGTGGCGGGAGCCCTGCTCGTCGGCATGGTCGATACCCTCGGCCGGGCCTTTCTCCCCTCACTCCTCAGGACAATACTCGCCACGGCAACCGCCGACAGTGTCGCCGCTTCGCTTTCCTCGATGGCCATTTATATCCTCATGGCGGCCATCCTGGTGTGGAAACCCCGGGGCCTCTTCCCGGCGCACGGATGAATTTGCTCATGACGAGAAAACAGATAATTATTATAAGTGTCGCACTTTTTCTGATCTTTTTGCCACCGGTTGCTCTGTTCGGCGGCAAGCCCTATCTGCTTTCCCTCGCCAGCCGCATCGTCATTTACGCCCTGGCAGCCGCAAGCCTTGATCTCTTGCTCGGCTACGGCGCCATGATCAGTTTGGGTCATGCCGCCTTTGTCGGCGTCGGCGCCTATGCAGTGGGCATCCTGCACTTCCACAGTACCGCCGCGGAACCGCTTTTTACCTGGCCATTTCTTTTTGCCGGCAGCAATAACGGTCTGGTCGTCCTGCCTCTGGCCGCCCTCACCGCCGCTTTTGCGGCACTGATCATCGGGGCGCTCAGCCTGCGCACGGTCGGCATGCACTTTATCATGATCACCCTGGCCTTTGCCCAAATGCTCTACTACTTCTTCACCTCCCTGGAAAAATACGGCGGTGACGACGGCTTGTCGCTTGCCGCCCGAAACACCCTGCCCGGTCTTAATCTCGGCAACCCTAGCCATTTCTATTATCTCTGTCTCGCGGCTCTTTTTGTATTTCTTTTTTTCGCCTATAGGCTGGTTGGTTCCAGATTCGGTCTGGTTATCCGCGGAGCCGGCAACAACGACAGGCGTATCAAGGGGCTGGGCATTCACTCCTACCACTATAAACTGGCCGTCTTCGTTATCGCCGGCGGCAGTGCCGGGCTGGCCGGCGCCCTCCTGGCCAACCAGACGGAATTCGTCACTCCCGGCTTGATGCACTGGACCCTTTCCGGTGAACTGATGGTCATGGTCCTCCTCGGCGGCCTCGGGACCTTGTTCGGGCCGGTCCTCGGTGCCGCGGTTTTCCTTCTGCTTGAAGAGACGCTGGCCATGTATACCGAGCACTGGATGGTCTATATGGGGCCTTTCCTGGTAGTGACGGTCATTTTTGCCAAGCGTGGGCTTTTTGGTTTTCTCGCAGGCGACAAGGGGAAAAATGGCTGACACCCTGCTTGAGGTCCGTGGACTCAATAAATCGTTCGGGGCGATACTGGCCACCAACAACCTGTCGCTTGCCGTCACCCGCGGCCATATCCATGCTCTTATCGGCCCAAACGGGGCCGGCAAGACAACCCTGGTCGATCAACTGAGCGGCGATATGCGCCCCGACAGCGGCAGCATTCATTTCCGCGGTCGTAACATCACCCGCTGGAAGTCCTACCGCCGCGCCCGGCTTGGCATCGCCAGGTCCCACCAGATCACCCATATCTTCGAAAACCTCAGTGTCGCCGAAAACATGGGACTGGCCATCTGCGCCGGCCTTGGACATAATTTCCGGTTCTGGCGCCATTGGCGCAGCGCTTCGGCAATCCAAAAAGAACTGCCCTTTGCCCTGGAAAGGGTCGATCTCCTGCATCGCTCCGAACTTGTCGCCCGTCATCTGTCACACGGTGAGAAGCGGCAACTGGAGGTCGGCATGGCCCTTATCGGCAAACCGGAACTGCTTATTCTCGACGAACCGATGGCGGGTCTCGGCCCTGGCGGGACAGTTGAGCTCGCCAAACTCATCCGCAAGCAGAAAGGCCAGGTCACCATCTTGCTCGTCGAGCACGATATGGATGTCGTTTTCTCCCTGGCCGACCGGGTAACCGTCCTGGTCTACGGGGAAAACATCGCGACCGGCAGCCCTGACGAAATCAGGCGTAATCCTCTTGTCCGTAAGGCCTATCTGGGGGAGGGTGGGTGATGCTTATCGTCGAGGAAATCGAGACCTGCTACGGTGAAAGCCAGGCCCTGTTCGGCGTCTCTCTGCAGATCGGGGAGGCCGAGGTGGTCACCCTTCTTGGCCGCAACGGTATGGGCAAGAGCACGACGGTGCGTTCGATTCTCGGCCTCAGCCCCGTCCGTGCCGGCCGGATCAGCTATCTGGGACAATCGATAGAGGCGCTGCAAAGCTACCAAATTGCCCGCCTGGGTATTGGTCTTGTGCCTGAAGGAAGGCAGATTTTCCCGAATCTTACGGTGCGGGAAAACCTCGTCGCCACCGCCGCCAACACCCGCAACATTCCGCAACCCTTTGACCTTGCGGCCATCCTCGGCATCTTCCCGAGGCTTTCCGAGAGGCTCGGCCATTACGGCAACCAGCTCTCCGGCGGGGAACAGCAGATGCTCGCCATAGGCCGGGCATTGATGATCAACCCCGGTCTTCTCATCCTCGACGAGGCGACGGAAGGACTGGCCCCCCTGATCCGCCGGGAAATTTGGCGAGCTTTGACGCTGCTAAAGGAAAAAGGCTTGTCCATTCTCATCATCGATAAAAACATCGAGGTTCTGCTGCATATCGCCGAACGCCACTATATCATGGAAAAAGGGCGAACCGTCTGGCACGGCTCAAGCTCCGAATTGCGGGCCGAGCCGGAACTGCAATCGCGTTATCTTGGGGTCGACTGCTGAAGGCAACTATGAAAAACCCCAAGAACCGAAGCCTTTTCACCTACCGCTCCACCTATCCCTGCAGTGCGGCCGAACTGCACGCCTGGCACAGCCGAACCGGAGCTCTGGAAAGGCTCCTGCCACCCTGGGACGACACCGTCGTCCTGGCGAAAAGCGGCGGCATCGACCCGGGCGGCCAGGTTTTGCTGAAGATGCATCTTGGCCCTTTTTCCATGCACTATCAGGGGCGGCACCTTGAGAATATTCCCGACAGAATGTTCCGCGACATCCAGGAGAAAGGCCCCTTTGCTTATTGGTCGCATAGCCATTTTTTCGACGACACCCCGGAAGGTGCGCTGCTGACCGATGAGGTGGGATACTCCCTGCCGGGCCATGCCCTTCTCCCCGAATGGCTGAAAAAGTCGGTGACCGCCAAGCTGAAGAGAATGTTTCGCTACCGGGAAGCCATCCTGCGGGAGGATATTCTTCTGCATAAGCGTTGCAGCTCTCGGCCCTTGCGGCTTCTGGTAAGCGGGGCAAGCGGTGTCCTCGGTCGGGATCTCCTGCCTTTGCTCACCACCGGCGGACACCAGGTCTTCACCCTGGTGCGTCGCCCACCGGATCGAGCGAAGGGAGAAATCTTCTGGGACCCAGAGAAAAATATCCTGAACGCGGACGACCTCCCGGAACTCGACGGGGTCATCCACCTGGCCGGGGAATATATCGGTCTGTCGCGCTGGAGCGAAGACAAAAAACGACGGGTCATCGACAGCCGGGTGAATGGCACCGGCCTCTTGGTCCGGGCCCTTGCCGCAGGTCGCCGGCCGCCGGAGGTTTTCGTCTCTGCCTCGGCGGTCGGCTACTACGGCGATTGCGGTGATCAGGTCATCGGAGAAGAGGCGCCACCCGGCACGGGTTTTATGTCCGAGGTCTGCAGTCGCTGGGAACAGGCCACCGAACCGGCTCGCCAGGCCGGCATCCGAACCGTCTTCCTGCGTCTGGGCGTCGGTCTCACCCCGAGGGGCGGGGCTCTCAGACGCATTCTTGCCGCCTCACCCCTCGGCTTCATCCGCCGTTTTGGTACGGGCAGGCAGTATATCAGCTGGATCAGCAGCGACGACATGATCTCCGCCATGCTCCACGCCCTCACCTGCCCCTCGCTGTCCGGCCCATTGAATATAGCGGCTCCGGAGCCGGTAACCAATCTTCAGTTTATAGAGACCCTCGCCCGGATCACTGGGCGGCCTCTGCTCTGTCCCCTTCCTGCCCGTTTGCTGCAGATCATATATGGACAGATGGCCTCGGAAATATTACTTTCCAGCTGTCGTGTTGCAACCAAGAAGCTTACCGATTCCGGCTTCAGCTTCCGCCACCCCGGCCTAGAGGTGGCGCTCAGAGCGCTTCTCGGCAAAGAGCTGAAAACAGATGCCATGCAAAGGATACAGAGACCATGAGCCGGCAGCTCAAGATACTTTTATGGATGGTGATGACAGGAGCCATGACATGTGGTTTTCTCCACCATCTCGTTGCCCCGGAGGTAATCAATTTTGAGCGACTGCACATCTTTCTTTTCAACCTGTGCAGCGGCGGGACTCTGCTCATTTATTTCACTGAAGGCAAACCGCATTTAAGCATAAGGGGCCGCGCCTTTCTCCTTCTGGCCTTGACCTTCGCCCTCTGCGCCTTTCTCAAGTGGTATGTCCCGACTCTGGTGATCCCCCTTGTGCTGTCGGTAATTATTGAGAGCATCCGAGTGCGCCATTTCGGCAGATGCATCCCGGTCGCCCTTTTTTCCGCCGGGGAGAGCACCTCAAGAAAATTTCATCAGGCCTCGCTGCTCTGTCTGTCCCTTGGCCTAATGATCTCCAGCCTGGCCATCTACAACAGCGAATTCGCCCATTGGTTTCTCCTGAAGAAATTCAAACTGGACACCTTTTTTCTCGGCTTTTCCTTTCCCATCTCCCTGATCAGCATGTCGGTAATCTTTGCCCTCATGAAAAAACAGGCCGAGCCGCCTATCGCCTTTCTCAAAGAGTTTTCCTTCTGGGTTATTAATCTTGGGGTCATCCTCTTCTTTTTGTTCATCCTGGCCAACTGGTTCGTTCCCCAGGTGGCCATTGCGACGATCCTTTTCCTGACAGTCGCTCTGATCCTCTTTCTCTATTGGCAACAGGGCATGCAGTTGCAGCAGAAGGCCTTTCTAACCTCCGGAATCCTTTTTCTTCTGGTGACCTCGATAACCGGCATTCTTTATATCCTGCTGGCCTTTTCCGCCACCTATGATCCGGAAAAGAGCCTGCCCCTCCTGCGGATGCACGCCTTCACCGCCCTGTACGGCTGGAATCTCAGCGGACTTGCGGTGATCAGCCGGCATGGCGACTTCCCCATAGAGCTCCATTCACGGGCGGTTATCCTGCTCCATTGGTTGACCGTCTTCATCCTCTGCCCCTTAGGCTTTTTTTACCCGGTAGCTGCTGTTTTAGCGGTTCTCTGCTACGGTCGGCTTTTGTTTATTTTGTTCTTTAGCCAGGGCATGGTCGACCCCGGTGTTGTCGCCGCCGAGGCCAAGGTTTTAGAGATTATCTATGAATAAATTTCTCAAATTCCATATCTAAATGTTTGATAATCCGCAAAATATATTCAATTTTGCGGAGATAAGACATGGCACGAGTTAAAACATGGGAAATATCCGATGGGTTCTGGACATTGGTCGAGCCATTGATCCCCACGAGTCTTCGGGTTGATGAAAAAGGATACAGGCGCAAACCAGGGGGTAGAAGAAAACGGGAATATTCAGACCGTTTGTATTTTGCCACTATCGTATATGTGTTACGTACGGGTACCATCAGGAATGCTTTACCACGGGCAAAGTTTGAAGGTCTCGGATCGGCTGCGGACCACCACAAGTTTCAACAGTGGGCCAAGGCCGGAGTGTTTGAGAATATCTTGCGGCGAGGCTTGGTTGAATACGATGAACTGGAAGGGATTGCCTGACGTTGGCAGGCTGCTGATGGTTCGAATATTGAAGCACCTCTGGCGCAGGAATCGATTGGACCGAATCCCACGGATAGGGAAAAAACTGAAACAAAGCGCAGCCTGCTTGTCAACGAACGTAGCGTAAGGAATGGGAGCGGTTTACCCCATTTTTACATTACACTACCAGTAGCTTCAACGCTAATCAAAATTGAACCACCTCTGCTAACGAAAACTGAGCCACCTGCGCCATCTCTTTTTTTCTGAAATCCTGCATTCCCCTCCTTTTTATTTTCCCATCTGATTGCTGATCTGCTCAAAGAGATGAATTTG
>CAIQWD010000068.1 GCA_903875445.1 uncultured delta proteobacterium | reverse complement strand
TTATATTTTTGCCAATTTTTTACTGGATCACCTTGAAATTGTTCATAAATTTTTGGACGGCTGAAAAACTCGCAGTCAAATTAGGGAGCTCGTGTGCTCGAGACTCGACTCAGTCGGGTTTAAAAAACGGGAAACTTCAGTTTACTATGTTTGGCAAATTATAATCTCTAAGTAGTTGGATAAGTATTTTATTAATTTTTCTTTCTCTGGTAATTTTATCAATTGCATTTATGACGTTAATTCCAGTCCCTGCAATTTTGCTCTTTCCTTCATAACAGATTTCAACGTCCACCAGTTCCTTGTGAGAGTGTAGGATAAAATAGCATTTTGAAGGATTGCTTTTAATCAAGGTCTTCGTTGCTGAATTCGTCCCTCCTGTTACATGTTTCATGATTAGAATTAATACATTTTCTTTGCAGTTTATCCCTAAATCCGGCAGGAAAAAAGAATTTCTTTTGAATATCAGTTCATAGATAAATTGTCTCAGTCTATATTTTTTAATACGAATATTTATCAGGATATGTGAAAGAATTTGAAACTTGGCAATCATTTTTCGATTCAACATTATCTTGCTATTTAAATAAATATGACAAATAGAATACCATAGATTCATTCAAAGAATCTTTAATTTTTTTACTCTTGTTTCTCTTCATGTAACGTCGATGATAAAATGGGTGCTCTTGTTTTACACTATCCTTACAATCAGAATCGGTCAATGGACAACTATTGGAATCGATGAGTTCATCTGGCCACTCCAAACAATTAATAAAATATCCTTTATTTAAATAAAACTGACTCAACCCTATTTCGCCATTCGTTATAATATCCAATCGCTTTGTTTCCTTTTCTCCGGGGAACGATTCTCTTAACATTTTTAAAAACTTTACTTGGGTCAGAAAGGCATAAGTTTGAATATGCGGCAAGTTTGTTCTGCAACTCCTGTCTGGATGATCTTGGAAATTAATCGTACTACCGACTAGCGCCACTTGTTCATGAAGAGCAAACTGCTTAACATACGAACTATACCAATCATTTTTAAATGGACCACAGGCACTTCTATTTTTAAAGAAGACAAAATCGTCTTCATCGGCAATTTTTTGAATCTTTTTATTCATCAAGGAATAAGAGCTAAAGTCCCGGCCAATATTATCTTTGAAGAATATCTCGACAAGATTAATAGATTCACAATCGGCAAACATCGAACGCACAGTATTTATGAATATCTTATCGAACACATTGGTCTCATGGACCTTGCTGATGGCAATATAGAGGTGCAAATTTGCTACCCCATGATTATGGTTGCATAAATTAACAAGGTTCTTTATATCCTGAAAATACATTCTGCTATCATTTGCAGTTGCATAACACAAATAATATTTCATAACCCAATCAGCTCAAGACTGTCGGCGAGAGCCTGCTTAATCCCACCTATGCCGAACCACGCTTCATAAGTGACCCTTGCCTGTTGCCCCTTCAACGCAAAAAGATCAGGCCTTGCTACCAAACCTCTAACTGCATCAGCCAGAGCTGCCGGATCACCCGGAGGAACAAATGTAATGCCACATTCAGGTGCGGTTAGTAATGAAAGTGGATAGGCTTCTGATTTTCGTGTGACGACCGTTCGACCACAGGCGAGAGCTTGAAAGACCTTATTGGGAATTACTCTCCCAGCCTTTTTAGAGGATCCAAAAACACCAAGTAAAATTGAAGCCTGGCTTATTCTCTGTGGAAGCTTGACATAGGGAAGCCATTCCTCAAATCGAATATTATCCTGCCCTTCTCCCCGAATCTGACATTGCTTTCTAAGTGGACCATCACCAAGGAAAGTCCACCGCACCTCCGGCAGAGTTAAGGCAGCTGCAATGATCACCTCAGGCCCTTGGAGATGAATATAACTCCCATAAAACAGCACCTCCGGAGCCGTCCCCTGAGGTGGGTGCCCCTGAGGAAAAAAGAGCTCCTCTTCCGCTCCGACCTGCACCACCCGAGTGAATTCAGCATGTGCCCCGAGTTCCTCAACAAAGAATTCGGCATGAACAGCGGTATCCGCCAGGAGCAAGTCGGACGAAGAGAACATCGCCCGTTCCCAGCGCTGCAAGCGACGCGAGGCAACACTCGTTTGAGGAAATTTCTGCCTCTCGAAAACCGCCTTGTCCCAGGCACTGATCAGCGGGTCGAAGATCAAAGGCACTCTCTGTCGAAGGGCAAAGCGACGAGCCGCTGGAAAGTCGCGCTGCCTGAAAGATGGAACCCAAACAGCGTCGATCCCTGAAATTCCGGCAAATTTTGCCTCAATGCCACCGAGGAAGGAAACCCGTGGTTGAAAATCAACCAGGCGATAACCAAGCTCAATAAGCAACTTGCGCAATATCCGATTTCTCGAATACTCGGGATCAAACCGACCCCACCAGAGAATGGTTTTCTGTTTCTTTGCCATAGACCAACCTCCCCCCTGCAAACTTCTGATAGCATGTTATGGATGTAAGAAACTGCGACATGTGCATGTCGGCAAACTAGAGGATTTTCTTTGATAACTCAAAGATTTGTAAATACAAAAGAACTTGATATAATGCGAGGAAAAAGATAACGTTCCATTAGTTCTCTCTCTTCTCCGTTTTCCGTGAAGAATTATTGGCGGTGGGACGTATCCTCTTTATCAATCGGGAAAATTATGTACCTGAAATATTTCGGCCTGCAATACCATCCCTTTCGGATCACCCCCGATCCGGCGATGTTCTGGCCGGGGGGCGGGCGGGGCGAGGTTCTCGAAGCCTTAATCTATGCCATAACGACAGGCGAGGGCATAATCAAAGTGGTCGGCGAGGTGGGCAGCGGCAAGACCATGCTCTGCCGTATCCTGGAGGAGCGTCTCCCACAGTCGGTCGAAATTGTTTATCTGGCCAATCCAAGGCTTTCTGCCGACGAGGTTCTCTACGCCATCGCCTTTGAATTGAAGCTGCCGGTCACCTCGACAACCGGACGATTGCTGTTGATGCAGCACCTTCAAGACTACCTTCTCGGCAATCACGGCGCCGGTCGGAGAGTGGTTGTGTTTATCGAAGAGGCACAGGGGATGCCGATCGAGACCCTGGAGGAAATTCGCCTGCTCAGCAATCTGGAGACGCACCATCACAAGCTGCTGCAAATCGTCCTCTTCGGTCAACCGGAACTGGAAAACAATCTGCGAAAACGTCACATCCGGCAACTGAAGGAACGGATCACCCATAGCTTTTACCTTGCCCCCCTTGGAGCGAGCGAGGTTGCCGAGTATATAGGCTTTCGTCTGCAGGCGGCCGGCAGTTCCCAGTCCGAGCTGTTTGATCGGGGGGCTATACGGCGGATTGCCAAGGCCTCCCGCGGCCTCATTCGGCGTATCAATATTCTTGCCGATAAGGCTATGTTGGCAGCTTACGCCGTTTCCGGCGGCGGGGCACTTCGCGGGGATTCGTCGCCGGGGGTAGGTTCCCGGCATGTACGGGCGGCGATCGGTGATTGTGAATTCGGCCAATCCACTATCCAGCCGGCCCTCATTGCCTGCTATGGCCTGTTCTTTTCGGTGCTGGCCGTTGTTGCCGTTTTCCTTTGGCAGCGTTTCCCGGTTGCCGACTCTTTCCCGTCTCTCATAGCCACTAAGGCCATGGTTGCGCCAGTTATGCCGCTCACGGGTTCCGGACAGACAGTCGATAAAGAGAGTGAAGCTTCCAGTCCCGGGGCCTTGGCGATGGCACCAGATGGAGAAGAAAAACGGCAAAAATCCGTACAGGAGGTCTCGATAGGAACCTTGGGGGATGCCGATTCGGCATTTCCTCCGGTTTCCGACCAGTTTTTTCAGAAAAACGTCGGCTTGCTGCCCGAGGACTACTCGCACGAAGATGGGATAAGCGACAAACAGGCTGGTACGGCGCCGCAGAAAGCAGCCCGGACACCTGCGACAAGCCTGCTCGATCTCCGCCGCGGCGCCACGGCCCAATGGTTGCAGAGAGTGCATCCCGACAACTACACCATTCAACTCTTGGCCGCAAGCGTTGGCGACGAGACGCAATTGGAGAAATTTTTTCAACGAATCTCTTCTGAATCCGTGCGTGAGAAGAGCTATATCTGTTTGCTGCAACAGGGAGAAATTACTCGGTGGGTCGTGTTGTACGACGAGTTTCAAGGGGTGACGCCAGCCCGCCGGGCTTTGGAAGAGTTACCGCCCGAGTTGCGTCAGGCGCAACCGTTTATCCGGAGTTTGAAGAAGGTGCTCATCGGTTTGCACACCGATAATAAAAAAAATTGAATAACAAAAAACATCTGGTTGACTTTTTTTGCGGTCTCTTCGATTTTTTATGAAAACAACCATGGCATTTTCCCTGGAGAAACGAATGACCCTGAAAAAGATGGCATATCTCTTTTCCCTTTTCCCCGTATTCGCCTTCTTTCTATCCGGATGTGGAGCCAACCTGCCGGAACGACCGACCACCGGTCGGCATCTCACCCCCGACCAGCCTCCCGTGCAGTCATCAATTCCCGAGGTGGTGCAAACACCGTCTCTTCTTGCCTCTCCCGTCCCGGAAGCAAAACTCGACGTCTATTCCGTGGTAGTCCACGATGTCCCGGTGCGGGATCTGCTTTTTGCCCTGGCCCGTGATGCCTCCTTGAATATCGATGTTCATCCCGGCATAAGCGGCAATGTAACATTGAACGCCATCGATCAGACCCTGCCGCAGATCCTCACCAGGATAGCCAGACAGGTGGACATCCGCTGGGATCTGGTTCCGCCGAACCTGGTGGTCGAGCCGGACGCCCCGATCCTTCGCACCTATCGTATCGATTACGTTAATATCGCCCGCAAGTCGGCGGGTGAGGTGCATGTGGCCACCTCCATCTCCACTACCGGGTCCTCCGGCAGCGGCAGTGGTGGTGCCGGAGGCAATACGGGCGGGGGCGACAACAATTCCACCAGCCGGCTGAGCCAGGAATCCAATAATATGTTCTGGACTACTCTGGTGGCCAACCTGCATGGCATCCTTGGCGAAAACAGTGCCGCAGGCAGTGGCAGCGGCGGGCCGCCTGCCGCCGGAGCCGCAGGAGCCGCCGGAGGAGCAAGCGCTACCGCCGGTCAGGCAACATCGAATGTCATCATCAGCAATCCGGAAAGCGGGATCATCTCGGTGCGGGGGACGCTCCGTCAGCACGAGGAGGTCCGGCGGTTTCTCGATCTGCTGCAACTGCGGGCCCTGCAACAGGTGCTCATCGAGGCCACGGTGGTCGAGGTGCGGCTCAAGGATCAATACCAATCCGGGGTCGATTGGGCATCTCTTGCCGGCAGTGGGTACAGTTACAGCTTTGCCCAGAGTCTCACCGGGATCAATCTGGCGACTTCTCCGGTGAGCACGATGACTATCGATCATGGCACCAGTCCGAACGGGTTGAACTCAACCATCAAACTTCTTGAACAGTTCGGTGATCTCAAGGTCCTGTCCAGCCCGAAGGTCATGGTGCTCAACAACCAGACGGCGATGCTGAAGGTTGTTGACAACAAGGTCTATTTCACCATTGAGGTCACCGCCGGGACGGCGGCCACCGCCACCACTGCCGCCACTCCGCCCACCTATACCAGCACCGTGCATACGGTGCCTGTCGGTTTCGTCATGGCTGTGACCCCGCAGATCAGTGAAAACGAACAGGTCACCCTCAACGTGCGACCGACCATTTCCCGGATCATCGGCTATGTCAACGATCCCAATCCGGCCCTGGCGCAAAACAGTATCACCAACCAGGTGCCGGAGGTTCAGGTGCGGGAGGTGGAATCCATCCTCAAGGTGTCCAGCGGCCAGATCGGCGTCCTTGGCGGGCTGATGCAGGATACCCTGGACAAGAGCACCGCCGGCATCCCCGGCTTCTCCCGCCTGCCGCTCCTCGGCAACCTGTTCAGCTACCGGGACGACAGCGCCAGCAAGACCGAACTGGTGATCTTTCTTCGACCGGCGGTGATCCGTAATGCCAGTCTCGATGGCGATCTGAAGCAATTCAGAGAGCATCTGCCGGCATCCCAGCCTGTTCCCTCTATCCCGCCGCCGACTTGGCGCTTGTTGAATCTGGAGATGGAATGAGCCTCTTGATGGAAGCCTTACGCAAGGCGGAACAGGTGAAAAAAAAGGCAGCCGAAAGCGACA
Organism: uncultured delta proteobacterium; assembly: GCA_903875445.1. Classification (GTDB taxonomy): domain Bacteria; phylum Desulfobacterota; class Desulfobulbia; order Desulfobulbales; family Desulfocapsaceae; genus Desulforhopalus_A. The sequence goes on along the minus strand of CAIQWD010000068.1, from coordinate 123,959 downwards.
GTCCGCCGACCGCCGCAACACCGCTTGTCGCGCCCGGAAGGGATCCGGATGAGCCTTCTGCGCCGCAGCTTTCCGGCAAGGAAATCCTGGCAATCGAGACGAGCGAAGAAGCGGGGCCTTCAGGGGAGGCACGGGTCGTGCTCGAAGGTTGGGAGGTGCAGGAAAACGATGAGGATACCACGCCGCCGAAGGAACCTGCCGTCACCATCCCGCTGCCGGCGGGATGTCCGGCAGTGGAGAGGATTACTCCTTCGATCGCTCCGCTTCTTGCGCCTTCCATGGAAGCCGCACCGGCAGCGGAACCTCTTCCGGCCCCAACGTCGGTGGGCATTGCCGGCCCTGATGCCTCGGGCGGTTCGGCGGCGACCTCCCGGCAGTCCGCTCAGGCGGTGTTTCTTGCCAAAAGTCGGCACAAGCATCAGGCCTTTCGGCGGCGACTGTTAGGATACGGCCTGTTGCTGGGGCTTGGAATATTCGGGGCCGCAGCATACCTCTATCTGTCTTCGGGGAATCCGCCGATGCAGTTGCAACCGGTCCCCGTCGTCGCCAACCCACCTCAAGGAGAGGCGAAAAAAACGCAGCCGTCGGGAGCCGGAACCGATGCCGCTCCACAGATGGCTGCCGTTAGCACCGTCGCGGCGAAGAATGACTCGTCAAACGCCGGTTCGGAAGGCGCCGATTCCCGGAAGAACTCGGTGTCCTTATCGCCCACTTTGCCTCCGGCTGGACGGCAATCGTCCCGGCCCGTCGCCGAATCCACTGCGGTATCGACCGCGTCCGCTTCTCCCGCTGCAGCCGATGGGCCCGAGGCCGTGCATTTTGAGCCCGAACCCCTTGCCGTCTCAGGGGAGGAGGCTGCCCAACCGGCGTCGATCCGCATCAGCAAACGCAGCGCCGCACCGCATAACGATTCCTTGCTGACCACGGCAAACGGGGCCTTCGAACAGGGACGGTACGAAGAGTCGCGGAGCGGCTATCAACAGATCTTGAAGGCGGAACCGGAACACCGCGGCGCCCTGCTCGGGTTGGCCGCCCTTGCCGTACGGGCACAGGATGCCGCCCTGGCCAGGGACCTCTATCTGCGCCTTCTGACCCAGGATCCTTCGGATCCCCTGGCCAAGGCGGGTCTCTTGTCGGTGATGGCGGGAGGCGACCCGGTGCGGCTGGAGAGCGAACTGAAACTCCTCCTTGAGGTCCACCCGGACCTCGCCCCGCTCTTTTTTCTCCTCGGCAATCACTATGCCGCCGGCAGGCGCTGGAACGAGGCCCAGCAGGCCTATTTCAAGGCTGTGCAGACGGACGGAAAAGGTGGTTCGCGATCCCCCGACTATTCTTTTAATCTGGCGGTGAGTCTTGAACACCTGGGCCAGCCCGCCGTGGCCAGCCGCTATTACCGGGAGGCATTAAATCTGGCCGAACATCGCCCGGCGGGTTTTAACCGTGAGGCTCTAGAGAGGCGGCTGGCGGACCTTCTGCCGGGGGGCGGGCAATGAACGGCAAGGGGACGAAAAAACCGCTGGGGGTAGTGCTGGTTGAACAGGGATTCGTCTCCGAAGACCAGCTGCGTATCGCCCTGCAGGAACAGAAGCTGACCAACAAGCCTCTCGGTAAGACCCTGATCGAGCTGGGTTTCGTCACCGACGCCATCATCCGCGACGTCCTCAGCGAGAACATCGGCCAGGGCAGCGTCGATCTCTCCAACACGGTCATCGATGCCGAAACCCTGAAACTGGTACCCCAGGATCTGGCCCGTCGCCACAATATCCTGCCGCTGTCCTTTGACCGGGCCATGGGTACCATGACGCTGGCTATGTCCGACACCTTCAACGTGGTTGCCATGGATCAGGTCAGGGCCCTGCACCGTGGCACCCTTCAAGTGACGGCGGTGCTCGGCGGCGAGGCGGATATCATCCGCGCCATCGAGCAGTTCTATGGTTTCGAGTTGTCCATCGATGGTATTCTGCGGGAGATCGAGACCGGCGAGATCGACTACCAGAGCCTGCAACTGGGCAACAACGAATACAGCCATCCGATGGTCCGCTTGATCGACGCCCTCCTGGCCGATGCGGTGCAACGCCGAGCCTCCGACATCCATTTCGAACCGGAAGCCGGCTTTTTGCGTATTCGCTATCGCATCGACGGGGTGCTCCGCCAGGTGCGCAGCCTGCACAAGAACTATTGGCCGGCCATGGTGGTCCGCTTAAAGGTCATCAGCACCATGAACATCGCCGAATCGAGGGCGCCGCAGGACGGCCGCATCTCGCTGTCGCTTGTCGGTCGGCAGATCGACTTCCGGGTGGCGTCCCAGCCGACCATCCACGGCGAGAACATCGTCCTGCGCATCCTCGACCGGCAGAAGGGCATTGTCGCTCTCGATAAACTGGGGCTTACCGACGATAATCTGGACCAGTTGCAACTCATGCTGGCCCGGCCGGAAGGGATCATCCTGGTGACCGGACCGACCGGCAGCGGCAAGACCACCACCCTCTATTCGGTCCTGAACCATGTCAACACCGAGGCGATCAATATCATGACCATGGAAGATCCGGTGGAATACCCCATGGCCCTGATTCGCCAGTCGTCGATCAACGAAAACGCCAAGATGGGTTTTGCCGACGGCATCCGTTCGATGATGCGCCAAGACCCGGACGTGATCCTGGTCGGCGAGATCCGCGACCATGAGACGGCGGAGATGGCCTTTCGCGCGGCGATGACCGGGCATCAGGTCTTTTCCACCCTGCACACCAACTCGGCGGTGGGGGCCATTCCCCGACTCCTCGATATCGGGGTACTGCCGGATATCATGGCCGGCAATATCATCGGCATCGTCGCCCAGCGCCTGGTCCGCAAACTCTGCGCCCATTGCAAGCGACCCTACCCGGCGGGGGAACTGGAACGAAAACTCCTGGGCATCGCCCCCGGTTCGGCGGAGGTTATTATTTATCAGGCGGCCGGCTGTCGGGAGTGCGAACAGCAGGGCTATAAAGGGCGGACCACGGTTATGGAACTGTTGAAAATCAACGCCGAACTTGAGGAGGCAATTGCCAGGCGGGTCGGCACCCGCGAGCTGTTGAACCGCGCCCTGGCGGGAGGCTTTCGGCCCCTGGCCGAAGATGCCTCCCGCCGGGTGCTGGACGGCACCACCAGTCTGGACGAGATCAGCAGGGTAGTGGACCTGACCGATCGCTTGTCGAGTTAACCCTAGCCTTTGCATCGCCATGCCACTTTTCCAATATAAAGCAGTCACCGGCAAGGGGAATGTCAGGACCGGCAATCTCGACGCCTCGAATATCGCCGACCTGGAGCAGCGGCTCTCACGGATGGGGCTCGATCTGGTCACCTGCGGCATTCGCAACCCGAAAAAGCCGATGCTCGGAGTCCGTAAGGTGAAGAGGATCGACCTGATCAACTTCTGCTTTCATATGGAGCAGCTGCTCGATGCCGGGGTGCCGCTCCTTGAGGGTATGGCCGATCTTCGTGACAGCCTGGAGCATCCTCGATTTCAGGAGGTGATCGCCAATATGATCAACGAGGTCGAGGGTGGCAAGACGCTTTCCGCTGCCATGGCCGAGCATCCGGCGGTGTTCGATATCCTCTTTATCAACCTGATTATTGCCGGCGAAGCCACCGGGGAACTGGCAAAGGTCTTCGCCTCGCTTACCAAGACCATCAAATGGCAGGACGAATTGGCCGCCACCACCAAGAAACTGCTGATGTTTCCGGCCTTTGTCGGCACGGTGGTCTTTGCGGTCACCTTCTTTCTCATGATCTACTTGGTGCCGCAGTTGGTCGGATTCATTAAGGGGATGGGAGGGGTGCTGCCGCTGCATACCAAGGCACTGATTGCTACCTCGAATTTCTGTGTGAATTATTGGTATGTGGTCTTGTTCCTGCCCCTCGGCCTCTTTTTCGGGGTGAGGGTGTTGGCCGCTAGTAGCGTTAAGGTGCGCTACACCCTCGACGGCTGGAAGTTGAAATTCTGGATGATCGGCCCGGTGTTGAAGAAGATCCTGCTGTCGCGCTTTGCCAACTTTTTTTCGATGATGTATGCGGCGGGAATCCCGATCCTGCACAGCCTGCAGATTGCCGAAGGGATTGTCGGTAATCTGCAGATCAAGGAAGCCCTGCAGGAGGTCGGGGAATATATTCAGGCGGGGGGCGGCATTGCCGCGGCCTTTGAAAGCAGCGGCCTGTTCCCGCCGCTGGTGGTACGGATGTTGCGCGTCGGCGAGACCACCGGGGCTCTGGATCACGCCCTGCTGAATGTCAGCTATTTTTACGATCGGGACATTCAGGATGCGATCGCCAAGGCCCAGGCAATGATCGAGCCCATTATGACCGTTTTTCTCGGCGCCATACTCGGCTGGGTGATGCTTTCGGTGCTCGGTCCGATTTACGATACGATCAGCAAAATCAAGATATAGGCGACCTGGAACATGCCGTTTTTTAAACTTAATACCTCGGTCCGTATCCTGCTTCTCACCTCGCAGGCCTTGCATGTCTTCGCCGGCGATAAGGATCACTTCGTGGCCGAGGAGAGGTTTGCCGCCGAGGAGCAGGGCTTGGCCGCCTTTGACTGCTATCTGGCCGCTTCGCCCGACAGCCCCGTCTATTTTGTCGTCGACCTGAGTGAAGAGGATTTTCGCGTGGAGTCGATTGCCCATGTCGGCAGAAATGACCGGAAAGTGCTGCTCGAACGAAAACTCCTGCAATTCTTCCGGGGCAGCGAATACCGCTCGGCAAGGCTCCAGGAGCGGGAGGAGGGCGGCCGCCGGGACGACCGGGTGTTGTTCAGCGCCTTGACCAATCCCGACCTGCTTGCCCCATGGATTGCCGGCCTTCTTCGGCAAAAGATCAGGATCAAGGGCATCGTCTCCGTCCCGCTGCTGATGGAACTCTTTGCCGACTTTCTGCAATTCGGCCGGCTGCCGCATCTCCTCCTGGTCAATCTGGAGGAGCAGGTTGGCATGCGCCAGACCTATCTGCAAAAAAGCCGGTTGAAATTCAGCCGAATTATGGCAATGGTCGGCTCCGACAGCCTGGCCGAGATACTGCTGGCCGAGTGCCGCCATACCCGGCAATATCTGGAGAGGCTGAAGCTCCTCCCCCATGACCAGCCCCTGCAGGTCCATGTCTGTGTGGCGGACGGGATGGCCGGGGTGTTGAACAGGGAACTGGCGGCAAGCCCTCTTTTGCAGTTTCATCTGCATGAAACCGGGATGATTGGCGCCGAATTGGGCATCGATCCGTTGACAAGCGAAGGTCAAAGCCCTGTCTTTCTTTGTCTTCTTCAGGCATTACGGACAAATAAACTGTTCAATGCCTATGCCCCGCCGCCGGTGACGCGCTATCACCGCCTCCGGCAAATTCGCCAGGGGCTGATTGTCGGCACCTCCCTGCTGGCGGCCCTCATCCTGCCGGCGGGAGGGATGCTGGTGCACGAGGGTTTGGCCATGATTACGGCGCGGGGCCTGCTCGAACAGGAGACGCTCCGCTTCCGCGGTCGCCTGGAGGAGTTGCGGCAAACCTTTCCGCAAACTCCGATTCCGGCTGCGGCGATGCGGGCGATCGTCGAAGCGGCCGACCGTATCCGCGCCCAGGAGATTATGCCGGTGCGGGCGATGGTCATGGTGAGCAGGGCAATGGCCCTTTGCCCGGATATCCATCTTAAGCGCTTTGAGTGGCAATTGTCGGTCCTCACCGGGATCGGGGAGGTGGCGGTTTCCTCCGCCGCACCGCCCATGGCTGCGGGAATAGGCGGGCAGGCGCCTGTCCCGGCGGTTCTGCCGGGGCTGCTCGAAGGGAAGACCGGGGGCGTGGCCACTGTCAACGGCATGGTTTTTCCGAGCGGCGGATACGGCAACGCCCAGCAGAGCGTCAATCAATTCATCGCCGCCCTGGAACGGATTCCGGGCATGAAGGTTACTCCGCTGTCGATGCCGACGGACACCAAACCCAATGCCACCGTCAAGGCCAAGCTGGACGACAGCGTTATTCTCGCCGAGTTCTCGCTGAAACTCGAATACCAGGTGGTGCGATGAAAATGAAATTATCCGCACACCAGGAAGATCTGCTTTTGCTGAAATGGCCGGCATTGTGGCTGGTCGTTGCTCTTCTTGCCGGGGCGATCTGGTACGGCGGCTCCTATCGGTTTGGGGAGGAGAATAACCGGCTGCTGCGAGTGGCCCGGGCAAATCGGATGCAGGCCATTGCCGCGGTTCGGCAAATCGAGGAAGAGGCCGGGATTGTTCGCGATTTTTGCGATCGATATCGGCAGTTGCAGGACGAACGGGTGATCGGCGATGAAGACCGTCTAGAGCTTGTGGAGTCGGTTGGCCGGATTCGTGCCCGGTATTCGCTCTACCCGATGCAGCTCGATATCGAACAGCAGGCAACCTTGCCGCTCGGCCAGGCCGGCGGCTCCGGTAATCCGGGAGAATCAGTGGTCATACGTGCCAGCCGGGTAGTGATAGGCATCCCTCTCCTGCATGAGGAGGATTTTGTCCGTCTCTTCGACGGCTTGAATACCATGAAACAGGGAATAATCGTCACCGAAGAGTGTGCCATCAAACGCATCGGCGGCGATCTTGATAACCGCCGCCCGGAGTTACGCCAGAATTTGAACGCCTCCTGCAAGCTGCTGTGGTTGACCATGAGCAGGGAGACCGGTGTCGGCGCACCGGGAATGGGAATTATCCCACCGGATCCGTCGCCCAAGTGATGGACGGGGGAGGGAAAACGTCATGAAAAAAAGAAGCCGGCGCGGCGTGTTATCATCCAGGGGGCTGCTCGGAATTGCGGCGATTTTTGCCCTTACGCTACTTTCCGGCAATCCGGCGGGGTCGGTCGGTGCCGAAGAACAGGGCATGGACCGGCTCTTTTACTCGCCCGAGGACCGGGCGGTTCTGGAGATACTGCGCGAAGCCTCCTCCCGGCCCGTCATGTCCGCTAGCGAACCAAAGGGCAAAGAGAAAGCGGAAAAGGGGCCTCAGGTCTTTACCTTGGGCGGCACGGTGACGCGGAAAAACGGGGTTCAATCCGTTTGGCTCAATGGCCGGTCGTACTCCTCGGCAACCAGCCTGCCGGCAAATGTCCGGGTTGACAAGCCCTATGTCGCCGGGCAGGTTGTTCTCAAGGTTCCGGAAACCGGGAAATCATACCCCCTGCGTCCCGGTCAGACTGTCGATATCAACGAGGGCAAAATACGCGAGTCCTATGAACGGCCCCCGACTGCCGCTGCCGCCGCAACCGGCACGTCGACTGCAGCTGCTGAGACCACTGCCATGCCTGCGGCAATCGTCGAACCTGTCCGGGGTATGCCGGAAAAACCATGAGGGAGAGGCAGGAATGAACAGAATCGGATGGCATCTGCCGATCCTTCGATCAGAAAGAGGCGCAGCCCTGCTGATTATGTTGCTGCTGTTGTTTACGGTTGCCCTGGCGGTAATTCTTAATGGTTTCGGCAACAGAGGTATCCGCGAACGTGAGGATGCCGCCACCGCCAAGGCCCTGATGCAGGCCAAGGAGGCGGTCATCGCCTTTGCCGTGATGTATGCTGATAATTATCCGGTCGGGGGGGCGGGGATCGGGCATTTGATGTGCCCGGATACTGCTGCACCGGCCTTTGATGCAAGCGGCAACCCGCTTGCACCCTACGGGCTGCCCAACGCCCTCTGCGGCCCGAACGCCATCGGCCGCCTGCCGCATTTCGTCACCCTGCCGTCAGGCAATCCGTTGCCGCTCTCCGATTATGGTTCGGGTATCGACCAGCAGTTCTGGTACGCGGTGGCAAATGCCTTTCTCGCCAATCCCAACGGCGGCATACCTAACATCGTGAACAGCACCAGCCCCGGCACCCTGAGCCTCGACGGCCAGAGCGATGTCGTCGCCGTCATTATTGCCCCCGGTCCGGCCTTAGGCGGCCAGAATCGTTCCGGCACCAATCCCGCTGCCTATCTGGAGGCGGGGAACAGCACCGGCCCCGCCTTCGTCTCCGGCTGGCCGGCAGATCCGGCAAATTTCAATGACCGGGTCTTGGCAATCAGGCGCTCCGACCTGCTGCTGCCGATGACCGCCAGGGTGGCCGAGGAGATGAAGAAACATCTCGATGCCTACCATACGGCGGGTGGCGCCTATCCAGCGGACCAGGCGGCCTTTGCCGGCGCCTTTACCGGGGCGCCGCCATGGCTGGCAACCAACAACTGGCTTACGGCCACGACCACCACCTATACCCTGCTCTCCGGCGACAAAGCCACCCTGGCCTTCGCCGGTTGCGGCATCACCTATACCCTGACCTTCGGCAGTTCGGTTGTCGTCAGGAGCCAGACCCATTGCTGAGGAGGCCATACATGAAGGGTTACGACAACGCATCCGGTTTCACCCTGGTGGAGATGGCCATCGTCATGGTCATCGTCGCCCTGATGCTCGGCGGCTTGATGATGTCGCTCAGCCAGACCACCGAAAACACCAGACGCAGCGATGCCAAGGTGCAACTCGACCGCATCCTCGACGCCCTCTACGGCTTCGCCCAGGCCAAAGGCCGCTTGCCCTGTCCGGCGACCCCGGCCTCAAGCGGTGCGGAACTGCCGGCGGGCGGCGGAGTCTGCGGTCTTCAGCACGGTTTTGTCCCGTCCGCCACCCTGGGGCTTACCGGGGCGGTCAATGCCGACGGCCTGCTCCTCGATCCGTGGAACGCTCCGTACCGCTATTCGGTGACTACCGCCAATGCCGGCGCTTTTACGAAAACCGGTGTCGGTGGTATGCAGGCGACAACCATGGCTAATCTTGCCCCCGACCTCAGGGTCTGCCGCGAGGCGGCCTGCAGCAACATTATCTCCGCCACCTTGCCGGTGGTTATTCTCTCAACAGGCAAGAATTGGGCGAGCTTTACCTCGGCTGACGAAATCGCCAATGCCGGTGAAACCACAGTGGGTGGTGGACCGAGCGGTGCCGTGTACCGGATGGCAAACAACAGGGATTTCGTTTCGGCTGGTTATAACGAGGCCAATTTCGATGACCTGATTTCCTGGCTCTCGCCCAATATCCTCTATACTAAGATGATCGCCGCCGGCAAATTGCCATGAAGCCCGATCCCACCTTCGAACAAATCGCCCGCCGTCGCATGATCCGGCGGCGGCTCTTCCTCGTCCTCGCCATGCTGTTGATCATTTGCGGCTATGCGGCTCTCGCCATGCCGCCCGAGACCCCGATGGAGGCGGCGATCCCCCGCGGCTTTCTCGGCATCGGCCTGTTGCTCGCCGGGCTTTGTTTTGCCATGCTCGGCCGGGCAGTGCCCTGAGTCAGGTAATCGTAAAACGGGATTCGCAAAAAATAGTCGAAAGTAAAAAAAACGGGCCGGTTCCTTGTATCCGCCATATGAAACCGCTATGATTTAAAAAAGGTATTCAATGTGCGTCGCGGGGGGAGGGGGCCGACGTTTTTCCGCTAAAGTGCACTACCAATGTCAAGGAGAATTTGTATGAAACGCATCACCAATGAAAAAGGTTTCACGTTAGTGGAGATCGCCATCGTGCTGGTCATTATCGGCCTCTTGCTCGGCGGGGTATTGAAGGGGCAGCAACTCATTGCCAATGCCAAGATTAAAAGCCTGGTTACCCATGCCAACGGTCTCTCAGCCGCCATCTATTCCTATCAGGACCGATATAAGGCGCTGCCGGGCGACGACCCCAAAGCGGTCACCAATCTGCCGGGGGCAACCGGCGGCTGTCTTGCGGGGAATCTGGTTAACGGCAATGGGGATGGACTAACCTATGAATACTTTGCCGCGCCGCAACATCTCGCCTGTGCCGGCTTCATAAACGGAACCTATAACGGGACCAGCGATGTTATCCTTTCCCCCTACGGAACGCGTGTCTATATCTACCGTGATGCCATTCAGGGCAAGACCGGAAACGATATCCGCTATGATAACCTCCCGGCGGACGTTGCCCAGGCCCTTGACACGGCTCTGGATGATGGGGTGTACAATACCGGTGTCGTTCGTGCCACTACCGATTATATCCCTAATACGATTATCGTCAGTACCGGCTTTTACTATTAATCACAGAAACCATGTTACTGCCGAGATTTAAAAAGTGGCATATTCTGTCGAAGATTGTCACGATTTCGATTGTCAGCGTCGGCTTTATCACGATGATCATTCTGTGGTATTTCATGCCCTTGGTCGAAGAGAAGATGCTGGAAGGGAAGAAGGAGGGCGTAAAAAATGTAGTCGACGTGGCCTTCGGTGTCTTCTATGAGTATGAAACCCTGGTGAAAAACGGCAGCATCAGTCAGGAGGATGCGCAAAAACAGCTTGCCCAGCGCATTCGCGGCTTGCGTTACCGGGAGAATGATTACTTCTGGATCAACGACATGAAACCGATCATGATCATGCATCCGATGAAGCCGGAACTGGAAGGTGTCGATCTGACCGACAACAAAGACCCGAACGGCAAATTTCTTTTCCGGGAGTTTGTGGCGGTCTGCAAAACCCATGGCGCCGGTTTTGTCGATTATATGTGGCCAAAACCCGGCGAGGAGAAGCCGGTGCCGAAGATTTCCTATGTGAGGTTGTACGAGCCCTGGGGGTGGATCCTCGGCAGCGGTATTTATATCAACGATGTGCGCAACGATGTCAACCGCCTTCGTTTCTACATGTTGGCCGGGACCATGGTGTTTACGGTCCTCACCATCTCCTTTGCCATCGTGGTCGGGACCGGCATTACCCGCCCCCTCAAGAAAGTCATCGAGGGCCTGCAGGATATTGCCGGCGGCAAGGGGCAAACGGCTTTGACCAAGCGTATCGCCATCACCTCCATCGACGAGATCGGACTGCTATCGTCGGAATTCAACAGCCTGATGGATTCGATCAGCAATCTCTCGGTTTTCAAAAAGGTGATTGAGGAGGATGACAACCTGGAAGAGGTGTACCAGCGACTTGCCGAGATTTTCACTCAACAGATTGGTATTGAACGATGTTTCATCTATCAGGTGGACAATGCCAAAAATGCCATGCAATTGACCTACCCAAGCAGCTTTGATCAGGCGGAGATGCAGTGCAATCTGGCGATTCTTGACGACAACGATCTCTGCAAGGCCAAACGGACCGGACACGGCATCACTTCCACCATTTTTCCGGCAATCTGCCGCCAATTTACCGGCCAGGAGGGAACCCTGCACTACTGTCTGCCGATTGTGGTCAGTGGCGCGCCGGTGGCCGTCGTGCAGTTCGTCTTCGATGCGCCCGACAGCCCGTCCGGCGTTAAGGCGATGGAGGCCAAAATCTTTAAGGCCGAGCAGTATATCAACGAATCCCTGGCGGTGATCGAGACCAAGCGGCTGATGCGCTCCCTCAAGGATTCGGCTTTGATTGATTCCTTGACCGGCCTCAATAACCGGCGATACCTGCAGGAATATACGGAAAAGATCGTCGCCGGTGTTTTGCGCCGAGGCAAGGCGATCGGCCTCATCATGTGCGATCTCGATTATTTCAAGCAGGTCAACGACACCTACGGGCACAATGCCGGGGATCTTGTGCTCAAGGAAACCTCGAAGGTTATCCGCCAGAGCATTCGCGACTCGGATATCGTCATCCGTTTCGGCGGCGAGGAGTTCCTGGCGGTGCTGCTCGATGTGGGCGAGGGAGAGAGCATCAAAATCGCCGAGAAGATCCGAGAAAACATCCAGCAGCTGAAGATCAAGTTGCCGGACGGCGTGATCCAAAAGACCATCAGCCTCGGAGTCAGCGAATTCCCCGCCGATACCGGCACACTGTGGAGTTGCATCAAGTTTGCCGATGTGGCCCTCTATCGTGCCAAAGAAGAAGGTCGCAACCGAAGTGTCCGCTTTACCAAGGATATGTGGACGGAGGAACAGGTTTAACAGGTGACATTCGTGGCAATTCGGGTGGTTAGATACCCTTTGACCGCACCGCTTGTAAGGATCAGCAGGCAACCGGTCAGCTGCAGGGTGTTGAGGTGCTCCGCAAAAAGCACCCAGCCGAGGAAGACCACGAAAATCGGCTCGAAATAGGCGAGGGTACCAAAGGTCGCCGCCGGCAGTTTTTCCAGGGCCACCACCGCCAAAAGGATGCCGAGAAATCCCGGGAAAAATCCGGCACCAATCAGCCAAAGCCAATTCGTGGCACTTATCTCGGGAAAATTGGTGATAAAGAGAGGCACCATGCACAGGGCCCCGGTCATCAGTTGGTAGAAGGTGCGGGTGTAGCAGTGGATAGTGCTGCGGATCGTTCGATTGATAAGGATAAAGGACGAATAGCAGGCTAGAGAAAGAGCGGCAAAGCCTAACCCCCGGAGGTGGTTTGTGCCGGACGAAAAATCGAGCTTGAATTCCATCATCATGGCAAAGCCGAAGAGGGCGGTGCAGATGAGGATGACACTCGGTGCATTGAGTTTTTCCCCGAGAAAAAAATGGGCAAAAACCGCGGCAATGAGGGGTGCCAGGTAAAGGACCATGATGGCGTTGGCCATGGTGGTGAGGTTCATCGCCTGGATGTAAAAAATAATAAAACCAGCGAGCATCAGGCCGTTGACGATCACCGGCCAGGTTGGCCAGGTCAGGAGCAAGCGCAGTCGGCGGCTGACAAGCAAAAGGATAACCAGAAAGCCGGCGCCGAAAAACAAGCGGAAGAAGGTTATAACCTCGGGATTAAGCCCGGTTTTGCGCGAAAAAACCCCGATTGTTCCCATAAACAGGGCCGCCAGAATGGCGGACACTATCCCAACGAAATTCATCTGTTCATATCCCCCTAACTATTTCATGAATGCTGCATGGTTTGAAGTGAAAATCGGCGGGTCTTTTCTGAGGATTGCAGCGATTTTCGGAGACCTTTTGAAGGTTGCATGCAGGTAACGCCGCACCTCCGCCCGGTCCCAGCCGAGAGGATGGTTGAAATTACGGTAAATCGACAGATCGCCGCTGTAAAAATCCGTCACCTGTAGCGAGGTACCATCCTCGCTGCCAAGGGGCAGATTAAAAATTGCCAGATTAAGAAAGCTGATCGCTTGGTGATGGTCCTCGACAAAATTACGGGTACGTTCGGCCGCAGCCCGGTTTTCCGCAGGGGTACCGAAAAGCAGGTAGACATAGCCGGCAATCCCCACCTCATGAAGATTTTCCAGGACCTTTGCCGCGTGCCGCAGATCGATCCCCTTGTGCATGCTGTTGAGAACGTTCTGGTCGCCCGATTCGAGGCCCAGTTTCAGCATCAGGCAGCCGGATGCCCGCAAGCGTTTGCAAAAATCCCGGTCGGCGAGAAGGGCGTCGATGCGGACGAAACCGTACCAGGGCGCACCCGGCGGCTGTTCGCTGAGGGCGCGGAGGGTGCTCGGGCTTATGGCGTTATCAAGGAGATGGATAAGCACCGGCGAAGTTGCCATTGTCAGGCTTTGCAGGTCGGCGGTTACGGTCGTCGGCGACACCTGGTGATATGGGTTGTTTTCGCTGGTTTCCGGGCAGAAGTTGCATTTTTTCCAGAAACAGCCGGAGGACGTGGCGTAGGGCAGAATAAAACCGGGTGCGAGATAGGGGTTGTCGCGCAGCGCCGCATAGGAAGGACGGACCTGGACCGTCTTTTGCTCGGTGCCGAGGAGGCGCAGCAGCGGCTTTTCCCCTTGTCCGGCGATGAAATGATCGACCAGATCGGCAAAGGGGTTGCACCATCCGGGGTTGCTGAGCCAGGTGGTGACCAGGCCACCGCCGACGATAATGGTCTTGTCGGGATGATGCGCCCGGAGATAGCCGATCATTGCGAAGGTGCACAGGGCCTGGCTGAGATAGCTGAGGGAAAAGCCGATGTGGGCGTGCTGTTCCTGGTGTAAAAGCTCTTCGAGCCTGTCGCTGAAATAGGGGAAAAAGATATTTTCCCGGTAATCGGCGGCGGCTTGCCGCAGGTCGGCGCTGTTCAGTGGCGACCTGCAATTGTCCTGGTAATTGGCGAGCGACAGCTGCAGGTTGCAGCTTTTGCCGGTAATTTCCAGAAGCCGGTTGATATCGGCGACCGCCCGCCCGTAGTGGTCAAAGTTGCGATAGCCGTTTGGGGTTTGCAGGGTGGCAATATTGTCGTCCAGGTGTTTCAAGGCACGGGCCGACCAGGTGTCGGCGGCTCCTGTTACGCTATGGAGGAGGTGCATCAAGCCCTCGATATTCATATCGCAAATTGTACACGGAAGATTGTGGGCAGCCAGGGCCGCAGAGAGGTAGGCAAGGGCGGCCGGGGGCTCGCAGCCTTTGGTAAGTGGGGGGTGAAGGATCAGCATGCGGTTTTCGTCCGGGAAAGTGGTTTTTGCTTCTGGCATCTTAGGCGAGGTGTACTATAATAATGAAGCTCATGAATGTAGCCCCGGTTTGACAATGATCAACAAAAAACAGAAAAGGAAATAGAAAAAAGATTATGGCAACGTTTTGCAAAAGATTCGCACCGATTTTTTTGATGCTTATCGCCTTCACCCTCATTGAAGGAGGGCTGCTGGCCGACTATGCCGATGCCCGCTCCAAGGTCGGTGGAAAATCCTTTAGCACAAGCCCCAGCCCAAGGCCGGCCCCGGCAAGCGGGCCCTCGTCTTCTCCGGCAGGGGCACCTGCGGGCGGCGGCTTCGGCCGTGGCCTGATGGGAGGCCTTCTCGGCGGGGCCATCGGCGGCATGCTGTTCGGTTCGATGTTTGGCGGCGGGGGTTCCGGGATAGGGATCCTGCCCGTGTTGATTCTCGGTGGAATTGCCTATTTTCTTTACAGAAGGTTTGCCAATGCCCGGCAGGAATTTCAGCCATCCGGCATCTTTGGTGGAGGGGGCGATAATTACGCCCAGCCGCCACCGCCTCCGCCGATTATCGGTGAGAACCTGCTGGCCGACGGCCTGAGTCAGATCAAAGAGACCGACCGGAATTTTGATCCGGCCTATTTCAAGGAAGTGGCCTCCGATGTCTTTTTCCAGGTGCAGGCCGGCTGGATGCGCCGCGATCTCGAATCCTACCGCCATCTCCTCGGCGAGCAGCTGGCGCGCGAGTATGCGGAACATTTCGTGGAAATGCGCAGCAAAGGGCATATCAATAAACTGGAGTCCATTGCTGTTCGTAGCGTGGAAATTGTTGAGGCGGGCAGCGATGGTCGCGAGGATTTCATCACCGTGCTGTTTACCGCCAATCTCCTTGATTATACGGTTGATGATAAAAGCGGTGCGCTGGTCTTCGGCAGCATGACCATCCCGGTGAAGTTCCAAGAGGAATGGACCTGGGCTAGACCGGTCGGTAGCCAAAACTGGAAACTCGAAGGCATAAAAGAAGGTTGATCCCTAACCGCCGGTATGGGGGTTCCCTTTGCCGGCGGTTTTTTTTGAGAGGTAGGTGTGGATTTAAGTGAATTTCGGCGGGAATATTTGAAGGGGGGGCTGGCACGCGCCGATCTCGATATTGACCCGGTAGTACAGTTTGCAACCTGGTTCGAACAGGCCAGGAAGACGGAGGTTGCCGATCCCACGGCGATGGTTTTGGCAACGGTCGGGAGCAGCGGCAGGCCCAGCCAGCGGACTGTGCTGCTCAAATATTTCGATCAAAAAGGCTTTGTTTTTTTCACCAATTTTGAAAGCCGCAAGGCTGTGGAAATAGCCGGCAATGCCCAGGTCAGCCTGCTCTTTGTCTGGCTTGATCTGGAGAGGCAGGTGATGATCAACGGGCGGGCGAGCAAGATCTCCGTCGCCGAATCGGCCAAGTATTTTATGTCCCGGCCGAAGGAGAGCCAGATGGCCGCCTGGGTCTCCAGCCAGAGCCATCCCCTGACATCGAAACAGATCCTCATGCAGAAGTTTCAGGAGATGAAGGCAAAGATCGGCGAAGGCAAGGTGCCGCTGCCATCTTTCTGGGGTGGCTACCGCGTTGAACCCTTGGAGATTGAGTTCTGGCAGGGCGGTCAAAACCGGCTGCACGACCGGTTTCTTTATACCAGGGAAGGCGACGAGCGGTGGACCATTAACCGACTCGCCCCCTAATCTCTTCTTTCTTCTGGCCTTTCACCCCTTGACCACCGCCAGTGGCTGGAGGGTGGTGATGACCGCAACCAGGTCCCGCTGATTGTTGATGACCTGGGTGATGTCCTTATAGGCCCCGGCGGCTTCCTCCAGATCCCTTTTATGCCTGAGGGAGTGGAGGATGCCTTGGCGTTCCAGGCGGCCGATTTCGGTTTGTAGATCGAGTTCGCGCTGTGCCTGTTTGCGCCCGAGTTTTCGTCCGGCCCCGTGCGAGCAGGAGAAGAAACTTTCCGGATTGCCAAGACCTCGAACAATGTAACTGACACTGCCCTGGGAGCCGGGGATGAGACCAATCTCGTCGGCCGCCGCCCTGGTTGCGCCTTTGCGGTGGACGAGCACCTCCCGACCGAAATGCTGTTCCCTGGCCGCGTAGTTATGGGCCACGTCGAAGGGTGTTGAGAAAGTCATCGACGGTTCAATATCCAGGAGGATCTCCCTGACCCGCCCAAGCATCGCCCGCCTGTTGGCCGCTGCAAACTGTACGCAGTAGTGCATTTCTCCGAGATAACGCTGGCCCTGTTCAGAGTCGAGCGGCAGGTAATCGAGCTGCCATTTGCCGGGGACGATTGCGCCGTGGGCCTTGTTGTGGTCTGCCGCCAGGCGGTTGTAGTGTTTCGCTACCTGGTAGCCGATATTCCTGCTGCCGGAATGGATCATGATCCACAGCAGTCCGTCGTCGCCCTGCTGCAGTTCGATAAAATGGTTGCCGCCGCCCAGGGTGCCGAGCTGCAGCACTCCGCTTTCGTATTCCCGGGCGACCACCGGCAGCTCCTTTTCCGTTTGGCCCCTACCGAATTCCGGCATTCGGCCGCCCGGTTGCGGTTTCTTATGATGCTGAAAGCCGAGCGGAATGGTCTGCCTGATCGCCTGCAGCAGCTTTTTTATCTGCGTTTTTTCCAAGGCCGACAGCGAGGTCTGCAGGGCGCACACGCCGCAGCCGATATCGACACCGACCGCATTAGGGATAACCACGCCTTCGGTGGCGGCGACTCCGCCGATGGGCATGCCGTAGCCAACGTGGGCGTCGGCCATGATCGCCACATGGTGAAAAAGAAAGGGCAGGTTGGCAAGATTTTTCGCCTGCGTGAGGGTATCGCCGTCAATCTCCTTAAGCCACAGTTTGATCGGCTTTTTTTCAGTGGTAATGGTTTCTATCATGGTGATAACCTGTGGAAACACCTTTGAAGAGGACCTCCGGACAAGGGTAACACATTCCGCTGTCCGTACCGGTCATAAAAAATAGAGATAGGCAATAGCAGAAAGCATTAGTAGCAGCCCGGAAGGTAGAAACATCTTCAGCAGGTAGCGCCGCCCGGCCAGCAACCGCTTGATGATGCGGTTCGTGGCATAGAGCGAGGCCAGCAGTCCGCCAAAAACCGAAATGAACTGGAGGACAAAGGTCGTGTCGCGGCTCATGATGCGGCCTGGAGCGGAGACGGCCTCCATGCCGACCATGTGCAAGAGATTTGCCGGCAGCAGCCAAATGCCGCCCACCAGGATTTCCAGATGTACAGCCATAAAGGCCCCAAGTACCAGGGGGATCATGCCGTAACCGAGATTGGCGGCAGTCACCTTCCAGCTATTGCCGGTGATCCGCGCCATGATCTGCGACATTGTGGCATAGCCGGCCAGGTAGAAGACAATACCGGCGCTGAAGAGGATTGCCGTCGTCAGGGGCAGACTCTCCGTCAGACCGATGCCGTGGTGCAGGGTTGCGGCCAGGCTCTTGAGAATACCCGGATCTTTCTGGTTGAGGGCGAACGGATAAAAAATGGCCGCCAGGCTGACGACGAGAAAGCTGTCTTCCAAACGGGGTGACTGCTGATTCCACAGCTCCTGCGGTGCCAGGCGCAGATTGAGGTGAATCGAGTTAAGCTTGCAATTTTTAATGCATTGCCCGCAAAGAATACAATCCCGGTTGTTATCCACCAAAAAGGGGTGGCGGAACATGGGACAGCCGGCGGCCGCATCGTCGCCGTTGTAGCATACATGGTCGATACAGCGGTTCATGCACATATGGGTGTTGGAGCGCAGTTCGACAATCGACGGCATGGCAAAGAGGGCGTTGATGGCCCCCAGCGGGCAAAGATACCGGCACCAGACCCGGCGCTTGAAAAACATGCTGAAGAAAAGCGAACCGAGGGTGATGGTGCAGATGATCCAGGCGGTGAGTTGCGGGGATTGGTAAGCATTCCAGGCGATTTCGATCCAAAAGAGGAGAATGCAGAGAGAGGCCATTATCCAGCCGGAATAGCGCTTGATGAATTGCGGCGTCGGCCGTTCCGGCTTCAGGACCAATTGCGCCAACCACCCAGGCACCGATAACCCGCAGATACTGCACCAGGTGCGGGCGAGAAAAAAGAACGAAAAGATCATCAGAGGCCAGCCCACCACCCAGCTGAGAGTCAGCCCGATATTCTCCTCGGCGGCAACAGGCCCGAAGAAAAGGGCGATGAGGACAAGCAGGAAAAAGATACCGACAACCACTCGCGGCAGCACCGGAAAGAGGCGACTGGCGAGAAAGGCGCGAATTTTATGGAGGCGCAGCAGATTGAACTCCCACTTGCCTTCCGATTTGGGCACCCCGAGAATAATTTCATGACTCAGGGGTTCGTGGCTTTTACCGAGGAGAACGGCGCGTTGCAGGACACTGGCCATCTCGGTCAGATTGCCCGGCCAGTCGTAATTCATGAAGCGGCCGAGGGTCTGGTCGTCTACCCGGGTGATGGTCTTGCCGTACTGCAGGCAATAGCGCTTCAGATAATACTGCACCAGGCGGGGGATATCGCGGCGGTGTTCGCGCAGGGGAGCCGCCCGGAAATGCTGGTCTGCAAAGAGGGCATAGAGGGTAGGCAGCAAGCGGTTGTGGCCGTCCTGCTGCCCGGAGGCGTCGTTACAAATGAGGATCACCCGGGAACGCAGTGCCACCCCCGCATCGCCAGCCACCTTGGTGACGGCGGTCTTTTTCAGGAGCCTGGCCAGCTGCCGCTGACAGTCCGGCTCCATATATTCGGCATTGTACAGGGCAACGGTCCCTCCCTGCAATCTCTCGAAAACTCCGAGTTGAGCGATCTGCGAGAAGGCCGGAGAATCGCGTTCGTAGCCGAAAAGTTCGACCTCGAGTTGCACGGGGTCGAGGTTACGGACATCGATTTCCCTGTAGGGGCCGTTTTGATAGGCGCAGGCACGGTAGATCTCGGCGGCGATCATTCGCCTTCCGGTCCCGGACTCGCCGGAGAGGAGTACCGGTTCCAGGTTGTCAGCGAATCGTTGCACGGCTTTATTGATTTGTCTGGCGATTGTCGATTCGGCGAAGCGGATTTCTCGATCGGAATCCGGCGAGAGTTTTTCAGCGGTCGACAGGAACTTCGGTTCGGAAAAAAATGTCGGATCGAGGTTATGGGTTAAGTCCTTGCGAGAATGGTTTGTTTTGGTGAGGGAATCGGCGTGGTCCTGAAAGGAGACCAGCAGGCGTTTGGCCAGGGTGACGCTCAGTTGCTGCTGAATGACTTGGTTGGCAAGGAGAACGGAATTGAAGGTATCCGGGTCGAAACTAAGAAGGGAGACGCGGGTTATAGCCCTGGCATTGAGACTGTTGCGGCTGTTGGTCAAAAGCGACGTTTCGCCGAAATGGCCACCCGGGCCAATATGACTGACCCTGTGTTGCCCACCCCCCTCGACATTGAGCGACAGTTCCACCTCGCCACCTGCGACAATGTAAAAATGACGATGATTTTCACCCTGCTGGTACACGTATTGACCCGACTCGATTGTCCGCCACCGGCCGGCGGCAATAATTTGCCCGATCTCGCCGGCGTCGACGTTCTTGAAGAGGAGGGCTTGGTGCAGACTGTTGCTGAGAGCTTTGTCGTCGGGCATAGAATGGCTTATCGGTTGCCAATAATCAGGTTAAGGCGTTTCAGGGTTTTGCTGCTGCGGGCCATCTGCTCAAAATGTTACAGGAAGACATGATTGAAGACCTTCGGTTGGTAGAGATCCAAAAGCATGTGAGCACCTTACTCTAAAATGAAATTATTGTAAATTTACACACCGTCGGAAAGGGGATATATATTAAAATAACTCTTTAAAATCTCAGTTTGTTCCTATAAGGTTCTTCATTACACTTGGGCATTCAGAGGCGCATTCCATGTGCCGTGCAATGTCAAAACCGGCACAGGAGGAGACAAAAATGAATTGTGGCAAATGTGCAGCGAAGATAGCAGGGCAGGATGTCCATGAGCATAATGGTCTGATTCTTTGTGAAGACTGTTATATTGATGCCGTTGCGGTTCTCAAAACCTGTGATCCCTGGGCCGTTTACACGGCCTCCAGGACCGTTTCCAAAGGTGTGAGCCTCACGGATGAATTGCAACTGTGTGTCGATGTGTTGAAGGTCAAAGGCCCTGCCACACTCGAACAGATCTGTAGTGAACTGGGGATCGGTGAACACGAGTTTCGTACCCGTTTTTCAACCTTGCGACATATGGGATTGGCCCGGGCATGCAAAAAAGAAGAGCAGGTATGGTACACTTTGTGAGGTAACGTATGCGGTTTGGCGCCATGAATTTCCCGGTTATGCCGGTTTTGGATGAAATCGACAGCATTGCCAGGTTGGGGTTCGACTATCTGGAATTGGCCATGGATCCGCCGATGGCCCATCACAGCATTCTCGCCGCCGCCAGGAATGATATCGTTATGGCCTTGCAGGCTCATGGCCTGGGGCTGGTCTGTCATCTGCCCACCTTTCTGACTACCGCCGATCTCACCGAGAGCCTGCGGCGGGCATCCATTGCCGAGATGCATCACTCCCTCAATGTGGCGACGGACCTTGGGGCCGAGAAAGTGGTTTTGCACCCCAGCATGGTAGGTGGCATGGGGGTCTTTGTGCAGGCTATGGTCAAGGCTTATGCCTTTGACTTTCTGGCGGAGATGGTTGCCGACGCAGAACGGCTTAACCTGACGATTTGTCTTGAAAATATGTTTCCCCGCAACCTGCTGGGGGTCGAGCCGGAGGATTTCGCAGAGATCTTCCAGGCCTTCCCCAGCCTGCAACTGACCCTTGACACCGGGCACGCCCATATCGCCGATCAGAAGGGAGGACGCTTGCAGAAGCTGGTGGAGCGGTTCGGCAAGCGGATAGGCCATCTGCACTTCAGCGACAATCACGGTCGGCGAGACGATCATCTGGCTATTGGCAAGGGCACTGTCAATTTTGCGGAATTGGCGCGGAGCCTCAAAGCCATCGGCTATGATGATACCCTGACCCTGGAGGTGTTCGATCAAGACCGCGGAATGCTTGTAGCCAGCCGAGAGAAGCTAAAGGCCCTGTTTGCAGGTTGAGAAAGTATAAAGCCAGACGTATGCAATGGATCATAGTGATGAGCTTATTATCGAGTATCCTGGTGGCCTGCGCCGGAAAACAGCCCGGTAATCTCGGAATACAGGGTGGCCAGTTGACAGCATGCCCTGGATCACCCAATTGTGTATCAAGTCAGGCGGTGGACGAGTCGCATCGCATCGCGCCGCTCATTTTCGATGACGACCCCGATGCTGCAGTTGTCCGCTTGAAGAGGGCACTTTTGAATCGGGCAGATACCACGATTATCGAAGAACATCCCGGTTACTTACGTGTTGAGTTTCGTACCACCCTGTTCGTAGATGACGGAGAATTCCTGCTGGATGGCGAAAAACGGCTGCTTCATGTTCGCTCCGCTTCTCGCCTCGGATATTCCGACCTGGGTAAGAACCGTCGGAGGATGGAAGAGATTCGTCGGCAGTTAGCTGAGTAAGATGGACTCCTGAGTCACTCTGTTTTTCGAAAATGGAGAACCGATGGCGACCTACGAGTAAGATCCAACTCTTTTAAACCTTAAACCATTGTCTTGTGGCACATCGGGTTTACTGTCTGAGGTAGCTGGAAGCATCACCTCGATGCTTATGCCCTAAGAATAAAACCGATGAGGTATTTTATGAATAATGATTTTGGATCCCTGGTATGGGTAAATGATAAAGAAGGCCATGAGTACGTATGCACCGTCAACGACAACTCTGAGAACAAGAGAGATTTTGACGGACTTTTAGAAAGTGAGCGAGTTACCTGCAGCGATGTAAACGATTTCATCGGTACCGATCGCTGGTAGTATTCATCCCTTAGCTTGGTCGTTTTAGGTAAAACGCTGCACATTCCTGCTTGATTGGAATTTGCAGCGTTTTTCTTTTCGCAGGCGGGTTCCTTTGGCGAACGATTTTTATACATTACTTTGTAGTATGTAAAAGAACTTCTGTCACGACAAGGTCTTTTTGAAACGCCGCACGGCGACAGTAAGAAAGGTCAGGGTCAGGCATGTCTGGGCGAGGACCGCCGGCCAGATCGAGGCGATGCCGACATCCTTCATGACGATGAAGCGGAGGATCTCCAGGTACCAGCGCATCGGGTTGCCGAAGGTGGCGATGCGCACCGGTTCGGGCATGTTGGTGATCGGGAACATGAAACCGCTGAGCATAACCGAGGGCATGAGCACGAGAAAGCTGGTGAGCAGAGCCTGCTGCTGGGTACGGGCGCTGCCGCTGATGATCAGAGCGATACCCATATTGCCGGCAAGATAGATGCCGGTTAGGCCGTAGAGGAGGATGATGCTGCCCCGGACATGGACGCCGAAAATAAGATAGGCAACGATGAGCATGAACGACATCGAGATATAGCCGGTGATCATATAGGGGATGGTCTTGCCGAGGATGAATTCGATGCGGCGAATCGGCGTCACCATGACCTGTTCGATGGTGCCGATCTCCTTTTCCCGGACGATGCCGATGCTGGTCAAGAGCAGACTGAAGATAAAGAGCATGGTGGCGATGAGCGACGGCACATAATAAAAATGGCTCTCCTGGTTGGCGTTGTACCAGGCGCGGTTGGCGGTGTCGATTTGCACCGGCGGGGTGGTGATGCCCTTTTTCGCCAGGCGCTTTTTCAACATACGGTCGTTGTAGTCGCCGAGGATATAACCGGCATAGCCCTGGACGATGGCGGTACTGTTGCTGTCGGTGCCGTCGGTTAAAAGCTGGATGGTGGCGGTCCGGCCGTTGTACAGGTCCTTACTGAAACCTACGGGGATCTGCAGGACCGCCCGGGCCTCGGCGCGATCAAGGATGGGGGTGATCTCGTTCTCGGCTGCAAGTGTAGCCGAGATGCGGAAATATTCGCCGGCGGTAAAGGCGCTGATGAATTCCCGCGAGGCGGGCGTCTTGTCCATGTCGAGCACCGCCAGGCGGATGTTGGTGACATCGGTGGTCAGGGCAAAGGCCATGATGGTCATCTGAATTACCGGCGTGCCGAAGACCACCACCCGCATCCGCGGGTCGCGCAGCATCTGCAAAAACTCCTTAATGAGCATGCATAAAAGACGTCGTCCCAAAGGCCTACTCCAGTTTGAAGGTGAATTTGCGGTTAGCGACAACCATCATCAGCAGGGCGTAGATCGCCAGAAACAGGGCGTTCAGCCAGAGGATCTCAAGACCGATACCCTTCAAATAAATGCCGCGGAGAATGGCAATGAAGTAGCGGGCCGGGACGATGTAGGTGAGGATCTGCAGGGGGATCGGCATGTTCTCGATGGCGAAGACGAAACCGCTGAGCAAGAGAGTCGGCAGAAAGCCGGCGATTATCGCCAGTTGATTGGCCAACACCTGGGATTTCAGTTTGATGCTGAGCATCAGCCCGAAAAACAGGGCACCTGTCAAAAACAGGGCGGACATGGCGAAGAGCAGGGCGGCGTTGCCGACGATCGGCACATCGAAGATCCACTTGCCCATGAGGACGGCCAGCACCACATCGATCATGCCGATGCAGAAATAGGGGACGATCTTCCCGAAGATCAGTTCCGGGCCGCGCAGCGGGGTAGAGATCAACTGCTCCATGGTTCCCATCTCCCATTCTTTGGCGATGGTCGTGCTGGTGAGAAGGGCGGCGACGACGATCATGACGAGAGCAATGATGCCGGGGATGAGGACATTCTGGCTCCTGAGACCGGGGTTGTACCAGGCGCGCTGGGCGAGCTCCACCGGCTGCTTGAGCTTGCCGCGGCCCTGCAGGAGCATCTGTTCCGAGCTGACCGTGCGGGCGTAGATTGCCCCGATATTGGCGGCGTAGTTCATGGCAAGGCGCGAGGTGTTGGCATCGCTGCCGTCGCCGATGATCTGGATCTGCACCGGTTTTGCCGCCTGCACCTTGGCGGCGAAATCGCCGGGAACGACGATGGCGACCATCGCCCGCCCCCGGTCGAGATCCTCCTGCAGTTCTAGATAGTTATGGCGATAGCCCTTGACGGTAAAATAGGGAGAGCTGGCAAACAGGCTGAGCAGTTCCCGGCTCTCCGGGCTCTGACTCTGGTCCCAGACGACGGCCGGGACGTTGCGCAGGTCAAGGGTCAGGGCGTAGCCGTAAAGGAGAATGAGGAGGAGCGGAATGGCCAGGGCAAGGGTCAGGCTCCGCCAGTCGCGGATAAGATGCAGGGATTCTTTGCGGGCCACGGCGGCCAGGCGGCGCAGTTTCATGGCCGGGCCTCCGGTTTGCCTTGGGTCTGGCCGTTACGCCTATCAACTTCTTCGATGAGCGAAATAAAGACATCTTCCATGCTCGGCATGATGGTTTCCATGGCAACCTCGGTAATGTTGAGATCTGTCAGGAGACGCCGCACTGCCGCCTCGGCGGCCGCGGCATCCGGGGTGACGAGATGCAGCCCGGTGCCGAACAGGGCGGCGTCGCGGATCTCCGTCAACCCCTTCAGCGGGGCGATCAGCTCTTGCGGTTCGGGGCAGCGCAGGTCGATGATTTTATCGCGCATGACCTCGGTCTTCAGCTCCAGAGGCGAACCCGAGGCGATCATTTTGCCGCCGTAGATAAGGGCGATGCGGTCGCAGTATTCCGCCTCTTCCATATAGTGGGTGGTGACGAAGACGGTGATGCCCTGCTCGGCCATGGCATAGATGAGATCCCAGAACCGCCGCCGGCTCAAAGGGTCGACGCCGCTGGTCGGTTCGTCGAGGAAGATGATCGGCGGTTCGTGGAGAATGGCGCAGGCCAGGGCCAGCCGCTGCTTCCAGCCGCCGCTGAGGATTGAGGTCAGACTGGTTTTATGTTGCTCAAGACCGGCCATGGCCAGTGCCCAGTTGCGGCGCTCGGCCAGACGACTGCCGGAAAGTCCATAGATACCGCCGTAAAAATCGATGTTTTCGCTGACGGTGAGATCCTCGTAGAGCGAGAATTTCTGGCTCATATAGCCGATGTGCTGTTTGATATGCTCCGCTTCCAGGCGGATATCCGAGCCGCCGACCATGCCGCTGCCCGAGGTCGGGCCGAGCAGACCGCAGAGCATGCGGATGGTGGTGCTCTTGCCGGCGCCGTTCGGGCCTAAAAAACCGAAAATCTCGCCTTTTTGCACGGTGAAACTGACGTCGTCGACGGCGGTGAAGGTGCCGAAACGGCGGGTCAGATGTTCTACCTGCACCGCCGGTGTCGCATCCTTTTTAATGCCGGCGTGCACAACAACCTGCTCCGCCGCCGGCAATTGCGCTGCTTCGCCGCTGTCGCCAAGGAGGCTGACGAAGATGTCCTCAAGCGTCGGCTCGATCTCGCGCAGCTGTTGGTAGTCGATTTTCGCCTGGTCGAGCAGGGTGGCGATCTGGCCGGCGCATCCCGTGCCCGAGGCACAGACGAGATGGACGGTGTCGCCGAAGAGGTTGACACTTTTGGCAAAGGGCAGGCCGCGTAAAAGGCCGACGATTTTCCGGGCTTTGGGGCTTTTGATCGCCAGAATATGGCCGCCCATGAGTTTTTTGATTTCCGCGGGCGTGCCGGTCGCCATGAGCCGGCCGTGGTCGATGAGGCCGACCCGGTCGCAGCGTTCCGCTTCGTCGAGATAGGCGGTCGAGAGGAGGATGGCGACCTGTTCCCGGCGCAGGCGGTGGAGGATGCGCCAGAAGTCCCGGCGGCTCACCGGATCGACGCCGTTGGTCGGTTCGTCGAGGAGGAGGACTTTCGGGGTGTGGATGAGGGCGCAGACCAGTTGCAGCTTCTGCTTCATGCCGCCGGAGAGGTCGCCGGCCCGGCGGCGGATAAAGGGCCGCATGTGGCTGAAGTCGAGCAACTCCTCGATGCGGGCCTGCCTGCCTTTTCGGCTCATGCCGTAGAGGTCGGCATAAAAGCTGATATTCTCACCGACGGTGAGATCCTGGTACAGGCCGAATTTCTGGCTCATGTAGGCAAGGTGGTCCTTGACGCTTGCCGCTTCTCGGGCAATGTCGAAGCCCGCTACCCTGGCCGAACCGGAGTCGGGGTTCATGATCGTCGCCAGCATCCTGAGACTCGTCGATTTGCCTGCCCCGTCCGGACCGACGAGGCCGAAAATCTCGCCGGGAAAGACGCTCAGGCTCAACTCTTGCACGGCGGTGGTCGCGGCAAAGCTCTTGGTCAGCTGTTCGGCGACGATTGCCGGGGTGAGCTGGGGCTGGTCGGTCGGTTGCGGCATCGGAGGTCTCGCTTCAGCGACCGGGCATAGCAATGCGCCCATCGGCGGGCATGCCGGGTTTCAGCTGGTTTTCAGGGTTGGCAAGCGTCACCTTGATGCGGTACATCAGTTTGACCCGTTCCTCGAAGGTCTGCACGGTTTTCGGGGTGAATTCGGCCTGACTGCTGATGTACGATACCCGGCCCGTATAGTTTTTGCCGGGAAAGGAGTCGGTTTGTACTGTGACCTCCTGGTTAAGCTGGATGCGGCCCAGATCCTTCTCATGGACATAGGCGCGTAGCCAGGGTTGGTCGATTTGCCCGAGGGTGAGCACCGGAGAGGCGGGGTTGAGATATTCCCCGACCTCCGCCGCGGTGCTGAGAACAACGCCGTCCATGGGTGAGGGTAGATCGGTGTAGCTCAGCTGCTGCCGGGCTTGGTTGACTCCTTCCGCCGCTATCCGGACTTTGGCTCTTGCCTGGTCGATGCTCTCTTTCCGCGATCCGGCCTTGATCAAGGCGTACTCCGCTTCCGCCTGTTTCAGGGCGGCCGCCGTCCTGTCGATCTGCTCGATCCGCGGCCCGGCCTTTAATAAGCTGAGCTGTTCGCTTACCGCCTTAGTTTTGCCTTCCGCTTCCTTCACCCGGTTTTCCGCGGTCTTGAGGCCGGTTTGATAGGTTTCCAGGACGGTTTTGCTGACACTGCCGTCTTTGTAAAGGCTGGTGTAGCGGTCAAAGTCGATTTTCGCCTGGTTCAGCTGGACGATGGCCGCCTGCTCGGCAGCCCTGGCGCTGGCCTGATCGGCCCGGCCCCGTTCGACCTCCTCGTTGCGGCTGCCCCGCTGCATTTCCGTCAGACTCTCGCGCGCCTGGACAACACGAGCAGCGGCCCGGTCGATATCCTCCACCCGGCTGCCGGCGACGAGCTCTGCCAAGACCGCCTCGGCGTAGGCCAGATTGGCTTCGGCCTGGGCTACGCCGATGGTCTGGTCACTCCTGTCGAGGCGCGCCAGGATCTGGCCTGTGCGTACCGTATCGCCTTCCGAAACCGTCCTTTCCGCCAGGCGACCGGCAATGCGAAAACTCATCTGCGCCTCGGTGACCTCGATATTGCCGGAAAACCGCAGGGCGGTGGCATCCTCCCGGCTTTTCAGGAAATTAAAAAGGCTTACACCGGCAACAACAAGGAGGAGGAGAGGGATAATAATGCGTAGACGTTTTTTCATACTGCTTCCTTTGATGGCAAATGAGTTTCTTCCTTGATTTTGGCGATCCCGCCCAAGGAAAAGAGCCAGACGAATTCGGCCAGCCGGTCGAGATTTTCTTCGGTGGGGGCGTTATCGATACTGATCCTGCGGATAACCGGCGAGGCCATGGCATAATAGACGCACTGACCGATAATGGAGAGGACGCAGGGCATGAGTTTTCGCGGACCGGGATCTGTGCCCATGATGTCGAGGATGATGGTGAGGAGCAGATCCCTGTGCGGTTTGATGTAGCGATCGAGGATCGCTTCGAAGGCCGGACTGGGGTCGACCAGCTCGCGGGCGATGAGTCGTCCCCGTCCGGCGATGCCGCCCCAGCCCTCGCAGCTTTGCAGCCGGTAGAACATGGCCCGGATAAAGGCCCGCAAACGCTGTTGCGGATCGGCATCCGGTGCGAGATCCATGTTGGCGGGGAAACGGGAGAAGCCCTGGGAAAAGACCTCTTCAAGGACGGCGCCGTACAGGCTCTCCTTGTCGCGAAAATGATAGTTTATCGCGGCGATATTAACCCTGGCGGCCCTGGCGATGACGCGGATGGTGGCATTCTTGAATCCCTTCTCGCCGAAGATCTCTCCGGCGACATCAAGGATTCTCTCCTTGGCGGAGGCATTGTAGCTGGGCATGGTTCTCCACATTTTCACAGGTGATTAAAACAGGAGAATAAAACATTTGTTTGAAACTGGCAAGAGGGTTTTTTTGTGAGGGAGATGAAGGGTTAGGGAGAAGGGGGCAGGTGGCGGTGGTTGTTAAAGAAGTACTTGCAGGGTGAGATTGCCGACGCCTTGCTTGTCAAGAGAAAGGCGCTGGGCGAGTTTGTAGCTCAAATCGACGTCCCGGCCTTTGACATACGGGCCGCGATCGGTGACCGTGGCCGTGGCCTTCTGCCCGGTTTCCGGATTCTCAAGGAGGACCTTGGTGCCGAGGGGAATATCCTTATGGGCGATGGTCGGAGCGTTCATATCAAAGGGTTCGCCATTGGCCATGGGTAGGCCTTGATGGTAGCTCCCGTACCAGCTGGCGACCACACTCTCCTTGTCAGGTTTTTCCGGGGCCTGAGGAATAGTCAGGGTCTGACCGATCTGCAGCGTTCTGGGGTCACTTATGTTATTGGCCTTGATGATTTCCTCCGGATTGACATGGTAGGTCTTGGTGGCGAGACCCCAAACGGTTTCGCCCGCGTTCATGGTATGTTTTCGTTCTTTGGCGGCGGTCGCATTTGCCTGCCCGTTGCCGCCCACGGTGGTGGTTGTGCGGCCCTCAGCCGTCTTAAGAATCGTGCTGAAATCCGATTTTGGCTGGCCTGTGAGAACGGCACCTTCCCGGACGAACCAATTGCCGTTGGCCTTTGAGCGACCGACAGCCGCGGGGTTGAGCTTCTTCAAGGTCTGCCAATCGCTGCCCATTACTTTTTTGACATGGGCAATGGTGTCACCGCGATGTACTTTGTATTCCATAATCCATACCATGAGTTGCAGTTCGCCTGCCGACGGTCCATTTTCGCAGGTTCTTTATCCTTGGTATCGGCAGAAACGGCTGGAAGGTTAAGTCAATGGTGAAGACACAGCCCCCATTTTCCCGGCTGAAGATATTAGGAGCTGCTAACCTGTTTCTTTGCTGCCTCAAGGTCGAAGAAGGCCGGGTCGAAATCGGGGCGATCGGTCAGTTCGAAAAGGCGGTCATGGTCTTTATGGTCGGGGGTTTCAAAGGCTGCAAGGAGCGACTGGTATTCGTGGATATCGCCAACTGTCTCCGGCGGACAGGCTCTTTCTCCGGCCAAGAGGACCGGCTGTTTCAACTCCCTGGTCGGCGGGACAATCTCGTCCAGGTGGATTTCGTGTTCCCAGCCTTCGCCCGCACCGTAGAGGTAGGTGAACATGAACCGCATGTCTTCCTCCAGGGTATAAAGTCTGTACTTGTTCTCATCGAAACGTTTTGCTTCGTGCAGGACCGTGCTCTTCCCCGTCGGTTCATAACAGATCTTGCCGACCAGGAACTGATGGACATGGGAGTCGCTCCAGCCCATGCTCTTCTGGATGACGTTATGCAGCTGCGACAGGGTGAAGGTTCCCGGTACCTGGATGCGTCGCCAGATGAGCGGATCGGAAAAGGTTATGGAGATGTGCAGGATAAAGCTTGCAACCGGCTTGGCATCTTTTTTTTCTGTCTCCTCTCTTTTCGGAAATACACCTTTTATAACCTGTGCCATTCTTTCTCCCTCTGTCGAAGTTCATTCGTTCTCCGAGATCTCCTGCAGGTTAGTGCGGAGCAGCTCACGGAAGCGCGCCTTTTCCCGGTCGTCGCCGGCGTTGTTTTTTTTATTCATGTTCTTGAAAAAATCATGGCACGTCTTGATGTTGCCGGCGGACCAGCGGTCGGTGAAGGCCTGCCGAGAGGTGGCCATGAGAAGCGGCTGATCGGCCTTGTCGTAGTCTCTTCGGCCATGCGCCCAGTTGATGGCATGACGGTAGTAGAGAAGCGACCGGTTGAGGAGGACAAAGAGCAGGTCAATGGATTTGGCCGGACCGACCTGCACCCGTTCACCGCCTAAGGGGATACCCATGAGTTCGGCCTTGCCGGAGAAAGTTTTGCCGCCAAAGAGGGCGCCGAGCGCCCCGGCGACAGTTCCCGCAACTGTGAAAATACCCAGGCTGTGGCCGAGAGTCGCCATTTCCAGGCCGGCACCGATGGCCGCACCGCCGAGTCCGCCGGCGATCATCACCTGCTTTTTGGTGAGTCCGAGGAGCTGCCAGGTTCGTTCGTCGAACAGGTCGGCGTGCAGGACCGAATGCGGCGGCAGGGCATACTGGAAAATATTGTGTTTAAAGAGGCTGCGAATACGCTGATGGGCGGTCTTTTCCTTTTGTACCAGGGTCTCGCTGTAGGTACGGAACAATCGCTGCCGACACTCTTCGACCGCAAGGCCGGCACCGATGTTTTCACTGAGCTGCAGTGACAGGCAATCGGTCAGCAGGCCGGTGATGATCTCGACGGTGGCATCGCTCCGTGCCGCCCAGTCTTTCCTGAAGGCATCGACCACCTGCGACAGCGGGCCCTGCCAGTCCTGATCGATCGATTTCAAGGCCTCAAGGAGGAGGATTCGCTCGGCATAGGTAGCCCGATGGGCATTGAACACCCGGCTGCTGTTAAAGTTCTTGCGGAACTCGTTTTTCCAGGCCAGAAGATGCTCGTTGCCCTGTTCCTTGCAGTTGATGACCGCCATGCGCGGCTTACCGCTGAGCCGGAGGATCTCCATCTCGGCGCGATCGACATTGCGCACCGGCCGCGAGCCGTCGACCACATAGATGATGCCCGCCCCGCGCTCAACAGGGCCGAGGAGTTCGCGGTCGTCGTGCAGTTCCGGGACGGTTGCGGCAAAGGTGCGGAAGTCGCGAAGAGGATTGTCGCTCTCTTTGGCCCGTTTCTTCAACTCCACCAGCACCCTGGCCGGATTCTGGAAACCGGGGGTGTCGGTGAAGCGCAGCACCTCCCGGCCATCAATGATCACCGGAAAGGAGCGGCATTCGGTGGTCTCGCCGGGAATCGGGCTGACTCTTACCGAGTCATCCTCGGCGAGCGTCGAGAGCACCGACGATTTGCCTTCGTTTGGATGTCCCAGTATGGCGAATTCCGGTATCATCGCAGTTTCCTGTCAGGAGAGCAGGGAGAAGACATGCAGATAGGGGTCTCTGGATGTCGATATTTTTTTGCGCCAGATGGCCAGATCCTGCGGTGTAAGCGGTGTAAACCCGGAACGCACCGGTCTGCCGACGAGGCCCAGATGGATCATGGTCTTTTCCGGCAGGATCTCTCGTAGGTCCTTTAAGTAGGTAATAAAGGCGACAAGGGGTGGCATCCAGCCCTCCATCAGGATAAAGAGCCCGTCTTTGGGATTGCGGCACTGTTCGAGCAGGATGTTTTTAATCTCCTCATCCTCATCATACCCGCTCATGAACTTGTGTACACTCTTTATAGCAAAGCCGCGATCACGCATGAGGGGTATGAGTTTGTCGGTCGGACAAAGGCCGAAGATATCATCCGGCACCAGCATTACCTGGGGCAGAAGATGCGACGCCGGCGTTTGCGATTCGGCCTCTTCCTTCTCCGGTATGGCCTCGTTTTCTACTTGATTCGTCTCTGGGGCAGCCTGGGTTGAGACAAGCGGCGTCCGCATTCTCCGGATCAGGGTGAGGCAGGCGGCGTTGTCGAAATCCAGGCGGGCCAAGGCCCGCTCTTCCAGTAATCTACCGAAAACCGTGAAGGCCAGGCGGAGGAGAAGGCCGTAAAAAAGCAGGGTGAGAACGAGAAAGGGCCACCAGGCGATAAGGTCTCCGGTCACCAGGTGGTACATGCCGTCTTTAAGGATGATCCGACTGCCCTCAATTTCCGCGAGCGACGGATAACGGCTGGATGTGGGAATAAACCACGACCAGGGCAGTGCGACTATCTGTACCGCGCGGTGCAAAGCCTCGCTGCTGATCTGCAGGGTCGATTGCCAGCCGAAGGCCAGGTCGCTGGTGGTAATTTTTGCCATTGTCGCCGTCAACAGGCCGAGGTTGCAGAAGATGGCAAAGAGCTGGACCAGCCCGAACAAAGGCCAATAGAAAAGTGAGCCGTAGATCGTGCTGCGGGTTTTGAAAATATCGAAGGCGTACATGAAGCCGGTCCGCTTGTCGGCGTCGAGGCTCTGCAGCAAGGGTTTATGCAGAAAGGCGGCAAGCCGGCGCAGCATGCCGCGAAGCAGCAGGGAATAAAAGGATGGCGGCGTCCCTGCCGGGACGAGGGCACGGAGCAGGCAGGCGCCAAGCACCAGGCCGGCCAGAAGCAGCTGGGGAATAACAAAAAAAAGAAGAAAGTGAAAGACGTTTACCGGGGTTGTCCCGGTGTAGGTGAAAAAAGATAAACCGGAGACAAGACCAACCGCCAGACCAGTTACTACCGCCAGGTTCTTGGCAAGGCGAAGGGCGTCACCCAGGAGTGCGCCGGGGCTTTTCCGCGCAGGGCCCGGGAATTCGCTTGCGACCATGGCGGCAAGCCAGAGCCGAATCAGCTCACGGCGGGAGGGAGTGGTCTGATTGACAAGCCGTTCCTGGTGGCCGAGAAAGATATTTCGATCGCGTCGGTGCAGGTCGGTTTCATCCGTATCGTTATCCAGATGGCAAAAATACTCGAGATCAATAATGCCCTGATAGTTCCATGATGTTTTCATGGGCGCCATTATACCAGAATACGGAGGTGGGGCAAGAGATAGGGCAAGTCCTTGTCCCCGATTGCTACTTGCCCGCCTCCGCTACCTCAATCAGCACCTCGACATCCAGCCAGGGCCTGATCACCGGTTGGACGGTTGGCGGGGCGATGATCTTGCAGAAGACCCGGCTTTCCTCCTCAACGGCGTTGAGGTAGACCGGGGTGGTGGAAAGGGTCAGCGGTTTGTCGCCGCGTTTCGGTGGCGGCATCATCACCTGGATCTCGCCCGGAATGACCTTAACCTGCTTGATCTTCAGGTGGGTCGGCAGGGTGCCGACCAGTTGCGGTAGGATCGGTACCGATCTTTTCACCATAGCCGCCAGGGTGACGACGATCTGCGCCGGTTTGCTGTCAAGAAAGGAAAGTCTGGCCGGCAGCCGCAGGTTTTCTCCGGTCAGGAGAATGGTCTGTTTGCCTTCAACCATGTTGGACAGATCGACTTTGACCGTCGGCTGGGACATGACAAAGCTATCGAGCTCCGACTTCGGACCGGTCAGTTGCACCCGCACTTGCTCGTCTTTGTCGCCTACCAGCAGAAGACCTTCGCCGGGGGAGCTGTACTCGAGCGGCAGGGTAAGCGATTTCGCCACCACCTGGCGGTTGACGGTAATGAGTGTTGTCCAAAAGATGGTAGCAAGGAGCAGACTGACGAGGAGCGGCACAAAGGTCCGCCGGTCGCGGAGGCCAAGCCGATCGATATCGAGAAAATTTTCCTGAACGTTATGGTTTTTAATCGCTGCGGCAATTTCTTCAATCGACTCCAGGGGGGTCATAGTTCCGTTACGGAAAGAGGAGACGAGCCCCCGTTCTTCCGATACCACCAGCACCAGGGCGTCGGTCTGTTCGGCAAGGCCCATGGCGGCATGGTGCCGCGTGCCGTACTCCTCGGGCAGACGCGAGGTCTGAGACATCGGCAGGCGGACGCCGAAATTGGTCAAGCGGTTGTCTTCAATGATCATTGCCCCGTCATGGCCGGGTGAGTTGGGGTCGAAAATACTCATGATCAGGGGAAGGCTCGGTTCCGCCGCCAGCCGGTGGCCGCCGGAAAGCTTTTCCTGCATCGGTTCCTTGCCTGGATAGACGACAATCGCCCCGCGTTTTTGTTTTGCCAGTTGCCAGAGGCTGAGGGCGACCATCTGCTCCAGGCTGTCGTCGCCGGATACGGATTTTTTCTTTTGCAGGGAAACGACCTTTTCCAGGAGCTTGCGGAGTTCCGGCTGAAAGATAACGATTAGGGCGATGACCGCGACATGGCTGAGATTCTGGAAGATCCATTCAATGCCCTCAAGATCGAGGACATTCGCCAGGGTGAACACGAGAAAGGCGGCAAGGATGCCGACCAGGATTTTCCAGGTGCCGAGCCGCACCAGGGTCCGATAGAGAAAAAACAGGCCGACGGCAATGAGGGCGATATCGAGCAGTGCCTGCCAGGTGAGAAATTCGCGGAGGATAAAGGTAATCTTGGTCATAGAAAAGAGGAATGAAGATTCTTTCACAGAGAGACGTCAGGACGGTTCACTGACTCCCGCCGCGGGAGAGGCGAGCTTTCGGGCTCTTGGCAAGTTTATCAATTTTCGCGATGGTGAAGGAGAAGGTGACGCCCTGTTTGCCGTCCGATTCGACCCATACCAGTCCGCCATGGAGGCCAACCAGTTCCCTGACAATTGCCAGACCCAGGCCGGTGCCTTCGACCTTGTTGTCGGTGCAGTTTCGTTTGAATCTTTGAAAGATGTTGCGGCACTCTTCCGGGGCAAGCGCTTTGCCGTTATTGGCGACCCGAATGGTATGCAATTTTGTCGATTCCTCGTGGGTGATCGCTATTTTACTGAGGTTTTCGCCGCCATATTTCAAGGCATTGTCAACCAGGTTTCTGAGAATTCGCAGGACGACCAGTCTATCGGCCTCAAGCGTACCGACTTGCAAGGGTTCGCACCAATATACACCCTTTTCCTTCAATCTATGATCGTTTTCCGCCCGGACGGTATGACAGATTTCCAGAAGGTTGATCGGCTCTTTATTAAGAGGTTGCTCCTTGGAGGAGATGAAGGCATTTATCTGATCGACCAAGGCGCTCACCTGTTCCGCCGATTTTTCGATCTGGGTGCAGTATTGCCGGGTTTTTTCATCCGGGTTGTCGAGGTTTCTCTTGTTCAAGAGTTTGGCCAGGGCATGTATGGCGATAACCGGATTTTTTAAATCGTGGGCCACGGAATAGGCGAAGAGTTGTATCTTTTCGCTCTGTTCCCGTAGCAGATCTTCGGCGGCCAAGCGATGGATCAAACGCTTTTTATTGCGATAAAAACTGAGACTGATAATGAAAAGGCCGGTTCCCCAGAAAAACAGATGCGTGTAGTACAAGGTGGGGAGGGCGTGGGCCTCGATCACCTGGAAAGGTCCCAGGGAAACCGCCGGGTTTTTGCCGCCGCGTGCATCTCCGGCCCCTGTGGGCCAATAAGGCAAAGCCCGATCTTTCTCTTGGATCGTCACGGATTTTTTTGCCGCCGGATCCGAACCTTTGTCCTTTAATTCCAGGACATTCCAGAAAGTGGCAAGAAGGCAGATGATCGTCCAGCTCACCGCGTAGATCATGCAATTGCGGATGAGCACGGCTTGTTCCGAATTCTTGTTTGCTGTTTCGATCATAGGCAATTACCGCTGATGCCCGGGCGGTAGCGGTTATCCTGGTTTTCTCTGTCTGTGTTCTCGAAAAAATGCATTGCAGAGAGGCATAACACCCCAAAGGGCATTGCACCGCTTATCCGGGTAAGATTATGTTCGGCTTTTTTCGGGTTGAGTGCAAGACAAAAATGGGTTGTTGGTAAGAATGTGTTTCATCATAACAATGATTATTATCTCAGGCGAGAGTGTAAATGATATTTATCATTATTGGAGGTGGAGCTTGCACGACAACAGTCGGTACAGAAATTTTCCGAAGAAAAGAATCGCCGGCACCATCGTCTTGATATGGTTGATATCTGCGGCTCCTGTTCCGGCAGAGGAATTGGCTGTCGGTCGTTTCGCTGCCGAGGGTTTAACTGGCTGGGAAGCAAAAAATTTTAAGGGTTTGACGGACTATCGCCTCACGAAGGATAATAGTACTCTCGTTGTGCAAGCTACCAGCCGGGCGGCGGCATCGGGTTTGGTCAAGAAAATCAGCTTCGATCCGCAAAAATATCGGTATCTGCGCTGGTCGTGGAAAGTTGACCATACGATACCGGGAGGCGATGAAACCACAAAAGCCGGAGATGACTATGCAGCACGGATCTATGTGGTATTCGCCGGCAAGTACTTCTGGCAGACGAAAGCGATTAACTACATCTGGGCAAACTACCTGAAGACCGGCGATTCCATCGCCAACGCCTTTACTTCCAGTGCAATGATGGTGGCGGTAGAGTCCGGAGACACGGCAGCCGGACAATGGCGAGTCGAGGAAAGGGATATTTATACCGACTACAAAAATCTATTCGGTTCCGATCCGGGGGAGGCCAGTGCCATCGCCATCATGACCGATACCGACAATACCGGCGGCAATGCCATCGCCTGGTATGGCGATATCACCCTGTCGACCGAAAAATGATTTGGGAGAATGACATGCAGAAAATATTGCCGTATCAAGTCCTGCCTGATCTGGTAACGGTCCCTGAGGCTGCGAAATTCCTCGGAGTAGGCCGGAAAGTAATTTATCAACTAGTGGAAAACGAGGTATTGCGTGCCATCCGGAGAAAGAGCAGATTACTCATCGATCCCTGCTGTCTTTATGAGTTTCGCGATAAGGGCAAGATGGCCTGAAGCTTTTTTCAAACCTCAGTATTGAAAACTCGGCGGATAGGTAGGATCAGTTTCCAGGTGTTCTCGGTCGGGGAAAATACCTGGGATTTTTTTTACTGGTCAGGCTCAGGGGAAATTGGCCAAGGCTGTGGCTTTACTGAAGGCTTTTTCCATATCAGGCAAATGGCTAATATCCGGGACTACCTGGATGTATTGAACAATTCCTTGCCTGTCAACGAGGATAACCGATCGGGCCAAAAGCCGCGAACTGTCGATGAGCAAGCCGATTGACCGGCCAAAAGCCCCCTCTTTATAGTCCGAAAGATATTGGATGTCGGTAAGTTTTGCTTCTCTTGCAAACCGCGCCTGGGCGAACGGGGTGTCACGGCTTATGGTGATCCGATTGACTGCTGCCGGCAGTTTCTCGCCCTGCTCTCCGAGATAATGGGTTTGCGCCTCGCAAACCTTTGTATCGATGGATGGGACGATACTGAGGAAAAGAATGCTGCCCTGGTAATCATTCAGGTTGACTGCCTTCATTGTTGCAGCGTCAACCAGGCTGGTGTCCGGCAATTTTTGTCCAACTTCGAGGCCGGTGCCGGTGAGAGCTAATTTCTCACCTTGCCTGGCTACCTGGGTTCCCGGTGTGACACTGTCCGAATCGATAGCGATTGGGGCCTGTTTTATTGCGCAGGCACTGACTAAGAGAGCAAGGGTAAGTCCAGCTGAGAAAAAACAGATTTGTTTGAACATGTTTTACCTCCTGTGAAGTCTCTACATCCTTCCTATCATTTCATAAGCATCGCCATACCTCTTTGCAATGTCCTCGCGGTATTACAAAATCTGGTCCAGGTTCGGAACCTACTCGGCCTCGGTTATTCCCCCAAAGTAAATTCCTCCATCAGCCGATTGCTTCTATGGGTGGGAATCGCCTATTCTCCCTACCAACCGGTAGAACAGGGTCATTCTTGCCGATATCGGCGACGACTCACTTGCCAGAACACATCTTGGAGGGAAGACCATGGATTATATGAACGCATACAACAGCAGACTGATGTCCCCGACCGAAGCCGTGGGATTGATACACTCCGGCGACTGGGTTGACTACGGCTGTTTCCTCGCCACCCCCATCACCCTTGATCGGGAACTGGCGAAAAGAGCGGGCGAGGTCGCCGATGTGAAGATCAGGGCTCTCGGTTTTCCAGGGATTGCCGCAGTTGCCGAGGCCGATCCGGAAGGCCGCAGTTTCAAATACAACAGCTGGCATTTCACCGGCGGCGACCGCAAACTCCACGATCGCAATGTCTGCGACTATATCCCCTTATTTTATCATGAAGGCCCCGGCTACTATAACAAACAGGACATTTGTACCGATGTCATGATGCTGCGGACCACGCCGATGGATAATAAGGGTTTTTTCAATTTCGGTGTGTCCAATTCCTTTACCCACGCCCAGATCGCTTCTGCCAAAAAGGTGATCGTCGAGGTTAACGAAAATGTGCCTTATTGCCACGGCGGCAACGCGGAACAGGTCCATATCTCCGAGGTGGATGCCATTATCGAAAGCAGCAATGAAACCATGTTCAGCCTGCCCGAGCCGAAGATCAGCGACGTCGATCAGCAGATCGCCGAAATCGTCGTGGCGCAGATCGAAAATGGCGCCTGTCTGCAGCTCGGGATCGGCGCCATGCCGAATGCCATCGGCAAACTGATCGCCGCCTCCAACCTGCGCGACCTCGGGGTGCATACCGAGATGCTCTGCGACAGTTTTGTCGATATGTACGAGGCGGGGTGCATCTCCAATGCCAAGAAGAAGAAAAATATCGGCAAATTCGTCTACACCTTCGCCCTCGGTTCGAAAAAACTCTACGATTTTCTCGATCGCAACCCGTCGTGCAGCAGCTTTCCGGTGGATTACACCAACAGGCTGGAGAATATCGCCATCAACGACCGAGCCATAGCCATCAATAACGCCATCGAGATCGACCTGTTCGGCCAGGTAAGCTCGGAATCGCACGGCACCCGGCATATCTCCGGCACCGGCGGCCAACTCGACTACACCTACGGCTGCTACCATTCGAAAGGCGGCAAGGCCATGATCTGTCTCTCTAGTTGCAAGGAAGACCGGGCGGGCAACAAGACCTCGCGCATCCGGCCCTTCCTCGAACCCGGCACCATCACCACCTTGCCGCGGGTCGTGGTCAACTACGTGGTCACCGAATACGGCTTGGTCAATTTGAAGGGCAAATCGACCTGGGAGCGGGCCCAGGCGCTGATCTCCATCGCCCATCCCGACTTCCGCGAGGAACTGCTGGACCAGGCAAAAAGCATGAAACTTCTTATGTGAAAAGGGCGGCAGGGCGCCGAAAACCTTGACGGGGGGCGGAAAGACAGTTTTTTAGGGCAAGTTGGTGTTTCCAAGGTATATTGTTCACCACAGAAGAAACCGAATTTTGTCCTCCGCCCTCGGGTCAACCGGAAAGAAGTGAGCCCGCCGATGTTTTCCGATATGCGCATTCGTCATAAGCTCCTCCTCAGCTATTCGCTGCTCTTCTTTCTGGCGCTCCTCATCGCCTTTTCCATCGTCTACAGCATCCTGCGCGACGCCATTACCGCCAATATCGAAAGCGAACTGCAGAATACCACGACGGCGATCTACAACCTGGTGAAGGCCTCCGCCGCCGTCTCCACGAAAAACTACCTGCGGGCGGTGGCCGAGAAAAACCACGAGATTGTTCGCGCCACCTACGACGAATTCGTCCGCGGCGAAATCAGCGAACAGGAGGCCAAGGACCGGGCATCCCGCCTGCTGCTCAGTCAGTCCATCGGCCAGTCCGGATACATCTATTGCCTCGACAGCAACGGCATTGTCACCGTCCATCCGCAAAGCCAGCTTCTTTTGAGCGATGTCTCGGAATACACCTTCGTCCGCGACCAGATGCGGAAAAAAAAGGGTTATCTCGAATACGACTGGCAAAATCCGGGAGAAACGAAGGCCCGGGCGAAGGGCCTCTACATGGTGCATTTCGAGCCATGG
The DNA here is from genome assembly GCA_903875445.1 of uncultured delta proteobacterium. Classification (GTDB taxonomy): domain Bacteria; phylum Desulfobacterota; class Desulfobulbia; order Desulfobulbales; family Desulfocapsaceae; genus Desulforhopalus_A. The sequence goes on along the minus strand of CAIQWD010000068.1, from coordinate 84,102 downwards.
GACTGGATCATTTCCGTCTCCGCTTACCGTTCGGAGTTCAAGGATCTGGTCAATGTCGACGATTTCAAAAAAAGTGTACTGGACCTGCGTTTCGGTAAGACCGGCTATTCCTTTGTCATTGCCAAAGACGGCACGGCGATCATCCACCCGAAGCTCGAAGGCGTCAACATCCTCATGAGCGGAGAGTTCCCCAAGGATTTCTTAAGCGAAATGGTCGCCCGGAAGAGCGGCCGGATAATCTACCCGTGGAAGAATCCCGGAGAGGACAAGTTGCGCGACAAGCTTTGCCTCTTCAACTCCATCGACGACTACGACTGGATCGTCGGTTCCTCCAGCTATCTCGACGAGTTCTACTATCCGTTGCACACTGCCGGTCTGGTCCTGTTGGCCATCTTTGTCCTTACCCTGCTGCTCGTCCTGCTGCTGACCGCAAGGCTCAGCGGGTCGATAACCGATCCCCTGCAGCGGCTGATGCAATTTTTCGAACTGGCCAGTACCGGTAATTTCCGGCTGCGCATGGATGCCACCGGCCGCGACGAGATCGGCACCCTGGCAAATTTTTTCAATAAATTCATGGCGCAGCTCGAAACCTACAGCAGCAGCCTCAAGCAGGAGATCGAGGTGCGGCGGGAGGTGGAAAACAGTCTGCGGGAGAGCGAGGAACGGTATCGCTCGGTGATGGAGGCGGCGGCCGATCCGATCGTCGTCTACGACATGCAGGGACGGGTCGTCTACTTCAATCCGGCCTTCCACAAGGTCTTCGGCTGGAGCCTGGAAGAGAGCGTCGGTCGCAAAATGGACCATTTCGTGCCCGAAGAAAACTGGCCCGAGACCGCTATCATGATCCAGGCCATTCAGACCGGAACGGTGCTGCCCGTCACCGAGACCAAACGTACCGCGAAAGACGGCACGATCCTTACCGTCAGCATCAGCGGCGCCGCCTACCGCGACAACAGCGACACCCTGGTGGGCAGCGTCATCATCCTTCGCGACATTACCGAGACCAAGGGGCTGACGAAACAGCTCATGGACATCGGCGACAACGTCCGCCAGACCATCGGCCAGGACATGCACGACGATCTGTGCCCGCACCTCATCGGCATTGCCGGCCTGACGGCGGTGCTGAGGCATCGCATCGAAAAAGACGGCAGCAGCGACACGGAGCTTGCCGACCGGATCATCGCCCTCATCGGCGAGGCGACCGCCAAGGCGCGGGGCCTTGCGCGCGGGCTCTGTCCGGTGCATCTGGTGGCGCACGGTCTGTTTGCTGCCTTGCGCGACCTTGCCGCCAACAGCAGTCTTGCGAGCAGCATCTCCTGCATTTTTTCAGGAGACGAGGCTTTGGTCATCACCGACAATGCACTCGCCACCCATTTGTATTATATTGCCCAGGAAGCGGTCAACAATGCGGTCCGCCATGCCGGTGCTACGGTCATCGAAATATCCCTTTTCGAGGACGCGGGCTATCTGCATCTGAAGATCGCCGACGACGGCTGCGGCATCGAAAACGACGGCAAGGCAGGCGGCATCGGCCTGCAGATTATGAAATACCGGGTTCTGGTGATCGGCGCCTTTATCGCCATCGACAGCGCTCCGGGACGCGGCACAACCATTCATGTCTCCATGAAATGGGCAATAACGGGACAACAGTCCATCACCCCAGGGAGCCCCCATGGCCCAACCGGAGAAGCGTAAGGTCTTGATCATCGACGATCATCCGATTTTTTGCCTCGGCATGAGCGAGTTGATCAACAAGGAGGACGATCTGCTGGTCTGCGCCAGTGTCGAATCGGCGAAGAAGGCCTGCCCGGCGATCAAGCAGCACCAGCCGGATCTGGCCATCATCGATATCTCGCTGAAAGACGGCAACGGCATCGACCTCGTGCAGGAGATCAAAAAACATTTCAGCGGTCTGCCGATGCTGGTTCTGTCGATGTACGACGAATCGCTCTATGCCGAACGGGCGCTGATGGCCGGAGCGAGCGGCTATATCATGAAGCAGGAGGCCATTGCCTCGGTGGTCGAGGCCATCCGTCGGGTCTTGGCCGGAGATATCTACGCCAGCAGCAGCGTCAAGGAAAAGGTCTTCAAACGCCTGACCACCTCCTCCCAGAGCGGCGATTCGACCAGCCCGCTCGACATTCTTACCAACCGTGAGCTGGAGGTCTTGCGACTGATCGGCGAAGGGTTTTCCACCAAGGAGATCGCCGATCGCCTGCACCTGTCGATCAAAACCATCGGCACCTACCGGGAAAACATCAAGGAAAAACTGAACCTCAAGCATTTCACCGGCCTGGTGAAGTTTGCCGTGCACTGGTTGGAACAGATCCAGCATTGAGAGACCGGTAAAAAATCTTCAGCTCCATTGCTTTGGTGAAAGTATGTATGAGGAGTCTGCTGCTTGGTACTGTTCTTCGGCAGCGATATTCCCAGCACCGCCCACCTCATAGGTTGATAACCTAGCCGACCTCGGATTTTTGCCCGGACGCAAATCGGTTTTCGCCCGATTGTGTAAATCCCTCCCATCCAATACTCTTGCCCTTGTATTTAGGGTCGTGCGCGACGGGTTTTGCCTTTGCCATGCCGCGTCCCGATCCCAAGCCAAGGAGTCTTGCCATTATGTTACAGTCACCTGTGAATTCCGACATCCTCAGCCCTGTCACCTTCCTTGAGCGCAGTGCCGCGGTCTATCCGCATAAGGTGGCGGTGCGCTATGGAAGCAGCCAGTATACCTACGCGGACCTCCGGGCCAGAGTGCACCGGTTGGCCAATGCCTTGCGCGACCGTGGCATTGCCGCCGGCGACAAGGTGATCTTTATCTGCCCCAATACCCCGCCGCTGCTGGAGGCGCATTTCGCCATTCCGCTGATCGGCGCGGTCCTGGTGGCGGTCAACAGCGAACTGTCCGGGCCGGAGTTCGCCTATATCATCAATCACTCCGAGGCCAAGGCGGTCTTCGTCGACAGCGAGTTTGCCGGCAAGTTGCAGCAGGTGCGGGCAGAACTGTCCTGCGTGCAATTCTTTGTCAATATCTTCGACCGTACTTGCACCAGTCCGATCGACGGTTACCGGTACGAGTTGTTTCTCGCCGGCGGCGGCGATGCCGCACCTGACCCCGGCATCCGGGACGAAAATCAGCTGATTTCCATCAATTACACCTCCGGCACCACCGGCCGCCCCAAAGGGGTGATGTACAGCCATCGCGCCACCTATCTGCACGTCCTGGGCGAGATCATCGAAGCCGGGCTCGGCTCCGAGACCGTCTATCTCTGGACTCTGCCGATGTTTCACTGCAACGGCTGGGGTTTTCCCTGGGCGGTAACGGCGATCGGCGGTACCCATGTCTGTCTGCGCGGCCGTCAGCCTGCCGAAATTTTCCACCTGATCGAGAAGGAAGGGGTTACGCACCTCTGCGCCGCACCCACCGTGCTCTTGGCGATGATCAATCACCCCGGCGGAACCCTGGTTAAATTGCGTCGACCCTTGCAGGTCATTACCGCCGGTGCCGCACCTACGCCGGCGGTCATCCGGGGGATGGAAGAGATCGGCGCCAACGTTATCCATGTCTACGGCCTGACCGAACTACACGGCCCGCACAGCGTCTGTGCCTGGCAATCGCAGTGGGTCGAACTCGACCCGGAAAACGTCTCGAAGATGAAGGCCAGGCAGGGCGTGCCCTATATCGTCAGCCGGCATATGGCGGTGCTGGACCGAGAAACCCAGTTGCCGGTGGCCAGCGACGGTCGGGCAATCGGCGAGGTGGTCATGCGCGGCAACAATGTCATGCTCGGTTATTATAAAGACCCGGAAGCGACCGCCGAGGTCTTTCGCGACGGCTGGTTTCACAGCGGCGACCTGGCGGTGGTGCACCCGGACGGCTACATCCAGATCGTCGATCGGCTCAACGACGGCATTGTTCGCGCTGGGGCGACCATCCCTTCGATGGAGATCGAAGAGATCATCTATCGTCACCCCGAGGTGCTGGAAGTAGCGGTTGTCTCCACCCCCGACCAATGGCAGGGCGAGGTGCCCAAGGCCTTCGTCATGATGAAGGACGGTGCCACCCTCACCGAGGACGAGCTGATCGATTTCTGCCGGCGACAGGGCACCGATGCTCATGCCCCGGCCATCGTCGAATTCGGCCAGCTGCCGAAGACCGCCACCGGCAAGACTATGAAGGCCAAGCTGCGCCATCAGGAATGGCAAAGGGTATTGGATGGCGACATGGCCTGGCATGGCCCACAGGACAATCCACCGGTGGACCGGGCCCTTGACGGTGCTGCCGCAACTTTTGATAACGAAAAAGGAGCACGGGCAATATGAACAAGGTGGTAATAGTCAGCGGATGCAGGACGGCGGTTGGCGCCTTTGGCGGCTGTTTGAAGGATGTAGGGGTGGTTGATCTCGGCGCTCTGGTGCTGCGCGACACCCTGCGTCGGGCCGGACTGCGGCCGGTCCCTGCCGCCGATCAGCAGCGGACGGTGCCGGGGCGACTGGCGGGTCAGGAACGCTTGCCGCTCGAAGCGGCCCTTGATACCTGGGACAAAGAGGCGCAGCCGGTGGCCATCGACGAGGTGATCATGGGCAATGTCCTGACCGCCGGTCAGGGCCAGAATCCGGCCCGCCAGGCGATGATCCGCGCGGGAATCACCAAGGAAACCCCGGCCTATACCATCAATAAGGTCTGCGGCTCAGGTCTGAAGGCCATCAGCCTTGCCGCCCAGTCGATCATGACCGGCCAGGCCGAGGTTGTCCTCGCCGGAGGTCAGGAAAACATGAGCCAGGTGCCGCTCGCCCTGCCTAAGGCCCGCTGGGGCTACCGCATGGAGGTCAGCGGCAGCGGCGAGATCCGCGATCTCATGGTCTTTGACGCCCTCTACGAGATTTTTTATGGCTACCATATGGGGGTCACCGCCGAGAATATCGCCAAGCTGTACAACATCAGCCGGATCGATCAGGATCGCCTCGCCTGCCTCAGTCATGAACGGGCCTGTCGGGCCATCGATTCGGGTCTCTTCGCCGGAGAAATCGTGCCGGTCGAGGTTCGTGTCAAAAAAGAGATGCAGGCGATCACCCGTGACGAACGGCCGATGATCACCAGCCTGGAAAAACTCGCTAAATTGCGACCGGTCTTCGATCCGGCCGGTTCGGTGACCGCCGGCAACGCCTCGGGGATCAACGACGGGGCTGCGGCGGTGCTTCTGATGAGCGACAAAAAGGCCGCCGGCCTCGGCCTGAAACCGCTGCTGACAATCGAGAGCTGTGCCGCCGGCGGCCTCGACCCGGCCTATATGGGTCTCGGTCCGGTACCGGCGATCAAACGGGCCTTGGCCCAGGCCGGGATGAACACCAGCGACATCGACTGCATTGAACTGAACGAGGCCTTCGCCGCCCAGGCCATCGGCTGCATGCTTGAGCTGGGGATAGAGGTCGAGAAACCGAACCAGCTGGGCAGTGCCATCTCGCTTGGCCATCCGGTCGGCTGCACCGGGGCGCGGCAGATGGTCACCGCCATGCACGCGATGCAGCGGAGCGGTGCCGGCACCGGGCTGATCAGCATGTGCATCGGCGGCGGCATGGGTTTGGCGATGGTGGTCAGCAGGCCGTAACAACTTAAAGGAGACAATCATGAACATTAAAAATTTCGGTGTCATCGGCGCCGGTCAGATGGGCAGCGGCATCGCCCAGGTGGCGGCGGCCAGCGGCCTGAACGTCATCATGCACGACATCACCTTGGAGTACGCCAGCCGCGGCAAGGACAACATCGGCAAAAACCTCCTGCGGCAGCTGGAGAAGGGTAAACTCACCGCCGAGAGGATGGACGACATCCTCGCCAGAATCACCCCGAGCACTGATCTCGCCAACATGCAAGGTGTTGATTTCGTGGTCGAGGCCGCCTCGGAGAAAGAGGAGATCAAGTTCGAACTCTTTAAACGCCTGGACGAGATCTGCCCAACCCATACCATTCTCGCCAGCAACACCTCGTCCATTCCCATCGGCCGGATCGGGGCGCGCACCGGCAGGCCCGACAAGGTTATCGGCATGCATTTCATGAACCCGGTGCCGGTCATGCAACTGGTCGAGATAATCAAGGGCCTGGCCACCTCTGAGGAAACCCACCAGACAACCGTCGAACTGGCGAAAAAGCTCGGCAAAATTCCGGCGGAGGCCGGCGATTTCCCGGGGTTCATCGCCAACCGCATCCTTTTACCGATGATCAACGAAGCGATTTTCTGTCTCTACCAGGGGACCGGCACCAGGGAAGCCATCGATACGGTGATGAAGCTTGGTATGAATCATCCCATGGGGCCGCTGACTCTCGCCGATCTCATTGGTCTCGACACCTGTCTCGCCATTCTCGAAACCCTGCACTACGGTCTCGGCGATCCCAAGTACCGGCCCTGCCCGCTGCTCCGCCTCTATGTCGAGTCCGGGTGGCTGGGACGCAAGAGCGGCCGTGGTTTCTACCAGTATTGAACCGATAAACTTTCACTCTCTTTTGAGGAGCACACAATGAACTTTGAATTGACCGAAGAACAGAATCTTATTCGTGACATGGTCCGTAACTTCGCCGAAAGCGAAATCGCCCCGAGCGCTGCCGGCCGCGATGAGGAAGAGCATTTCGATCGGCCGCTGATGTTCGGCCGGCTCGCCGAACTCGGCCTCACCGGTATAGTCTTCCCGGAAGAATACGGCGGCGGCGGTGCCGATTATGTCAGCTACGCCATTGCTGTGGAGGAACTGTCCAGGGTCTGCGCCTCAACCGGCGTGACGCTGTCCGCCCATCTCTCGCTTGGTTCCAACCCGATCTATCTGTTCGGCAGCGAGGCACAGAAACAAAAATTCCTCGTGCCTCTCGCCAAGGGTGAGACCATGGGCGCCTTCGGCCTGACCGAACCGTCAGCCGGTTCCGACGCCGGCGGCACCAAGACCACCGCCTTCCGCGAAGGCGGCGAATGGATCATGAACGGCAGCAAGATCTTCATCACCAACGCCGGCGAAGCGGAGACCTATGTCGTCCTTGCCCGCACCGACAAAAACGCCGAGAAGCATCGCGGCATCACCGCCTTCATCGTCGAAAAGGGCACGCCGGGCTTTTCCTTCGGCAAGAAGGAAAAGAAGATGGGTATCCGCTCGTCGCCGACCATGGAGCTGGTCTTCGAGAACTGCCGGGTGCCGCATGAAAACCTGCTCGGCGAGGAAGGCCAGGGTTTTAAGGTCGCCATGAAGACCCTCGACGGCGGCCGCATCGGTATTGCCGCCCAGGCCTTAGGCATTGCCCAAGGGGCGCTCGATGCCAGCATTGCCTATACCACCGAGCGGCAACAGTTCAACCAGTCGATCAGCAGTTTTCAGGGCGTGCAGTTCCAGCTTGCCGACATGGCCACCCAGGTCGAAGCGGCCCGCTTGCTGGTCTACAACGCCGCCAATCGGGCGAGCAGAAAACTCAGCTACTCGAAGGAATCGGCGATGGCCAAACTTTTTGCCAGCGAGACCGCCATGCGGGTGACCACCCAGGCGGTGCAACTGCACGGCGGCTACGGCTACACCCGGGAATTTCCGGTCGAGCGGATGATGCGCGACGCCAAGATCACCGAGATCTACGAAGGCACCAGCGAGATCCAGAGGGTGGTTATCGGTGCTGCTTTGTGCCGCTAGGAAGAAGGTAATAACAGGGCGCCGGTACTTCCTGCGCCCTGCGGGCAAGGCGACCCGCAAGACGATGGAAGGGGAGAGTGATGGAAGCAACACGGGAGATTTATTGGAATGTCGGGCATGGCCTTGGAACCTTGGGGCCGATGTACCTGCTGACGTTGCTGGCAATCGGCGCCTTCGTTTGGGGATGCTGGAAACGCCTTGCGGTCTATCGCCAAGGCAAGCCGCTTGACCGCTGCGACCAGCCCCTGGCGCGACTGGCTGCCATGCTGAAACTTGCCATCCTGCAGACTAAGGTGCTGCGGGTGCCGGGCCCGGGCCTTGCCCATGCTCTTTTTTTCTGGAGTTTCGGGGTGTTGTTTGTCGGTACCGTGCTCATCGTCATCCAGGCGGATTTTACCGATCTGCTCTTTGACCGTCGTTTTCTCACCGGAACTTTTTATAAACTGTTCAGCCTGGCTCTCGATCTGGGCGGCCTTGTGGCCGTTCTTATGCTCGGCGGTCTCTTTGTCCGGCGCTATCTGGTGCGTCCCGCGGGTCTTCTGAATAGTGGCGACGATCTCCTGATGCACGGGCTGCTGCTGGCCATCATCGTCAGCGGCTTTGTCATCGAAGGGGCGCGGATGGCGGCCACCGAACTAGGGAAAAACGATGCCTTGGCCTTGTGGTCGCCCATTGGTCTTGTTGTCGGAAAAATCGTTTTTCCCCTCTCGCCGGGAACGCTTTTGGCCCTGCACAAGGGCCTGTGGTGGTTGCACTTGGCTCTCGCCCTGGCCTTTATCGCCCTTATTCCCTTTTCCAAGTTTCGCCACCTGCTGACCACGACTGTAAACGGCTTTTTCGCCGACCGGGGGCCGACCGGCAAACTCGTTACCCTCGACCTGGAGGATGAGAACAGCGAAGGCTTCGGGGCACGAAGGGTCGGCGATTTTACCTGGAAGGACCTCTTCGACACCGATGCCTGCACCCTGTGCAAGCGTTGTCAGGATCGCTGCCCGGCATATACCACCGACAAACCGCTGTCGCCGATGCGTCTGATCAGCGACCTTGGCGAGGCGGCGCGCACCATGCCCGACCGCGATCTGCTGGAAGCGATCGGCCGCGAGGCGATCTGGGCCTGCACCACCTGTCGGGCCTGCCAGGATATCTGCCCGGCCTCGGTCGAGCATGTGAATAAGATCGTCGAGTTGCGCCGCAATCTGGTCCTTATGGAGGGCGAATTCCCAGGGGAAGAGGTGATGAAGGCGATGGAGCAGACCGAGGTCAACGGCAATCCGCTCGGTATGGGCTACGCCGGCCGCGCCGACTGGAGCGAGGGCCTCGAGGTCGCGACCCTGGCCGAGGACAGCGACGTCGACATACTCTATTTCGTCGGCTGCTATGCCAGTTTCGACAAGCGTAATATCAAGGTGGCCAAGGCCTTTGTCAGCCTGTGCCAAACCGCCGGCATCAAAGTCGGCATCCTCGGCAAGGAGGAGAAGTGCTGCGGCGAGCCGATGCGCAAGATGGGCAACGAATACCTCTATCAAACCCTGGCCATGGAAAACATCGAGCGTATCCAGGGCTATGGGGTGCAGAAAATCGTCACCGCCTGCCCGCACTGTTTCAATACCCTGGCAAAGGACTATGTCGACCTGGGACTCGCGGTCGAAGTCGAGCATCACGCCACCTTCCTCGCCCGTCTGATAGCCGAGGGCCGACTCGCCCCATCCGGCGGCGCCTTTTCCTGCACCTACCACGACTCCTGCTACCTCGGCCGCTATAACGATATCTATCAAGCCCCGCGCGACCTGATCGCGGCGGCCGGGGGCACTTTGCAGGAAATGGCGAAAAACCGCGACCAGGCCTTTTGTTGCAGCGGTGGCGGCGGGAGGATTCTTGCTGAAGAAAAACTCGGCACCAGGATCAATGTCCGCCGGGTGGAAATGGCCCTCGAAACCGGCGCCGGGCTGCTGCTCGCCAACTGCCCGTTCTGTCTCACCATGTTTGAAGACGGAGTGAAAGGGGCAAACGCCGAGGACCGCCTGGCGGCAAAGGATATCGCCGAAATCCTGGTCGAACGAGTTGGCCATTAGCCATTCCGACGCAATCATATCATCATAAGGAGCAACAATGAAACTGCTGGTTTGTATCAAACAGGTTCCCGATATGGAATCGAAATTCAGGATAGACGACGATGGCCTGTGGTATGAGCGCAGCGACCTCGCCTGGCGGATGAACGAGTACGATGAGTACGGGGTGGAGCAGGCGGTTAGGGTGAGGGAGCAGAGCGGCGGCGACCTGACGGTGCTGTGCATCGGCCCCGACCGGGTGAAGGAGACCATGAAGAAGGCCCTGGCCATGGGCTGCGACCGGGGCGTGCACCTGGTCGACGACGGTGTGCACCTCCGCGATCCCTTGGCCATTGCCACGCGCATCGCCGGTTTTGCAAGGGATAAGGGTTTTGACCTGATCTTCTGCGGCATGCAGTCCCAGGACCGGGGCAGCGGCCAGGTCGGGCCGATGGTGGCGGAATTGCTGGGCATGAATGCGGTGACCACGGTCGTCGATTTTGTCCTGGACGGCCGAGCCGTCACCGTCAAACGCGAACTTGAGGGCGGCGTCAAGATGGTGGTTAAAACGAGCCTGCCGACCCTTATCACCTGTCAACTTGGGCTTAACACACCGCGCTATCCGACCCTGCCGAATATCATGAAGGCCAAGAAGAAGGAGCTGCTGAGCCTCGCCGCCGCACCGGCTGCCGCGGAGGCCGTACAAACCCTGCGGATGGGCCTGCCGGAGAAGAAGGGCGGCGGACTCTATCTCGAAGGCGATGCCGCCGATATCGCCGAACGACTCATCAAAATCCTTAGGGAAAAGACCGGGATTCCGGCCTAGGAGACCGATATGAAGATTTTACTTGTTGCAGAACAAAAAGACGGCCGCTTGCAGGACAACTATACAGAACTGTTGGCCTTTGCCGAACGGCTCGGATCGGAACCAACGATGTTCCTGGTGGGTGGCAGCCAACTGCCAAAGTTTGCCGGTATCCTGTATCTGGCCGACAGCACCCAATACGGTGAATATAACCCCGGCGTGCATAAGGACTTGCTGCAAAAAGCCATCGTCCGCGAACAGCCGGATCTGATCGTCTTTGCCCACAGCTCCTACGGCTGGGATCTTGCCCCACGTCTAACGGTTGCGATCGGTGCCGGCCAGATCTCCGAAGTGGTGGGTATAGACGGCGACGGCTGGCAGGTCATGGCCTGCAATGCCAAGCTACGACGCACGGTAAAGAGCCTGCGACCGGTGACTGTTCTTACCCTCCAGGCCGGGGCTTTTGCGGCTGAAAATCTGCCAAGCGGCGAGCCGACGGTCGTGCGTCTCACTGCGGATGTGACGGGACAGGTGGAGTTGCTGGGCTACGAGGCGGCGCAGAAGGGCGCGGTCGATCTGAGCAAGGCGTCGGTCATCGTCAGCGCCGGACGGGGTGTCGGCAAGCCGGAAAATATCGCAATGGTGGCAAGTCTTGCCAAGGCCCTTGGCGGCGAATACGGCGCCAGCCGGCCGGTGGTCGATGCCGAATGGGTGGAACACAATCGCCAGGTCGGTACCACCGGCAGCACCGTTGCTCCGAAACTCTATGTCGCCTGCGGCATCTCCGGGGCGGTGCAGCACTTAGCGGGCATGAAGAAGTCGGAATTTATCGTCGCCGTCAATACCGACCGTGACGCCCCCATCGGCGAGGTTGCCGATGTCTTCGTGGTCGCCGACCTCAAACAATTCCTGCCGGTACTCACCGAACGTCTCCAGGCCGCATAGCAGGCTTTCTCCCCACGGTCGTCGCGCTTTTTTTCTCCCGGCGTGGCGGCCGTTTTTTTGACTCGATAAATTTATTCGGAGCCAAGGTGTTGAGCTACCGGTTCATTAGGAATTCGCGCCCCATGCCATACAGCAACAATCCAGACGACTTCGATTTTGATTTTATAAAAGAACCGATAAGGAGATATAATCACCTCTCTGTAGGGAAGCTCTGGAAATTCAGGTATGATCCTTCCGGATTCAGGAAACTCCTCGAGTCTTCGCAGGATTTTTTCAGCTTTATGTCTAAACTTGACTGCCGCCGATGGTTTATCTTTCCGAATATATGACAGCGCTGAGAGAAATTGATTCCGCGCCGAAGGTGTAAATTGAACCTTCACGAAGGTTCAATTGCCAATAAAGCGTCTGCTTCGGCAAGGACAGTATCCAGATCGTAACCATCCCCAAGTTCAATTTCTCTTTCTCCCTTGGCCAACAGGCGCAGGAGTTCTTTTTCGTGTTCAGATTTCTCATAGGCATCAACACCAATGAGTACGGCTGTTGCTCGCCCTCTTTGAGTAATAATCAAAGGATCATTGCTATTTTTTAATTGTTTCAGCAGTTTGGCTGCATCCTGTCGTAAATCGCTCACCGGAATGATATTTGCTAGCTTGCCCATAGTACACCTCCAATTGTACGTGTAAACGTATCACCAACCGATCAACAAAGCAAGGGGTTGAGCAAAGAAATAGGGGCATTGAATAAATAATATATACGTCCCCTTTTTCTTCTTTTTTTGCTATGTCGCCTGCGGCATCTCCGGGGCGGTGCAGCACTTAGCGGGCATGAAGAAGTCGGAATTTGTCGTTGCCGTCAATACCGACCGCGACGCCCCAATCAGCGAGGTCGCCGATGTTTTCGTGGTTGCCGACCTCAAACAATTCCTGCCGGTACTCACCGAACGTCTCCAGACCGCGTAGTAGGCTTTCTCCCCACGGTCGTCACGCTTTTTTTCTCCCGGCGTGACGGCCGTTTTTTGGGGAGGCAATGACGGTTCTTGCCCTCAGTCGGTCTTCAATTTTCACCATGGAGAGATCGCTGCCATGGTTTCCATTTGTTCTCTCACCGCTGACGTTGATGGTTTGCTGGTGTTGGGAATTGTTCGTGGCGTCGGTGATCCAGTATACACTGTACTTGTAGTTTTTCTCCTTTGTGCATTATGTGTGGGGTAATGCTTGTTTTGTGGCTTGTGTGAAGCACCCCGTTCTGGATGATCTGCAGAAAAGTGAATACCTGATCGTAACGGAATTTTTGCAATGGCTCACCAAGATTACAGTAAGTTTTGTGTTCCCGAACAATGAAAAACAACGACTTATTGCCAGGGTAATGAGTTTAGCAAGTAAAGATTTTTAAGAATATTTTGCAAAATATTGGTACATTACCTTCCATGACCGGATTGTACGGCAAAGGTCTTGATTCTACCGGTCTAAGAAAATTTGTGAGAGACCCTGCAAATGGGGTTGATATACTGATCAGCAGAATTAATTGTTAGGCTTCAAAAATAAAAGGTCAAAATGCAAACAAGTATTTATAGGTTCATGTCATTCTTTGAGCTATATGAAATGCTTATCAATAGAAACCTGAAGATGAGCAAACTTGAACTTATGGAAGATATCAATGAAGGATTAGGTAACGCTTTAAAGTTTCAGGAATCTATGTCTTTTGGTTGGAACCTAAAGGACAAAAAAGGATTTAGGGACTTCCACAATCGCTCGAAAGGAAGAACATATATTTCATGTTGGACAAAAGAACCAGAAGCCATGGCTATGTGGTTACTTTATTCGAAAGACCAATCAGCCATTCGAGTAAAAACCTCTCTTGAAAAACTGAAATTTTGCATGGATAAATTTTTTAAAGACAACTTCATAACAGAACATATTAATTCTCCAGAAGGTACTCTCCAATTAGACAGCTACCCAACTGTCGAAACAGTGAGTTACGTATCCTTCGAAGAGATATCAAACAATTTAAAAAGTAAACACACTGAATATATTGACGAACTTAGAAATCACGACCACACGAAATTTATTGAAAATGGTCTCCCAAAAGAATTGGAAGAAATTGTTGATAAAAAAATTATTCCTGAGAACAATGGCGCATTATTAAAAGATAAAGCTTATTCACATGAAAATGAAATAAGAGCTACTTTTACAGCATGTCTTAGAAATGGGCTAACTACTGAAGAGTGGGAAAACAATAAAAACAGCGATGATCCGAGATTTATTTTCGGTACCGCAACATGCCACTATCCTGAAAGTAAAGAGCTTAGCAATACAATAAATGTCTCAATAGATTATGATTTTATTGAAGAAATTTGTTTCGACCCCAGAATGCCAAATTACAAAATAAAAGTTTTAATAGATGCACTTCGTATAAAAGAAAAAAATATCAAAGTAGTTGAAAGCAACGCATTTGGCTACAAACCAGACAGTTTTGACTTTTCAATTGAAGTATAATATAGGGTGCCCTGCTTAAGTTCCTGGGCAGGGTAAATGATCGGGGGTAAAAAAAGGATCGGGGAAAAAGGATCGGGGGTCAAATCTTTGATGTTGACATGTGTGTAAAAAATTAAACAAAACCAATTGCTTTTATGGCCGATATCTGAGGCCATGATACCCAGTTCCAACGATCCAAGGTCAGAATGGGGTCAGGCTCTTAAAATGACCAGATTAAGTGAAAATTTTTCTCAACCATCCGCGGAATGTGGGGACAAGATACTAAATTCCAGCAAAAATATTCTACACATAAGCCGCAGATGCTTGCGTTAGCCTTGAGCGGCCTTAAATTATCTGCATGTTGTTGCCAAACTGCACACGTTGTGATTACATTTGTTGATGAAAAACATAAATTGGAACACAGAAAAGAGTGTGGCACTCAAGGCGTCACGGGGAATTTGTTTCGAGGATGTTGTTTTCTTTATTGAAAGGGGTGAAATAGTAGACGACTATCTGCATCCGAACCAGAAGGAATACCCTGGCCAACGAATCATGGTCATTAATGTGGCCAATTATGCATATCTCGTACCTTATGTTGAGAATGAGAAAGAGTTGTTTCTGAAAACTATTATCCCGAGCAGGAAGGCCACACAGCGATATTTTGGAGAAACGCATGAATACTAAAACTAAACTGACAAAGGAAGAGAAGGAAATACTGGATACCTTTGAGAAGGGTGAATGGGTTCCTGTTGCAGACCTTGCAAAAAGAAAGAAAGAGTTGTCGGCCTACGCTCGCAATACTTTAAGAAAGGATAAAAGGCTGAATATACGTATTTCCGAAAGAGACCTTATAGAGTTACAAAGAAAGGCCGTCCAAGAAGGTTTGCCGTATCAGACCTATGTGTCAAGCATCATTCACAAATTTATCAACGGAACATTGGTTGAAGGGACAACAAAATAAGGGTCAAAAACCTGGTTAAGCCGACCGGGGAAATTCGGGGAAATTTGGAGACACAATACGGATTTTCAACAAACAATTGCACCGAATAAACCGGTAATCTTTCAGTTAACCACCAAAATACAACTTGCCGGTGTCAAAATTAAGACCTATAATAAGTATATATTTATGACCTAAATAAAAAACTTATAGGTGTGATCATGGAATCCGTATTAGCGAATTGCTCAGTAAGCATATCGGAACTGAAGAAAAACCCTTCCGCCATTATTGAACAGTCAGGTGGTGAGCCTATTGCCATTCTTAATCATAATAGGCCAACAGCATATCTCATTCCGGCAGAGACATACGAAGCGTTACTCGAAAAAATAGAAAACTACCAACTGGGAGTTATTGTTAAAGAACGCCAGCATGAAAAAATTTCAGCCGTGGAAGTAACACTGGATGAGCTATAAATTAAAGTTTCTCCCCACAGCCCTTAAGGAATGGAAAAAGCTCGACAATACCATTCAGACTCAACTTAAGAAAAAGTTGAAAGAACGTCTTGAGTCTCCACATGTGCCCAGTTGTCAGCTTTCAGGTTTTGAAAACCATTACAAAATCAAACTCAGAGCCAGTGGTTACCGTCTTGTATATGAAGTAATCGACGAAGAAATTTTTGTTTTGGTAATTGCAATCGGGAAAAGAGACAAAAATCTGGTCTATAAAAAGGCTAATGAAAGGAAATGAGATTGTTAACAATCGGTTGAGGCGGACGGCGTGAAAATTGGCAATTTTCAAAGCAAGGCCAGTAGCTGCCGCTTGCCCAAATCGTTCCCGCAGGACGCGCTTCGCGCCTCGGAACAAGGCACTGCACCTGTCGAATCGTCCGTCAAACCTTCAGCTTGCCGTCCACTCCACCGGTGAGCACCGCGATCAGCCTTTAGTGCAAGATGCGACTATGCGTTCTTCCTGGAAGAGAGTAACGCCGAAATGTGTTTGCCTTGAACCATATCGGTCAACCACTCGTCGGGAATCGCCTGCCGACCTAAATGGGAACCAAGAATCATACCAACAACCAACCCGCGTGCTGCTGAATCGCCACCGGCCATGACATTTTCGATGAGCGCGGTTTTGAGATCGTTTTCATAGGTAGTAATCAGGTGAATAACTCCAGGGAGTGCGGCAGCAATGCCGCACATCTGACCGAACTTCTTGATCACGGTTCTGGTGTCTTTGCCTCCTGAATCAAACCCCATCCGGATGCGGTTATCCAGATCGATATCGGCTACCCCCTCCTCAAGAGCGCTTTCCATGGCCTTGATCGGACTCATCCCTTCGAGCACGCCCCAGACCGTCTTTGCGATGAACTCGGCACCCGCCAAAGAGGCTGGACAGTTGTGTGTCATGGCGGTCTGCTGATGGACAGCCTTAAGGAGTTCTTGCCGGTCTTTTCTGTGGAAAAAAAGGAGGGGAGCGATACGTGCAGCTCCTCCAAGATCTGAAGATTGCGAACCGCATTGATCTGGCGGTATTTGCCGGTTCATATTGTCCAAGGTGGTGGCGGTCGCCTTGTCGATATAGCCGTGATAGCCGGTAAACAGTGCTTTCCAGGCCTTGGCGAACTCGGCGAGTGAAAACTCGTTGGTTTTTACGAGGGATTCGAGCAAAATCAGGGTCTGATCTCCGTAATGAGTAAAATCACCTTTTCCCTTAGATGGATGATAAGAATTAGGAAGGGGCTTGTGTAAACTCTCAATCCGGTCGAATTGACGATCAATTTCGTCAGTATCGTAGATCCAATGCGCTCCCAGAGCAAGAGAATCCGCTGCGAATGAGGCCAGGACCATTGCTGTTGCTTGTGTTTCCATAATTATCCTCCAGTTATCCGGGTTAAACAGGTTGTCTGTTCCGAATTTTCCGTGTTGCCAAGGCATCGGGACCAGGCAGGTGAACCTTTTCGGGTCCCCCTTTATTCAAAAATAGTCGAAACAGCTAGAGCAAATTTGGGAATGGGAATTATTATAAGTCTATCTATGGAGGATCTTTCTCAGGCAAGACGAGAGGACACTCTCCATTTATATTTTAATAAGGAGAACGCAATGGAAATCAAAGATTATTGTAGAAACGTCGATATAGAACTCACTCAATGGCGAGGTAAAATCTATGATGTCGTCAGTAAAATTGACAGCTTGCCTACAGGGAACAAACAGCGAATGTTCGAGGATGTGAACGGCTTGCATATCATTATGACTGAGTTATGCGACAGGATTGAAAAACTGAGGACCGAATGCCCGATTTCATGGGAGCCGGAAAACGAGGATGCTTCTTTCCATGATCCTCAGTTTAATTTCAATGACACAGCCAATGTTCATTTTGATTATGAGTTTGGCGGTTAGGTAGAAATTAATAAACGGCTGTAATAACGACGCCTTGTACAGGTGATTGGCACGTTCAAATCGAGCATTGTCTCGATGAGGAGGTAAGTCATGGTCAAAGTAGCGTTGTTTGTTCGTCTCGAAGCAAAACTCGGGAAAGAGAAAGAGGTTGAAAGCTTTCTCATAAGCGGTCTCCCGATCGTCCTGGAGGAGCCCGCCACCACTGCATGGTTTGGCATCCGTCTTGGGCCAACCACCTTTGGAATATTCGATGCCTTCCCGGATGAAGAGGGGCGGCAGGCTCACCTTTCAGGCAAGGTGGCAGCAGCTTTAATGGCAAAAGCCGGCGAGCTATTCTCCGCGCCACCATCGATTGAGAAAGTTGACGTCCTTGCCGCAAAATTACCGGGATCAGCCCGCTAGAGATCTGTGGATATGATACCCAATTCCAACGATTCAATGCCCCAGATAAACCGCTGACAAGTTCCCGCAGCATGCGATTCGCATCTCCTGCGGGAATCGCGGCACTCACTTCGTTTGTGCCCTTGTCCCTCGGCGCGAAGCACGCCTCGGAACAAGTCACTACACCTGTCGAATCGTCCGTCAAACCTTCAGTTTGTGGTCCACTCCGCCGGTGAGCACCGTGACTAGCCTTCAATGCAAGATGAGACTGTAAGTTGCATTATGCGATTATTCGTTGTAAAATGAATACATGGTATCAACTCAATCCTGGAGGTTAATAATATGGCAATGGCGGTAAGAATATCAGAAGAATTGCTGGGGGAAGCGAAAAAGTTCAGCAAAATTGAACATCGATCCTTGACTGGGCAAATTGAGCATTGGGCGAGAATTGGCAAATGCTCCGAGGAAAATCCAGATTTGACGTATAACCTGATAAAAGAAATTTTGATTGGAATCGAAGAATCAGATCAAAATGAAAAAACGGAATATCAATTTGGTTGAGAGTAGATGAAGATTTATCAGTCAAGATCTTTCGAGAAAAAAGTAAAGAAGTTCAATGCAAAAGAAAAATATGAGCTAGATAATGAGATTAAACAGATCATTGAAAATCCATTAATCGGCAATGAGAAGAAAGGAAATTTGAGGGGAGTTTTAGTTCATAAGTTCAAATTGCAAAACCAGCTGTATCTTCTTTCTTATCGTTTCATCAAGGAAGAAAGTCTTGAGCTCGTAATGATCGGGCCTCATGAAAATTATTACAGAGATTTGAAGAGTTATCTGAAAAGTAAGTAAAAACCAGGCTAACCACTGTTAGCTCATATAGATGGATGAAATGGATTAGAAACTTGAGAGGAGAAATAAATGGTTGGATTAAGCCAAAAAGAAGAAAAAGGAGCGATTATGTCCGAGGCTAGATTTGTTCCCTTGCAGAGGATTGGTTTTCGATACATAAAATTCGTCATCATAGGCCTGGCGGCGTTCGTCCTTTTAACCGGTTCCTACTACAAGGTCGATCAGACCGAGCTCGCCAACGTTAGGCGATTTGGTGTCGTTCAATATGACAAGCCGGTTCGACCCGGGCTTCATTTCAAGATCCCCTTTGTCGATACCGTTGATAGAGTACAAGTCACATTGACAACCTTGCATGTTCCTCCCTTCGATGTAACCACGGTTGATAACCAAAAGATTACCTTGGACCTGAATTTCAACTACACGATCCCGGTAGAAAAGGTTTATCACATCATGTACGAGATCGGCCGTTCCGGAAACGTTGATATCGAAAGTCAAATCATACCAGTCGTCAAAGATCGGACGGCACGTATTTTTGCAGGTCAGAACATGGCTACGGTTAATGCAAATCGTTCGGCGATTCAAATCGAAATTGAAAAATCGGTTTCAGTAACGGTGGAAGAGTTATTCGGTATTCAACCGCATAGTCTGCAAATCGCCGGAATCACTCCTTCTCCCGCATTCATGGCATCCAACGAGGCTGCCGTGAAAGCCAAAAATGAGGCCGTGGCCGCCGAGAACACCAAGCGGACAAGGCAGTTTGAAGCCGATCAGGTGGTGATCAAAGCTAAAGGCGAGGCCGATTCAGCCATTGAGGCGGCCAGGGGGCGTTCGCAATCTACTTTACTGGAAGCAGAAGCCAATAAGACCAAGCAATCCCTGGAAGGTCAAGGTCTTGAGGCACGTCTAACCGCTGAAATTAAACCATTCGGTTCACCCGATAAATACATTGAATACTTGAAAGCCAAAGCCACCTTGAACTGGAATGGACAACAGCCGCAGATTGTTGCAGGTTCCGGTACTTCGACAAACCTGCTCATTCCTGTACCTGCTCCAGGAGGCACTGGAAGCCCTGGTACCGGTAAATAGTCACAGTGATAGATGCGTTGAAAAATTGGTTGGTGATTTGTCGGGAGTATGCTTGGACATAAGGGATCTTGCCGGTGGCGATCTTCGGCAGCTCGCAGAAGACGATAGATGTTGCGATTTGTCGCTTCGTTGCTATTTCGGTTGTCATACCGACCGAAAACAGGTAAATATAAGTCGTCATGAAAATCGATTTAGCTATATCCGACCACTAGTGTCCGGTTGTTAATCGAATAATTTTAGCTGCTTACATGTAGTAGTCGGTTCGTTGTTGTAATCGTGGTCTGTAATTAATTGATAAATTGGAACTTTTTCGAAAGCTGAAACGCTCAACACCTGTAAAATTGTGTAGAGGCTTTCTTTGAGATGGAGTTGCTTTTTCATGATGGCAACGAGAACATACACAGAGATTGCTATCCAGATCTGGGTTTTCACAGCGTTTTCTGATGTGCCGAAAAATCTTTTGATTCTGAGATGTTGTTTGATCCATTTGAAAAACAGTTCCACCTGCCAACGACTGCGATACAACTGAGCTATCGTCAACGCCGGCAGTTTGAAATTGTTCGTTAAAAACACCAAGGTCTTGTCTGTTGCCTGATCGTGGAATTTGACCCGCCTGAGTTTGTCGGGATAGCT
Organism: uncultured delta proteobacterium; assembly: GCA_903875445.1. GTDB lineage: Bacteria > Desulfobacterota > Desulfobulbia > Desulfobulbales > Desulfocapsaceae > Desulforhopalus_A. The sequence goes on along the minus strand of CAIQWD010000068.1, from coordinate 63,886 downwards.
TTTCCGCGAAGCAGTACCGGTGAGTAAAATGGTTTGGTCGCAAATCAAACCGGTATCTCGATCGACCGGATAGGAATAGAGCCTTCTGAACTTGATGTTGATTTTGGCGCGAGTGACAAAAAAAGCTGCTATCTCGGTGAAAGTATAGAGACGCTTGAAGTCCACATAGCCACGATCCATGACATAAAAGGCGCCAGGTTCCAAGGAAATGAGATCGAGAGCGTTGACGTCGTGGAGTTTGCCGTCGGAAATGTGAATGAATGTTGGGATATTTCCCTTCAAATCGAGAAGAGTGTGAAGCTTGATGGCCCCTTTGTTCTTGCGGAAAGCGGCCCATGGGAAAACTGATAAGCAAAGATCGATGGTCGTAGAATCGAGAGCATAGACGGTTTCGTCTAATTCTTCGATGAATGCATCTTTGCTGTAAAGAGTACGAGCTGTGGCGATAAGCGAATGGGCCAGTTCGGCATAGATTCGCCAGTCTCGATTTTCGTTTGCATTTGCCAGAGTTGAACGACATATGTCCCCGCGAATACCCATATGATAAAGCTTGTTGTTCTGAGAACGAAGGCAGACCTCGATGTCCCGAAGACTTTCCCTGTAGGTGATCTGTGCGAACGCCATGCAAAAGAATTGATCGAGACAAGAGAATTTTCTGACTTTGAAATTGCCACGATACTTTTCCACACAGCGACGAAAGGTTTGCAGTGGCATGAAGTCCATAATCTGTGAGAAAATCAATTTTCCGGTATACATGTGTACCCCCCTCCAGGATGGTCCTGGAAGAGTGCCGTATAAAGGGATAGATTTTCAAGTCGATTCTTGGCATTTTTTGCTGTTTTCTAATGAAAAATCATAAACTTGAATAGACGTATATTCTTTGTTAGCCGGACACTAGTGATATCCGACAATGAAATTCTCCAGGCCCTGGCGGACTGGAACGATTGGTCCCGTCCCGAATCGGCAACGGTGCCCCGTCCGTTCTACGAAGAGCGTTTGCGAGCACTGAGTGCAACGGGGGAGATAGTGGTGCTGCAGGGAGTTCGGCGTTGCGGCAAATCAACCATCCTTCGCAACGCGGTGCGGCGCCTGCTGGCGGAAGGAGTGCCCCGGAGCGACATCCTCTTTGTCAATCTGGAAGATCCTCGCATTATGGGTAGCTTGACGCCGAGGCTCCTTACCCGTATCCGCGAATTGCACCAGCGTCATTTTCGGCCGGTCGGCACTCCCCATATTTTTCTGGATGAGGTGCAGAACATCGCCGGATTCGATAAGTGGTTGCTCACCGAATATGAATTGCAGCGGTCGCGTCTCTATGTAACCGGTTCTAATGCCCACCTGCTTGGACGGGAAATCGGCACAGTCCTGAGCGGCCGTTATCTGCCGCTCATGGTTCACCCGCTCTCCTTTACCGAATTCCTTGCCTTTCGCGGCATGTCGGTGACAACTCCGTTTGATCGTGTCCAGCAGCGGATTGAGATCGCCGCTGCCTTTGACGATTATCTTTTCTGGGGAGCTTTCCCGCGGGTGGTTCGAATCGAAGACCTAGAGATAAAGAGGCTGGAGCTGCGAGCCTACTTCGATTCCATCCTGCTCCGTGATGTGGCGGCGCGGCACCGACTGGACAACGTCGAATCCCTGCTCAACCTGTCCCGTTATCTGCTGGCGAACAGCGCAACCATTCTTTCCCTCAACTCGCTCAAGGGGAGTTTCGGCAATTCGTATCACCTGCTGAACAATTATGTGGAATATCTAGAGGGGGCATTTCTTATTCATCGCCTGCCCCTTTTCGACTGGTCACAGAAACGGCGGTCCGCCAACCCCAAAAAGATCCATGCCGTTGATACAGGACTCGCGGCAGTGGCGCGTGGTTTTTCCCGGCGAGACAGCGGCAAGATGCTGGAAACGGTGGTTGTCAATGAACTGCTCCGCCGTGGCGGGGAATTGTACTATGGCAAAACCAGCAAAGCTCTTGAGGTGGATTGCATCGTCCAAAAGGATGGGCGGATTGAACTGTTGCTGCAAGTCTGCCAGGAAATAAGTGACCCAAAAACCCGCAATCGGGAGATCAGGGCGCTTCTCAAGGCAGTCGCCGAGATTCCTCATTGCCGTGATGCCCGCCTGATGATTCTGTCGCACGGGCAGGGCGAAGCGGTTCGGCAGGATGGGCTGAAGATTTCTGTTGTTGATGTGATCGGCTGGTTGCTGGGGTTGGAGGAATGAGCCTTTCGGTGCCAACATATGATAAAATTGAGTGATATGGGTTTCGACCAATGGTTTCAATCGCAGGTCGGCGATTTGCGTCAAAAGGGCCTGGATATTGCGCGGATATCGGCAGTTGACCGCGGCTCATACCTCATTAGAAATCTCACAAAGGAAATCCCGGCCGAACTTGCAGGGAAGTTCTCTTTCCAGGTAGAATCTTCGATTGACCTGCCGTGTGTCGGCGATTGGGTAACAGTGCAATATCACAACAACGACACTGAAGCAATTATTCATGAGGTGTTTCCGAGAAAGACCTTTCTCCGCCGCAAATCCGCCGGTGAAAAGGTGGATTTGCAGATGATTGCCGCCAACATCGACGTCGCTTTCATTGTCCAGTCGTGCCACTTTGACTTCAACCTGCGGAGGATGGATCGGTACTTGGTGATGGCAGCCGATGGGGGTGTTGAACCGATTGTTGTTCTCACCAAGACGGACTTGATCGACCCCGAAGAACTGGAACAGAAGCTTGCCGCCATTAAATCGAGCACCATTACAGCCAGAGTCCTTGCCCTCAGCAATATCACGGGCAGCGGATTTGACGAATTCCAGCAGGTGTTGGTTTCGGGAAGAACATATTGTCTGCTCGGTTCATCGGGGGTTGGCAAAACAACGCTCCTCAACCGCCTGATCGGGCAAGACGCTTTTGAGACAAAGGCCGTGAGTGCAACGGGAGAAGGCATACATACAACTACGCGCCGCCAACTTATTGTTCTTAATCAAGGTTCCATGATGATTGATACCCCTGGAATGCGGGAACTGGGCCTTCTCGGTATGGGCGAAGGGGTCACCCAAGGCTTTGAAGACATCGTTCAGCTTTCCCTGAATTGTCGCTATCCGGATTGTGGCCATACGCAGGAACCCGGCTGTGCGGTCCGAGCCGCAGTAACAAGCGGTGCCTTGACTGAAGAGCGCTATAGAAGCTATACAAAGCTCAAGAATGAGTCGGAATACCATGAACTGTCGTACCTAGACAAACGGAAGAAGGATAAAGCCTTTGGACGCTTCATCAAAACTGCAAAGAAACAAATGAAGTAACACCTTCTCCAACAGATAAGATCCCATGGCCATGATGCAGCATTTCACCGAATCGATTGTTTTGACTTGGCCTGTGATGTGGATTATTATAGCTATGATAATCCATGCTACGGAGGTGCACTATGCGAACCATTCAGATGACTCTTGATGACAATCTTGTCAAAGCGGTCGATCGTGTTGCAAAGGAACTCCACACAAATCGTTCTGCATTCACAAGAAAGGCTCTTCAAGAAGCGCTTGTTCGTTACCAACAAGAACAGTTAGAGAGCAAGCATCGTCGGGGGTACGAACAAAATCCGGTGGCCACCGATGAGTTTTCGCTTTGGGAGTTCGAGCAGGTGTGGGGTGACGAATGAAACATGGAGAAATACGTTGGTATAAGTTCTTGTCGCCGGATAAAAATCGACCGGTTCTTATCCTGACGCGTGATTCCGTGTTGGAGTATCTGGGGGAGGTTACCATCGCACCCATCACAACTACCGTTCGCGATATACCTTCCGAAGTGTTTCTTTCAACAACTGACGGCATGCCCCAAGATTGTGTTGTCAATTGTGACCATTTGCGGACTGTTTCGAAGGGGAAACTCGGATCGTTGATCACATCCTTGCCTTGCGCAAAACTATTAGAGATTGGACGGGCAATCCGTTTTGCACTCGATCTCTAAAAAAACAGTAAGAAAAATGAGCAACAAATTATCGCCATTATTTTTTGTTATATATACATCTCTCTGTCTTGTCACCTCAATATCCCAAGCCGTTGAAATTCAATATTGTTTTCCTGTTCATCCTGTCGAAAAGGCAGCTTTTTCAGAGGGTGGCCATAGTTATCCGGCCATAGATATCTTCGGTAAACGGGGCAGCACTTTCGTTGCCCCCGTATCAGGGGTGGTCGAGGATCTGCAGAAAAACGATGAATGGGATAAGAAGGTGAGTGACCCGGACAAAAAAGGGGGCAAATGGGTGAGCCTTCTAGGGGATGATGGGTTTCGCTATTACGGCAGCCACCTGGAGAGGGTCTCGGAAAAAATAAGGGTGGGTCAGCATATGCAGAGGGGAGAGATCCTCGGATATGTCGGCAATTCCGGGAACGCCAAAGATACGCCGACGCATCTCCATTTCGGAATTTCCTCTGCATCGACGCCGTACAGTTGGAAAACACGAAGAGGTGAAATAGCACCGTATCATTTTTTACAATGCATTTTGCGGGAAGGGTGTAATCCGCAAACGATGCTGCCACTCTAAAGAAGAGGGCCAAATTTCAACAAGCAACAAGGTATGTCAATTGTTGAAATCTGACCCTGATTTCTCCAGGCCTCTGTTGGCTTAATTCACCTTCTTGTCCCGTCCCTCCCACTCCTTCTGCCGCAGTTTGAACTTGAGGATCTTGCCGGTGGCGGTCTTCGGCAGGTCGCAGAAGACGATATCCTTGGGTGCCTTGAATCTGGCCAGGTTCTGCTTGCAGAATTCGACGATCTCCTCGGCGGTCAAATTGCTCCCCGGTTTGGGGGTGATAAAGGCCTTGGGCACCTCGCCCCATTTCGCGTCCGGCGTGGACACCACCGCGACTTCCAGTACTTTTGGATGGCGATAGATGACATTCTCCAACTCGACCGAGGAGATATTTTCCCCGCCGCTGATAATGATATCCTTATCCCGATCCATGATCTGGATATAGCCGTCGGCATGGATCACCGCCAAATCGCCGCTATGGAACCAGCCGCCGCGGAAGGCCTTGGCAGTGGTCTCCTCATCCTTGTAGTAGCCGAGCATGACATTGTTGCCGCGCATGACGATCTCGCCCATGGTTTTGCCGTCCCGCAGCACCGGCTGCATGGTCGCGAGGTCTACCACGTCCAAATACAGAGCGGTGAGGTAGGCGACGCCCTGTCGCGCCTTGATCCGGGCGAGTTCCTCCTTGTCAAGCTTACCCCAGGATGGTTGGCGGGCACAGACGGAATGGGGGCCATATACCTCGGTCAGGCCGTAGACATGGACAATGTTGGCCCCCATGCCCTCGATCTGTTCGATGACCGTCGGCGAGGGCGGTGCCCCGGCGGTGAGAATGGTCAGCAGATGGTCGATTTTGAATTCCTTGGCTCTGGGGTCGGAGAGCATCATGATGAGAATGGTCGGGGCAGCGCACATATGCGAGACCTTCTCGCCCTCGATCAGGCGGAAAATCTCCGGTGCCGACAACTGCCTGAGGCAGACATGGGTGCCGCCGATGGCGGTGACCGCCCAGGTGAAGCACCAGCCGTTGCAGTGGAACATCGGCAGGGTCCAGAGGTAGGTCGAGTCGCAGGTCATCCCCGCCTCCTGGATCTCGCCCAGGGAATTGAGATAGGCGCCGCGATGGTGATACACAACTCCCTTGGGCAGGCCGGTCGTGCCGCTCGTGTAGTTGATGGTGATGGGCTGATATTCATCGTCCACCTCTATGGCCATCGGCGCGGGCGACGCCTTGGCAAGAAAATCCTCATACTCCGGGCCGGCGAGCGGCAGGTCGGCAGTCGCGTCGCAGATGTTGACATAGAACGCCACGTCGGTAAGTTCGCTCACCGCCGGCTTGATCGATGCCGCTAGTTGGTTGTCGACAAAGACGGCCTTGGCATCGGAATGGCGAACGATATAACTGATCTCTCCGGGAGCAAGGCGAACATTGATGCTGACCAGGACCGCGCCGATCATCGGCACGGCATAATGGGCCTCCAACATCGGCGGAATATTGGGGCAGAGGAAGGCAACCTTGTCGCCTTTCTTTATGCCTCTGGCGCGAAGGCCATTGGCCAAGCGATAGACGCGATCGAGGAACTGGGCGTAGGAATAACGTTTGTCATTGTGGACGACCGCGGTCTTTTGCGGATAAACCTCGGCACTGCGCACGAGGAATTTCACCGGGGTAAGGACATCATAATTAACACTCGACTTGTTCATGGGGGATCTCCTTTAAGACATTGGGGAAAGGATGTTACGGCGGTCCGGATAGCCGACCCACCGAAAACGCTCTCGTCAAAGACAAATGAACCTCTTGCAAAAGTCGTCATTTCTACGCAGGCAGGCGGGATTCGGGTCTGTGAAGATTCAACTTCACCTATCGGTTTCCCGTCTACTCGGGAAAGACTATAACAAGCTCTTCAAGATTTTTGCAAGACCCTCAGATGAAACAGGCATCAAGGGCACCAAGGTCGGTCGGTGCGGGGGTTACAAAAGTGTGTTCCTTCGCCATCGCAAAACTCCTTTATACTACATACTGCGTTGTTTCAATATCTTGGGAGACACTAGCGTGTGTGAAGATGGAAGGCAATCGGTGCAAACCTGAAAAGGAACTCAGGAATTACCTGACCTTGCCTAGGGTATGAAAGGAGAAATTTGAGGGATCGAGCGAAGCAAGAAATTCGAGATATTCGTTGAAGGTAAGTGAGCTAACCAAATTCAATTATGAGATGGAATAGAAAATAATGGAAATGTGCAGCTTTCACTCGCATAATATCAAAAAGAGTCTTTTTGCAAATTTGTATCTGCCATTTGACTTTAGTTTATTTTGTATGTTATCGTAAAAACAACAAAATTTGAAGTACCACTCTCTTGATTTCAGGAGAGTGAGGTAAGACCCAACATTAAAAATCAAAACAAGGAAGGGAACACAATGAAAAAAATAGCTATTAGTTTGCTGATGCTGCTTGTTGCGACCGGAGTGGCGTTTGCGAAAAACTATGAGGTGAACAAGAAGGCGGGGGAGTATGACGTGACGATGATCATCGACAAAAATCCACCCGTTGCCGGTGACAACGCTGCTGTCGTCACTGTCAAAGATTCGACCGGCAAGGCGGTAACCGACGCTAAGGTGGTGATCGACTACTCAATGCCGGCAATGCCCGGCATGCCGGCGATGAATTACAAGGCAGATGGCCAGTTGAAAGGTGATGAGTACAAGGCTATGCTGAATTTTTCTATGGCAGGGGCCTGGAATGTCGCAATCAAGATAACCCGCGGCGATGCAACGGCAACCGTGAAATTCAATGTCACTGCCCATTAATTCTTTAAACATCATCCGGACATTCGTCGGCAAAGCTGAATGTCCGGTTAGGAACATGCTGCTTCTGGGCGTCATGTTTTTGCTGTCTGTGAGGCTTGGTTCGGCGGGCGAGTTACAGCTCGATGCGTTGATCGACGAGGCCCTGCAGAACAGTCCCGAGATTAAAGCCGCCGGTGCGGGGGTGGCGGCTTCCAAACACCGCATCTCCCAAGCACAGAGTCTTTCCGACCCGACGGTTATGGTTGGGTATCAGAACGAGGGATTTAACAAATATACCTACGGAGATTCCCAGGATGCCCAATGGCTGTTTTCCGCGTCGCAGATGTTTCCCTATCCGGGGAAGCGCTCGCTGAAAGGCGAAATGGCGGCAAAAGAAGCCGAGAGCGTGCAGGCGGGCTATCATATTGCGCGGCTGAGAACGATATCCAAGGTTGCCGGATTCTATTATGATCTGCTCCTTGCCTATAAGACCCTCGTTCTGCTCGAAGACAGGGTTGCACTCTTTACCCGCATTGAAGACGCCGCAACCGCTCGCTATTCTTCGGGGATGGGGAGCCAGCAGGAAGTATTAATGGCCCAGACCGAAAAATACATGGTACTCGAACGCGAAGAGATGCAACGACAGCGGATTCAATCCACTGAGGCGATGCTTAATGCAACTCTGGGCCGAAATAGCCCGCCCTCGTTCGATCGACCTGCAGACCCAGTTCCTCATCCATTCGCATACAGCTTGAGCGAGACCATAGAGATTGCCCAGAATAATTCACACGATATCGTCGCCAAAAAGATGATGGTCGAGGCTGCTGCCGCACGGGTTGAGATGGCAAAAAAAGAGTACTACCCAGACCTTACCGTCACGGCCAACTATGCGAATCGCGGCGGCGGGGCAGAGGACATGTGGAGCCTGACCACCCAGATCAACATACCGCTTTATTACCGCACTAAACAGGATGAATCGCTCCACGAGGCCGAGGCCTTGCTTGTGGTGGCGAATAACGAACTTGAGGCGACGAAGTTGATGGTCTCCTCGGCGATCCAGGACAGCTACTCGATGGCAAAATCAGCCGAAAGACTGATGAACCTCTATAAAAATGGATTGATCCCGAAGACATCACAGGATATCGAGGCCGCCCTTTCGGGATACGTCACAGGAAAGGTTGAGGCGATCACAGTGATCTTGCGACTCAAAGCACTGATAGATTTTGAGACCCTCTACTGGGAACAGTTCGCAAACAGAGAGAAGGCTATTATACGACTGACAACCATGGCCGAAATGTTCGAATTCGGGAAGTAAGGCAAAATACGTGGAGAGATGCGAGGACATGAAGAGAACGTACATTCTAATTATTGCATGTGTCGCTTCCTTTGCTGCTATTCTATCTCCCTTCGGAAGTGCGCGGGCCGATGAAGATGCCCCTGCCCTTGAGATCCCGGTGGAAAAACAGCAACTGATCGGCATTCGTACCGTGGTCGCAAAGATGCAGCCGATGCAGAGCATTGTCAGGACAGTGGGACGTGTTGAATATGATGAACGAGGACTTGCCACCATCAACACCAAATTTGAAGGATGGGTAGAAAAACTCTTTGTCAATGCCACCGGCAGCTATGTCAAGAAGGGTCAGCCGCTTGCCGAAATTTACAGTCCCGAACTCTACGCCACGCAAAAGGAATTCCTCAACACCCTCCGCTGGGCAAAGAAAAACAAAGGGGCCGGCAGTGAAAACATTCAAATAATGCTGGCAAGGGATGCCGAGACGATGATCGAAGCAGCGAAACAGCGGTTGTTGCTCTGGGATATCTCCGAGGCGCAGATCAAGACCATAGCGGAAACCGGCAAACCCATTCGAACCTTGGTGATTCAGAGTCCGGTGAGCGGATCTATCATCCAAAAACCAGTGGTCCAAGGGATGCGCCTGATGCCGGGGGAAAAGATGTTCGATATTGCCGAGTTATCCACATTATGGCTTGTTGCCGATCTGTACGAATCCCAGATGGCTCAAGTTAAGATCGGCCAGAAGGCGACCATAACCTTTGACAATTTTCCTGACAGAGTGTTTACCGCAACAATCGACTTTATCTATCCGACCTTGACCGGAGAGACAAGAACCGCGAAAGCGAGATGCATCCTGCCTAACCCCGATGGGCTGTTGAAACCGCAGATGTTCGCCAAGATGGAGATCAAGGCGGAACAAGGTGAAAGACTGGCCGTTCCTGACGATGCCGTCATCGATACGGGGGCTACAAAGATCGTTTATATCGGTAAAGGAGCGGGGGTGTTTGAACCGAGGGAGGTAATGACGGGACTGAAAGCCGGCGGCCTGACCGAGCTTTTGATGGGGGTTACGCCCGGTGAAAAGGTTGTGGCGACGGCAAATTTCCTGATCGATTCGGAGGCGCAACTGAAAGGCATAGCGCCTCTGCATAAACAGTAATCGCAACTGCCATGATCCCGCGATTAATAGAATACAGCTCCCGCAACAGATTCATTGTCTTCTTGCTCGTGAGCTTTCTGATAATGTGGGGCTACTGGGCCTTACAAAGAACACCGCTCGATGCGCTGCCGGATCTGAGCGATACCCAAGTCATCATTTTCACCGAATGGGCCGGACGAAGCCCTGATCTCATCGAAGACCAAGTAACCTATCCCATTACCTCGACCTTGCTTGCAGCGCCAAAAGTACAGGCGGTCCGGGGCTTCTCCTATCTTGGCAGCTCGTTCATCTATGTCATTTTTGAAGAAGGGACCGATATCTACTGGGCGCGGAGCAGGATACTCGAATATATCCAGGCGGTGCGGAACAAGCTCCCTGCCGAGGTCAATCCGGTGCTCGGCCCCGATGCGACAAGCCTTGGCTGGGGCTTCGAGTACGCCCTGGTCGATGAATCGGGCAATAATTCCCTGGCGAAACTCCGCTCCATCCAGGACTATTCGATAAAACTTGCATTGGAGAGCGTCAAGGGAGTCTCGCAGGTAGCCAGTATCGGTGGCTTTGTCAAGCAATACCAGATTACAGTTGACCCGAATCGGCTCCTTGCCTATAACATCCCGCTCACCAAGGTTATGGACGCGGTCAGAAAGAGCAACCGCGATGTCGAGGGCAGGGTCCTCGAATTTTCCGGGATCGAGTACATGATTCGGGGCCGCGGCTATCTCAAAGATATCGAGGATCTCCAGAATATTGCCGTCGGGACGAACGGCGCCGGCACCCCCATTCTCTTAAGAGATATCGCAGGCATCCAGATCGGGCCGGATATCCGGCGTGGCCTGGCCGAGCTTGACGGCAAAGGGGAGGTCGCTGGCGGCATCGTCGTTGTCAGGTTTGGAGAGAATGTCCTGAATGTTATCGACAGGGTCAAAGAGAAGATAAGGACCGAGATCCAACCGTCCTTGCCTGAAGGGGTGAAAATTATTACCACCTACGATCGATCGGACCTTATCCACCGCTCCATCGATACCCTGAAAGACGAGATCATCAAACTGTCGATTGCCGTAAGTGTCGTCTGTGCCGTCTTTTTATTTCATTTGCCGAGTGCCCTCGTCGTCATCCTGACATTGCCTATCGCCATCATCATCTCCTTTATCTGCATGTATTACCTCGGGGTGACCTCGAACGTCATGAGTCTCAGCGGGATCGCCATCGCCATCGGTGCCATGGTCGATGCCTCGATTATCATGGTCGAAAATGCCCATAAAAAACTTGAAGATTGGCTCCATCTCCATCCCGAGGCAGAGGGTCATTGCCCACCGGAAGCGAGATTCCGTGTCCTGGTCGATGCGGCCAAGGAGGTGGGACCATCGTTGTTCTTTTCACTTCTTGTGATCACCGTCGGGTTTTTGCCGGTATTTACTCTTGAAGCCCAGGCCGGAAGGCTTTTCAAACCTCTGGCATTCACAAAGACCTTTGCGATGCTCTTTTCCTCATTCCTTGCGGTTACCCTGACTCCGGTCCTTATGACGCTGTTGATCAAAGGCAAGATCCGTCCGGAAGAAAAAAATCCGGTCAGTTTCATTCTTCGCAAGATCTATGAACCCTTTGCCAGGCTTTCGCTACGCGTACCAAGGTTGGTCATCATAATCGCAATACTCATTTTAGCGGCGTCGGTGTATCCCTTTATCAAGCTCGGCTCTGAGTTCATGCCACCCCTGTACGAGGGGACTCTCTTCTATATGCCGGTAACAGTCCCCGCCGCCTCAGTCACCGAGGTTGCAAAGCTCCTAAACTTACAGGATAAATTGATAAAAACCGTCCCGGAAGTTGAGCAGGTCTTCGGCAAAGCCGGACGGGCCGAGACTCCTACAGACCCGGCGCCTCTTGAGATGTTTGAAACGATAATCAACTTAAAACCCGAAGCGGAGTGGCGTCCGGGCATGACGGTGGACCGCTTGATCGATGAGTTGAACGACAAATTATCGATTCCCGGCGTGGCCAATTCTTTTACCATGCCGATCAAGGCGCGGATCGACATGCTGGCCACCGGCATCAGGACCCCGGTTGGCATCAAGGTGCTGGGTCCGAATCTCCTGGAAATCGAAAAAATCGGCAAAGAGCTGGAAAATGCCATCAAAGATATCAAGGGAACCAGGAGCGTCTACGCGGAACGGGCAACAACCGGCTATTTCCTCGACTTCAAGGTAAAAAGAGAGGAGGCTGCCCGCTACGGACTTTCCATAGACGACGTGCAGGAGATCATTCAGTCGGCGATCGGCGGCATGAGTCTTACGACCACCATCGAGGGACGCGAGCGCTATTCCGTCAATGTCCGCTATCCCAGGGCCTTGAGGAGCGATATTGAAAGTCTCAAGCGGGTCTTGATCCCCGCCATGGGCGCAGGTGGCGGCCGTACTGCTGCGGGAGGAATGGGGGCGGTTCCCGCCACGCCCTCGACCTCGGCCAATGTGCTGCAGATACCGCTTGGTGAACTTGCCGACATCAGTATTGCCAAAGGCCCGACAGTCATCAAGAGTGAAGAGGGGCTGCTGACCTCGTATGTGTACATCGATTTTTCCGGGCGAGATGTCGGCGGCTATGTCGATGAGGCCAAGGCGAAGGTTGCCTCGATCAAGATCCCTGACGGCTATCGCCTCCAGTGGAGTGGTGAATACGAATATCTGGTTCGGACCCATGAGCGGTTGAAGCTGGTCATCCCACTGACCTTGCTCATTATTTTCGTGCTTATTTACTTTAACACCAAATCCGTCACGAAGACGCTGATCGTCCTTCTTGCCGTGCCGTTTTCTCTTGTCGGTTCCTTCTGGTTTCTGTATCTCCTCAATTACAACATGAGCATCGCCGTGTGGGTCGGCATGATTGCCCTTGCCGGGCTTGACGCGGAAACCGGGGTAATAATGCTCCTCTATCTGGATCTCGCCTACGAGCAGTGGAAAGAAGAGGGCCGTCTCAAAACCACTGCCGACCTGAAAGAAGCGATTATGCACGGCGCGGTCAAGAGGATCAGGCCGAAGATCATGACCGTCAGTGTCATTTTAGCCGGTCTGGTGCCGATCATGTTCAGCACCGGTACGGGTGCCGACGTGATGAAACGGATCGCCGCCCCCATGGTTGGCGGCGTAATTACCTCGACCATCCTCGAACTTATCATCTATCCGGCAATTTACCTGCTTTGGAAGAGACGGGGGATGCGATATGTTGCTTCGGAAATAACTCGCGTACAGCCGTGAACACGCAAGCTATGAAAACCTGTTTAGGCCCCACTCCCGCAGAAGATAAGATTTTACGAGCAAGGTGTTGAGAGCTTCTGCAATCCGATCATGTCCATATACTGATCTCAATATTCGTATGAAAAAAATCACCATATCTTCCAGAATGCCATGCATCCCTGCCGGAAGGAAAAATGGGTACGCAGCGAATCTTTTTGGTGCCCTCATACTCGGGTTGTTCTCCCCTCTGTTCAGTATTGCCGCCGAGGAAACGCCCATTGTTAAGGACACGGATGTCGTGGCGATGCGATCTTCCACAAAAGAAGAACTACTGATGTTTTGGGAGGAAAAAGAACTCTACGTCCAGACCGCCACGCGCATCGAAAAGCCGATTTCCCAGGTAGCCGAAAATATGACTATTATTACGGCCAAGGAGATCGAGGATATGAATGCCCATACCGTGGCGGAGGTATTGAGCCGGGTTCCCGGCATGTTCGTCGATTTTCAAGGACAGGATTTCGCCCGCTGGTCGTTGCTCCACAGTCAGGGGTCGTCCGAGCGCCTTGTCACGGTGCTGCTGGATGGTATCGCCTTGAATTTTCTTTCCGGCGGCAATGCGGAAACCTCCACTATTCCAGTCAGGATCATCGACCGGATCGAGATCATCAAGGGGCCGGCCTCATCGGCCTGGGGTTCGGGTCTTGGGGGGGTGGTCAATATCATCACCAAGGGTACGGGCAACAGCAGCAATCCCAAGGGGACCGTCAGCGCCTCCTACGGTCAGGCAAATTCGCAGGATTACAACGCCGAGGTGTCCGGCAAGGAGGGTCAGGTCGGCTACTACCTCTTCGGCGGCCGCCAGCAGTCGGACGGGTTGCGCAATGATCGTAACATGGACCAGGACAGGGGCTACGCCAAGGTGCACATCGCCGCCACCAAAGATCTGGGTATACAGCTCACCACCGGTTACAGCAACCCCTCGGAATATTCCGGGGATGTTACCGGCAACGGTGCTACCTTCAATTCAAGGTCGCAGTTAACCTCCTTTTTTGCCACAAGCAGCCTCGATTACCGCATTTCGCAGAACCTGAACCTGAATGCCTCGGGACACGTCTTGCAGCAGAAAGTCGACCTGCCGGTCAAATTTGCAACTCCCTTCCAGACTGCCTTGCCGGGTGAATTGTTCAAGGAATCCATCTTTGATGAGCAGCTGGAGGGAGGAGATATAAAGCTGAAATACGCGGGGTCCATGCACACTGCCGTACTCGGCATGGACTACAACCACGGCGAACTGATCCAGACCACCAATGTCGGCCCTCTCTACCAATCATTCGGTGTACCGGCAACCAGCGTCACCAAGCCGTCCAGCGATACATGGGGCATCTTTGCCAATGATACCGTTAACCTTGGTAAGCTGGCCGTTACTCCCGGTGCCCGGCTCGACCACGACACCATCGGCGGCTCCTTTGCCAGCCCGAGCCTCGGCACCACCTACGAATTGGCCGAACATACCGTAGCCCGGGCGTCGGTGGCCCGAGGCTTTACCTCTCCACCCCTCGGTTACACCTCGGGCGGCGGGACATTCCTGGTTGCCAACCCGGACCTGAAAAGGGAGGAAGGGTGGTCCTACCAAGTGGGGATGGAGTCCGGCCTGACCGATTACTTGCATGTGAAGGGGACTCTCTTTAGGCATGACACGGAAAATACCATCAGCGATAGGCTGAATGCGGCTAAGCAGGTCACCAATATCGGCAACGTCATCCGTCAGGGATGTGAATTGCAGGTCGAGACCGTTCCCGTATACAACCTCTCCCTGCAGGCATCCTACAGCTATGCCCATATGGATGCCGAAAATCCACCAACAGGTTATGGTCGGGAGTGGGATGACTATGCATATCTGGCGGGGCTAAAATACGACGACCACGACTCTTGGGTGGCGCAGTTGACCGGCACCTATGTGTGGATGGAGCAGCCGGCCAGCGCCAACGCCAAGTTTGACCTTATCTGGGACTTCAACATCAATAAAAAGGTCTATGCTACCGAAACAACGAGCATGGATCTATTCATGACCGTCCACAACCTGTTCAGCGGTGCCAGTTATACCTATTACGGGTATCCGAACGCAAACGAGTGGGTGGAGGCGGGGCTCAGGTTTAAGTTCTGAGAGTGACGACAGGTCTCGCGCAACAGCACATCGAAAGAACAAATTCGTCCAAAATGAAAGCTCGAATGAATAAACGGATCACAGCAAAGATTTTCATCTTTCTTTCCCTTCTCGCCGGTTTTTTCCCGTCCCCGGGCAAGGCAGCCGAGATCGTCATTGTCGCTGATACCCAGCTCAGGCCGGTTGAGGAGATTATTTCAGGGATTAGGAAAACGTTGCCGCTGTTCGCCTCTATTGAGATATATGCACCTGCCGATGTAAAAGGCAGGCTGAACGAAATCGTGGGCCAGGAAAAGGCCAAGGTGGTCATCACCCTCGGGCACACTGCACTGGACGAGGCCTTGAAGTTGCCACCGACCATTCCGGTTATCTATGACCTTGTCGTTCTCCCACCCGCCACCACCAGGCCAAATACCACCGGCTTTTACCTGGCCACCCCAACCGAGAAATACACCTCTCTGATGAGAGACCATCTCAACTCCATAAAACGGATTGCAGTTTTGGGGAGCAGTGCTCAGTTACATGTTTTGGCTTC
Source organism: uncultured delta proteobacterium (assembly GCA_903875445.1). GTDB lineage: Bacteria > Desulfobacterota > Desulfobulbia > Desulfobulbales > Desulfocapsaceae > Desulforhopalus_A. Next base: position 48,193 of record CAIQWD010000068.1, on the reverse strand, counting down.
GGATGCGCCGCAAGCGACGGTATATAGCGTCAACGACTCCGTCGATTTCGTCAAAACCGTCAATCGGCTCGAAACCACCGATGCCGTCCTCCTCTTACCGGATACGACAGTTCTAACGGCAACCGCTATGAATGAGGCATATTTGTTCTCGTTCAGGAAGGGAATCCCACTTTTGGGCGTTTCGGAGCGCAATGTCAGGGAGGGTGCTCTTGCGGCTCTGGTGGTAGATATGGTCCATGTGGGGCGGATGATCGGCGAGTCGGCAACAAAGGCGCTCGATGGAATCGATGTCGGCAAGATAAAGCCGACACCACCGGCAAAGTTCGACCTTTTCCTTAATACCTCCACCGCCATGAAAATGGGGATCAGGATTCCCGACGAGGTGCTCGCAATGGCTAAGCGAGTTTATCCATAAAAGGATGTAATGACACGGCTAGCGGACAGGACAGGCATGAAAATGCAATTTTTAAATTCATTCAGGATGAAGGCACTGCTCTTCATGATACCGGTCCTGATTTTCATGTCCCTGATATTTACCTACCAATCGATCAAAAACGAAAAGGATATAACAAGAAAAGAGATTATCAAGAGAGCTGAAACCATCACGACTTTGGCGACAAAAACCGGCGAGTTGCCGATTCTCTCCGGCAATCCCGAGCTTTTGCAAAGCACCGTCTCATTTCTACGAGCCAACTCGGAAGTTTCCTCCGTTACCTTCTACGACAAAGCGATGATCTTGCTCATTCATGACGGTGCACCGGTTTCCGCCGCCCTGCCCGCTATGGGGCCTGATCTGCCTGTCTCCATGACCGAAGAAACAGACTCCTTTGTCTTTTACGCGCCTGTTCATACCGTAAGGACCCAGGAAGAATACGACATTTTTGAGCAATCGCCGAATGTCAAAAAGGTCGAGGAGATCATCGGCTGGATACGACTCAGCTTTTCAAAATCCTCCATGAAGGAGAACGAGCGGATAATCGTCGTGCGCGGCCTGACGCTGGCGGTTGTATTTACCCTGGGCAGTTGTCTCATCGTTTATTTTCTGATCAGTATGGCGACCCGTCCTCTCGTCCAGATAGCTCAGGTTGCCGATAATATCTCGCATGGCGATTTCAGCCGGGAAATCAGGATCGATCAAGGGGATGAAATCGGGACGCTGGCCAGAACTTTTTCCTCCATGAAGAGCACCATCCAACAGGTGCTGGGCGAGACCGACGCCCTTATCGTGGCAGTTCGGAAAGGCAGGCTGGAAACCCGCAGCGATGCGAGGGTTTTCGAAGGGGAATGGCGAACGCTGGTTGACGGCGTCAACAACCTGACCGACTCGTTTGCCAAGGTACATGGGGAGCTGAGGATAGCAAAGGATGCAGCGGAATCGGCAAGCCGGGCAAAGAGCGATTTTCTCTCCAGTATGAGCCACGAACTTCGCACACCGCTCAATGCGATCATGGGCTATGCCCAGATACTTAAACGCCAGGGCAACTTGACCGAGACCCAACAGCAGCAGTTGGAAATCATGCACAGCAGTGGCGAGCATCTTCTCACGCTCATTAACGATATCCTCGACGTGGGCAAGATCGAAGCGGGTAAAATGGAGCTTGAGAATGCTTCCTTCGACCTCTCCGCACTGATGCGGCAGGTCTACAACCTGACCAGGTTGCAGGCCGAGGAAAAGGATCTGCGCTTTCATTACGAGACATCCTCCCCGCTGCCGGATTATGTGTGGGGAGATGAGCGTAAGCTCCGACAGATCCTCCTTAACCTTTTGAGTAATGCGGTCAAGTGCACGCGCCATGGCGACGTTATTTTGCGGGTCGGTTACCACCGGACGGCCTCCGGGCTGTTCCTGTGCGAGGTGCACGATACCGGGGTCGGTATTCCCCCGGACAAGCTGGAAACTATTTTCGAACCGTTTACCCAACTGGTAGCTAACAGACAGGTCCGCGAGGGGACCGGTCTGGGATTGAATATTACCAGGCACCTGGCGGAGATGATGCAGGGGAAAGTTGGGGTTAAAAGCACCCTTGGAAAGGGGAGCATGTTTTGGGTGGAGGTGCCGCTGTCGATGGTGGCGGAGGGCGGGATAGTCCTGGAGAGAACGGAAAATTCCATTATCGGGTACGAAGGCAAACGCAAGAGCATCCTGGTAGTCGATGATAATATCAGCAACACGTCGATGCTGGTTTCGTTACTGGAACCGCTGGGCTTCTCCGTTGCCACCGCGGAGAACGGGGAAATTGCAATTCGACATGCCGAAGAACATCGCCCTGATCTCGTTTTGCTCGATCTGGTAATGCCGGAGAAGGACGGGTTGGCAACCCTCAAGGAAATGCGACAAAACAAGGAATGGATGGCTATTCGCTTTATCGGCACATCGGCCACGGTTACCGATACTCTATTTAAACAAGAGTTCGCAGCGGCCTGCGATGATTTCGTCGTAAAGCCGATCCGCATCGACCAATTGCTGGAGAAAATCAGGGTGCTACTCTCTCTGGCGTGGAAAACCGCGACGCCGGAAAGCCTTTCCGCGACAATACGACCGGAGCGAGAGAGGGGAAAAGATCCTGTCACGGTGCCGCCGCTGGAAGACCTGAAAGAGTTATATGATTTGGCCATGCGGGGAGATCTGCAGAGGATTGAGGCCTGGGCCGGGCAACTTAAAGAGAGAGAAAAAAAATACGGTGAATTTTCTACGATACTTTGTGAGCTGACCGGAGGGTTCAGGGTATCGGCTATCCTGAATCTCGTCGAACGGTATATAAAGCAAGGAGAGTGATGTCCGACATGCATGCACATGCCAAAACCGGTCTGCAGGAAGCCACTATCCTGATTATCGATGACGATCCGAATAATTTGGCGATTATGACTGAGCACCTCAGGGAGCGCAAGTATACCATCCTCGTTGCCGACTCCGGCGAAAGCGGGATGGTCAGAGCGGCGTATACCCGGCCCGACCTCATTCTCCTGGATGTCATGATGCCGGGAATAGATGGGTTCGAAACCTGTCGCAGGTTGAAATCTCAGGAGAAAACCAGAGATATCCCGGTTATTTTCATGACAGCCCTTGCAGAAACGGGGCACAAGGTAAAAGGCTTTGAAGCAGGAGGAGTGGACTATATTACCAAACCCCTTCAACGGGAAGAACTCCTGGCCCGTATTACCGTGCATCTCCATAACCGGGAGCTCACTACACGGCTCCAGGAAGCCAATGACCTTCTTGAAGCCCGGGTTGAAGAACGAACTGCTGAGCTGGCCCGGACAATCAATGCACTTCATGTTGAAATCATCACACGCGAACAAAGCGAAAATGAGTTGCAAAGCCTTACAATACGCCAAAATGCTATACTTTCCGCTGTCCCGGATATCATCCTGGAGGTCGATACCCGAAAAATTGTCAGGTGGTCGAACAATGCCGGATTGGCATTCTACGGTGAAGATATTGTAGGTAAGGAAGTAGCGTCTTTTTTTGAAGGCCCGCAAAACACATATGAGGTGGTTCAACCTCTATTTGAAGGGACAGAAAAAATAATTTATGTCGAAAGCCTGCAGAGACGGAAGGATGGGGAGGCTCGACTTCTGGCATGGCGTTGCAAGGCCTTGAAAAATCAGCATGGCATGGTAACGGGTGCATTATCGACAGCCAGGGATATCACCGAGATTAAACAGGCAGAAGAAGAGTTGCGCAAAAATGAAAGTCACCTGCGAACGCTTGTGCAAACAATCCCCGACTTGATCTGGTTGAAAGACAAAGATGGTGTGTATCTCTCGTGCAATTCAATATTCGAGCGTTTTTTTGGTGCCAAAGAAGCGGATATTATAGGCAAAACCGATTACGACTTTGTCGACAGGGAACTTGCCGATTTCTTTCTTGAGAATGATCGCCAAGCCATTGCAGCAGGAAAATTATCTGTCAATGAGGAATGGGTTACCTTCGCAGACGATGGGAATCGTCTCCTGCTGGAGACCATCAAGACCCCGATGTACAATGACAGGGGAATGCTTATCGGTGTGCTCGGTATTGGGCGAGACATCACCGAACGTAAGCGAGCCGAAGAGGAGAAAGTCAAGCTCGAAGCCCAACTCCAACAGTCCCAGAAGATGGAAGCTGTAGGTCAGCTTGCCGGCGGCGTAGCGCACGACTTCAACAATATGCTCGGGGTGATCCTTGGTCATGCCGAGTTGGCAATGGAACAAATAGACCCGACCCAGCGGATCTTTGCCAATTTGAAAGAAATCAGCAAGGCGGCCATGCGCTCCGCCGATATTACCAGGCAACTGTTGGCTTTCGCACGAAAACAGACCATCATGCCCAGGATGCTCGATCTGAACGAAACTTTGGAAGGAATGCTCAAGATGCTGCGGCGGCTCATCGGTGAGGGCATCAATCTTGCCTGGTTGCCCGGAGCAAACCTCTGGCCGGTTAAGGTGGACCCATCGCAAATCGACCAGATCCTCGCCAATCTCTGTGTTAATGCTCGGGATGCCATTAAAGGCGTCGGCAACATGATTGTTGAGACGGGAAATGCGATTTTAGAAGAGGAATCCTGTGCCGTTCATGCGGGCTTGGTGTCGGGGGAGTATGTGCGAATAGCTGTGAGCGATAACGGCTGTGGCATGGAAAAGGAGACTCTGTCTCATATCTTTGAACCTTTTTTCACCACCAAAGGTGTCGGCAAAGGAACCGGCCTCGGGTTGTCCACGGTGTACGGTGCTGTTAAGCAAAACAACGGGTTCGTCAATGTCTACAGCGAGCCGGGACAAGGAACAACATTTTCAATCTACCTTCCCCGGTATGTGGGTGTTTCAGACCAGCTGGAGAGAGAAAGCGTGGAGGAACCTCCCGTGGGTGGTCATGAGATAATTTTGTTGGTGGAGGACGAGCCGGCAATCATACAAATGACTGCGACAATGCTCGAACACCTAGGCTACACCGTGCTTACTGCAAGTACACCGGGCGAGGCCATCCATTTGGCAGAGGAGCTCACCGGTGAGTTTCACCTGCTCCTAACTGATGTGATCCTGCCCGAGATGAACGGCCAGAAGTTGGTTGAAAAACTATTACCTACCTGTCCGCACCTCAAATCCCTTTTTATGTCGGGATATACGTCCGATGTTATAGCTCAGCATGGAATACTGGATGAGGGAATTCAGTTTATCCAGAAACCATTTTCAAAAAAAGATCTGGCAATCAAAGTTAGATTGGCTCTTGAAAAGGGCTGAAAGATACTTTCTGATCCTCTCGGGTTTCTGTATCCCCAGACTAACGATTCAATGATGGATCAACCGGGCTGGCGGCTTGGTCGGTTCTCTTCGTGTTTCGGCACAAATATTTTCCCGCTCTGAGTTTGTGTGTTTTTCATTGAAAAGGGTGAGAGGCGTATTCGTCCACGGGTTGAATATTTTGCGGCAAAGGTGGGTGTGAAACCTGCTGGAATAAAAGTAAAAGATATCGGCTATTGCTGGGCCAGCTGCACAAGGAATAACATGCTGCATTTCCACTGGAAATGTATGATGGTTCCAGTCAAGATAATCGACTATTTGGTTGTGCATGAACTCTGTCATATGCACATCAGGGATCATAGCGGTGACTTCTGGAATGAGGTCGAGAAAGTTATGCCCGATTATCAAGAGCGAAAGATGTGGCTACGGAAACAGGGCGCTGGCTTGGATTTATAAGACGTTGTTTTGTTCCCATTATGGGAACATTATTTCTTTACAATATAGGGGAACCTGCATATACTGCTTATGAGAGTGATCAAGAAACGAACCCTCCAGGAATTTTGGCAAAGGAACGGAGATGCCAAAAAACCTCTCGAAGCATGGTACGCCGAGGCAAAGGCCGCTCATTGGCAAAACTCGGCAGAGATAAAGGCACAGTACGGCAATGCCAGCATTCTCAAGGATTCCAGAGTGGTTTTCAATATCCACGGCAACAAATATCGTTTGATCGTTAAAATAAATTACCCATATTCCGTTGTCTATATTCGTTTTATCGGGACCCATCGGGAATACGATCTCATTGACGCGGAGGAAATCTAATGCAAGCAAAGTTAATAAAAACAGAAATTGAATACGATCTAGCGCTTTCCCGTATCGATGAGCTTATGGATGCTTTGCCGGGCACAAGGGAAGGTGATGAGTTGGAATTGCTTGCTACCTTGGTAGAACTCTATGAAGAAAAGAAGTATCCCATCGATCTCCCCGATGCCGTCAGTGCCATCAGGTTCCGCATGGAACAGCAGGACTTGAAGCAAAAGGACCTGGTCCCCTTTATCGGCAGTAAAAGCAAGGTGTCCGAGGTGCTTTCCGGGCAACGACCACTGAGCTTGAGCATGATTAGAGGCCTTCATGCCGGACTTGGCATCCCAGTTGAGGTCTTGTTGCAGGAACCTGCAGCTCGGTTACCGGAGATTCCGGCAGGAATGGAATGGCGAGAATTCCCTCTTGCCGAAATACTGCAACAGAAATGATTGTCAGCTGTTTTATGATGATCGACCTGCACCATTTAAAAGTCAGCCCGAAAGTCAATTTTTATTGGCTTTCGGGTTTTTTGTCGAGGTCTGGAAAATAGCAGAAGGATCAAAAAACTGAGAGAAAAGGTTTCATCGGAAGAGGTGTCTCCAGCGACCTCTCCCCAATAAGCGGTCCGAATATGAGGCTTGTCGATGAGGCCGCATCGTCAAGAGGTTTTCAGTATCCCCATGCTGACGATTTAATAATGGATCAAGCGGGCTGGCGGCTTGATGAAACGGATCGCCGCCCCCATGGTTGGAGGCGTAATCACCTCGACCATCCTTGAACTTATCATCTATCCGGCAATTTACCTGCTCTGGAAGAGGCGGGGGATGTCGAAGGGGGATCGAGCGAGGCAAGAAGGAGGAGATAATCATCGAAGGTGACGGACCTCACCCCGCGGGTCAGTGCCCGGCTTGATGAGGCGAGCGACAGCAGATAGCCGGGAGCGGGATGGAGACCGGCGAAAGACTCGGAAAAGGCGGTGATATTGCTTGCCAAGTTGGTCGATGGTGTCTTGGAGAGCTTGATCTCCACGGGGATGAGTGTGCCGGCTACCGGCTCGATAAGTAAGTCCACCTCAAGGCCGTTGCCCGTTCTGAGATAGTAGAGAGGTGGCTGTTGGCCACGGTGGAGATAGTGTTTGACCGTTTCCTGGATGCAGAAATTTTCGAAAAGGTGCCCGGCCATGGGGCCCTTGAAAAGGTGGCTTTCGTCCCGAACCCCGGTCAGATAGCAGGCCAGACCGACATCGAGAAAATAGATTTTCGGTGATTTTGTGATTCGTTTCCCCAGATTGGTGTAATAGGGGGGGAGGAGGAAGACGATCCGGCAGGCCTCGAGAATGGAGAGCCAGCTTTTAATCGTCGGTACGGAGACGCCGAGATCTCGTGAATAATCGGACATATTGAGCTGCTGACTGCAGCGGGTCGCGAGCAATCGGACAAAACGTTGGAAATCGCGCAGGTCGCCGATATTATATACGGTGCGAATGTCGCGCTCCAGATAGGTTTGCAGGTAGGAGCCGTACCATGATGAGAGATCGATGGACGGATCGACGACCAGTTCCGGATACGAACCGATCAGGGTGGCGTGGGAAAACAGCTCGGTTGTTTCAGAAATGGCGAGATGCCGTCGTTTCTCGGTGGTCGAGAACGGCAGCAGTTCGAGAAGGGCGATTCTGCCGGCCAGGGAATCGCTCAGATTTTTGATCAGGCCGAACTGTTGCGAACCGGTGAAGAGGTATTGCCCCTTCACCTCCCGCCGGTTATCCACCCGGATTTTTACATAGGAAAGGAGGCCAGGTGCCAGTTGGATTTCATCGATGATCGCCCGCTCCCCCAGTGAATCGAGGAAGAAGAGCGGATCGTTGTGCGCCTGTTCCCGGGAAAGCGGATCGTCCAGGGTCACATAGTTGTACTCGGGGAGGCAGTGGCGCAGGAGGGTCGATTTCCCAGCCTGCCTGGGTCCGGTGACGGCGATGCAGGGTGACGAACCGAGCAGGCGTTGCAAGCGGCTCTCGATATCTCGCGGAATATAATTCATGGGTTGACTCTAGCATAACGAGAAGGCATGTTCAATGCAAATTTAAAGTACCAATTTAAATTTGCATTGATGAGAGTTTGTTTAGTCAGGTTTGCCTTCGGCAAGGCTCAACGTAACGGCTTTCTTTGCAAAATCTGGACAAAATCATCGAACCCAATCCGGCCATTTGTAGTTTCAGATCACATAATGGATCAAGCGAACAGGCCGGTTTGAATAGCACTCTTTCTGTTTCGGCAGAAAGAGTGATCCGCCCTCCTTACTCAATTATCATTTTTTAAAGGTGTTACAGGTCATTACATCTTATTTCCCCATCCCCCTTCCATATCATCTTAGCAAATTCTTGTATCTTGGAAAGCGCTGATCCGTATGAGGATCACGGTAACCGGTCGGATTTTAGAGAGTATTTTGATGTTTTGCTCAATTTTGCATCAAATGCTCATTTAGGATAGAGTTGTCTGTTTAATACAATCACATGTGATATCAGCATGTTGACAGCATTATTCGGAGGTGGTCCAACTTTTGCATAAAAATAGTGCCGACAGGAAGCGGACTCGTGAGCCTCGTGGTCGGCAAGAGGGGAATAATGGAGTCGGTGCATCCCTGAGGCATTGACGGCACCTGCGCCCGGCAACCCGCCGGTCTCTGAAGCACAGCCTTGATAAAGGAGAAATGGTATGAGCAGTATCCAGTTTGTAACTGACAGGGACCCCCAGGAGCGGGAGTTTCATCAGGCGGTAAGTGAAGTTATGGAGTCGATAAAACCTGTTCTGGAAAAGAATGTCCACTATCGCCGAGAGGCGATCCTTGAGAGAATAGTCGAGCCGGAACGGGTCATCATCTTCCGGGTACCCTGGGTGGACGACCAGGGCCAGGTCCGGGTCAACCGCGGTTTCCGTATCCAGATGAGCAGTGCCATCGGGCCCTACAAGGGTGGGCTGCGCTTCCATCCTTCGGTGAATCTCAGCATCCTCAAGTTCCTGGCCTTCGAGCAGGTCTTCAAGAATGCTCTGACCTCTCTGCCCATGGGCGGCGGCAAGGGTGGTTCGGATTTTGATCCCAAGGGTAAGTCGGACAATGAAGTGATGCGCTTTTGCCAGAGTTTCATGACCGAACTCTTCCGCTATATCGGCCCCAACACCGACGTTCCTGCCGGCGATATCGGCGTGGGAGCCAGGGAAATAGGCTATCTCTTTGGCATGTACAAGAAACTGGCGCATGAGTTCACCGGCGTTCTCACCGGTAAGAGCCTGAACTGGGGTGGCAGTCTGATCCGGCCCGAGGCCACCGGCTACGGCAGCACCTACTTTGCCGCCGAAATGCTGGCCACGAGAAATGAGACCCTGGAGGGCAAGACCTGCCTGGTCTCCGGTTCCGGCAATGTCGCCCAGTATACCATAGAAAAATTGATCGAACTGGGGGCAAAGCCCATCACCTTCTCCGATTCGTCGGGCTATGTCTACGATCCTGCCGGGATCGACCGGGAGAAGCTTGATTTCATCATGAAGCTGAAAAATGTCCAGCGCGGCCGTGTGCACCAGTATGTGGAGCAGTATCCGGGTGCCACCTTTACCGCCGTCGATCCGGAACTGAACTATAATCCCTTGTGGAATCACAAGGCCGCCTGCGCCTTCCCGAGCGCTACCCAGAATGAGGTGAACGAGAAAGACGCCCAAAACCTGGTCAATAACGGTATCTCTGTAATCTCGGAAGGGGCCAATATGCCGACCACACCGGACGGCGTCAATATCTTCCTGGAGCATAAGATCCTCTATGGACCGGGCAAGGCTGCCAATGCCGGCGGTGTTTCCGTGTCGGGTCTCGAGATGTCGCAGAACAGCATGCGACTCAACTGGCCGCGTGAGGAAGTCGACAAACGTCTGAAGGGTATCATGAAGAATATCCACAAGATGTGTATGGAAACCGCGCAGCAGTACGGGGCTCCCGGCAATTATGTGGTGGGTGCTAATATCGCCGGTTTTGTCAAGGTCGTTGATTCGATGATCGACCAGGGCGTTGTCTGAGAAAGTTCGGCGTCATGCTGCCATGAAGCGGAGCATGACGCCGGTTTACACATGCCGGTAACTCCATGCCGGCCGGGCAAAGCGGAAAAAATTGAAAATGAGGGTATCATGCGCTTACAAGCGTTAAAACACAAGGTCTTGAGGCTGTTGGCTGAAAATGCGACAAACAACAGCTCTCCCCAGGTTATGGATAGCGATACCATTGCCGGCATGCTCGGTATCAGTCTGCCGGAAACCACACAACTGCTTAAGGCCTTGCACGCCTCGGGAGTGATAATCAGCAATATGGAAGGGCAGTATTCCCTGATTACCCAGGAAGGGATAGAGTGGCTCAAGCAGATGACCTTTACCGCAAACTGCTGCCAGGCACAGCCACAGCAGTAACCAACCTCTGGATTCAGTCGCCCCGCTACAGTGACTATCTGTGCGGGGTGACTCATAGGTAATTTTCCTGTGAAGAAAGTTGCACCTCTTGTCTGTCCCCATTTTTTGTTGAAATATATTTCTTACCCTGAGCAATTACCGGACCGGGAACACTATAACCTGTAGATTTCGCGGTCTTGCAACCCTGGTTGACGGTGTCAACCAGGGTTGACGATGTGGTTGACATCACCGGGTGTGGCTGCCGCCGGTTGACAGTCGCGGGCCGTGCCGTCGGCTCCAGTTGAATGCTCCGGTTCTGGCACGTAATTTGTTACCAATGAGCATGGGGCTGCTCTTCTCCGCTTGCCGCCAAGCGGAGAAGAGGCCATATAATAAACCGTGGCGGTGAACAAGAGGAAGACACCATGAAATTTAAGAGTAAATTGATCTTGCTTTGTCTTTCCCTGGTGATTTTTTCACTGACCGCAGCCATTGTCATCGCTTCCCTGACCATCCGCCGGCAGAATAGCGGCATGGCCTATCAAGGGCTGGAGTCGGCTTTCTCCGTGGTAGTGCGCGAGTTGGGCGAGGGCCGCGAGCGCATCGCCAATAACGGTCGACAGATCGCCAAGGCTGCGGAACTCGGTGGGGCACTCAAGTTTCTCGACGGTTTTAAAAATAATCCCGACATGGGCCGGGATACCCGGCAACGGCTCATCGCCCAACTCCACAATTTAGCAGTGGCGAACGGATTGTGGCAGCTCGAGGTGGTGAACGTCACCGGCGAACAGGAACTCTTTGTGCGGCTTTCGGATAATCGGGCACTCCTTGCTTATTCCGACTCCACCGCGAAGGGCAAGGGCTTCCAGGTGGCCCGCACCGAGGCGACCACAACCGGACAAAACACCGCCTGGGGCTTCGAAAACACTCTTCCGGTGAAAGACCCGGGCAAGATGATGGAGGGGGCGAGAGATGTCGAGACAAGTTTTGTCGGGGAGATCGACGGTAGTCTCTGTCTCATTGCCAGGATTCCAATAACCGCCACTTATTTTGATCCGGAGACGGATCGGGAAATGGACAAAATCTTCGGTTTCCTCGTGGTGGCGAAACAGCTTGACCAGTCCTTTGTCGAGCGAATTTCCTCCTATACACGGACGGATATCAATGTTTTTTGCGGCGATCAGCTCGTGGCCGGGACACTTTCGACGTACAAGCGACCAGGTGCGATGGAGAAGGTGGAGCGTGAGATCAAGCGGGACCGGATGGTGATTCGCCTGGGGGATATCCGGGTGGGAGACGAGGAATATGCCTGGGGCGTCCTTGCCCTCGGAACCGGGGATCGACAGGCCGGTACCCTAGCCGCCTTGTCGTCCCATGCCGTCGCCCGAGCCAATACCTGGCAGATGGTGAAACTTTTGGTCGTGGCGGGAGGGATCTGCGCCCTCATGACCATTCCGGTGGTTCTGCTCTTTGCCGGCTCGATGACCCGGTCCATTTCCACGGTGGTGGGCGGACTGAAGGATATTGCCGAGGGGGCCGGTGATCTCACTATTCGGCTGGAAATGAAGAGCAAGGATGAAATCGGTGAATTGGCCAAATGGTTTAATATCTTCATCACCTCCTTGCAGGAGTTGATCCGGGAGATCGCCGGCAATGCCGATATCGTCGCCCAGGCCTCGATCGGTCTATCGGGGGTTTCCCGGCATCTTTCCGAGACCGCCGAAAAAAACCTCGATCGTTGTGCTTCGGTGGCCGAGGCCTCGGAGGACTTGAAGATGCATATGAACGGAGTGGCGGAATCCATGGACCGGGCAACGGACGATCTGAATATAGTCGCCGCCTCCTCGGAGGAAATGAGTGCCACCATTGATGAGATCGCCAGGAATTCAGAGCAAGCACGGACGGTAACCGACAGCGCGGTAAGCCAAGCTGAGGAAACATCGGAAAACATGGGGAGGCTCAGTCGCGCCGCAGAGAAAATCGGCAAGATAACCGCAGAGATCACGGCTATCTCCAAGCAGACCAATCTCCTTGCTTTGAACGCCACCATCGAGGCGGCGAGAGCCGGGGATGCCGGCAAGGGATTTGCCGTGGTCGCAAGCGAAATCAAGGAGTTGGCTCGGCAAACCACTTCAGCCACGGAAAACATCACCGCCATGGTTGGGGAGATCCAGGGAACTACGACCAGCAGCGCCGATTCGATCGGCCATCTCTCCGAGGTAATCCACGGGATCGACCAGATCGTCTCCTCCATCGCCTCGGCGGTCGAGGAACAGTCGGCCGCCACCCGGGAGATCGTCGGCAAGGTGCAGTATGTGTCGGAGGCTATCGGCGGCGTCAACGACATGGCCAGGCGGAGCGCCGACCTCGCCATCGGCATCAGCGAGAATATCGGCTCCCTGCGCGAGGACTCGGGGCGGATCTCCGCCTCCAGCTCCGAGGTCAACGGCAATGCCGCCGATCTCTCCGGCATGGCCGAGGGTCTCAAGAGGCTGGTGGGAAGGTTTACGGTGTGAGACAGACGCGGGGATGTCTGCCCGGCGGCGCTCCTCACGCTGCCGGACATTTTTCGAGGAGATTCAGGGCACTATTTTATCGAAGTTACAGGGCAATGGGCCTTGAGGATAACGAATTGTGCCGTTGAACCAAACAAAATCTTTCCGACCTTAGATCGGCTTCTTACACCGATAAGTATTTCGTCGCACCCTTTGTCGGAGGCAAAGGCAACAATATCCTCGCCCGCAGTCTTTCCTCTGACCAACAGATGGGTTTCATTTTTGATGCCCAGTTTGTTGAAAAACTCTTTTGCCTTCTCCAGCTTCTCTTCAGCCTCATACACATGCTCCGTTGTGGTTTTATCACCCCCGGGCAGCGAGGTGACGAGCAGCACCTCTCCGGAAAAAGCTTTGGCGTGCTGCACGGCAAGTTCAAGGAGATCCTTGCCGACATTGGAGCCGCGATAACCAACGAGTATTTTCATAATTCGATACCTCCGGTTGCAGTACTAAGGTTTATTGCCTGTTTCGATAGTCAATCGCCAGTTTCAGGCTAATGATCAAACGGTTGATGGAGCGGATCAGCATGCCGATTTCATCCTTGCGATCTTCGGGAATAGTGTCAAGATCCATCTTGCCTTTACTGATAAGATCGGATATCTCGGTGAGATGCTTTATCGGGCGAGTGATTGTGGTGCTGAAGACGATTCCGACAGCGATAGAAACGACAAATACGATTGCCAGGATAACCAGAATAATCTGCTTAATCCTGGTAATCGGTTTCATCACTTCGTTGTTGTCGAGGACGATTCCAAGACTCGCCTTGATTGACGGGATGGGTGCGTAGGCAATTATCTTTTTCTCGCCGCCATCGGCGATGTAGGTGCCCAGTCTCGTGCCGCCCATGATCATATCCTGGATGATGTTGGTGAACTCGGGGTTGCCGGTTTTCAAGAGATCATCGGCTTTATAGTTTTCATCCCAGCGGGCATCACCAGATGTATTCATCCCCGGATGCGCCAGCACTTTTCCCTCGTTATCCACGAGAAATGCATAGCTGTGTTTGTAGCCGATATCAAGTTTCATGACATCCTCCTGCAGAGTGGACATAAGCACGTCGAGACCGGCAACACCAAGGAGGGATCTGTTTTTCAGGAAGACCGGGGAAACCGCACTGATACAGAGTTTTTTGGTAATTGCGTCCACATACGGCCTGGTCCAAACGGTTTTACCGGCACTGAGAGCTTTATTATACCAGGCACGTTTTGTGTTATCGTAACCATCGAGTTTGGCGAGGCTGGCAATGGCGTTGAGATTGTCGCATGCAAAGATGGAGGTTGCAGTACCGAGATAACCACTAGTGACAATAGGATCGCCACTCACTACCCGTTGGATGAATGTTACCACACGCTGGAGCAGAAGACGTTCATTTTTTAATTGAGTTTCCAACTCAATACCACCAAAACCCTTACCATTCCATGGCAGGAGAAGGTGATCGTTCAGACCGAGATCAACCGGAGCCTCACGTTCGTATGCGGACGAACTGTATTGGACGATCATGTCGACCTTGTTCTGGATTCGATAAAACGACATTCCGTATTCTTTTGCCTTTTGCGTTGCAAACTGCATAAGATAGGAATTCATGTGGTCGGAAATAGTTCGTGTGAATTCCGATATTGTCAGGAATCCGACGGTCGACAAGGAAAATAATACCAGGGTAACGATTATCGCCGTTAATTTTGTTCGTATTGAAATCATAGTCATGCTCTTGCTGTGAAGTATCGGCGCCGAGCCACTCCCCTACATCCCCAAATAAGCAGTCCTGATATGCGGATCGTCGATCAAATCGCTCGCCTTGCCCTCCATGACCACCCGGCCGTGTTCGAGGACGTAGCCGCGGTCGCTGAGACTCAGCGAGTGACGAACGTCCTGCTCGACCATGAGCACGGTGGTGCCCAGATCGGCGATCTTGCGCACCGTCTCGAAGATGTCCTTGATGAGAATCGGGGCCAGGCCAAGGGACGGTTCATCGAGCATCAAGAGATGCGGTTTGGACATCAAGCCGCGGCCGATGGCAACCATCTGCTGCTCACCGCCGGAAAGGGTCATGGCCAGTTGGCTTTCCCGTTCGGCAAGGCGCGGCAGGAGTTGGTAGACCTCCTGCAAGGTCTTCTCAACATCGGGTCGGGCTCGTTTGTTATAGGCCCCGACCAGAAGATTGTCTTTGACCGACATCAGCGGAAAGAGCCTCCGCCCCTCCGGCACATGGACGATGCCGTGGGTGACGATGTTCTCGGGGGGCTCGGTGTGAATATCCGTGCCCTGGAAGGTAATTCTGCCGGCGGAGGCTTGCATCAGTCCGGAGATGACGCGCAACAACGTCGATTTGCCGGCGCCGTTGCCGCCGATGATGCTCACTACCTCGCCCTTATCAACCCTGAGCGACATTTCATAGATAACCTGGACATCGCCATAGAAGGCGTCGATTTTATGGATTTCAAGCAACGACATAGTCTTCTCCCAGATAGGCCTTGATAACCTTCTCGTTATTGGCGATTTCACTCGGTAAGCCTTCAGCGATCTTCTTGCCGAACTGGATGACGACGATCCGGTCGGACAGGGCCATGATCGCCCGCATGATATGCTCGATGACGAAGATGGTGATGCCTCGGTCGCGGAGAGCCTTGAGAATGTCAACCATCTCATCCACCTCGTTCGGCCTGAGGCCCGCCATGACCTCGTCGAGGAGCAGCAGCTTCGGCTCGGTGGCCAGAGCCTTGGCTATCTCCAGACGTTTGCGGTCGGCGATGGTCAGGTTGCCGGAAAGGATGTCTTTTTTGTCACCGAAATTAAGCGACTCCAGCACCGCCACCGCCTTTTCCTCGGCGATCTTCCGGCTGCCGGTGGTGGCAAAGCTTGCCACCGTGACGTTGTAGAGGACGCTTTTCGAGGCAAAGGGCTTGACGATCTGGAAGGTCCTGGCCAGGCCCATCTTACAGAGATTCCAGGGTTTTTCGCCGGTTATCCGCGTGCCGTCGAAGGTGATTTCTCCTCTCGTCGGGGCAAAGGAGCCGGCGATGCAGTTGAAGGCAGTGGACTTGCCGGCACCGTTTGGGCCGATGAGGCCGAGGATCATGCCTTTTTTGATTGTCAAATCGAGGGAGTCGATTGCTCGCAATCCTCCGAATTCCTTGGTCATATTGTCTACTTGCAGCATGGTCATGGCCTTATCTCCCGGTGGTGGCTAGAGTCTTTCGGGTGAACAGCCGCTGGTACATCCGGCTGAGCGGTTCCTGCAGGCCGCGTGGCTGGTAATACATGACAAATATGAGAACCAGTCCGAAAATAATGAGGTGCATCCCCGGCAGGGTGTCGCCGAAATAGATGCGGCAAAAGTCACTCACCGGCCGGAGGAGCATGGCGCCAAGCAGTGGTCCGATGATCGAACCGCGGCCGCCTATCAGAGCGATAAAGGCGATCTCAAAGGACATATCCAGAGAGATAATGCTTTTCGGGTGGATATACAGGGAAAACTGGGCATAAAAGGTGCCGGCCAAGGCGGTGAGAAAGGAACTGACCGCCATGGCAATAAGTCGGGCGCGGGCGACGTTAACCCCAAGCGCCATAGCCGCCTCCGGTTCCTCGCCGCCGGCTATCAGATAGTAACCGAGTTTCGACCGGGAAATGATATAAGTAAGGAGCATGACGGCGAGGAGCATGACCAGAATGATATAATAGTAGGGCTCTTTGGTGGCGAACATGAAACTGGTAAGGCCGGTTTCGAGAGGCGGAATCTGCAGTCCGCGCGGGCCGTTGAGTTTCAACGGGCCGATATAATCGATGTTCTCAACCATCACTCGGAAGCCTTCGGCAAAGGCAATGGTGGCAAGGGCAAAGTAGGCGCCGCGCATCTTCAGGGTCGGCAGGCCGATGATGACTCCGGCGATGGTCGCCAGCACCCCGCCGACCAGCATGCCAAGCCATGGACTGACCCCGTATTGCAGCGACAGGATGGTTGAGGTATAGGCGCCGATGCCGACGAAGGCGGCGTGGCCAAGCGGCAAGACACCTGCAAAACCGCCGACGATGTTCCAGCTTGTCGTCAAATAGGCGTAGAACAACAGCAGAACCAGGATATGCATGTAGGTGGCGCTGCGAACGACCAGCGGCAGCGCGAAGGCGGCCACCAGAAGCCCGACAATCATGACTTTATTGAAATGTTGATGGTTCATTACTTTCTGTCCTTATCGTTGGGGAGGGGTACGCGAGATGGTTTATCCTCGCCCGGATTGGTTGTGTTGCTTGCCCGTCGGGTCGCCCGATCAGTTGCCGTTACCAGTCGTGTTTCTGCCCGAAAAGACCTGAGGGCTTGACAAACAGGACCAAGAGGAACAGGCCGTAGACGATGGCTTCGGTCCAGGTGGCGGTCATGAATTGCGGGCCCACTGACTCGATCAGGCCGATGATGATGCCGCCGAGCAGGGCGCCGCTGATCGAACCGAGTCCGCCAAGGACCACGATGATGAAGCACTTGATGTCGAAGAGCACGCCAACCGTCGGAAAGACATTGTAAAACGGCAGGAGGGTAACCGCGGCGATGCCTGTTGTGGCGGCGCCGATGCCGAAGGCCACGTTATAGATGCGGTACTGGTTGATACCCATCAGGCTGGCGGCCTCACGGTCCATACTGGTGGCCCGGATCGCTCTGCCCATCACGGTTTTTTGCAGGAACCAGTGGATGGTAGAGGCAGTGATGATGGCGGTGATAAAGCCGAAGAGTTTCGGTTGCGAGACGAACATCCCGCCCACTTCGAGCATCTTGCCCTTCAGCGGATTATCGGCAAGTGACCGGTATTGCGGCCCGAACACCAGGAGGGCCAGGTTGTCGAGGATATACCAGATACCGGTGGTGACGATAATGACGGTGATCGGCTCACGGACGTTTTTCTCGGCAATAAAGATCGGCTTGATGACGATGGCCTGCAGATAGTAGCCGAAGATGAACATGGCCGGGATGACCATGGCCAGGGCAAGATAGGGATGGACCCCGGTCAGGGTAATCGCCCAGTAGGTCGCATACATACCGACCATGAGGAGCGAACCGTGGGCGAAATTGATAACCTTAAGAACCCCGAAGATGATGGTGAGGCCCATGGCAGTCAAGCCATAAATCGACCCCATCAGGACACCGTTGATCATGTCCTCGATAATATAGAGCATTGCTACCTCCCGGAAGAACCAAAACGAAGGGGGCAGGCGGGGCCGCTACGATCTGGACCCGCCTGAAAAAAATGGTGATTGCTCACCACCGGCCTTATTTGGATGGCATCGGGAATACCGGGGTGTAGCCGGCGCGACGGGCATTTTTGGGCCAGATGGTGATGCGCTCCAGGCCTTTGCCGATGTCGTTGACCTGGACAATGACCGGGGAGGCATTTTCATTCTGACCGGTAGCATCGAATTTGACAGCATCATAACCGACGATCATGCCGGGGCCGTTGGTCAGGTTGGTGGCTGCCAGGGCCTCGCGGATTTTGGCTGGCTCCAGGGAAGCGGAACGCTCCAGGGCGTCTTTGATGACATACATTGCCAGATAGGCATCAACTGCCTCACCGGTCAGGTTCTCGCCGTTTTTGGCCTTGTATTTGTCATTGGCCTCTTTGGCGCCGGGCTTGTTGACATCGGTCTCCCACTCGACGATGTCAAAGAGGTATTGGGCGTTCTTGCCGACCGCCTTCATGAAGGAAGGATCGGCATGGCCGCCGCCGCTGGCAACGATTGCTTTTACTTTGACTTTATACTCGGCGATGGTGTTGGTGAGGAGGATGGCGTCGGCGGCGTTGGAGACGAGCATCAGGACATCCGGGTTAGCTCTTTTGATCTTCTGGACTACCGGGCTGAGGTCGGTGGTGGTGGAGGGATAGGGTTCGTCCATGACTACCTTGTAACCGGCCTCCTCGGCGAGCTTTTTCCATTGGGTGGCAAAGCCTTTGCCCCAATCGCCGTTTTCATAAACGAAGGCAAGGGTTTCAACCTTGGTGCCGAACTCGGTCTGGATATCTTTCAGGAAGGTGAATTGATCCTTGGTCCACCAGGAATCCTTGGCGGCAATACGGAAGACGTTCTTAAAACCCTGGTCGGTGATTTTATCGGAGACGGAGACCGGTACGACAAAGGGGATACCGTAGCGCTCGGCCACTGCGGTGGTCGGATAGGTTACGGCGCTGTTCCAGCAGCCGGTGAGGACATTTACTTTCTCGGTATTGATCAATCTCTCGGCTTCGGCAACACCTTTTTCCGGTTTTGATTCGGAGTCGGCGTAGATCAGTTCGAGTTTTGCGCCACCCAGGGACTTGACGCCGCCGGCGGCGTTGATCTCTTCCACCGCCATCTCGCGAGCGGCCTTGCCCTGTTTACCGAGGGTTGCCGAGGGTCCGGACATGGGTTCGATGTTACCGATCTTGACGGTGGTGGGATTGGCTACGGCCAAGGTGCCGAAAGCCAGCGACAAGGCAACGACGGGAAGGGTGAATCTGCTGAACATGTTCATAGATAATCCTCATGGTGAAAAGTGTTGTGCCCAAGCGGCGTATGGTCCATCGCCAAGATCGACGATGACGGTATTCCTGGAGGAGGACATACCAAATTGCGTGCCAGGAGTTCGACTTGTATGCGATTTTCCTGCCGGTGGTTGGTTACAAGGCGGAAAAGGAGAGGCTGGGAGGAGGGTTGCCGGGTTGGGAATAAAAAGGAGTGTCAACTCTGACGTCAACCCTGGTTGACGATGTCAGCCAGAGTTGACGGAGGAAAGGGGCCGCCGCGACGGTTGTGCACCTTCGCCGAGAGTTTTTCTCACCCGCGTTTTCGCAAGCGCTTGTGCAAAGCCTGTCGGGAGATGCCGAGGAGACGAGCGGCTTGACTCTGGTTGTTGTCGGAGCTGGCGAGAGCCTCGCTGGTGGCATATTCCACAAGTTCTTCAAGGCTCGGGAAACGGCCGAAGAGAGAGGTCAGGGAGGAGGCACCGGAAGCGGGTTCGTGGCCGGCAGAGACCTGGGCCACCAGCCGGCCGGAGATCAGATCTTCCTCGATCCTGCCGTTTTCGCAGCGGGCCACCGCATCGACGATATAGGTCTTTAACTCCCGGATATTGCCCCAGAAGGGGTGATGCAGCAGGAGGTTCATCGCCTGGTCGCTGACGGATGGTGTCTCTTTGTGCATGGCGGCGGCCGCCTCCGTCGCCAGGAAGGCAACCAGAGCCGGGATATCCTCGCGGCGCTCGCGGAGCGGCGGCAGGCGGATGAGATGGGTGCTCAGTCGGTAATAGAGATCCATGCGAAACTCGCCGTCCCGTCCGGCCAGCATGGTCAGGTCTTTATTGGCGGCGGTGATGATCCGCGCATGACACTGCTTCGGCTGGTCGGAACCGAGCGGATAGTAGATATTTTCCTGCAGGAGACGGAGCAGTTTCACCTGGGACATCTCGCTTAAGTCGCCGATCTCGTCAAGAAAAATAGTGCCGCCCGCGGCCTTTTCAAGAAGCCCGGCGCGGACGCCTTCGGCTCCAGTATAGGCCCCCTTGGCATGGCCGAAGAGGGTGTCGGAGAAGAGCGTATCGTCAAGGCCCGAGACATCGACCACCACGTAATTGCCGGTAAGATCACTGACTTCGTGGATGGCTTTAGCGATCAATTCCTTGCCCGAGCCGGTTTCACCGAGGATCAGGACCGGCATGCCGCTTGCGGCAATGGATTCGATATACTGGAAGATCGACAGCATGCCCGGACTGCGGGTGACGATCCGTTCGAAGGCCCTATGACGCGGGGCATGGGCCGCAAAGGAAATGCCCTTCAAGGACATTACTTCGTTGCGCAAGAGGCTGATCTCCAGGGCGTTGCGCAGGGCGGAGCTGAACATCTTCAGGTCGATCGGTTTGACCAGATAATCATGGGCGCCGAGGCGGAGACACTCGACGGCGGTCTCGATCTCGGAATTGGCGGTAATGATGATTACCGGCACCTGCGGATGGGTGATCTTCAGCTCCCGCAGGACGTCCTGGCCGGTCATGTGCGGCATGTTGAGGTCAAGAAACAGGACCGGCGACTGCATCTTCGCAAGCGTCGTAGCGACCATGCGGCTGTCGGCGAGGGTGACGACGTTTTTTATGCCCATGGAGTTGAGCAAGAGGCTGTAGGCGTCAAGTTCCGACTGCTCATCGTCAACCAGGAGGATATGGCAGTTTTTCATTTCCGAGGTGATCATGGCTTAGGCCTCCATCTTCTTCAGGCGGATGGTGAAGCGTGCCCCGGTCTCGGTATTTTCCGCCCGGAGTTCCCCATCCATTTCTTTTTCAACAATCATTTTCGACATATAGAGGCCCATGCCGGTACCGGCGGAGGTGCTTTTCGTGGTGTAGTAAGGGTTGAAAATTTTCATCAAGAGATGGCTGGGGATGCCGCCGCCGTTATCGATGATCTCGACGATCGCCAGGTCGCGGCTGCCGAGGATGAGGATGTCGATGTTTCTCTCGGCCAAGCCTTCAGTCTTGCTGCCGTTTTCCAGGATAGCGTCCTTGGCGTTGGCGAGGATATTGACGAGGACATGGATAAATTCACCCTCGTAGCCGAAGACCATGAGCGAATTGGCGCCGGTCAGGTTTTTCACCGTCAGCTTGATGCGGTTGTGGCGCATCTGCGCCTCCATCAGCTTAACGGCACTGATGATCGCCTTGAGGAGGTCAATGGGACCCTTGGTTTTTGAAGGTTTGAAGAAGTTGCGGAAGTCGTCGATGGTCTTCGACATGAAGGTGATTTGGTCGCTTGCCCCGGCCACCACCCGTTCCACTACCTCCTTTGACAGCGCCTGGTTGTAATAGGCGGCCTGGAGGCTGGAAATATAGGTGGCAAGCGTATTGAGCGGCTGCCGCCACTGGTGGGCGATGGCTCCGAGCATCTCGCCGACGGCGGCCATTTTCTGGGCCTGCATCAGCTGGCCTTCGGCATCGACCCGCTTGGAGATATCGCGGATGCTCGACAGCACCAGATCGCGGTTTTTCAGCCTGAAACTGGTCAGGCTCACCGACGCCGGGAACTCGATGCCGCCGGCGCGGAGAAAGGACCAGCGAAAGACATTCTGCTTGCCGTTCCGCGAGTCCTGGAGGATCATCGCCAGTTTTTCGTCGCTGCGCGCGCCGTCCGGCTGCAATTCCGGAGAGCAGTCGAGGATGGTCTTTTGCAGCAGCTGCTCGCGAGACAGCTCGAACATCTCCACCGCCTTCTGGTTGCACTCGACATAGGCCAGGTCATTGCTGATGAGAATCGCATCGTTGGCGACGTTGAAAAGCGTTTTGTAATAGGTCTCGACCTCCATCCTCTTGGTGATATTCCACTCAAGATCTTTATTGATTCCGGATAGTTCCTCGCGGTGTTGCTGGACGGCGGTACTGTAGCGTTTGCTGAAGAGAAAGACGACTATGCTGCTGCAGCCAAGGCCGAGGAGGACGATGAATAGGAGGATGCCGAGGAGTTTTAAGACAATCTCCATGGCAAAGACCATGGTTGTCTTCCGTGTCATCGAATAGGCCTCATCACGGGGGACGGTGACGCAGAGAAACCAGTCCGAACCGCTTATCTGCTTCGACGAGAGGATGTGCTCCCGGCCGTCGGCACTTCGGTAAAAGATGGTGCCGCTGCCGGAGGTGTTGAAGGTGCCGACCTTCTGTTCCAGCTCCGGCTCGATGACCTGCAGCTTGGCCCGCATGATATAGTCCTTGTTCGGATGGACGATGATCGTGCCGCTTTTCTCGACGATGAAGGCAAAGCCCGATTCACTTTGCTTATAATTGAGGACATTTTCGACAAGTGACTCGAGGACTGTATCGGCTCCGATGACTCCGACAAATTTGCCGTCGGCAAAGAGCGGTGTGACCAGGGCAATGACCAGTTTATTGGTCACCATGTCGATATAGGGGGTGGTGAAGCTGATGGTTCCGGTCTCTACCGCCCGTTTATACCAGGGCCGGTTGCGGGGATCATAGCCGGGCGGAGGCTGCCACTTGGCACCGTCGATCAGTTCGCCCGCCGGGGTGCCGATATAGACATCGGTGAAATGGCCGGCCTTCATCGCCATCTGCAGGGGCAGCATGGTTGCCGGATTTTGACTGAGATCGCTTGGGGAGATGGAGTTGGCCGCGGCCTCAAGAATTTTCATCTGTTGTTTGAGCCATATCTCGACGGTATTGGCGGCTTTGCCGGCGATATCCTCCTGCTGGGCGATGACGGTACGTTCCACCACATGCTGGGTGATCCGGTAATTGACCAGCATGGCGATCACGATCACAATGGAACAGACGGTGATTAAGCCTATTGTTTTCTTGCTGTTGTATTTCATCTAAAACCTTCGCGGATGTGGCGGTGGGGAATAGCGGTAGTAAACCTTACTTCAGGAGGGAAAGAAAGGTGGATTTTGCATCTTTTTAGCGAACAACAAAGCGTGATGAACCACTGCAATAATTACGCCCATAACTGTATAAGACGTCCTGCAGGGTCGGACGGCACGGTTATTGCTCGACAATTTAAAGCCCTCGACTGCAGAGTCAGCGAAGGCAGCGAGAAAAAATCAAAGAACCGATAACCATCCAAATCAAAGCTTGCAGCGGAGGTGGTGCGATGCATACCGCCGAAAATTACACTGAAATTTCCTTTGAGACCTTAAGTCGCCAGTTTGCCACCATCTTCCATTCCTCTTCCGACGGGATCTGGGTCTGCGACGGCAAGGGCGTGGTTATCAACATCAACAAGGCTTCCGAGACCCTGAACGGCATTCGGGCGGAGGATGTCATCGGCCACAATATCAAGGACCTGGTGGCCCGCAAGATCTTCGACCAGTCGGTGACAACGAGGGTCCTCGGCAGCGGTCGCCGGCAGACGGTGATGCAGCATATTGCCAAGACCGGCAAATATCTGTTGTCAACCGGAACGCCTTCGCTTGCCGAAGATGGGCGGATTGTCCTGATCGTCGTCAACGAGCGGGATATGACCGAGTTGAACACCCTCAGAAAAGAATTCGAAGAGAGCCAGCAGGCGCGAGAAAAATACCGCGAGGAGCTGACCGGCATCTCCCTGCTCGAACTTGAGCGCAACGACATCATCGCCGAGAGTGCCGCTATGCGGCGGATTCTCCAGATGTCTCTGAAGCTCTCGCAGATAGGGGCTTCGAATATTCTCATCCTTGGCGAGTCGGGAACCGGCAAAGGCCTTTTAGCGAGACTCATTCATAAAAACAGTTCCCGCAATAACCATCCCCTGGTCGAGATCAACTGCGCCGCCCTGCCGGAAAACCTGCTTGAGGCGGAGCTCTTCGGCTACGAAAAAGGAGCGTTCACCGGTGCCGACGAAAAGGGCAAGATCGGTTTATTCGAACTGGCCCAGGGCGGCACGCTCTTTCTCGATGAGATCGGCGACATGCCGCTGCCGCTTCAGGCAAAGCTCCTCAAATACCTCGATAACCATGAGATCCGCAGGGTCGGCGGCACCCGTTCGATCAAGGTCGAATGCGCGACTATTGCCGCCACCAACAAGGATCTGCTCGGCCTGGTCGGGGAAAAGGCATTTCGCAAGGATCTCTACTACCGTCTCAACTCCTTTATCCTGCAGATTCCTCCCTTACGGGAACGGCGGGAGGACATCGCCGGGCTGACGCGCTTTTATCTGGCCGAGGCCAACCGCACCTATAAATGCGCCAAGAGCATCAGCCCGCGGGCCATTCGCAGCCTACAGGATTACCGGTTTCCCGGTAATGTCAGGGAGCTTCGCAATATACTCGAAAATGCGGTGGTCATGAGTAACGACGAGCAGATCAATGAGTTTATTCTCGACACCGTCTCGGCCACCTCCGTCCGGGATTGCCGCAACGGCCATGCCTTTTCTACCGGAGGAGAAGAGGAGGATCTTGGCGGAAAATTGCAGGCCTATGAAAAAGAGTTGTTGCTTGAGGCGCGAAAACACTGCCGAACGACCCGCGAGGTCGCCCGACAGCTCGGCATCAGCCAGCCGTCGGTGGTCCGCAAATTCAAGCAGTATAAGATCGGTTGAAAGACTCTGGGGATGGTCTTTTGATTCGCATGCAGATCAGTCTTGAATATATCGAGCAGAAATATCAACACAAATTTTGATAATTCGATGATCCATAATTAGATCGACATATACAGTATATTTATCGGTCATTTCGAGAAAAATCGATTCATTTTCTAATCAAAATTTTATCCAGGATGTCGGCATATTTCTTGTAACAATAAGTAATGGTTAAGAAATATTGGAAATGTTGTTTCCGGCCCGCAGTTTGCATTTTCACTCCCTGTTGATCGCCTCCGGTGGCTTCAACGGGCAGTCTTCAAAAACCAATAAATGCAAAATGAGAGGTGGAGCATGGTCGTCAAGGATCACGGGCTGATACTTGCCCAGGTTGAAAATTCTATTGCCAATACCAGGGCCATGCTGGCGGAGAATCTCGCCTGGCTGAAGACCGGCATGCATCCCTATTTCTTTTTCTGCAACAGTGAGGATATCGAGGAAGTGGCGGTTCTGGCCGCCGATCTTCACCTCTTGGAGCGCAACCGCCGCTTCACCCTGGCGGACAATGAGAAAAACATCAGCATCGCCCAGCTGGGGGTGCCGGGGGCCTTGCATTCGGCCCTGCGTTCGTTGCCGGAGAGGCCGATTGCCTATGCCCAGCTGCACACCTCTTACGGACCTATCCCGAACACCGCTTTTCCCCTTGAGGTGCTGGAGTTTGACTTCAACTGCGTAGCGGATCAGAGCGTTCTTCCGGAGACTGAGGAAACGGCTATCCCGGAGGAGATCGTCCGGGCGGTGCTGGCCGAGGTCGCCGCAAAAGAGAGTACAGTCGCTGCAGGCGATGTGCCGTCCTTGCTCGATCTTTTGTGGAGTAACAATAAAAAATATGTCCGCACCTCGCCACCCCAGAGGATTGCCCGCCTGCTCCGGCTGTTCGGCGAATGCCGCACCCTCGGCGGCATTTTTCTCGATGTGGAGGAGGGCGCAGGAGTGGCTGGCGTGCCGGAGTCGCGGGTACTCTTCGGGGTTGCCAATCCGCCGGACAAGGGATTTCTGCTGCAGATCTTCGAGGTCTTCCGGCGTCTGGAGCTGCATGTGCACCGCGCCTATTGTCTGACTATCCATGAAGGGGAGCAGCCGTTTTTGCTGGCAACTTTCTACGTCAGGGCGGAAGGGGGCCAGCTGGTCGATAAAAAATCAGAGCTATTTGCTAGGCTTCGAGCGGAGATGTATACCACCCTGCTCCTGCCGATGACCTCGCTTTCCTACGACACTTTTATTGCCGGTGGCATCGCCGGTGGCCCGGATGTCACCCTGGTGCGCGCCTTTATTGGTTTCTGTCACACCAATCTCGCCCATGCCCACCCGGACAGTTTCGATTTGGAGGGGGTGTCGCGGGCCTTTCACAACCATCCTGAACTCACTTTGCAGCTGGTACGTCTCTTTCACGTCCGCTTCGACCCAGAGGATGCGGGTCGGGACAACCGCTATGCCATTGCCAGGCTGGAAACCACCGAGATGGTCGAAAACTTCACCACCGGCCGCCGCTTTCTCGATCAGTTCCGGCGGACCATCTTCCGCTGCTGCCTGCTATTTATCACCCATACCCTGAAGACCAATTTCTTCATTGCCGAGAAACGAGCCCTGGCCTTTCGCCTCGATCCGGCTTATCTCGGCCACCTGGACAGCGAATTCACCGGCGACCTGCCGGCCGACCGACCTTTCCGGGTGACCTATTTTTCCAGCAGGTCGGGTTCGGCCTACCATATCGGCTTCTCGGATATCGCCCGGGGCGGCTGGCGGACGATCCTCACCCAGGGCCGCGACGATTATGTTACCGCCGCCAACAGCCTCTTTCGCGAGACCTATGTCCTGGCCCATACCCAGCATCTGAAAAACAAGGATATCTATGAGGGTGGCTCGAAGATGGTCGCCGTCCTGGAGGCAGAGACAGGTTTGGACGGGCGGCAACTGCGCCGCCGGCTCCATCTCCTCCAGTACGCCCTGATCAGCGGTTTTCTTGATCTCTTCGTCACAAAAGACGGCAAGGCCCGTGACCCACGGGTGGTCGACTACTACCGGGAGGAGGAACCCATTGAACTCGGGCCGGATGAGAACATGCACGACTCCATGATCGAGTTGGTGGCGCGGGAGGCGGTGCGCCGCGGCTACATCCTCGGCGCCGGGATCATGTCCAGCAAAAAGGTGGGAATCAACCATAAGGATTACGGGGTGACCTCGACCGGCGTGATCCGCTTCGCCGAGGTCTGTCTCGCGACCCTTGGCATCAAGATGGCCCGCGATCCCTTCCGGGTGATCTTTACCGGCGGTCCGAACGGCGATGTGGCCGGCAACTGCCTGGCCATCCTTCTCGACCGCTGCCAAAAGGTGCAGATACCCCTGATCCTCGACGGTTCGGCAGCCCTTGTAGATCCGCAGGGTGCCGACCATGAGGCCCTGCGGGCGATTATTCTCAAAGACGATGTGAGTGCCTTTAACCCCCAGGCCTTGCATCCGGGCGGCTATCTCCTGTACCGCAGCATCACCCGGCGGCAAGGTATGCAGGAGTTGTTCAAGAAGGTGATTCGCACCGAGGGTGGCCTGGTTGAGCAGTGGATCTCCAATGATGAGTTCTACAAGGAGTACAACTCCCTTATCTTCACCGTGCCGGCCGACCTGTTTATCCCGGCGGGCGGCAGACCGGAGACGATCGATGCCGGTAACTGGCAGGGCTTTTTTACGGAGACCGGCGAGCCCTTGTGCCGGGTTATTGTCGAGGGTGCTAATTCGTTTATCACCCCTGAGGCGAGGACGGCCCTGCAGAAAGGTGGAATTATCCTGATGCGCGATGCCTCCGCCAATAAATGCGGGGTTATCTCTTCCTCCTACGAGATAATCGCCAACCTCCTGCTGAGCGAGGAGGAGTTTCTCGCAAATAAACCGGAATATGTCGCGGATGTCTTGAAAATCCTGGAAAAACGGGCGGAGGAAGAGGCCAAGGTGATCTTCAGTCGGCACCGGGAGGCAGCCGGAGAACTTCTCTACACCGATATCTCCAATGCGGTCAGCCGGGAAATCAACGATTGCTATGCTCGCCTGTTCAGCTACTTCCGGGCACATCCGGAGGTTTGCGACCAGCCATTGTATCGTCAGGCCATCCTCGAACACCTCCCCGAGATGCTGACCAAGGAGGGCAGCCACTTCCGGGATAGGCTAGGGAGGTTGCCGGAGAAGATTAAATTTGCCATCCTGGCCAGTGAAATCGCCTCGTCGATGGTGTATCACGGCAACAGGGAGGAGGCTTTTCTTGAAGCGGTTGCCGCGCATTTAGAGAGGAGGGCGATGGCCAATTGCCCATAACCTGCTCAATGAGATCAGAGAAGTTGGCGCAAATTTTGCAATACGTGGACTAGCTTATTTATCATAATGATCCGGGAGCTCCGGACCGTTGTCAGATGACTGTTTTAAAAAAAAGAGAGGAAGACCATGAATACCAAACAAACCAACAGCAGCTTGCACGAACGTCGCAATAACGTTATCGCCAAAGGCAATGTCAGCGGCACCGATCGCTATATCGCCCACGCCAAGGGAGCGCTGCTCACCGATGTCGAGGGCCGGGAGTATATCGATTTCGGCGGCGGCATCGCGGTGATGAACGTCGGCCACTCGCATCCGAAGGTGGTTCAGGCGATAAAAGATCAGGCGGAAAAATTCACCCATACCTGCTTTATGGTGACCCCCTACGAGGGACCGGTCCGGCTCGCCGAGAAGCTCTGCGCGGCGGTTCCGGGGGATTTCCCCAAGGCAGCGATGTTTGCCAACAGCGGCGCCGAGGCGGTGGAAAACGCCGTGAAAATTGCCCGCTACTACACCAAGAAACCGGCGATCATCGCCTTTGAAAACGGCTTTCACGGACGCACCCTGATGTGCATGACCCTGACCTCCAAGGTCAAACCCTACAAGCTCGGCCTCGGGCCCTTTGCCCCGGAAGTGTACCGGATGCCCTTTGCCAATTGCTACCGCTGCCCGTATAATCTGCAGTATCCAGGATGCGGCGTTGAATGCGCCGACCGGCTGCAGGACTTCTTCGTCAATTACGTACCGGCCGAACAAACCGCCGCCATCATTTTCGAACCGGTACAGGGCGAAGGCGGTTTCGTTGCCCCGCCACCCGAGTATTTTAAGAAACTGGAAGCCATCTGCAAGGCCAACAACATTCTCCTCATCGCCGATGAGGTGCAGAGTGGTATCGGTCGTACCGGAACGATGTTTGCCATGGAGCAGTACGGCGTCGCCGCCGACCTGACCACCGTCGCCAAGAGTCTGGCCGCCGGCATGCCGCTCAGCGCCGTGGTCGGCAGAAAGGAGATCATGGACAGCGTCCACGCCTCCGGCATCGGCGGCACCTATAACGGCAATCCGCTGGCCTGCGCTGCCGCACTTGCAGTTTTTGATATTTTTACCGAGGAAAATCTGCTGGAAAAAGGTAAAAAGCTTGGTAACAAGCTGCGGGAAGCCCTGCAGGTCATGCAAAAAGAGAATGCAATAATCGGCGATGTGCGCGGCCTCGGGCCGATGATCGCCATGGAGCTGGTGAAAGACCGCAAGACCAAGGAGCCGGCGGCGGCGGAAACCAAGGCGCTGGTGAAATTCTGTTTTGACCGGGGCCTCATCATCCTTGCCTGCGGTGCCTACGGTAATATCATCAGGTTTCTGATGCCGCTGGTAATTACCGATGCGCAGCTCGAAAAGGGGCTGGCTATCGTCCGCGACGGGCTTGCAGCTATCCGCGCCTAATTCAAGTTGGTATCGGAGGGTGCATTGTATGCACCCTCCTGAAAAAGAGGAGATACAATGAAAAAAGTTCGAATCAGCGTCAACGGCACCTGGCATGAATGGATCGCCGAGCCGAAAACCGCCTTACTCGATCTGCTGCGCGAGGATCTGCGGCTCACCGGCGCCAAGCAATCCTGTGATCGCAAGGGCCAGTGCGGCGCCTGCATGGTCATCGTCAACAAGAAGGCGGTGCGTGCCTGCCTTGCCCGTATCGCCGATCTCGACGGGGCGGAGGTCATCACCGTCGAAGGCCTGGGGACGCCGGAAAATCCGCATCTCATCCAGGAGGCCTTTGTCCTCTCCGGGGCCATCCAGTGCGGTTTCTGCACCCCGGGGATGATTATGGCGACGAAGGCCCTGCTCGATAGCAATGCCGATCCGACCGAAGAAGAGATCATTAAGGCCTTGCGTGGCAATTTGTGCCGCTGCACCGGCTATACCAAGATCATCGAGGCGGTACAGCTGGCCGGTCGTTTTCTCCGCGGTGAACTGAGCCCGGATAGTCTCCGACCTCTGCCGGATCAGGGCGGGCTGGGCGTTTCCCACCCACGGCCCTCTGCATTGGCCAAGGCCTGCGGCACTGCCCATTTCACCGCCGATTTCCGTTTGCAGGGCGCCCTTGAGCTGGCGGTGCTGCGCAGTGCTCTTCCCCATGCGCGGATCGTTTCCATCGATGCTACTACCGCCGCAGCCATGCCGGGTGTCGCCGGGGTCATGACCGCCGCCGATATTAAAGGTACCAATACCCTGAAATATCTGGTGGCCGACCGGCCGGTGCTCTGCCGCGATACAGTTCGCTATATCGGCGATCCGATCCTGGCGGTGGCGGCTACAACCCGTGCCCAGGCCGAAGCGGCCCTGGCCGCGGTCAAGGTCGAGCTTGAACCCCTGCCGGTTCTCGACAGCCCCGAGGCCTCGCTTGCGCCAGGCGCGGCCCAGCTGCACCCGGACTTTCCCAATCTCTGCTTCAATCAGCCGCAGGTGAAAGGCAATGCGCAGGAGGCCCTGCGTAGTTCGGCTGCGGTAATCGAGGCCAAGTTCAAGACCCAGATCAACCACCAGGCCCCGCTTGAACCCGAGGCGACCATCGCCTACTGGGAAAAAAGCGAGGATGCCGAGGAAGAGGATAAGCTGGTCATCATCGGCCGCAGCATCAATATCCACTTTCACCTGGCGATGCTCCAGGCGGCACTTGGCTGGGAGAATATGAAGTATGTCGAGGCCTATTCCGGCGGCCAATTCGGTATCAAGATCGATGTCATCTCCGAGGGTATCGCCGGGGCCGCGGCGCTTCATTTCCGTCGGTCGGTCCGCTATATTCCGAGCCTTGCCGAAAGCATGCAGATGACCTCGAAGCGCCATTCCTTTGCCCTCGATGTCAAGCTGGCGGCGGATAAGGAAGGCAAACTGACTGCCTACTGCAACGATTTCGTGGTCGACAAGGGCGCCTATTATTCCATCGGCCATGTGGTGGTGCACCGGGCTCTCTTGATGCTCTCCGGCTCGTACAATATTCCCAACGTCGACGCTCGCGGTCGCCTGGTCTATACCAACAACCCCTGGGGCAGCGCCGCCCGCGGGGCCGGTCCGCCCCAGGCCAATTTTGCCCTCGAATGCGCCATGGATATGCTGGCCGAAAAGATGGGTATCGACCCACTGGAATTCCGCCTGCGCAATTCCCTGAAAGCAGGGCAGAGCAAATCGACCGGTCGGACCGTCACCGAATGGCCGTTCCCGGAACTTTTGGAGGCGCTACGGCCGCACTACCTGCGGGCCGTGCAGGAGGCAGCACCGTTTCGCCAGGGCAAGATCCGCCGCGGTGTCGGCCTTGCCGCCGGCGCCTTCGGCATCGGCGGTCCGGGCGATGTGTCGGTGGCCTCGGTCGAGCTTGACGACGACGGCGGCATCAGCATCTATGCGGCGGTGGCCGACCCGGGCGAGGGCAACGACTCGATGCTCAGCCAGTTGACAGCCGAGTTCATGGGCCTGTCGATGGAGCGTATCCGCCTCCACACCCGTGATACCGATAATACCGCGGCAAGCGGTCCTGCGGCGGGCAGCAGGATCACCTATATGATCGGCAACGCCCTGATCGACGCCCTCAGGCAGCTGAAAGCGGCGATGCAGGAGGCGAGGGCAAAAACCGGGGCCGAACTTGAGGCCGCTGGAAAAAGCAGACGCTATCTCGGTCGCAAGAAGAACGAGGATGCCGGGCCGCTTGACACCCAGACCGGCCAGGGGCCGTCCTTTGAGTCGCAGGTGCATGCCGTGCAGCTGGCGGAACTGGAGGTCGACACCGAGACCGGCAAGGTGAGGGTATTGAAAATGACCACCGCCGTCGATGCCGGCCCGGTGATCAATCCCCAGAATCTCACCGGCCAGCTGGAAGGCGGCATGGATATGGGGGTCGGTTTTGCCCTCCGCGAGGAGTATGTCGCCGGCAAGACCAAGGACTGGGTGACTTTCAAGTTCCCGAGTATCAAGGAACATTTTCAGATGGAAACCATCATCCGCGAAACCCCGCGGCCGAAGGGACCCCTCGGAGTTACCGGCATCGGC
Organism: uncultured delta proteobacterium; assembly: GCA_903875445.1. GTDB lineage: Bacteria > Desulfobacterota > Desulfobulbia > Desulfobulbales > Desulfocapsaceae > Desulforhopalus_A. The sequence continues at coordinate 15,790 of CAIQWD010000068.1, read as the reverse complement.
GAGATGTGCATGGTGCCGACCGCACCGGCGGTAATCAACGCCATCAACAACGCTGCGGGCGTATGGATCTGCGACCTGCCGGCGACCCCCGACAAAGTCAAGGCCGCCCTGGCGAGGAAGGAATAAGGACCTGATGACAGGCTCCTCCGCCGCCGATTTGCAACCCGTTGTCCGGATCATCGGGCAACGGCAGATCGTCTTTGATAACGAGGGATTTCTCAACGATTTCAGCGACTGGACCGAAGAACTTTGTATAATGCTGGCCGGGGAATGCGGACTCGCCGAGCTTGTCGAGAAGCACTGGCGGGTAATCCGTTTTCTCCGGGAATTTTACGCCGGGCATGGTCGAGCACCGCTCAATAGCCAGCTGAAGAAGGGCACGGGGATGTCTCTCCTCGAACTGGAGACGGTCTTTCCCGGTGGCATCAAAAACGGGGCGCGGCGACTGGCCGGGTTGCCGAATCCGAAAACCTGCAGCTGAGAGGGGACAGGATGATCTATCTCGACAACGCCGCAACCTCCTATCCAAAGCCCGGCGATTGCCTTCGCCGAGCTCTTGAACGTTACCTGGAGCTTGGTGCCTCCCCCGGTCGCGGCGGCTATGACCGGGCGGTGCAGGCGGAGGAGGCCGTTTCGGCGGTACGGTTGAAACTTGCCCGATTCTTTGGGGCCGGAGACGATGCCCATGTCTGTTTTGCCGCCAACGCCACCGATGCCCTGAATACCTTGATCCAGGGCCTGGCTCGGCCGGGTGATCATGTGATCAGCTCCCGCCTCGAACATAATTCCGTCCTGCGCCCTCTGCATCACCTGCAGCAGCAGGGAATCATCAGCTTTGATCTGCTGCCCTTTGATAGCAAAGGCTATATTGATCCCGCCCAAGTTGCCGCCTGCATCCGGCCTTCAACCCGCCTGGTCGTAATCACCCACGCCTCCAATGTCCTCGGCACTATTCAGAGGATAGCCAAGATCGGCGCCATCTGCCGGCAGCATGGCATTCCGCTGATTCTCGACGTCGCGCAAACCGCCGGCTGCATCCCGATCGACATGCAATTATGGGACGTGCAGGGCCTGGCCTTCACCGGCCACAAATCCCTGCTCGGCCCGACCGGCATCGGCGGGCTGGTGCTTGCCCCGGATCTCAACCCGCAACCCACTCGTTTTGGGGGCACCGGCATCGATTCCGCCAATCCCCTGCAGCCGCTGTTCTATCCCAGCCGTCTTGAGGCCGGGACCATCAACCTTCTCGGTATCCTCGGCCTGGCTGAGACGGTCGATTTTGTCGAAAGCTATCATAAGGCGCATTATGCCTGCGAAATGCAGCTGTTTGCCCAACTTGTAGATAGACTCAAGCGGTTGCCGCGAGTGCAGCTTTACGCGGCCGACAATCCTGCCGATCATCTGCCGGTCCTTGCCTGCACGGTGGACGGCATTGCCGCCACCGATGTCGGCGCCATCCTCGACGGTGATTTCGATATCGCTGTCCGCACCGGTTTGCACTGCGCTCCCCTGGTCCATGAGACTCTCGGCACCTTAGGTGACGGGACGATCCGCTTCAGCCTCGGTCCCTTCACCACTGAGGCCGATATCGATGCAGCCGTAAGGGCCATGACAACGATAGTCGGGTGATGGTTTTTCATTCCACCATCGTCTCACTCCGGGGGACTGTCGAAACGATATACGAATCCATTGAAATGATATTGCTTATATGCGAGAAGCAGTCTGACCGCTTGCGCAAAAGCATTTTTGCTGCGATGCATATTCTCCGTCAAGACATCGATCGGGGTCGGTTCCTCTTTCACCCCATTGGCATAGTCCACACCGTACCCCAACAGCACATAGGGAATTTCCAGCTCTCCGGCCAGAACGGCTTCCGGGCCGGCGGTCTGGCTAACCGCATCGGCGTAGTTGGCGAAAAAGCGGATCTCCTTTTTGGAATTAAATCGCGGGCCATTGACGTAGGCGTAGGTGATATCCGAGATGACGTCTTCGCCTTTCAGGACACCTGAGACATCAAAAAATGGTGATCCAAAAAGATAGTGACCGCGACCGATTTGATTCTCTTCGGTAAAAAAGGTACAGTGGCTTCCATCCGGCAGGCGGTTGTCAGGATAAAAGAGGTCGTTAAAGATCAATATCTTGGCAAGCGGCAAGTCGGGGTTGGTCAGGCCGACAATGGAGGTCGCAATAATGACATCCACCTGAGCCTGTCGGCAGGCGTAAATATTGGCCTTGTGATTGATCATATTGGACAGCAGTGCGTGTTCTTTCTTATGCCGGGCGATAAAAAGTACTGCTTTGCCGTCGCAGCTGCCGCAAACCGCCTGCACTTCGCCAAAGGGTGTGGTTATTTCGACTGCACGCGGATCCGTCAGTTCGGGAAAATCATAGAACCCGGAACCGGTAATAACCGCCATATCGCACTTCTGCATAGTTTATTTCTCCGATTTTTCGGTGCTGCCTTGACAGGAACTGCCCGAACCCGCCGTACAGCCGTAACAATGATTAGCAAGGACAATCCTGCGGTGACTTAGTGTGCCGATATCAAAGTCATCCAAATGGGCATTGGTTTCGGTCGGCAACTCCAGCATCTGGTTGAAATCACAATCATACAGCTGCCCATCATAACTGACGGAAAGGGTATTTTTGCACATCACATTTTCGGCCGCAGCGGAATTGAAGGCATTCACCAACTCCGTCATATAATCGGACAAGCTATCAGTTTTTTGAAGATGCTCAAGATATCTGCCGACCGGCATATTGGTGATGCAGAACAGGTCGTTAAAATACACTCCATGATCTTTCAAAAGCCGGGACTTATATTCCCGCGCCAGCGCGGGTTGCGAGCCTGGCAGATAAAAGCCGGTCGGATTATGCACGAGGTTGAGCACGAGGCCGGAATTTTCTTTGCCGTATCCCCTGGCATTTAATTTTTTAATGACCTCAATAATAGTTGCAAACGCGCACTTGCCGCGTTGTTTATCGGTTCCTTCTGCCTTGTAATGCGGCAGCGACGTGACAATTTCAACATTATTTCTGACGTAGCTATCGATAAAATGTCGATAGCTATCCTCCAGTAAAAGCGTCAGGTTCGAGCGAACGATGAGTCTGCGCTTCAGCTGTGAGGCGTTATCGAGGAACCACTCCAGGTACGGATTGATTTCCGGTGCACCGCCGGTAATATCGATGGTGGATATTGCATTGTTTCGCAAAATATCAAGGCATTTTTCGAGAAGAGATTTGGACATCATTTCAGTGCGATGCGGCCCAGCTTCTACATGGCAATGCTTGCAAAAAAGGTTGCATTTTCGGCAGATATTCATCTGCAAGACATCAACGCCGGCAGCCTTTAAGGGGTATTGTCCATTTACAGCCAAGGTATCGACAAATTTCTGCAGGCAGCTAGTGTCCAAAACAGACAACTGTTCGTGGGCATCCATCTACAGTTCCTTCTTTTTTACAATCTTGCGCATCTGGGTGGAATGGGCCAGGGTAATACCGGCCATCATGGCGGCGCCTACATGAAAAACCTCCATCATTTCTTCCTTGTCAACACCTAAGGACAGGCATTTATTGGTGTAGGCGTCAATGCAGTAGGGACAGTTTTGGGTGGCGGCAACGGCCAGGGCGATCAAGGTTTTTTCACGTTCGCTGAGTTTTCCGTCACCTGTGGCCTTGGTGTAATAATCAAAAAATTTCTGCGCTTCTTCACTTGTCCACTCGCCGATGTTGGGAAAATCCGCCAAATCCTTCTTCTCATAATAGTGCATTAAATTGTTACCTCCAAGGTTGGTAAAAAGTCGCAGTTTACTGCAGTCGGAGCCCTCCGACAATGCCGGAGGCTTACCTTAAGAAAATTTCTGCATAATATAAGCACAAAGAAGTTGATGATCGACATGTTTCGCATGGCAGTGTAACATTGTTCTTTTATACGCCATCCATGAGCTATATAACGTCGCAATTTTGCAGCAAACGGCCTATCCAGTCTACTGTTAAATATTGTATAACTAACTAATATAATAAAATAATAAAAAATAAATTAAACTGATGCAGTCGCTTTCAATGGCAATTGTTAACATGTAAGTTGTCAGGTGTTCTGCTCATCAATAAATTTAGACGAAATTATAGAATTAAAAAAATTGCACTTTGAATATTTTTATGTTACGAAGGCGACTATTAGATGAATTTGATCATGAAAACAATAGCTTTTAGGTCATCCTTAAAATATCCCTTCTCTCTAGCTGATCATTTTTCGATCGGTAACAAGTGTTCGCTGGGGTGGGTTTTAAGAAATGTTTAGATTGTTTTTGCAACTGAAATCGGCAAGTATGCGGTGCTTTTATTAAATAAAATATTGGAGGGGAAAACAGGTTACAACCACTGAGAAAAATAGGGAGCAACGAATTGATTCGTTTACCGCAAACGAATTGCAATTTCCTTTCTTCCGGCATGATGTTTTTGTTGAAGACTACAAGGAATGGAGTGTTTCTTCTCCGACGGCTTGATACGGTATCATAAAAAAACATTCACGAGAGGGCAAATAAGATGGCAGAGACAAGTTTAGGAAATCCGGCAGTTGTTGGTCTGGCAGGCTTCGGTACCACTACTTTATTGCTTCAGTTCCATAACCTCGGATGGTGCGGTACAGGTGTTGTTTTCTGTTGCGCACTGGCCTTCGGCGGTTTCACGCAGCTTATGGCGGGCTTGCAGGAGTTCAAAGCCGGCAACAACTTTGGATACAGTGCCTTTTGTTCATACGGCGCATTCTGGATTGCGTTGGGACTTATTTTCATGGTCTCAGATTTTCAGGGCGCGAAAGATACCTGGATTGCCGGACACCTCAAAATAGGCACCGGCGACCTCGGATGGTTCCTGGTAGCCTACACCGTCTACACCGCATTTATGTGGATCGGTTCTTTTGCCGTCCATACCGCGATGGTATTTACATTCACGACCCTTATCCTCGGCTTCATCGGTCTTGATCTGGAAATTTTGGCCGGGATGAGCAGCATCAAAACACTCGTTTCTATCGATCTAATCCTCTGTGCTCTGGGTGCACTCTATATGATGGCACATGTGATCTACCTGCAGGTTTTCGGCAGGGATGTCCTGCCCGTTGGAAAACCTTGGGTTAAAAAGGGATGATTTTTCAGGCAGCGGGATAACAATTTCTTTTACGATTTCAGCCACCGGACAGAGATAATCTGTGCGTTGTTGGCATGGGGATTCGTAACACCGCAGCCTCTTATCCAAAGCCCGGCGACTGTTCGCGCCGGGCTCTTTGCGCACTATCTGAAACTTTGCACTTCCTCCCGTCAAAAAACGGCTATAACTTGACTGGGGGGGTACAGGCACCCTTTTTGAACAGCGTTTAAATTGTGATAATTTGGAGCCTCTCAATTAAAATGAGATGAATGTAAAATTCAAAAAAGGGAAATGTCCCTATATAGATAAAGTAATTCTCCATGCGTGATCTTTACAACGGGCTATTAGTCACTAAGATTTAGAAACATATAAATATGTAAGCAGCCCCTAATATTGCAACTGCAGGAAGCTTCACATGTTTATATCTACAGGAATCTCTAAGAATATTTCCTTTTAAATTCATAAGATAACAAGGAGAGATGCAAATGAGAACACTATTGAATGTAAGAATTCCTCACGAGCCATTTAATACCCTTGTAAGAGAGGGCAAAGCGGGAGAAATTATAAAGAAAATTATCAGTGACATTAAACCGGAAAGCATATATTTCACGGAGCAGGGTGGTACTCGCGGAGCCGTGATCATTGTCGATATCAAGGAGTCTTCACAAATCCCATCTTTTTCAGAACCGTTTTTTCTGAACTTTAACGCCGATTGTGAATTTAGAATTGCGATGTCTCCTGAGGATCTTGGGAAAGCCGGGCTTGACGAATTGGGCAAGAAATGGAGCTAAACAGGGCACCTTTCTAAGACCAATCAAACATCTTAAACCGAGAGGGTGCAATGAAAGTTGCAACTCCTCCCGGTTTACATCCCATGTTCAACGAACTGCACAGGACGCCATTTCAGGAGTCTGTCCTCTAAGGCGGTTAAGAGATACTCGGCCGCCAGCGCTACCACCGCAAGGACGATCATCGCGGCAAAGACGCCTGCCGCATTAAAAGTACCTTGGGCAGTCGCTATGAGCAAACCAATGCCATGGCGCGATCCGAGAAACTCGCCTACCACCGCACCTACCAGAGCAAAGCCGAAGCTGACATGCAGACTTGCCAAGATCCAAGTCAACGCCGAGGGAATCACCACCGAGAATGTCACTTGGCGTTTGCTTGCTCCAAGGATATACGCATTGGCGATCAAATTACGATCGGCCTCGCGTACGCCCTGAAAGGCATTGCCGAATACTACAAAGAAGACCATTACCACCGCCAGTGCCACTTTCGAACCCATACCCAGGCCGAAAATGATAATGAAGATGGAGCCAAGGACGACGCGCGGGATAGCATTGGCTATCTTGATGTAAATACTAAAAACATCGCCGGCAAGTTTATTGCGCCCAAGGGCGATGCCGCAAAAAATACCCAGCAGGCTGCCGATGAAAAAGCCGATAACTGTCTCCTCCATGGTCACCAAAAGCTCTCGCCACAAAGGTCCCTGGGCCGTGCCTTCAGTCAGCCATACGGCCAATTGTGTATATATATCGCTCGGTCGTGAGAAAAAGAAGGGATCGATTAACCCGTAAATGACTGCCAGTTCCCAAGTCGCGAGAGTAACGACGGCCAAGCCGATACGAAGAAAGATCACCAGGCGGCTCCGGTTGACAGCTTTAGCTACCGCCCGGCGCTCTTCTTCACTGGCTGATCCGCCCGAGCTCGTTGTCGAAAATATATTCATAGTCGTAGAGTGGTCATCAGATTTGCACTTCATTTTTCAAGTCATGCCAAATTTGCTTGGACAGGTGTATAAACTGCTCGGAATAGCGGGCCTCCGACACATCGCGCGGTCGTGCCAGGGGGATATCGTAGCTGCTTTTAACCGTTCCCGGCCCTTTCGATAAGACCACAACACGGTCAGCCAAGGCGATCGCTTCCTCGATGTCGTGGGTGACGAAAATGACCGAGGCTTTTAGCTCGGACCACAAACTGAGAAGCTCTCCCTGCATCAGGGCGCGGGTCTGCACATCGAGCGCGGCGAAAGGCTCATCCATCAGCAGGATTTTCGGTTCGTTGATGAAGGTCTGAGCAAGCGCCACCCTTTTACGCATGCCGCCGGACAGTTGATGCGGGTAGTGGTGTTCGAAACCGGCGAGTCCGACGCGGCGCACCCAGTCGGCCGCCATTTTTTTGGCCTCGGCAGCATTTTTCCCACGGTAGATGGGGCCGATTGCCACATTATCAATCACGTTTTTCCACGGAAAGACCGCATCGGTCTGAAAGACGAAACCGATATTCGGATCAATTCCGGCAACCGGTTTGCCGAACACCTTCACCAAACCGGTCGATGGCGGACTGAGACTGGTGATCATTCCCAGGGTGGTGGATTTTCCACAGCCGGTGGGGCCAACAATGGCGCAGAAATCCCCTTCGTTGACGCAGAGGCTCATTTCTCGCAAGGCCTGGGTAATCTTGCCCTCCGGGCTGACAAATTTACAGCTGACGTTTATCAGTTCAATTACGGGGGTCGGCATTATTTTGCTGCCTTTACAAATTCAGTGGTAAATGTATCCGCCAGATTGATGGTTTTGCCCTGCACCGCCTTGTTGAAGCCGGTCAGGACCTTCAGGACGGTAGCCGGGCCATCCGTCGGCATGACGCCATCCGGCGTGAACATTTCTTTTCCGCTTTCGAGAGCTTCGATATACAACTGCTTGTTTGCCGAGTAGTAATCTGCCGGTAATTGTTCGGTGATCTCCGCCGCGCTATGGGTATGGATATATTGTAAGGTTTTGACGAAGGCCCCTGCTATTTTTTGCACTTCTTCTTTGTGAGATTTGACCCAGGCATTGGTCATGTAAAGACAGGCGGCCGGATAGGTGCCGCCAAGTGCCGCCTCGGTCGTCTGCACGGAGCGCAGATCAACGAGAATAGCGGCTTCACCGGTTGAAGTAAGACGGGAAATGGTCGGCTCGGTTGTCATGCCGGCATCGATCTTGCCCTGGGTCATCGCCGCAATAAAGGTTGACCCGGCACCCACCGCCAAGGTAGTAAATTGGCTCTCTTTGACGCCCGCCTGGGCGGCAAGATATTGCGTCAGGAAATTGGTGGACGACCCCAGACCGGTGACACCCAGCGTCTTGCCTTGGAAGTCGGCAGGGGATTTGATGCTGCCCGCGGCCGCCTTTGATACAAGAATGACTTCTCCGGGGGCATGGCTGAATTGAACCACCGACTCGGTGTACTTGCCGCGCGCTTGCAGGTCTATTGTGTGATCGTAAAAACCAACCGCACCTTGAGCGGCACCGGAAAGCATTTCCGTCTCGGCGTTGACCCCGGACGGTTCGCTGAGTAATTCTATCTGGAGACCTGTTTCCTTCAGGTAACCGAGTTGTTCAGCCAGCTTGGCCGGCAAATAGATTTGCTTATCCATACCGCCGACCATGATTGTGATTTTATCGGCCGCTTGGATGTTCAAACCAAAGGCCAATGTGGTGGCTGCAGTCAACAACCCGATCAAAAGTTTCATGGTTTTTCTCCTTGGTGATATTTAATAATCCCGGCACGATCTTGCACGGAGAAGGAACTGGAGTAGGGCCGATAATGGACTGTAATAACCTTTGATCGGATACCCAGGATAGTCAATCTCTCTGCAATTCAACCATTCTACCCGAATATGGTCAACATATTTCCAAAACATCATAACTGCAGCCAATAGCAAATAGATAATTCCAGACCATTTACAAAATTCATTCAACCTTATATAGCTTAGGAATAGAGTGTTTTTCGTCAATTTTTGCGGACCTATATTCATACAGATGAGCAAATTTCAAGAAACTTGGAAAATCGTTATTATCTATGCACTGTTTGGCTGCTCGTGGATTTATTTTTCCGATTCGGCTTTAGCTTGGTTTTTCCAAGATCAAGAAATCATAACAAAAATTTCTATATTTAAAGGTTTTCTCTTTATTATTTGCACCTCAATTCTTCTGTTTTTCCTGATTGCCCGGTTGAGCGGCAAGATCAAAAAATCGACAAAGGCGCTGCAAGAGAGTGAGAATTTGTTGAGCTTTCTTCTCAAGCATTCCTCCGACAGCTTGGTCATCATCAACGCCGACGGAAGCCAAAGGTACGTCAGCCCGGGGGCGCAAAGAATCACTGGATTTTCTATTTCTGAACTAGAGGGAAGAGGGCTTGACAGCCTCATACATCCACTCGACCTCAAAGACGTCATGGCAGCTTGGAACGAGGCTGTCGAGCATCCTGAGAAAACCGTCACCGTTCAATACCGGCATATTCACAAAACAAGAGAATGGGTCTATTCCGAGGCCATTGCCCAGAGTTTTCTCGCCGAACCGGCAATCAATGGGGTCATCGCCAGCGTGCGGGACATCACCGCACACAAACGCAGAGAGGAAGAACACACCTCGCACATCCGTTTTCTCGAAAGCCTGGAGCTGGTTGATCGGGTGATAAAGCAGGAAACGGATGTTGAGCAGATGCTGTGGAATATGGTCAACACGGTGTTTTTAATTTTCAACTGCGATCGTGCCTGGCTCCTCTATCCGTGCAATCCGAAGGCGCCATCGTTTCGTGTTCCGGTGGAGATTACCAAACCTGAATATCCCGGCGCCAAGTTTCTCAATATCGACGTGCCTATGTCTCCCGGAGAAGCCGAGAATATGCGGGAAGCTCTGGTGTCGGACAGCCCGGTAACCTACACCGATGGAACGGAACGACCTGTAGCGACCGCCAAAATATTTGGCGTTCAATCGCAAATGTTTATGCCTATCTTTCCAAAACTTGGTGATCCCTGGGTATTCGGCATGCATCAGTGTTCGCATGCTCGCATCTGGACCGAGGAGGAAAAAAAACTCTTGAAGGAGATTGGCCGGCGGATTTCCGACGGACTCAGCAGTGCCCTGTATCTTCGAGAACTGCAAGAAAACGAGGAACGATTCCGGGCCACTTTTGAACAGGCGGCGGTGGGTATTGCGCATGTTGCCCCGGATGGACGATGGATCAGGGTCAACCAGAAGCTCTGCGATATTGTCGGCTACAACAAAGAAGAACTGCTCAAGAAGACATTCCAGGAAATCACCTATTATGAGGACCTGGATGCCGACCTGGGACACTTTCGCCAAATGCTGGCAGGAGAAATCCAGACATACAGCATGGAAATGCGATACCTCCACAAAGACGGTTCGATTATCTGGACGAACCTGACAATTTCCATTGTTCGTCATACCTTGCATGATCCGGCATATTTCATCTCGGTCATTGAGGATATCTCCGAGCGCAAGCGGGCTGAGGCGGAGAAAGTCAAACTCGAAGACCAGCTTCAGCAAGCGCAAAAATTGGAGGCGATTGGTCAGCTGGCCGGTGGTGTGGCACACGACTTCAACAACATGCTCAGTGTGATCCTCGGGCATTCGGAGTTGGCAATGCAGCAAATAGGCCCGGACCGGCCGCTTTATAATGATCTGGAAGAAATTCGCAAGGCCGCCGTTCGCTCCGCCGATATTACCAGGCAGCTGCTGGCTTTTGCCCGCAAACAGACGGTTGCGCCCAAGGTGATCGATCTGAATGACACCATAGAGGGGATGCTGAAAATGCTGCGGCGCCTCATCGGTGAGAATATAGATCTCGTTTGGTTGCCCGGGGCAGATCTCTGGCCTGTGAAAATCGATCCATCGCAGATCGACCAGATCCTCGCCAACCTCTGTGTCAATGCCCGGGCCGCTATCGCCGGTGTCGGCAAAGTGACCGTCGAGACCGGTAACGACACCTTCAACGAAGAATACTGTGAAGCTCATGCCGGCTTTATCTCCGGGGACTATGTGCGGATAGCGCTCGGTGATAGCGGCAGTGGTATGGACAAGGAGACGCTTGCCCATATCTTCGAACCGTTCTTCACCACCAAGGGCGTAGGTGAAGGAACCGGCCTCGGCTTAGCCACGGTTTACGGGGCCATTAAACAGAATAACGGCTTCATCAACGCCTCCAGCGAGCCGGGTAGAGGAACACTCTTTACGATTTATTTGCCCCGTCATGTAAGTGAAAAAGGGCAGGTGCCGGTTAAAAACGTGGGGGAGTCGGCTCTTATCGGTCATGAAACCATCCTGCTGGTAGAGGACGAGCTGATGATCCTGCAAATGACGAGGTTGATGCTGCAACTTCTTGGCTACACCGTGTTGGTGGCAGGCACGCCGCGTGAAGCCATCAATTTGGTAGGGGAGTTCCCCGGCGAAATCCATCTTCTTCTGACCGATGTAATCATGCCTGAGATGAATGGCCGGGACCTGGTCGAAAACCTGCTGCCGACCTATCCGCAACTGAAATGCCTGTTCATGTCGGGGTATACGTCCGACATTATCACTCAACAAGGCATCTTGGATGAGGGGGTGCAGTTTCTCCAAAAACCATTTTCAAGAAGTGAGCTGGCAACGAAAGTGAGAATGGTACTGGAGAAAAATTAAAAGTACCCCCTTGTAACTATTCAGTTTATTTTAACCGTATGCGCACTTTGTCTGATTGGTTTTAGCCTCCCCTCCCTTGACGGGAGGAGATTGAGGGGAGGGTGAGTTTGCTACTAAGTCACACGTTGCAGCTTCCCCCACCCCCTAACCCCCTCCCGCAAGGGGTGGGGGAACTTTGTCAATAGTGCTGAATCGATTCCTTACCTCACCCATCTCCGAAGCTCGAACCCACGTACCTCTTGCAGAATTTTCAGGGTTTCCGGTGAATCGAACAACCTTTTACATAACTCACATTTGCGGTATGTCACGATGTCTCGTGCTTTCATGCCGGTAAAAGAGGCGATGGCAGTTACACCCATGGTGCGGATACAGTTGTAGAGAGGGTTGCTTTCACTTTTGCTGAAGAGCTGCTCGACCGTATTGTCTTGCAGGTTGCCGAGGAGGAAGAACTCGGTGTTGAAGTGGCTGCCCGCATCACAACAGGCATACATTGACAGATCCGGAGCAAGGTAGGGGTTCATCGCACAGCGATTTTCCTGGTAATCGGTGAAGATCGCTTTTCGCGCGAAGGCATCGGCCCGCCCGGCATAGATGACCGGTTCCGGGAAAAATCTGAGTTTATTATCCCGAAGAAATTGTTCATAGGCATCGTCTTCTTCTGAAAAATCGGTGACAAAGGAAACGAAGTAGTCAATTCCTGTTTTCATGCAGCCGTGCGCCGCGTTCAGCACATTGTGACGGGGAACATGCTGCTGATGCCACCGGCTGTAACTCAGGCGCAGTTGCGAAAGTCCGCATTGTTTCAGCGTTTCGAGCATTTGTTCGGTCTTTTCCGCGGTCTTTGCCCAGAAGCTGTTGGTAACGATCCTGGTATATATGTTCTTTTCCCGGCAGAGGCTCACCATTTCCAGAAGATCGTCGTAATAGATAAACGGCTCCCCGGCAATGAAACTTATGCCGGTAACGCCGGCCAAGGCCAGGTCTCGGATGATTTCTTTAACCTTGGCAAGCTCCATTTTTTTATAATCGGGAGTAGCCTCGGCGGCCACACAATGGGCACACTTGATATTGCAGCGTGTTGAGTAGCCGAATGCTATATTTCGCATATACCTGATTTGCAGAAGGAGTGTCTCATCTCGTCACCCGACAAGCCTGATGCCATCGGTGTCGATGACGATAAGCCGTTTTTTATAGAGGGCGCCAATGGCTTTTTTGAAGACCTTTTTGCTTACCCCGAACAAGGCGTAGATCTCTTCCGGCGGGCTTTTATCGGTAACGGCAACCATGCCGCCACGATCCTTGACCGTGCTAAGAATGGTTTCTGTAATATCATCAACTCCTTGAAAACCTGTTTGCTGCAACCGCAGGTCGATTTTGTGATCTTCACGAACTTTTTTGACGTAGCCCGGCAGTCGCTGGCCTATGGCAAGCTTTTGAAAGACTTCGTTCTCATAGATCATGCCCGCATGCGAGCCGTTGACAATTGCGCTGTAGCCCAGAACCGTCTCGGCATAGACAAGAAGATCAACTTTCTCGCCCTCTTTATATTTCGGCGGCTGCAGGTCGAGAAATTTATTCAGCTTTGAAGAGGCGGTAATGCGCTTCGATTTTTCACTGAGGAAGATATAGACAACATAGGATTTGCCTTCCCGCATGATGTCCTGCTGCTCACTTTTGGGCACCAGGAGGTCGTTTTCCAGTCCCCAGTGCATAAAGGCGCCCGCCGTTCCACTTGTCACCACCCGCAATGCGGCAAATTCCCCGACCATGGCAGTGGGTTTTTGGGTGGTTGCCAACAGGCGCTGTTCTCTGTCCACATAGACAAAGACGTCAATTTTATCACCTGGTTGGTACTTTTCGGCGGCATAGGTACCTCTGAGGAGAATATCCCCCGCTGCACCACCATCAAGATGAATGCCATACTCCTGCATGCCTTTTATCGTCAGCCTGTTGATTTTGCCTATCTGTACCATTTTTTCCTCTATGAACTGTCATTCTCTGGTTAAACTGTTCCCGTTACCTGGCCATGTTATTATTTGACAACGGCTTAATTTTCAACGATAGATTTCATTCATGAAAATACGTAAACCCACCCCCGATGATTATACAAAGGTTTTTGCCTTGTTGCGGCAGGCATTTCCGCGCAGCACATATGAAGTTCAATTAATCGAAAAACTTCATAATAACGGGAAGATTGTCCATGAATGGGTGTGTATTCATCAGAATACGGTTATCGCCTTTATTGCTTTTTCGCACGCCTTTGATGGCGCAAAGGTCTGTGGATTGCATTTGGCACCGTTGGCAGTCAAGCCGCAGGTGCAAAATCAGGGGATCGGTTCCGAGTTACTCCGCTTTGCCTTGCGGCAGGAGGTCATCAAGGAAAACACAATTTTTGTTCTCGGGAACCCCAAATTTTATCGGAAATTCGGATTTGAACCTTGTGCTCTGCCTCTCTGCCCCTTTGATAAAAATAATGCTCATTTTCTCAGTATCCGAAATACCACATCCCGCCAATACACCGTGGGCTATGAACGGGAATTCAAGATTGGGGGATAGCAACTATCCTTTCTCATTATAAAAATTACCATAGCTTATGAAACCACTCATCGGTATCAGCACATATTTTGTTGCCGACAAGGAGCTGCAAGGTCGCAGGGCGCGCGGGGCGGAAGGACAGGATATGCTGATGTCCAACCTGGATTACTCCCGCAGTGTGCATGAAGGCGGCGGAATCCCAGTGGCCTTACCCACACTCTGTGATCTCCGGGCAGCGGCGGACCTGGTGCAGCGATTAGACGGCCTGCTGTTGGCCGGCGGTGAGGATCTGGCCCCTGCACTTTTCAGGCAGGAGGTGCGACCAGGCCTTGGCCCGGTAATAGAGCGACGCGACCAGTACGAGTGGGCGCTTCTTAAAGCGGCGCTTGCCAAAGGCATTCCGATTCTCGGGATTTGCCGAGGTTTTCAATTGCTGAATGTCTATTTCGGCGGGACGCTGTATCAGGATTTGGTTACATATTACAGTGCCGAGGTCCCACACCATAGTGTCCATCTCGGGCGAGAGGCCTTGGTGCATGAGGTGCTGCTTCTTGAAGGCACCTTTTTGCGGCAGTGTTACGGGGTGGAAAGCCTGTGGGTCAACAGCCTGCATCACCAGGGAGTTGCGATATTGGCGCCGGAGTTGATGCCCGCGGCACTCAGTCGAGAAGGTCTGGTGGAGGGCTTTCAGCACCGCACGGCCCCTTACGTATTTGGAGTGCAGTGGCACCCGGAAATGATGACGGAACGCTACGCCATTCATCGGAACCTTTTTCGATACTTTATCGAGAAGGCTGGCGATAGCTGACTCGATTCTTTATTGAGAAGGCTAGCGATAGCTGACAGGCCTGAAGATCCTGCAGCGTTACTCGAATAATTCAAAGGCGTTGAATTTGTCAATGCTTACATTCCGTCCGGGAATTTTGCGACAATCTCCAATTCTCCTCCCATCGCTGCTATGTATTTACGAAGGGTGGAGATATACATATCAGTCTGACCCTCCATTTTGGAAACCGAGGCCTGTTTAATCCTCATTGATCGAGCGATCTGTTCCTGAGTCATTTTTCTTGTTTGACGAAGTTCAGCTAGTGGCATTTCCACCAAGGCTTTGTTGATCCTTTCATCAATCTTTACTTTTCGTTCTGCAGAAATTTTTTCTTTTAGTGTATGGAATGATTTTGCCATGTTATTTGTTCCCCTTTAAGCTCTCGAGGAGCCCCACAGTTACGACAATAGAGTCCTGTTCATCTGCGGACAAAGAATTCCACCAGTCACTAAATTCATCTGTATTTTCAATTTCCCATCCCACGCTCAAATATAGCTATTAAGTTATATAGCTGCAAAGCAATATATTTTCTTTGTCGGAAACGACGGTTCATCCCCGCGAGTGCGGGGAACAGGCTGGGAGCGGCCTCTGCCGAGCGGCCCGATAAGGCCGGGTGGGGTGTTTCAATCCACGCCCCCGCGCGGGGGGCGACATACCTGGGGACAGGACATCGCCCCCTTGTAGAGTTTCAATCCACGCCCCCGCGCGGGGGGCGACCTTTCTTGTCGTCAAGTTGTGGTCTTGAGAGCTTGTTTCAATCCACGCCCCCGCGCGGGGGGCGACATGAGGTTGTGGATGATTTCTCTAGTATGACGGA
>CAIQWD010000067.1 GCA_903875445.1 uncultured delta proteobacterium | reverse complement strand
GGCGGTAAACGCCTTCAACCCCGGGAAAAAGCCGACAAAGGGATCGATCCTGGTGAACTTCAGGGCATAGAGCACGCCTGCCGCTCCGCCGAGCAATCCGCCGACGAGAAAGGTCAGGGAGATGATTCGGTTGACGTTGATCCCCATGAGGCTGGCGGTCGGCATATCCTGCGCAACCGCCCGGATCGCCTTGCCTACTCGCGTGGCGTTCACCAGGTAATTGAGGCAAACCAGCATCAAAACGGCAACGACAATAACGACAATCGATTTGATGGAGATCCCCAGGACCAGTTTTGAGGCGCCCATCGACAGCTTACCGAAAATTACCCGTTCATCGAAGTTACCGAATGTCGGCATAATCCGGTTGAACTGGCCGGTGGTCAAGCCTTCCACCAGACGAATGACGTCCTGGAGCAAAAAGGAAACGCCGATGGCCGAGATCAACGGCACCAGACGGGATGCCCCGCGCAGGGGCCGGTAGGCGATGCGTTCCACCGCCACCGCCAGGCCGCCAGCGGCGAGCATGCCGAGGAGGATTGCCAAAAGCAGATAGGCATAGGCCATAAAGAGCGAGGCACCGGCGAGAACACCTGCCGACTGCAGGAAGATAAGCAACTCCACGCCGACAAAGGCCCCGACCGCAAAGATTTCACTGTGGGCAAAGTTAATGAACTGGAGCACCCCGTACACCATGGTATAGCCGAGAGCGATGGCGGCGTAGACGAAGCCGATGGTCAGGCCGTCGATCACCACCTGCGGCAAATTCGACAGGGTATAGGTGAACACGGTGACATGCAGCTTGTCCATGAGATGCACACCCACCGCCGTCCTATCGAGAACCAAGGCCAATAGTACAACAATGGCTGACATGGCCGCTGCGCTGCCGACGGAAAACTTCAACAACTGGCCGATCGGCCGAATTAATTCATATACATTTAAAGATCTCAGGAATCGTTTCATAATCACTCCCCAGAGTTGATAAAGAACCGGCCCTTTATACTGCAAAGGGCCGGGCAGAGAACCTAGGAAGTCTTACTTGGGAGGGGCAATCTCAAGCGTCTGAACGATCGGATTGGTAGCCCATGCGGCCGGATCTGCAGATTTGACCTGCTGGATGAAATACAGTGCTTTCTCAGGATCACCAATAGCATTAAAAGTATAGGTACCGGTAATTCCCTTGAAGGCCTGCAGCGCACGAACGGCCTTAGCAACAGCCTCGCGGGTCGGAACTTCATTTTTACCCGCAACAGCTGCATTCTCAATGGCTTTCAGAACAATAGACATGGAATCATAACCCTGGGCAGCAAATGGCTGGGGTGCAGCCTTGTATTTCGCCTGGAAATCCTCAATGAACTTAGCTGTTCCGGGGTATACGGAGGCCGGGCCGGAGACGGTTGAATAGAAGGTGCCGCCACCGGAAACGAGGGTTTTCCCGCCGATTTTCACGGCATCGGCGGAATCAAAACCGTCATCGCTCAGGAACATACCCTCGTATCCTTTCTCACGGGCCTGTTTAAAGAGAACGGCAGCCTGGAAAGCCATACCACCGAAGTAGACCATATCAGGGTTACCAGCTATAACCGGGGACAGGATAGCGTCAAAATTGGCTTTTTCTTCAGTTCCTTCAAAACCGAGCACCTTGATTTTGTTCTCTTCAGCCTTCTTCTTGAAGAACTCGGCAATACCTTGGCCATAGGCCGATTTGTCGTGAACAACAAAGGCGGTCTTCACACCCTTGGCGGCGGCAAAGTCGGCACCGACCACACCCTGCACGTCGTCACGTCCAACGATACGATTTACTTCCAGATAGCCACGGGTGGTTACCTTCGGATTGGTGTTTGCCGGAGAAACGTTGACGAGACCGGAGGTATGATACACTTCCGAAGAAGGAATCTGCACCCCTGAGTTATAATGGCCGACAACGGCGAGAATTGCCGGGTCGGAAACGATTTGCTTAGCATTGGCAACGCCGTTATCGGGATTAGCCTGATCGTCAAATGGAGACAATGTGACTTTAAAACCCAAAGCAGTCAAGGGTCCGCCCAACTGCTCAAGGGCCATTTCGGCGCCACGCTTGATGTCCACGCCGGTGAGACTTTGGTCACCCGACAACGGTGATTGGGTGGCAACCTTGATGGCTTTGTCCGCGGCTCCCGCAGAACCGATCAGCGCAAGTGTCAAACCTGCGGCAACCATCATCCCAAATACTGTATTCCTTCGCTTCGACATTGTTCTCCTCCTGGGTTGTATAACAGCTTTTTTTCGGTTCACCTTGTTGTCTGGCAGGGGTCATTCAGCTTCCGCCGCGCCACTGCCGATGTCAATGGGACTCTCTAGCTAGATCACTTCCACAACCGGGGTATACGCAAGACCAAAAGCCTCGGCGACACCCTTGCAGGTCACCTTGCCCTTGACGATATTCAGGCCTGTTCTGATCCCCTGGTTGTCGAGCGCAGCCTGTCTCCAACCCTTGTTGGCGAGCAGCAGTGCATAAGGAAGGGTAGCGTTGGTCAGGGCCATGGTGGAGGTTACGGGTACGGCGCCCGGCATATTGGCAACACAATAGTGGATCACGCCATCGATTTCAAAGACCGGATCGGTATGGGTTGTCGGTTTTGAGGTTGCAAAGCAGCCTCCCTGGTCGATGGCCACATCGACGATCACCGAGCCTTTTTTCATGGTTTTCAACATGTCCTGGGTCAGCAATTTCGGAGCCTTCGCTCCGGCAACCAGGACCGCACCGATAACCACATCGGCCTCCATCACCAACTCACGCAGGAGGGTCTTACTGCTCATCATCGGAAAACAATTCTTCGGCATAACCTCCGAGAGGTAGCGAAGTCGATCCAGATTCATGTCCAAAAGATATACCTTGGCCCCCAGCCCGCAGGCCATTTGCGCGGCATTGGTGCCAACTACTCCGCCACCGATTATCACTACGCTTGCCGGTGCCACGCCGGTAACTCCACCCAAAAGTATTCCCCGGCCGCCATAGAAGCGCTCCAGGTATTTGGCCGCCTCCTGCATGGACATCCGTCCCGCAACTTCACTCATCGGCGTCAAGAGCGGCAGATCTCCCTTTGCTCCCTCCACGGTTTCGTAGGCAACGGCAATCGATTTATTGCCGATAAAGGCGCGGGTAAGCTGCTCGTCTGGGGCAAAGTGAAAATAGGTGAAAACAATCTGCCCTTCCCGGACCATCCCATATTCTGAGAGTTGAGGCTCTTTGACATGCATGACCATTTCGGCCCGCATATATATTTCGGCAGGGCTTTCAACAATCTCGGCCCCAGCGGCAACATAGGCATCATCGGTAAAGCCGCTGCCGGCACCCGCCGATCTTTCCACCATCACCTGATGACCATTGGCCCGCATGGTTTCCACTCCGGCAGGAGTCATGGCAACTCTGTTTTCCGCCTCTTTTATTTCCTTTAAGATTCCGACCTGCATATTCCTCAACCTCCTCTCGTTAAGATGCTTACTTCTGCTGCCTGTCCCCTTGAGGTTACGATGAAGAAATGCACCTCTCGCAGCTGATAGCGGTTTTGTAAAAAGCCCCGCGCCGATGGAGAGTACATTGCAAAGTGCTTGCCAACGACGGCAAGAGATCAAATAAATACCTGGCGGGTTTGCAATTATCGAAAAATAATTCTATGAAATCAAAGAGAAAGGAGTGGAACGAGGGAATTTCGGAAAAAGCTGAAGAGGACAATCGTTGAGACTAACTATAGTAGCGGACGGCGGGGAATTGGTATCCTTTACTACCAGACACCATAAGAACAAGACAAAATATGAATTATTAAAGAATGTTATTCGACTGGTCCGTTTTTGTGCCATTGGTTACTTTTACTACCGATGGCCAGTTTGTATTTTTCTACTTTTTTCAGCAATGCGGTGTGCGACAGCCCGAGCCGTCTGGCAGCCTCCCGGATACTTGCGGCGACATTGAGAGTGTCAAGCAGTATATCCGTTTCATAGCGGCCAACCAGCTCCTTCAAAGGTCTGCCGCCACCGCCTCCATACAAGAGACCGACGCTGCTGCGGTTCCCGTGGCCGACCGTTTCATGGCCGAGCAGTATCGCTTCAACAGCGATTACTTCGGTATCGCTCAAAACCGCTGCCCGTTCAATTACATTCTTTAATTCCCTGACATTGCCCGGCCATGCATAATCATACAGCCTGGCCATGGCCTCGCGACTGATGGTCTGCTCCGCCTTCCCGAGCTTCTGGTTGAACTGGCGGAGAAAACTCCCAGCGAGAAGAGGGATATCCATTAACCGTTCTTTGAGCGGCGGGATAAGAATGGTCAATACATTGATACGATAGAAGAGATCCTCGCGGAATTTTTTCGCCTGCACCATTTCATGGAGATTCTTATTGGTCGCGGTAATGACCCTGGCGTTTACCGGAATCTCTTCAAAGCCGCCAATCCGCCGGATATGCCCGTCCTGCAGCACCCGGAGGATTTTTGCCTGGGTGCCCGGCGGCATATCGCCGATCTCATCAAGAAAAATGGTGCCGTCCTGAGCTGCCTCAAAGAGCCCCGGTTTGCCGGTTTTCCGGGCACCGGTAAATGCCCCATCGACATAGCCGAAGAGTTCGCTTTCAATGAGCGCTTCGGGAAGCGCCGCACAGTTGATGGGGATAATCGGTCCACTTCTGCCGCTCTCAAAATGAATAGCCCTGGCAAAGACCTCCTTGCCGGTCCCGCTCTCACCGGTGAGCGATACGATGGTGCCGGTTTCAGCAACTTTTCGGGCAAAGGTAATAAGATTTTTGATGGCCGGACTCTGGCCGATGAAATCATCGAAGGTGACGTTCAAGGGGGTCGAGATGGCATCGACCATCTCCTTGACCTCTTTGAGATTTTTCATGAGAAGAACGGCGCCGACAAAGTTCTCCTGGGAGTCGTAGATCGGTTTTGCCGAACCGTAGAACTCTATCCTGCCGGTAGTGGTGAGCGCCGACTTCCTTCTGCTCACCGGTATTTTCTTTTCGACGCATTCTAAAAGAATCGAATCCTTGGGGCTTATCTCGCTGATATGCTGCCCGATGACATCCTCGTACACCTCACCGAGGGTGCGGCAGGCGACGGTGTTGATGGTGCTGATTATTCCCCGCGCATCGACGGAGATAATCCCTTCGCTCATCCCGTCGAACAGGGTACGAAACCATTCCTGGCGCTTTTCCTGCGGCAGACTGAGCAGTTCTGCCTGACTCTCAAGTCCCGGCAGGGTGGAAAACAAGGCAAAGAGCGATTCTTTATCGATGCCGAAACCATATTTTTCTATTTCAATGGAGATCTTGGCCTTCCCATCCCTCTGCTCCACCTCCATATTGACGATATTCAGGCCCTGCCCGGTCATTAACCGGGCAATGTCAAAGACGATGCCGATGCGATCCTCGAAAATAAGCTGATGTTTCAGATTTCCGGTCAAGAGTTCCCCCTCGGGTTCATTGCCGATCAAAGAGCAAGAAAGGAAGTTTAAGGCTTATGGTTCGCCAGAACCATCTTTTTACAAAACCTTATCTTACGACATGCCAAGATAAGCCTTCTGCACCGCCTTGTTATTTCTGAGCTGCGCGGCCGAATCGGTAACGGTGATCTCGCCGGTCTGGAGAACATAGCCGCGGTGAGCGATGGACAGGGCCATGAGGGCG